>CAMAUZ010000049.1 GCA_945861535.1 Akkermansia muciniphila | reverse complement strand
CCCGAAGGCCAGACGTATGAACTTATCGGCGAGACGCCGGCGCTGGAATTCACCATCGCGCAGCCCGTCCCCGGCGAGCCGTGGTTTTACCGGGTGACGGCCTTTAACCTGCGCGGGGCCGGGGAGGCCAAACAGGTGTTCTTTCACCGCCGCGCCTGCCGCCTGCACCCGCGCGGGCCGGACCTCGAGTGCATTTCCATGCCCATCCCGATAATCCCCGGAGTGCAGGTGAATATCAGCGAGCCGGACTGGGAATCGCCGTGAGGGACTGAGGACGACGGTGGGGGCAAGCGCCCGCGGCGGCGGGGACGGGGACAGGTCACGGACGCGCGCAACGCGTCCCTACCGGAAGGGTGAGGATTACAACAACCACTCTGCGCCGGTCGCCTGGGCGATGCCGCGGAGTTTGGCGAGGAGTTCGGCGGCGAGGGGGATGCCGTCACGCTCGCGCGCGGTGCGGCAGTGTTCTTCGGGTTCGCCGGGGACGAGGACGGGGTCGTCGGGATCGGCGCGGCGGGTGGCGTGGAGGGCGTCGATCATCGCGTCGAGGTCGGTCTCGAAGTCGCCTTCGTCGCGGAAGGCGCGGGGGTCGAGGGCGAGAAAAAAGTGGCCGACGTCGTAGCGCGGGGCGTCGGGGTGTTGCGCGGCGCGGCTGGGGGCGAAGGCGGCGCCGGCGAGAGTGGTGGAGAGGATCTCGACCATGGCCGCGAGGCCGTAGCCTTTGTGGCTGGACATTTCCGGCGTGCCGCCGAGCGGGGTGAGGGCGATGTGTTTCATCGCGACGGCGGGGTCGGTCACGGTGTGGCCCTGGTCGTCGAGCGCCCAGCCGGGGAGGATGGGTTGGCCGACGAGCGCGGCCAGTTTCACTTTGTTCAGGGCCACCGTGCTCGTGGCCATGTCGAGGCAGAAGGGGAGATGGCGGCGCGTGGGTGCGGCGAAGGCGATGGGGTTGGTGCCGAGCATGGCCTGCGCGCCAAACGTGGGGACGATGGCCGGACGCCACGTCGCGGTGGTCGAGATGCCGATGAAACCACGGGCGACGGCGCGCAAGGCGTACACGCCGGCGGCGCCGTAGTGATTGGAATTGCGGACGGCCACGACGCCGACGCCGGTGGCGGCGCATTTGGTGATGGCGAGGTCCATTGCGCGCAGGCCGGGGCAATGGCCAAGGCCGCCGTCGCCATCGAGGAGCGCGGTGACGGGGGATTCGCGGACGACGCGGACGGCGGGGCGGAGGGTCATTTTCCCGGTGCGACGGTAGTCGTCGTAGAGCGTGAGCATCGAGACGCCGTGGGAATCAACGCCGCGCAGGTCGGCCTCGGTGAGGACGTGCGTGGTGGCGGCGACGTGGTCGGGTGGGAGTCCCCAACTCGTGAGAATGGCGGCGGTTTGCTGGCGGAGGAGTTCGACGGGGACGGGCATCACGAGGCGATGGCGGCGGGGGTTTTGAAGCGGGCGGCGAGTTCCTCGCTGTGCTTGGCGAGCAGGCTCAGGTCGCTGCCGACGGCGACGACGGTGGAGCCGAGCGCGAGCCAGTGGCGCGCGTCGGCCTCGACGCCGGTGAGAATTCCCGAGGCCTTGCCGGTTTGATGGATGCGCAACAAGGCGGCTTCGATGGCGGTGCGCACGACGGGATGGCCGGGGTTGCCAAGCTGGCCGAGGTCGGCGGCGAGGTCGCTGGGGCCGATGAAGAGGGCGTCCACGCCGGGGACGGCGGCGATGGCTTCGAGATTGGCGAGGGCTTCGCGGGTTTCGATTTGCACGACGACGCAGATTTCGTCGTTGGCGCGCTGGAAATAATCTTTCACGCGGCCGTAGCGGTTGGCGCGATTGGCAACAGAGACGCCGCGGATTCCGCTCGGCGGATAGCGCGTGGCGGCGACGGCGGCGCGGGCCTGGTCGGCGTTTTGCACCATGGGGACGAGGAAGTTTTGCGCGCCGATGTCGAGGTAGCGTTTGAAGAGGATGGGGTCGTTCCAGGCCGGACGGATGACGGCGGACGCGGTGCCGCCGGTCATGGCCTGGAGGTGGTTGAACATGGCGGGCAGTTCATTCGGCGCGTGCTCGGTGTCGAGCAGGAGCCAGTCGAAACCCGCGCCGGCGATGACTTCGACGGTGAGATTGCTGCACAGGCTGCTCCAGAGACCGATCTGCGCCTGGCGCGCGACGACGGCGTGTTTGAAACGATTGGGAGGCAGCAGGGTTTTCATGGGTGCGCTGAAATGGCGCGCGAATATCCGGGCCGTCTCCGGGTGCGGCAAGAAAATTGCCCGCCGGATTGGCAGGGCGAATCTCAGTTTCCTGCACCTCCGGCAGGCACGGGTGCCGTGCTCGAGGAAACCGGCGGCGGCGCGCGCGCGGGCGCGGTGGGGCAGGCATCCATGCCTGCCAGTTCGGGCGGCATCCCTGCCGCCCGTTTCCCTGGCCGAGCACCCCGCCGAACTGGGAACACGGGGCAGGGATGCCCGCCAACTGGCAGGCAAGGATGCCTGCCCCACCTGGCTGGCGCCGACGCCAAGCCGCGTGCAAGAAACTGAGATGCGCCCCCGCGCCACGGGTCCGACAACCCCGTTGTTGCGCCCGCCGTCGCCGCGCCTATTCTCTGCGGCGTTCCATAACCTAAATTTGTCCCTGCATTTATCATGAAAACTTCACTGTCCATCTCCCGCCGCCAGTTTGTCGCCACCACCGCCGCCGCGCTGGCCGCGCCGCAGGTGCTCACCGCCCAGAAGTCCGAGAAACAGCTCGTCATCGGCACGGGCGAGCATCGGTACGAGGTCCTGCACAATTGGGCGCAACTCCCGGACAAGTACTCGTGGCAGACGACGCACAATGTCGCGGTGGACCGCGACAACAATCTCTATGTCATCCACGAGGGGCGCGAGAATCTGAAGGATCATCCGGCGATTTTTGTGTTCGATGCCGCGGGGAAGTTTGTGCGCGCGTTTGGCAATCAGTTTCAAGGGGGCGGGCACGGCCTCGAGGTGCGCACCGAGGGCAAGGAGCAGTTCCTGTGGGTCACCGCGTATCAGCAGGTCAAGAGCTTCGCCAAGCTCACGCTCAAGGGCGAAGTCGTGTGGGAAAAGCACGCGCCGATGGATTCCGGCGTCTATGCGAAAGATGAGGACACCAAGCCGGTCAAGCGCTGGGGGCGTGACGCGTTCATGCCGACGAACTATGCGTTTCTGCCCGACGGCGGATTCTTTCTCGCCGATGGCTACGGCTCGTTCCGCATCCATCGGTATGACAAGGACGGGAAGTGGCTGGCGAAGTTTGGCGAGCCGGGGAACGGGCCGGGGCAGTTCAACACGCCGCACGGCATCTGGCTGGATGACCGGCCGGGGCGCGCGCCGTCCGTGGCGGTGTGTGACCGCGCGAACAAGCGGCTGCAATGGTTCACCCTCGAGGGCAAGCATCTCAAGACGGTCGATGGCTTTCTCCTGCCGGCGAACATCGACACGCGCGGCGACGTGATGCTCGTGCCGGATTTGCAGGCGCGCGTCACGCTGTTGGACAAGGACGACAAGGTCATCACGCATCTCGGCGAAGACCCCGAGTGGCGCGCGCAGGTGCTCAAGGATGGGCTCAAACTGCGGCGCAGCGAAAAGGGCGAGGGCTGGGTCTCGGGCAAATTCCTGCATCCGCACGACGCGTGTTTCGATCCCGCGGGCAACATCTTCGTCGCCGAGTGGGTGCAAAGCGGGCGCATCACGAAGCTGCGGAAGGTGGGCTGAACCGCCGGTGTAGCCGCCGACGTGAGGAGGCGGAGGCCCGCGCCCAGCGCCCGATCCGCCTGCCAACGTTCGGTTGCGTCAGGGTACCGCAGGCGTCCCGCCTGCGAGTTCGCGGGGCGTCTCGCCCCGAGTCGGTACGGGCGGCGAGACGCCGCCCGAACTCGCAGGCGCGGACGCCTGCGGTACCCCGGCCCCGTCCCGCCGGCTAAAACCGGAACTCCAAACCGGCGACGGGTTCAGCGTTCGGACGCGGGGAGATGGATCGCGGCAAACGCGGTCAAACCGAAGCCGTTGGGTTTCATCGACGCGGGGCGGAGGCGGTCGGCGGCGTGGCCGTTGAAGTTCACGTAGAGCGTTGCGCCGTCCGGGCTGAGCTTCATTCCGTAAGTGCCGGCGGGCACGTAATCGTGGGCACGCTCGAAGGCGGGCGCGAGGAACGCCAGCACCTTCCGGCGACCGGTGGCCAGCTCGAATTGAATCAGCGGCGTGCCGCTTTCCCACGCGCGACCGTGGGCGCCGGGCAGGTAATAGAGGAAGCGCTCGTCGGGGGAGAGTTCGCACACGGTGGTGTATTCGCCGGCGAGCCAGGTCGGGCCGAGGAGCTGCAATTCGTCGCGCGCCGGAGTGTAGCGGAACAGCTCGTGCGTGCCCTGGAATACGCCATAGACATGTCCGTCGCGCGACTCGCGGGTGGCGCAGCGCATGCCCGGCGAGGCACCGGGACGGATTTGCGTGGGATGGATTTTTCCCGTGACAGGGTCGAGTCGCTGGAACGCGTTGGTGCCGTTGAAAAGGAGCTGTCCGTTGCGGAGCAGCGCAAAGGCGCGGTTGAAACCAACGGAACCATCCGCCCCTTGATAAACCACTTTCTTCGTCCCGAGGTCGATTCCCCAGAGCGCATCGCCGCCGCCCGCCTCGAGATTGCACCACCAGACATTGCGCTCGCGATCCAGCAGCGAGGTGGCCGAGCAGCGGCGCGGCGGCAGATTCGCCAACACCTCCACGCGCTCGGTCGCCGGGTCGTAGCGATAGAGTTGGCCGCCGGGGAGCGTGTCGTTGAAGCCGTAACGCGGGTCGCCCGCCTTGCCACTCGCGTTGAGGGTGCAACTGAAATAGACCTTCCCATCCGCCGCCTCGTCGAGCTTCGCGTGAATCTTGGACCACGCCGGCTGGCCCGCGCGCGGCGGCACCACGCGGCCCATGTCCACGATCTGGCGCAGCTCCCGCGCCTTTGGATCCCAGCGATAAACGAAGCAGCGCGCGTCGCCCTCGGCATCGTGGCCGTGGTCGCCAATGCCGCAATAGACGCGCCCGTCCGCCGCGATGCCGATATCACCCCACGACGACCAGAGGCGGCGTTTGGCGGCGTCCGGCCCGAGTTGATCGTGGAACGCCAGTTCCACCGTGGGCGGCGTCTTGGCGACAGCGAACGCGACGATTTTGCCCGTCTTTTGTTTCTCCGCGACCGATGCGGGCACATGCAGGAACTCGTCCGTCCGCAGCGTCACCGTCCCCTTCACCGCCCCAGGTAGCGGCGGGGGCCACGCGGTGTCGGTGGCGACGGTCGCGCCCGACACCAGCAAGGTCCCGACAAAAAACCCGGCGAACAGCCCGACGACCGCCGGCCATCGTGGACACCTCGCCCAAGGATTCGCCGAGGCTGGAAGGCCAGTGCGCGGGCGAGGAAGAACAGTCTCGAACGAATGTTGGTGAAGTTCCGGAGAGGCGGCGCGGCGGGCACAGGAGGATGACATGAAGTAACAACGAACCGGAGCCGCGGCTTATTCTCCGTGATTCGATTGGCCCGCAATTCGCCGCCGGGCGCAGGGAAACCCTTTCCCGCATGGCGCACTTTGCGACCGTTCCCTCCCCTGCCCCGGGATCACTTCTTCTTTTTCCCCACCTTCCCCGCCCGCCCCCGCTTGATCGCCGCCACCTGCTCCTCGATCCGTCGCGTCTGCGTGCGGATCATTTCCTTGAGATTCCCCACCGCCTTCGCGTGCGCCGCGATCTCCGCCGGCCCCAGCACCGTCCGGACCTGCCGCTGCACCCGATCGATCGTCTTCTCCAGTTCCGGCACACTCCAAACCGTCTGGAACAACTCGACCATCCGCGCCTCATACCGTCGCTTCCCCTCCGGCACTTCCACCAGCGTCTGCGCCAACACGCCCACTCCATTGGGATAAAACGGACACTCCTCCGCGAAGACCTGGTCCATGCCGGTCGGCATGAACACAAACCGCTTGAGCTGGGGATCAAAATAAATCCGGTAGTTGTTCCGGTTCACCATGTAGCCATCGTCGTGCCCGACCAGCGCCTCCATCGCGATGAACGTCACGAACCGCTCCACATCCAACGTCTCGCCCATGCGCCGCAGTCGCACGGTCAGATTCGCTTCGTGCGCCGCGTCCCACAGCGCCTTCAAATCGCCCGTGGTTTTTGCGCCCGTCCGCGACGCCTTGGGCTTCAGCTCATTGATGTCATGCGACAAACCCGGATCGTAAAACCCGCCGTCGCTGCTCTGGAAATGCCGCTGCAGAAACGTCCCGTCGAACCCCTCCTTGAACACGTACATCCCGAGATCACGCCCGTTCAGCGACACCCGCGCCTGCGTCACCCGTGGACACGGCACCCCGGCCGCGCGAAACAAATCCGCGGCCAGATATTCCATCAGCAAACTGTCGTCCTCCGCCGCATTGTTCAGATGCACCTTGTCCATCCCGTGGAACTTCTGCTCCTTGGTGAACTTGTCGAAATTCAGCGTGAACGACGGCTTCTCATCCACCGATTGAAACGTCCCGAGACCGCCCTTCAAATGCACGCCCACCTCTTTGAACACCGCGCCGCCCTCGCGCAGCGTTGCCCGCACATACTCATGCGGATCGCGCCGCAACACCGGCAACGCCTCGGCCGCCATTTCGATCTCGATGCGCGCGACCTTCTCTGCCGCAAAGAACGCCGCGCTCCCATCCGGCTCCGCCGCCGCGCCCGCGCCCGCGCCGCGCGTCACGAGCACGAGCAAGAGGCACACCCAGCCTGTCACCCCGCCCCGCGTCATCCACCGCACAAAATTTTTCGCCATGAGAAAATCAGTTCCGATTAGATCAGCGCCCGGCGCTCGCAGTGCAACCAGCACGATCACCACCGCTGCTCCGCGCCAAGTCGCATCCCCGAGTATCGGCAGAACCGCCCCGCAAGCCAAGCGACCCGGCGCGCGTCCGCACATTCGAAGGCGGTCAGTTTCCCGGAACGTGTGGTAGGGCGCGTCTGTCCCCAGCGCGCCGCGGGGCGTTCGCTCGGTGCGGCGGCGCGCTGAGGACAGACGCGCCCTACCCACCGCGCTTGCGCATCCCACCTCGCTGAACATCGCCACTGGCCCAGAACCGTCATCGTAGCCGCCGAGGTGACGAGGCGGAGCGCTGGTGATTGTCAGGGCCGTCCGCCTCCTTCCGTCGGCAGCTACGAAGCTCGGCATTCCTTCCCCAAAACCCAGCCCCAGACTCCCCTCCCCATTTTTCTGCCCCCTTATTTTTCTGCCTTCTCCCCGCCCGGCTTCATCTCCGCGATCCACTCGCGGAACAACCTCACCGCCATCGCATCCACCACCCCCGTCGCCAGCGGCGGCATGTGCCCTGCCTCGCGATTCGCCAGGCGGTGCAACAACACCGACCGCTCCGGCGCGCCCGGCGCCACCAACCGCGCCTCCGCAATGCCAAACGTGTGATGGAGCGGCTTCTCATCGATCAGCTTCATCGCCGTCCGCTCCGTCAAAAACTCCAACTCGATCTGCGCGTTCCCGCCGCCCGCCGCCACATGGCAATGCGCGCAATTCGCCTGCATATACGAGCGCGCCCGCGCCTCCAGCCCCGCCGTCGCATCTGCCGGATCCGCCAGTTTCCGCAACCCCACGCCGCCGCGCGGCAGCAGCGTCGATTTATCCGCCACGCCGCGCTGCCCCGGATGCGCGCTCACCCGTTTCACCGCCGCGTCCAGCTTCTCCCCCTTCAAACCCGTCGCGCTGATCTCCCGCCGCACCGCGTCCCGTTCGTACACCTGCGGATTGATCGTGAGAATCCCCAGCCGCTCCAGATGCTCCAACTGATTCTCGCGCCGCCCGCCCCCGTAATCGTGCGTCCGGTTCAACTGCGCCTCCGTCAGCCCGAGCACATACTTCGCCGCGCGCGAGTGACACACCATGCACTCGGCGCGACTGGGGAAATGCCACTTCACCTTTCGTTCACCGCCCGCCGCGCCCGCGTCGCGCACCGTGAACTCCCGATCCTCCCCCGCCGCGCCCAGCAACACCGCGTCCGTCTGTTCCGCATTCCACACATAGGTGTAGCCCACCCACTCGCCCGCCTGCTTCGTCAGCAACCGCGTCTCCAGCCGCCGCCGCGTCGCCGCATTCCCCGCCTCCAAATCCAGCGCAAACTCCTTCACCAGCACCGTGCCCTCGGGAAAATCAAATGCCCGGTTGTGCGTGAATCCGATCTTCGTCTCGCCCGGCAACCCCAGCCACCGCTCCTTGTGCGCGCCATCCGACCACAGCGGTGAATTCACCGCATACGGAATCAACCCCGCCTCGGCCTTCAATTCCTTTGTCGAACTGAACAACCCCGTTTCGCTCAGCTTCCGCGGAAACACCGGCGCGTTCGTCACCGGCGGCGTCGCTTCCAAACGATAAATCCCCCCGCCGTGATCCAGCACCAGCAACTCCCCTTGCGCATCCAGCCCGAACCCCGTGATCGCATATGCCGTGTCGGTCAGCTCCTGATGCCACGTCACCTGCTTGCCGTCGTGCCGCGCGCCCCAGATTTTCCCCGTCGAGTAATCTCCGTAAACGTAAGCCCCGCGCAGCCCCGGCAGCTTCACGCCGCGATACACCACGCCGCCCGTGAGCGACCGCGCCTCCGAGTGATGATGCTCCAGCGTCGGCTTCGTCAGCGGCTGCGGCCCCAGCTTGCGCGACAGATAAAACGGCTGACTCCCCTCATACACGCTCCAGCCATAGTTCGCGCCGCGCTCGAGCAACCGCGCCATCTCCCACACGTCCTGCCCGTTCTCACCCACCCAGATCTGCCCGCTCTCGCGGTCCGCGCTGATCTTCCACGGATTGCGCAATCCATACGCCCACGTCTCCGGCCGCACGCCAGCCTGCCCGACAAACGGATTGTCCCGCGGCACCGAATACAGCTTCCCTTCCGCCGGACGATCCACGTCGATACGCAGCACCTTCGCCGTCAACTGACTCAAGTCCTGTCCCACCGCGCCCATGTCCGAGTCACTCGTCCCGTCGCCCGAAGTCACATACAACATCCCGTCATTCCCAAAGCACAAATCCGCCCCGTTGTGCCCGTCCGACAACCATTCAATGACCACCACCCGCGACTGCAAATCGAAGCGCCACGGCGTGCCGCGCTCCATCCGATACCGCACCACGCGGCTGTACTTCGCGCCCTTCGCGCCCGACCCGTTGCCACCCAGATACACGAGCCCGTTCGTCGCGAAGCCCGGATGAAACGCCAGCCCGTAAGCCGTCTCCGGCACCGCCAGCACGATCGCCGCGTCCGTCACTCCCGCGCGATTGGCAAACTGCCGCACGCGGCTCACGTTCGTCCCCGACCGCACCAGCTCGACCAGCAGCAACTCCTCCGTCCCCGGCAGCGCGTAAATGTTCACCGGCGTCTGCACCTTCAAATTCGGAAACTCCGCCACCGCGCGATACGGCGCGGGCGGCTCCGGCGAACCCACCACCTTCGAGCTGTTCCACGCCACCCGCGGCAGCGCGGCCGGCCCGACAAACCGCAGCGGCGCGTAATCCTCGAACCGATGAAAATCCGCCTGCTTCAGCGGCGCGGTCGTAGAGAGCGCCGGCTCATCCAACCCCACCGAGTAATCGTAGCGACACAGCGCAAACGTCCACTCCTCGCCCGGCTCCGGCCGCCCGCCCGTGCGCGCAAAATCCTTCCACGGAATCCGCCCCTCCACCGACCAGCCCTTGTCCGTGTCGAGATAGTTGTTCAGCGACCCGTCCACCCGAACCTGCGACTCGAGGTGAAACTCCCCGTCGCTCTTGAACCGGTTGTAGCCGCCCGCGCCGCGTGACGGCAGATACATGTCGAGCTTCGCGTTCGCCGGATTGAGCTCGAATTCGTAGTAACCCTTCTTGTCCTTCGCCGGCTTCAGGAACAGCTCGAACACATCGCTCAGCCAGATGTTCCCGTCCTGATTCGTGTCCCCCGCATACACATCGCGATCCTGCATCTCCGCGTGGAAATAGAGAAAATCCCGATCCCACAACAACCGCGCCTTCGTCGCCGTCGGGGCCGGATGACTCCCCGTCCCGAGCCACGGCATCGCGAAATTGGCATGCACCTGCGCCCCCTGCCACGCCTTGTCCTCCGCCTTCCCATCCAGCGTGATCGGCCCCTCCGCCCAGCGACACTCGAACACCACGGCCGGCGGCGCGGCGGGTGCGGGCGCGGGTGCCGTTGCTGGCGACGGCACCGGAATCAGCGCCAACGGCGACGCGCCCGTGTCACCCGTCGGCGCGTGATACGTCGAGCACCCCGTCCCCAGCCAACCCGCCACGCAAAACACCAACGCCCACCGGCCCACCGCGCCAATCGCCACGCCCACACCATCGTTCACGCATCGGCTCGCCCAGGGAAAATTCATGGTGCGAACATTTCGGCGGGCTCCCCATTTGGCGAGTGATTTCGCCGCCTACACCCATGGCACGCCGAGGCTCGCCCCCGCTTTCATCGGTTCTTTTCCTGCGGACCAACTGCGCGCACCAATCCACCGCCACCCGGAAACCCAGGTGCCCGGTTTCGTCGCAAAAAGACGGAAGCGAGGGCATTCCACATGCCAGCGCCCGGCCCGGCTCACAGGTCACGGTAGGAATGGGGTCCCGATTTCTCGGCGACGGCGCGTTTTTGATTCACGGCATTCAAGTGTTACCGCCGAAGCATTTTCCGCGTCATCCCAAGGTGCTCACTACCGCACAGCTTCAGACCTTCCAGACAAAGCTGCGGCGGCGGTTCGCGGTCCGCCAATGAAGCACGGACCTCACGCCGCGCGCAGAGGCAGAGCGGATGCGCCGGCCGCCGCCGCACCGCAACCCACCTGCTGCTTCCACCCAAAAGGCCCGCGCCATCTGCGTCTCCGCGTTCGCCGTTTTCCCTCAACAAATCCGCTCTCGCACTCCGAACGGTTTTCCGCGGAAGGCAAAAGTGGATTTCCCTCTGATCGTTCGCTAGCGTGCGGCACGTCACATCGCACGCGAGCCAACCCCTTGCGCAAAAACTGAAAATGAACCGAGTCAACCAGTCACCCGCCGCGTGGGCAGCCTTGCTGCTGCTCACGGCTTCCGTCGTTACCGCCACCGCCGCCGATTCCCCCGCCGGCATTGAGTTTTTCGAGCGCAAGGTCCGCCCCGTCCTTGCGGAGAGCTGCTACGAATGCCACGGACCCGACAAGCAGAAGGGCAAGCTGCGCCTCGATTCCGCCGGAGCCATTCGCGCGGGCGGTGAGGCTGGTCCGGTTTTCGTCCCCGGCAAACCCGCCGAGAGCCGCCTCATCACCGGCATCAGCTACGGCGATCCCGAGTTCAAAATGCCGCCCAAGAAGAAGCTCGCCGCCCAGCAGATCGCCGACTTGACCGAGTGGGTGAAAATGGGCGCGCCCCTGCCCGCAGGCGAAGCCGCCCCCGCGCCCGTCGCCAAGAAGGAATTCGAGATCACCGCCAAAGACCGCTCGCACTGGGCCTTTCTACCGCTCAAGCGCCCGCCCGTTCCCGCCCTCGCCAGCGCCCAAGCCGCGCCCGCCAGTCCCATCGACGCCTTCCTCCGCGCCCGTCTCGACGCCAAAAAGCTCGCGCCCAATCCCGCCGCGTCGCGCGCCGAATGGCTCCGCCGCGCCACCTACGATCTCACCGGTCTCCCGCCGTCGCCCGAGGAAATGGCCGCCTTCGAGGGCGACCGTTCCCCGCGCGCCTTCGAGGCCGTCATCGACCGTCTGCTCGAATCTCCGCGCTACGGCGAAAAGTGGGGCCGCCATTGGCTCGACCTCGTCCGCTTCGCCGAGAGCAACAGCTACGAACGCGACAACCCCAAACCCCACGCCTGGCGCTACCGCGATTACGTGATCCGCTCCTTCAACGCCGACAAGCCCTACGACCGTTTCCTGCGCGAGCAACTCGCCGGCGACGAACTCCCCGACGCCGACGCCGAAGCGATCACCGCCACCGGCTTCTATCGTCTCGGCATCTGGGACGACGAACCCGCCGACCGCGAACTCGCCCGCTTCGACAGTCTCGATGACATCGTCGCCACCACGAGCCAGGTCTTCCTCGGCCTCACCGTCGATTGCGCCCGCTGCCACAATCACAAGATCGATCCCATCTCCCAGCGCGACTACTACCGCCTGCTCGCGTTCTTCCACAACGTGAACCATTACCGCAACGGCGGCCCCACCGACGAAGTCCCGCTCTTCACCACCGCCGCGCAAAAGCAGGCCGCCGAACAACGCGCGCGCGAACTCGAAACCCGCCGCAACGAACTCCAGGCCGGCATCACCGAGATCGAGAAAAACTTCCGCACCCTCCACTCCAAAGGCGAAACCAAGGCCGCCACGGCCGCGCAAACCGACCTCGACGACCTGCAATTCCGCTACTACCGCGACACCTGGGACAAGCTCCCCGACTTCACCCTCATCAAAGCCGAGACCACCGGCCCCGTGCCCGCACGCCTCTTCGACATCGGCCTCCGCACGCGCGACACCGCGTTCGGCTTCGTCTTCGAGGGCAATCTCATCGTCCCCAAGGCCGGCGACTACACCTTCTTCCTCGATAGCGATGACGGCTCGCGCCTCACCGTCGGCGGCAAGGAAATCATCCTCTACGACGGCATCCACGGCGAAGGGTCGGAACGCAAAACCACCATCCCGCTGCGCCAGGGCCGCATCCCCATCAAACTCGAATACTTCCAACGCCAGAACGGCTGGGGCCTCACCGTCGCGTGGTCCGGCCCCGACTTCCCGCGCCGCGGTCTCTCCACCACCGGCGAAACCGGCGGCGACCCGAAACAACGCCTCGCCAAAAAAGATTTCAACCGCCTCATCCGCGACGAAGGCGCCCGCGTCCTCGGCAAACCGGAGTTTGCCAAATACGAAAAACTCAAAGGAGAACTCGAAGGCCTGAAACAGGAAAAACCCCTCACCAACGTCGCCCTCGCCGTCACCGAGGCCAGCCGGAACGCACCCGACACCTTCCTCCTCGCCCGCGGCAATCCCGCGCTCAAAGGCGAAAAAGTGACACCCGGTTTCATCCAAGTCCTCGGCCCCACCGAACCGCAAATCCACGAACTGCCACCCGGCATCAAATCCACCGGCCGCCGCACCGCCCTCGCCAACTGGATCGCCTCGCCGACCAATCCCATGACCGCCCGCGTGATGGTCAACCGCATCTGGCAACATCACTTCGGCCACGGCATCGTCCGCTCGGCGAGCAACTTCGGCTACCAAGGCGACAAACCCACGCACCCCGAACTCATCGACTGGCTCGCCTCCGAGTTCATCGCCCAAGGCTGGCGTCTCAAGCCCCTCCACAAAACCATCATGCTCTCCGACGCCTACCGCATGTCCTCGCGCAGCCGTCCCGAAGCCCTCGCCGCCGATCCCACCAACGACCTCTTCTGGCGCTTCGACCAGCGCCGCCTCACCGCCGAGGAAATTCGCGACTCCATCCTATCCATCACCGGCGTGCTCAATCTGAAAATGTTCGGCCCCGGCATCTACGTGGACATCCCGCGCGAAGTCATGGCCGGCCAGTCCCGCCCCGGCGCCAACTGGGGCAAGTCATCCCCGGAGGAACAAGCCCGCCGCAGCATCTACATCCACGTCAAACGCTCCCTCCTCACCCCGATCCTCGACAGCTTCGACATCGCCGAAACCGACCGCTCCGCCCCCGTCCGCTTCGTCTCCGTGCAACCCACGCAGGCCCTCGGCATGCTCAACGGCGACTTCCTCAACCAACAAGCCGCAGTCTTCGCCGCCCGCCTCCAACGGGAAGCCCCCGGCGACCTTGCCCAGCAAGTCCGCCGCGGCCTCCACCTCGCCACCACCCGCCTTCCCACCGACGCCGAAATCAAACGCGGCCTCGCCCTCATCGAAACCCTCCGCACCGCCGACAACGCCACCCCCGACATCGCCCTGAAATACTTCTGCCTCATGGCGCTGAACCTGAACGAACTAGTCTATCTCGATTAAGTTAGAATGGTGAGTAGAGTCGCACTACGAAAACCCTGAGTCACACGAATCCAATGTCCGTAATCGCCCCCAACCAACGTAGCGCAGAGTGTCACTCTGCTAGGTCGCCGAATAGCATTCGGCCGGGCGTGCGCGGATTGTTGCCTGTCGCTCCTAGTAATTGGGGTCCAGCGACAGGGCCAAAGGCCCGTCCTATACCAGCCTGGGGCAACGCCCCAGGTATCGAATCGCACACCCAGCAAGGGCTGAAAGCCCGGCCCATATTTCCGCACCACATCCCTATCTCTTCCAAGCCCACCCGATGGGATAGCCCGCGCCGTTGGCGCTCGGGGATAGGTGGGGGCGCGTTTCCTGGGGCGTTGCCCCAGGCTGGTATGAAAGCGCGCCGTTGGCGCTATCCGAGGTTCGCGGAAAGTTCCCACCTCCAATTGTGGACACGCATTCCGGAATCTGAACCATTTCGGAGCGCCGAGCATTGCTCGGCTTGGACGAATGCTCGACGGTGCGAACCGAGCAACGCTCGGCGCTCCGGAGCGTACCAAAGACAAGAGCAACAACCCTTCTACTTTCCCGATTTCTTTGCCTCCATTCCTTTGCCTCCATTCCTTTGCCAACCCCCGCCGCCACACCAGTGCCACACTGTCATGCCCTTTTCGTGTCTTGCGTGCCTTTCGTGATTCTAACTCCCCGTCTTAACCCTTGAACGCTTCAACCCTTCAACCCTTTAACCTTTTAACCCCACTCCACCCATGACCACCCCTACCCCCCCCGCCCCCGGAAACTTCTGCCACCGCACCCGCCGCGAATTCCTCTGCGAAACCGGCGCCGGCTTCACCGGCCTCGCCATGACGGGCCTGCTCACCCTCGACAACTTCTTCACCCCCGCCGCCACCGCCGCGCCCACTGCGCCCCTCGGCAATCCCCTTGCGCCCAAGAAATCCCACTTCGAGGCCAAGGCCAAAAGCGTCATCTTCCTCTTCATGTACGGCGGTCCCAGCCAGGTCGATACCTTCGAGCACAAGCCCGAACTCTACAAACTCGACGGCAAAACCATCCCCGTGAAAACCTTCGGGCGCGGTGGCAAAAAGAACGAAGGCCGCGTCGTCGGACCCAAGTGGGCCTTCAAGCCCTACGGCAAATGCGGCAAACTCGTCAGCGACCTCTTCCCCCACCTCGGCACCTGCGTCGATGACATCGCCTTCATCCACTCGATGGTCGCCGACTCCCCCATCCACGGCTCCGCGATGCTGCAGATGAACACCGGCAAAGTGCAGTCCGGCAGCCCCTGCCTCGGCTCGTGGGTCAACTACGGCCTCGGCAGCGTCAACGAAAACCTCCCCGGCTTCGTCGTCATGCTTGACCCCACCGGCGGCCCCATCAGCGGCGCGAAAAACTGGTCCAGCGGCTACATGCCCGCGAGCTATCAAGGCACCATCCTCCGCTCCGCCGGCGAACCCATCCTCGACCTCAAACGCCCCGCCAACATGAGCGAAACCTCCCAGCGCCGCTTCCTCGACACCCTCAAAGATTTCAACACCGAACACCTCACCCCGCGCGCCGACAACTCCAGCCTCGCCGCCCGCATCGCCAGCTACGAGATGGCCTTCAAGATGCAAACCCACGCCCCCGAAGCTGTGGACCTCTCCAAAGAAACCGAAGCCACCAAGGAACTCTACGGAATGAATGAGAAGGCCACCGAAGACTTCGGCCGCCGCTGCCTCCTCGCGCGCCGCATGGTCGAACGCGGCGTCCGCTTCATCCAACTCTACGCCGGCGGCGCGCACAACGACGACAACTGGGATGCCCACGGCGACCTCGTCAAAAACCACACCTACCACGCCGGCCGCACCGACAAACCCATCGCCGGCCTCCTCAAAGACCTCAAACAACGCGGCCTCCTCGACAGCACCCTCATCGTCTGGGGCGGCGAATTCGGACGTCAACCCACCGCCGAATACGCCAAAGGCACCGGCCGCGACCACAACGCCTACGGCTTCACCATGTGGATGGCCGGCGGCGGCGTCCCCGGCGGCATCTCCGTCGGCGAGACCGACGAACTCGGTTCCTCCGCCGTCGTGGACAGCTATCACGTCAAAAGCCTCCACGCGACCATCCTCACCAAGATGGGCCTCGACCCCGACAAACTCACCTACTTCTACGGTGGCCTCGACCAAAAACTCGTCGGCGTCGAAGGCGCGGAGACGATGAAGAAACTGATCTGAGAACCCCCGCCAATGAGTTAGGCGCACTCTCACTGCTATGCTCAAATGGGTTGCTGCCATCGGCATCGTTTTCTTCCTTGGCCTTTGCGTGGTCAGCTATCTCTACGGCGTCTCGCTGCGAAACGCCGGCATCATTCAGGCCAGAGGCAGTCTGAAGATGGCATACAAGGATTATCGGGAGCATGGATACGTCACGAATTACGGGGCATCAGGCTATCAGGTGTGGCTGTCCACTAACGTGGTGACGATTCAAGGCACGCGGTATCAGTGCTTCATCACGGTTCGGGATTCGAAGTTTTACGACGAGGGCGTTCTCGCCATGACGACGAATCAGATGTTCATTTGGATCGACGCGAAGCGGGCACCAAAGATAATTGATGCCGGTTACCGGGCGCCGCTGTTTCCACCGAGGTTCTGAGTATGAGACGGGTGCCTAAACACGTCTCTGCACTGAACAGCCTCTCCGGGTTCCGTTCGAGCCTCGCGGGAGTTCATGAATGCGCCGTGCGCTCGACCCGTGTCGCCGGGTCCGTCGTTGACCGTGGAAATTAGAACCACCCCATGAAAGTCACCTTGGAAGTCTCCGAGAAAATGGGCCGTGAGATGCAAGCTCTCGGTGCCGACCTGCCGGCCGCCATTAAACTAGGACTGGCAAACTGGCGCTTGTATCCCACCGCGACGCACCGCGAACTGGCCGTCGCCATCCGGGAACTCACCACGGCCACCACTCCCGAACAGGTGCTCGCACTCCGTCCGACACCGAAGCTTGCCCGCCGGGTCCGCCGCCTGCTGGACAAGAATCGCGAAACTGGATTCACCACCTCCGAAAACGACGAAATCGATGCCTACCTCCGCGTCGAGCACGTCGTGCGTCTGGCCAAAGGCACCGCGGCGCTGCAGTTCAAGAAGACCCGCACCTCATGAGTTCCGGCTAGGTTTCCGCGCAACTACCTGAACGCGTCCGCCAGCGCGCAGGCGGGCGTTGCGAATTCTAACTCCCGACGAGGCCAAAAAATTCGGAGACGCCGACGAAAGCTGGGCGGCACGCTTTACGCGTCACCCTGAACCAAGTTAGACTGTCAGCCATGAAAGCAGCACTGCCCGACCTTGAAATCGTGACGCGCAAAGGCAAACCCGTCTCCGTCATCATCCCCATCAAGGACTACGAAGAACTTCTCGAACGTGTCGAAGATTCAGAAGACACCGCCTGGCTCAAGCGCGCCCGCCGCAAGCCGCTCCAGTACCGTCCGCTGGAAGACTATCTCGCCGAACGCCAGCAACCGTGACCACGTATCGCGTCCTGCTCGAACGCGCCGCCGAGAAAGACCTCGCCCGCCTCTCGTCCGCAATTCACGACCGCGTCATCGTGGCGATTCAAGCCCTCGCCCGGAACCCGCGCCCTTCCGGCTGCCGCAAGCTGGCGGCCGGCCAGAACAACTGGCGCATCCGCGTGGGCGACTACCGGGTCGTTTACGAGATTGCGGATGAAATTCGCGTCGTGCGTGTCAACCGCGTCCGCCACCGCCGCGAGGTTTACCGCTGACCCGACGAACTCGGCTCTTCCCTCGTCGTGGACAGCTACCACGTCAAAAGCCTCCACGCGACCATCCTCACCCGCATGGGCCTCGACCCCGACAAACTCACCTACTTCTACGGCGGCCTCGACCAAAAGCTCGTCGGCGTCGAAGGCGCGGAGACGATGAAGAAACTGATTTGAGAATCTCCGCGCGCGAGATAGATCCACCCCATGAAAGTCACCTTGGAAATCCCGGAGAAAATGGGCCGTGAGATGCAAGCCCTCGGTGCCGACCTGCCGGCCGCCATTAAACTAGGACTGGCAAACTGGCGCTTGTATCCCACCGCGACGCACCGCGAACTGGCCGTCGCCATCCGGGAACTCACCACGGCCACCACTCCCTAACAGGTGCTCGCACTTCGTCCTACCCCGAAGCTCGCCCGCCGCGTCCGGCGCCTGTTGGACAAAAACCGCGAAACCGGACTGAACGCCTCCGAGAACGACGAAATGGATGCCTACCTCCGCGTCGAGCACGTCGTCCGCCTGGCCAAAGGCACCGCGGCATTGCAGCTCAAGGAAGCCCGCGCCGCATGAGTTCGGGCACGGTATCCACGCGACTCCGTGAACGCGTCCGCCAGCGCGCTGGCGAACTTTGCGAATACTGCGGAATTCCCGAGTGGGCCACGATCGACGTGCATCAGATCGATCACATCGTCCCGCGCCGGCACGGTGGCCGGACCGCCGCCCCCAACCTCCCGCTGGCGTGCGCCTGCTGTAATCAATTCAAAGGCACCGACATCTCGGCCTTCGACCCGCTAAACGGCGAACTGGTCCGCCTCTACCGCCCGCGCCAGCAGGATTGGTCCGCGCATTTCCGTTTCGCCAGCATTCGCATCCAAGGACTCTCCAGTTCCGGCCGCGCCACCACCCGACACCTCCGGTTCAATGATGCGCCCCGCATCGAGGAACGCCGTCGCCTGGCAAAACTCGGATCCTTGGGCGCCCGCCCTCCCTCCGCCGGAATCTAACCCTCGCGGAACCGGCGAACACGGCACCCCCACGGGACCCTTCTCACCCGCATGGGCCTCGACCCCGACAAACTCACCTACTTCTACGGCGGCCTCGACCAAAAGCTCGTCGGCGTCGAAGGCGCGGAGACGATGAAGAAACTGATCTGAGCGACCCAAGCGATCGGAAATCCTCCCGGATTAGGAACCGCCGCGCCGGCGGTCCCCACCCGCAGCAGCCTCGTGCCTGCAGCGGTGCTGGTATATCGGCCTGATCGAATCCGCTGCGACCTGAGAGCGGTCGCGCTGCGCCCGTGCACGTCGCCACTGGGGAAATGGCATTGCCAAACCGGCCCTCCGCGACAATCGTCCCGCCCACTTGCACCCATGAACATCAAGGTCAAAATCTGCGGGATCACCAGTCAGGCCGATGCCTCGGAAGCCGTCGAGGCCGGGGCGGATGCGCTCGGCTTCATGTTCTACGAACGCAGTTCGCGCTACCTCGTCCCGGAGAAGGCCGCGGCGATCATCGCGAGCCTGCCGCCCTTCGTCAGCAAGGTCGGCGTCTTCGTCAACGCCACCGAGGCGGCGGTCCGCGAAATCACAGCCCGCTGCGGCCTCGACACCCTGCAATTTCACGGCGACGAAACGCCCGAGTTTTGCCGCCAGTTTGCGCCCCTGAAAGTGGTCAAGGCCTTCCGCATCCAGGACGGCCACTCGCTCAAAACGCTCGATCAGTTCCCCACCGACGCCTGGCTGCTCGACAGTTATCTGCCCGACCAACCCGGCGGTACCGGCGTGGCCTTCAACTGGGAACTGGCCGCCCAGGCCCGCGAGGCTGGCCGCCCCGTCGTGCTCGCCGGCGGACTGAATCCCGAGAACATCGCGGAAGCCATCCACCAGGTCTGGCCGTATGCCGTGGACGTATCGAGCGGCGTCGAATCCGCCCCCGGCCGCAAGGATGCCAAGCTGATGCGCGCGTTCATCGCCGCCGTGCGCGGCATCGAAGTCGAGCAGTTCTAAGCCGTAACGATTCAGTCGAACCGAATCTTTGGACCACAGAGACACGATGAACACAGAGAAAACCACGGACTCGGTGGTCGATCAGCATTCACTGATTAGGCACGTTCTGAATTCGGCGGCGTCCCCCGTTTTTCTCTGTGTTCATCGTGTCTCTGTGGTTTTCTTTCCCATTACAACTGAATGGAAACGGCTATGTGTTCAAATCCTCTCGTGAACGGCGCGTCGTCCCCCATCTCCCTCGCACCCTTTTGCTCCTTGTCCCTTGTCTCTTCCCTTGAGCTTTGAGCTTTATCCTTTGAACTTTTTTTGAACCTTCCCCCGCCCCATGAGCACCCTCACCAGCCCCACTATCCCCGATGCCCACGGCCACTTCGGCCCCTACGGCGGACGCTATGTCCCCGAGACTCTCATGCACCCGTTGCAGGAGTTGGAGGCCGAATATTTCCGCGCGCAGCACGACCCGGAATTCCAGCGCGAACTCGATTACTACCTCCGCGAATTCTGCGGCCGCCCCACGCCGCTCTACCACGCCGAGCGCCTCACGCAGCACCTCGGCGGCGCGAAGATTTATCTTAAACGCGAAGACCTGCTCCACACCGGCGCGCACAAAATCAACAACGCCCTCGGGCAGATCCTCCTCGCCAAGCGCATGGGCAAAACCCGCATCATCGCCGAGACCGGCGCGGGCCAGCACGGCGTCGCCACCGCCACCGTCTCCGCCATGTTCGGCCTCGAATGCGTCATCTACATGGGCGCCGTGGACTGCGAGCGCCAGGCGCTGAATGTCTTCCGCATGAAAATGCTCGGCGCGAAAGTCGTGCCCGTCACCGCCGGCCAGAAGACCCTCAAGGAAGCCGTCAACGAAGCCATGCGCGACTGGGTCACCAACGTCCGCAGCACGCACTACATCCTCGGCACCGCGTACGGCGCGCATCCCTACCCCGTCATGGTCCGCAATTTCCAGCGCGTCATTGGCGACGAAGCGCGCCGCCAAATTCTCGAACAAGAAGAGCGTCTCCCCGACCTGCTGCTCGCCTGCGTCGGCGGCGGCTCCAACGCAATCGGCTTGTTCTATCCGTTCCTCAACGACACCTCCGTCCGCATGATCGGCGTCGAGGCCGGCGGCGAAGGCATCCTCCCCGAGAAACACGCCGCGCGTTTTCACGGCGGTTCGCTCGGCGTTCTGCAGGGCACGCGCAGCTATATTTTGCAGGATGAATTCGGCCAGATTCAGGCCACCCACAGCGTCAGCGCCGGCCTCGATTACGCCGCCGTCGGACCCGAGCACGCCTGGCTCAACGACCAGGGCCGCGTGCAATACGCCTACGCCACCGACACCGAAGCCCTCGACGCCTTCATGAAACTCGCGCGCCTCGAAGGCATCATCCCCGCGCTCGAATCCGCCCACGCCGTCGCCGAAGTCATGAAGCAGGCCCCGAAAATGTCCAAAGACCAGCTCATCATCGTGAACCTCTCCGGCCGCGGCGACAAAGACGTGTCGCAGGTGGCGGCGAAGGTGAAGTTGGAATTGCCGAAGTGACCGGCTAAATTCCCCCCATGCTGCTCCAGACCCAACATCGTTTCAGTGTAAAGGATTACTACCGCATGGCGGAGACCGGTGTGCTGCGTCCCGACGCGCGGGTGGAACTTATCGACGGAAGGATCATTGATATGTCACCCATTGGACCGTTTCACGGAGACGTCACCGATTATCTCAACGAGGTTTTCACGGCGGCATCCAATGGCCGGTGGCGGACGCGCGTGCAAAATTCCTTGCGGCTGGACGACCAGTCTGAACCACAACCAGATTTGGTTCTGGCCAAGCCGATCTCCTACCGCAAGCGTCATCCCCGACCGGAGGAGGTTTATCTCCTGATTGAGATATCCGACACCAGCCTGGCAACTGACCAGGAAGACAAACTCCCTGCCTATGGCCGCGCGGGTGTGCCCGAGGCGTGGATTGTAAATCTCAACGAACTGATCGTTGAAGTCTATCGCGAGCCGCATTTCACCGGCTATGGCGCGAAAACCGTTTTGCGCGCGGGTGACAAAGCCACGCCGCAAGCATTCCCCGATGTCGCGGTGGACGTGGCGGAATTGTTAATGCGCTGAACCTCTCCGGCCGCGGCGACAAAGACGTGTCGCAGGTGGCTGCCAAAGTGAACTTAGAAATGTCGCAGTGAACCGCTAAACTCAGTCCATGCTGCTCCAAACCGAACATCGTTTCAGCGTAAAGGATTACTACCGCATGGCGGAGACCGGTGTGTTGCGTCCCGATGCGCGGGTGGAACTTATCGACGGAAGGATCATTGATATGTCACCCATCGGTCCCTTTCACGGCGGCTTGGTCAAACGCTTGAGCCGTATTTTCAATCTCAAAGCCAAAGGCCGCTGGATTGTTTCCACCCAAGACCCGGTGCGTTTGGATGATCACTCCGAGCCGGAACCGGACGTGATGTTGCTCAAGCCCGCGCCGGACGATTACACGAGTCGGCACCCACAGCCCGCGGATGTCTTCCTCCTCATCGAAGTTTCCGACTCCACGCTCGAGGCGGATCAGGAAAACAAGCTTCCCGCGTATGGTCGCACGGACGTGCCGGAAGTGTGGATTGTAAACCTGAACGAACTCACAGTGGAAATCTACCGTGAGCCACACTTCACCGGCTACAGATCCAAGACCGTGCTGCACCCCGGCGACCAAGCCGCGCCACTGGCATTTCCCGACGCCGTGGTGAATGTGGGTGAACTGCTGAAACGCTGAACCCTTCCGGGCGCTGTGAAGTTGCTTTGCTCCCTCGGCAGAAATACTTTTGAACCATGAATTACCGAGTCACAGTGATTGAACACGAGGACGGCGTTTCGGTGAGTTGTCCGAGCCTCCGCGGCTGCCATTCACAGGGCAAGACGCGCGAAGAAGCATTGACCAACATTAAGGAAGCCATTCGCGAATGGCTGGCGGCAGAAGCGGACGAGGCCAAGCTCTTCAAGGTCAGTGAAGTTGAAGTAGCCATTTGACCCATGCCCCGGCTACCCGGCATCCGTCACCAAGACGCATTGCGCGTTTTTGAGAAGCTGGGCTACCGCATCATCCGGCAAAGCGGTCACATCGTCATGTCCAACGGCGCCATCCGGCTCGTCATCCCGCGCGCCAACCCAGTTGACCCTTTCACGATGGGTGCGATTGCCCGCGACGCCGGGCTGACACCAGATGAATTTCGGAGGTTGCTGTGAACCTCTCCGGCCGCGGCGAAACAAACGCGGCGAAAGCGGCGGCACGCATCACACTCTGAACTGCAATCTAAATTCGGCAGCAATCCAGAACCTGATCTAAAAACCACTAACCGGCACTAATAAAACTGAGTCGTGCCGCCCCGGTTTTCATTAGTGCGAGTTAGTGCCGGTTAGTGGTTTTAACAAGTTCGCAGTCCTGCGACTGCCGGGATGATCCGCAGCCGCCTGCCCAAACAAAAACGCCCTGCATCGCAGGGCGTTTGGAAAACTCCACTCCGTCAGCTCGCCTCCTACGCGAAGTCGTACACCACGACCTTCTTGCAGTTCGGCTTGAAGACCTTCTCCACAAACTCCACATGCAGCGGATGCACCTGATAATCGTCCTGCTGCTGCTTGTTCTCGAACACCAGGTTCAGCGCCACCTGATAAGTCTGATCCACCACCGGCCGATGACTCCCGACCATCTTCCCGATGTGAAACATCTTCACGCCCGGGATCGGCACCAGATACTTCTGCGCGCCTTCGATCAGCAGGTCAGCCGACTTGGGATTGGTGGGATCGGTCCAGAAAATAACGACGTGAGAAAACATGTTTTGGATTCTTGGGTTGAGAACTTCGGGTTGAGAAATGGTTGGTGAAATAAATCCTGCCGCTTACTTCGTCGGCGACTTTTTCGGCGCGGGCGTGGTGCTCTTGGAAGTCGGTTTGTCGCCTTTAACGGCGGGCTTGTCGTCCGCTTTGCCGTCGTCCAGTTGCAGCCGCACTGCCGCAAGTTTGCCCGCCGCGCCCTTGGCCAATGAGCCGCTGACCTTCTGCCCCACCTTCAACTCGGCCGTCGTCGCGCTCTTCTTGCCCAGGAACAGCCGCGTTTGCGACGTGATCTGAATCACCTGATCCTTCTGCCCCTTCGCGCCCGCAACGGTAAGGGTCAGCTCGTCCTTGTTGAAAGCGACAATCTCGGACTTGGCGAGAGTGGATGAGGAATGACCGGCCGCCGCGGCCACGGCCTCGCCGCACCCGAGAACAACCGCGCACAGCAACGTGAACAGACCGATGATCGTATTTTTCATAAGAGCCATTCTATGTACCGCAGCCGCCGCAGGGTGTAAACCGCATTCCCGCCGCCGCCGCACTTTTGCCCGCACCCCGCAGGCAACCGTGAAGAAAGCGAAGCCAAAGCCGACCAGCGGAATCTCAAAGTTCCAAGCCCAAGGGGAAACGCCAAGCTCCAGAAATCACACGTTGAACCGTCGCCGTGGAGAACCCGTTCCCATCCTGACCGACGGCTGCTCCCCGCTCCCCAGCCTCCGTAGTTCTTGGAGCTTCCCTTGAGCTTTGAGCTTTCTCCTTTGAGCTTTCTCTCGCCCCGCCCCTCACAACAGCCGCTCCATGTAAACCAAATCCAACCACCGCCCGAATTTGTTCCCCACCGCGCGCAGCCGCCCCGCCAGCGTGAACCCATGCTGCTCATGCAGCACCATGCTCCCGGCCTGCTCCCCGTCGATCGCCGCGATGATCGTATGATGCCCCACCGCTTGGGCGCGCACCACCAGTTCCGCCAGCAACGCCCCGCCGATCCCGCGCCGCTGCCGGTCGTGCCGGATATACACCGAATCCTCCACCGTCCGCCGAAACGCCGCCCGCGTGTGAAAGGTGCTCAGCGATCCCCACCCCACCACCTCGCCACCCAACTCCGCGACGAGGACCGGATGCTCCGGCCCGTGCGCCGCAAACCACGCCGCGCGCTCCGCCGCCGTCGCCGGCTCGAGCTGATACGTGCAGGTCGAACTCACCACGTAGTGATTGTAAATGGCGTTGATCGCCGCCAGGTCGGCGGCGGTCGCCGCGCGCAGATGACATGTTTCCATAAATCAGCGGGCCGTATGGTGGCCCAGGACCGAGCGCCGGCTTCCAACACGGCGGGAGGCGCCTGCGAATGTGGGGCAGGCATCCTTGCCTGCCAGTTCACGGGGCATCCCTGCCCCGTGTTGCGTGTCCCGCCTGCACCGCACGTCCGCCGCGGGAAACGGGCGGCAGGTATGCCGCCCGAACTGTCAGGCTGGAAGCCTGGCCCACAGTTGCAGACCGGCGCTCACTCCGGCAACAACGCCCCGATCTCCGCCACCGTCGCCGTCCCCGTCGTGCCGAGTTGATGAATCACCAGCGACGCCGCGCAACTCGCCGCCACGAGCGCCTCGCGCACCGTCGCGCCCGCCGCCAACGCCGCCGTCAGATTCGCCGTCACCGCATCTCCAGCGCCGACAATGTCGATCGGTCCCCGCACCGGCAGCGCGCCCACCTGCTCGACGCGCCCGTCCGCCGCGGCCCCGACCATCCCGCGCTCCGCCAACGTCACGAACACTCGCTGCCCATTTCGCCGCGCCAACGCCGCCGCCGTTTCCTGCACCGTCACGAGCGAGAAATTTTCCGCCACCCCCAGCGCACCCGGCACTCCCTCCGCGCCCGTCAGCCGCGCCAGTTCCGCCGCGTTCATCTTAAAAGTCACCGGCGGGAATTCCCGCAGCCCGCGCCGGCTGTCCGCGAGCACGAGCAACTCCGGCCGCTCGCGCGCGATCGCGCGCACCACCTCCAGCAGCGCCCGCGTCACCACTCCCGTCTCTGGCAAATCCACTTGATCCAGCAAAATCACCGCGTCCACTCCTCCCGCCGCCGCAAGTCCCCGCAATGCTCCGGCCAGCGTGCGCTCAATCTCCGGCGGCGTGGGCGTCCAGTTCTTGCTGTCGAGCCGATTCAACTCCACCGGCGGCCCGTCCGACCCGACGACCAGCGGCTTACAATACGTGAACGTCCGCCGCGCCGGCGTTTGCAAAAAGTGACCCAGTTCCACGCCCTTCCGCGACTGCAACGCCCGCAACAACTCATAGCCCTCGCCATCCTCGCCGCAAAAACCCACCGGATAAATCGTGCCCACGCCGAGCGCCGCCAGATTGTTCAAGATCGTCCCCGCCCCGCCCGGCTGACTGCGCACGCGCACGACGTTGTGAACCTCGCGCCCCGTTTCAATCGAGACCTCCCGCCGCGCCGGATCAATCTCCAGATACCGGTCCAGGCAAAAATCCCCCACCAACGCGACCCGCAAGTCCGGATACCGCCCCGCGATTTCCTGAAAACGCTGAAGCTTCACAACGCAAAACAAACCCGCCGCTGATCCACGCACTCCTCCCAACCACCCCACCGAAAACTCCCACCGGAGAAATGCCTCCTCGAGCCCCGACCAGGAGCCTCAGCCCAACCATTTGTCGTCCGCAAAATATCCATCGCCGCGAGGCTCTTCCGCCCACCAACCCGGCGCAAGACTTCTTCCCATCCCCAGCACCCCGGAGTGTGGCCGTCCCCGGCCACAGCGGCGTCCACACGCACGAGGGCGCTGGGATAAACCGGCAACCGCTCGGCACCGACGTGTCGCTGCGCCCGCCGACGGGCGCACTCCGGGACCGACTTGCGGCACCCGGCACGCTTCCGCCGCGCCTCTGATCCCTTCCCACCTCTGCGTTGTCTTGTGCCCGCCTCACCCATCCCGGCATCCCGACAATTGGCCCACCCCACGACACCTGGGGCTTGGAGCTTGGTGTTTCCCTTGAGCTTTAAGCTTTGAGCTTTGAGCTTCGCCCTCCGTCCCCGTTTCCCTCGACGCCCGCCCGCAAATCCCGCACCTTCGCCGCCATGTCGTCACCGCTCGTCACCTTCTCCTTCCCCACGCCCACGCTGTTCGGCGCGGGCGCGCTCGCGGAATTGCCCGCCCGGATGTTGCGCCTCGGCATCCAGCGCCCGCTCGTCGTCACCGACGCCGGATTGGTCACCACCGCTGCGTTCCAAGCCCTCGTGAAAACCCTCGGCGCTTCGAGTCAGGGCACAGACTGGTTCCTCTACTCCGGCGTGCATCCGAACCCAACCGAGGCCGACGTACGCGAACCCGCCGCGCTGTTTTTGGAGCACCGCTGCGACGGCATCATTGCCATCGGCGGCGGCAGCGCGCTCGATGCCGGCAAAGCCGCGCGCCTGCTCGTGAAACGTCCCGGCTTCGACCTCGCGAAATTTTACGACGCACCCGACTGGTCCGGCCTCGCCCCGTTCATCGCCATTCCCACCACCGCCGGCACCGGCAGCGAAGTCGGCCGCAGCTCCGTTATCACGCTCGGGGCCACGCACCGCAAGGCCGTCCTCTTCCACCCCGAGCTGCTCGCCAAACTCGTCATCCTCGACCCCGAACTCACCGTCGGTCTCCCGCCGAAACTCACCGCCGCCACCGGCGCGGACGCGCTCACGCACTGCATCGAGAGTTTCACCTGCCCCACGTTCCACCCGATGTGCGACGGCATCGCGCTCGAGGGCATCCGCCTCATCGTGGACGCCCTGCCCCGCGCCGTGCGCGACGGCACCGACCTCGACGCCCGCGGCAAAATGCTCGTCGCCGCCGCGATGGGCGCGGTCGCATTTCAGAAAGACCTCGGCGTCATCCACTCCCTCGCGCACCCGCTCTCGACGATCTGCGGCTTGCACCACGGCCTCGCCAACGCCCTCTGCCTCATTGCCAGCCTGAACTTCTGCGCCGCGCGCCAGCCCGGCCTCTACCGCCGCGTCGGCACCGCGTGCGGACTCGACGTGCTGAAATGCGACGCCGCCGAAGCCGACGCGCGCACCATCGCCTTCCTCGCCACCTTCCTCGCCGACCTCGGTCTCCACACCAAACTCCGCGACCACGGCGTGAAACCCGAGCACCTCGACGCCCTCGTCGCCCAGGCCTGGGACGACCCGTGCCACAAGACCAACGCCGTTCCCGTCACCCCCGCCGACCTGCGCGCCCTCTACCAAGCGGCGCTCTGACCACTTCGGCGCGCGGCGTTCACGCCGCTTCAGCGTTCGCACGGCGCACCGGGTTGGCCCGGATATTTCACCCTCATTTTGTAGCGCAGGCTTCCAAGCCTGCTGTATAGCGGGTTTCTAAACCCGCAAAGCGTCCGGCGAGGCCAACACACTGCCGACTTGGAAGTCGGCGACACAGCAGGTTTAGAAACCTGCGCTACAAGGGCGCGCGGCGTTCACGCCGCTTCAGCGTCCACACGCCGAACCGCGTTCGCACCCGCGCCGACGCGGCACGCTGAAGCGACATGAATGCCGTGCGCCCACCGCGCCGCACGCCCTCGCCCGCCGCATCTCTGGATGAACATTTTTTAATCTTCCGCTCATGCCCCGTTCATCCGCGCATGACAGCGTCATCCCGAACACGATGACACTTATGGAATCCAGCGCCCGCCCAACGCCCCGTACCGCAGGCGTCCTCGCCGGCGAGTTCCGGCGGCGTCTCGCCGCCCGGAGCAACGCGGTGCGAGGGCGCTCCAGAAAGCTTCAATCTCGTAGCCGCCGACGTGAGGAGGCGGACGGCCCGCGAGTGACGTCCCATCCGCCTCCTCACGTCGGCGGCTACGTCCCGGCGCGCAGCCCACGCCGTCCGCACTCCCCACCGCGTCCCACCAAACCAGATGCTGACGCCACCCCGCGCCGCCCCTAGCCTCCGCGTGTCCCCCGATTTTCTCGCCCCATGCGCCTGCTCGTAATCGAAGATGAAAAGAAGCTCGCCGACTTCGTCGCGCGCGGCCTGCGGGCGGAGCGCTTCGCGGTGGATGTCGCCCACGACGGCACCAGCGGCTGGGAGATGCTCAACGCCTGTCAGTACGATCTCGTGGTGCTGGACCTGATGCTGCCCGGCCTCTCCGGCGGCGACCTCCTGCAGCGCCTCCGCCGCAACCGCCGCGACGTGAGCGTGCTGGTGCTCACCGCGCGCGACGCCACGGCGGAGAAGGTCGCGACCTTCGAGGCGGGCGCGGATGATTATCTGACGAAGCCGTTTGCCTTCGCGGAATTGCTCGTGCGCGTGAAAGCCCTGCTGCGCCGCGTTTCCGCCACCCGCACCAATGTCCTGCGCGTCGGCGACCTCGAACTCGACCGCCTCACCCAGCAGGTCCGCCGCGCCGACAAACGCATCGACCTCACGAGCAAGGAATACGCGCTCCTCGAATACCTCATGGCCAACGCCGACCGCGTCCTCTCGCGCACCATGATCATCGAGCACGTCTGGGATCAGAGCTTCGAAGGCCTGACCAACATCGTGGACGTTTATGTGCGCCACCTGCGCGCCAAGGTGGATGATCCGCATCCGCAGAAACTCATCCGCACCGTGCGCGGCGTGGGCTATTCCGTCAGCGAACCCGCCGCCACCGCCGCATGAACCCGCGCTCGATCACCTTCCAATTGACCGCGTGGTACGCGGCGCTCCTGACGGCGGCGTTCCTGTTGCTCGGGGTGTTTCTCTATTTCGGAATGCGTCACCATCTCCACCGCAGCCTCGCGGATTCGCAGAGCAAACGCGCCCGCGTCATCGCCGACACCCTTGTCGCCCGCGTGCCTGAAACCGGCGAGGCCGCGCTCCCGCAGGAAATCACCGACCGTTACGCACCGGAAATCAACAGCCGCTTCATCCGCATCACCCACCGCGACCGCGGCGTGCTCTACACCTCCGCCGCGCCCCGCGATGCCAGCTTTGATCCGGCGCTGATCGCGCCCGTGCCGCAGCCGGTGAAAAAAACGTTCACGCGCATCGAACAGCCCGCGGACGGCAACGACCTCCTCATCGTCACCGTCCCCCACCCCGCCGCCGGCGCGCCCGCCTACACCGTCGAAGCCGGTGCCCCGCTGGCCGCGGCGCAGGCCGTGATGCGCGACTGGCTGTTCACTCTGGCGCTGGCGTTTCCGTTGGTGATTGCGGGAGCGTTGGGCGGGGGCTGGTTCCTCGCCCGGCGGGCCTTCGCCCCGGTCGAGCGGATCATCCGCAGTGCCGAGCAGATCACTCAACACAACCTCATCGAACGGCTGCCGGTCGCGCGCACCGGCGACGAACTCGAACGGCTCTCCGCCGCCCTCAACCACATGATCAGCCGCCTGGATGTCGCCTTTCAACACAACCTGCGCTTCATGGCCGACGCCTCGCACGAGCTGCGCACGCCGCTGACCATCATCCGCGGCGAACTCGAATCCCTCCTCACGCAGTCGCCCCCGGCCCCTGACCTCCCGGAACGCATTGGCAGCGCGCTCGAAGAAGTCGAGCGGCTCACGAAAATCGTCGAGAGCCTCTTCGCCCTCTCGCGCCTGGACGCCGGCGAGGCACAGGCCGAGTCGGTCCGCTTCGATCTCGCCCAGCTCGTCGCCAGCACCGCCGAGCAGATGTGCCTCCTCGCCGAGGACAAGCACATCACCGTCACCTGCCGCGCCGACGGCGAAGTCCCCGTCGTGGGCGACCGCGCGCGCCTCAAACAAGTCGTCGTGAACCTCCTGGACAACGCCATCAAATACACCCCCGCCGACGGCCGCGTGAATCTGCGCACCAGCACCGACGCCAGCCAGGCTGTGCTCGAAATCGCCGACACGGGCATCGGCATCCCCGCCGATGCGTTGCCCCGTGTCTTCGAGCGTTTCTTCCGCGTGGACAAGGCGCGCGCCCGGGCCATGGGCGGCGCGGGCATCGGGCTGTCCATTGTCAAAGCCATCTGCGTCGCACACGGCGGCCAGGTCGAAGTCAGCAGCGAAGAAGGCCGCGGCTCCCGTTTCAAAGTCACACTCCCGCTGGCCACCGCTGAAATCAAAAAGGAGGGCGCGCATGTCGTCTCTTAACATTTCCCGAAAATTCCTCCGCACACTGTTCATCTCCACCGCACTCGCCGCCGGATTCACTGGCTGCCACCAATCCAACGGCGATGCGGCGACCGCGGACAAGTCGTCCCGCGCGAAAACCCCAATCGTCGCCGTCACCCACGTGACGCGTGCAAATCTCAGCCGCGAAATTGTTTTCGATGCCGAGTTCCGACCCTTCCAAGACATCGACCAGCACGCGCACGTCGCCGGCTTTGTGCAGCAGATGAACGCTGATGTCGGCGATCGCGTGACCAACGGCCAGCTCATCGCGGCCATTGAAATCCCCGAGTTCAAGGAAGAATTGGAACGCGCCCAGGCGATCAAACATCGCACCGAGGAAGACGTGAAACGCGCCGAGGAAGACGCCCGCCGCGCCGAGCTGGACATCGCCCGCGCCGACGCCGGCCTCAAGCGCGCCGACGCCGCCTACGCCGAGGCGCACCAGACCTACGACCGCTTTCTCGCCGTCAGCAAAACCCAGCCCGGCCTCGTCGCGCAGCAGGAACTCGACGTCGCGCAATCCCGCGAGCGCACCGCCGCCGCGGCTGTGGACGAAGCCCGCGCCGTGCAAGCCTCCGCGCGCGCCGGCTTCTCCGCCGCCAAGGCCACCATCCTCGCGGTGCGGGACGGCGTGCTCGTTGCCACCGCCGACATCCACCGGCTCGAGGCCAAGCAGACTTACACGCGGATCACTGCACCGTTTGCGGGCATGGTCACCAAGCGCTTCTCGGATGTCGGCGACCTGGTGCGCGGCGGCCTGTCCCCCAGCGCGCCCGCCGTGCCGATTGTGCGGCTCGTGTCGGTGGACAAACTGCGGCTGGTCTTCCCGGTTTCCGCCTCCCACGTCGCGCGCGTGAAGCCGGGTGCCACGGTCGAAATCACCGTGCCCAATCTCGGCCGCAAACTCACCGGCACCGTTTCCCGCATCGCCGGTGAAGTGGACGCCGCGACGCGCAGCATGGAGGCGCAAGTGGACGTGCCGAACCCCGACCGCGAACTCATTCCCGGAATGTACGCTAACGTCGCACTGGTTCTCGACCGGCGGGAAAAGGTTCTCACCGTCCCGCAGACCGCACTCTCGCGCGGCAACCCGCGCACCGTGGGCCGCGTCAACGCCGCCGGCGCCTTCGAGGAACGCGCCGTGAAACTCGGCCTCGAAACCGCCAATCTCGCCGAAGTGCTCGCCGGCCTCGCGGAAAATGACCTCGTCATCATCGGCGGCCGCGGCCAGTTGAAACCAGGCCAGAAGGTGGAAACCAAACTCGTCGAACTGCCCACGGCGAACTGAACCAACTGCCTGTGAAAACTTTCCCTGAGCCTAGTGGTAGGGCGCGTCTGTCCTCAGCGCGCCGGGGGGATGTTCGCACGGTGCGGCGGCGCGCTGAGGACAGACGCGCCCTACCTATCGCGGTTCAGCGCTCTAGTACGCGTCCTGCGTCGCTGGACGGGGGCCTCCGCCTCCTCACGTCGGCGGCTACCAGGAGCACGTCCCTCCCGCCCGTCCGCCATGCCACGCGCACACCTCGCCCATGACCACCCCGCTCACCCCCGAATCCCTCACCGCCCTGCGCCGCCTCGACACCTGCACCGTCGCCAACGCCATCGAAACCTTCGGCGTCCGCCTGCGCAACGAAGGCTTCACGGACCCCTCCATCCACTGCCTGTTTCCGCAGTTGCCCCCGCTCGTCGGCCACGCCTTCACCCTCCGCATCCGCGCCTCCGGCCCGCCGATCGATGGCCGCCCGCCCATCGAACGCAACGACTGGTGGGATCAACTCCTCGCACTTCCCGCCCCGCGTATCGTGGTCATCCAGGACGCGAGCGAACGCCTCGGCCTCGGCTCGTTCCTCGGTGAAGTTCATGCGCACATCTTCAAAGCCCTCGGGTGCGTCGGCGTCCTCACCAACGGCTCCGCGCACGACCTCCCCGGCATCGAATCCACCGGCCTCCAGGTGTTCGCCGGCAGCGTCGCCGTCTCGCACGCCTACGTGCATCTCGTGGACTTCGGCCAACCGGTCGTCGTCGGCGGGTTGACCATCCGGCCCGGCGACCTCCTCCACGGCGACCGCCACGGCGTGCTCGGCGTCCCGCCCGCCATTGCGGCGCAAATCCCCGCCGCCGCCGCCCGCCTGATCGCTTCCGACCGGCGCTTGATCGAACTCTGCCAGTCCCCCGACTTCACCGTCGCCCGCCTCCGCGCCGCGCTGAAAGGAGCACCGCCCGCATGACCCGCTTCGCCCTGCGTTATCCCTACCTCACCATCGTCGCGTGCCTGCTCACCTGCGTGATCGGCATCACCAGCCTGGTGCGGATGCCGGTCGATCTCTTCCCGAAAATCAACATCCCCGTCGTGGTCGTAGCCACGTTCTTCACCGGGATGCCGCCCGAGCAGATCGAAAACAACATCACCGGCCGCTTCGAACGCTTCTTCACGCTGGCCAGCGGCATCGAACACATCGAGAGCCGCTCCCTGCCCGGCGTGAGCCTCATCAAGATTTATTTCCAGCCCGGCCAGAACGCTGACACCGCCGTCAGCACCATCGCCAACCTCGCCTCCGCCAACCTCCGCCGCCTGCCGCCCGGCACGCTGCCGCCTGTCGTGCTCAAGTTCGACGCCTCCAGCCTCCCCGTCTGCCTCATCACGCTCAAAGGCGAGGGCCTCACCGAAACCCAGCTCCGCGACACCGGCCAATATGCCGTCCGCAACCAAGTCGCCGGCGTCCCCGGCGCTTCGGTGCCGCAACCCTTCGGCGGCAAGTATCGCCAGATCATGGTTTATGTGGACCCGCTGAAACTCGAGTCCCACCAGCTCTCCGTCATGGATGTCGTCCGCGCCGTCAACGACTCGAACCTCATCCTCCCCGCCGGCGACGTCCGCCTCGGCCCGTTCACCTACAACGTCTATGCCAACTCCCAGCTCCGCGATGTTGAGGACGTGAACAAGCTCCCGCTCAAAACCGTGGGCAACTCCTCCGTCCTCGTCGGCGATGTCGGTATCGCCAAGGATGCCTACCAATTGCAGGGCAATGTCGTCCGCGTGGACGGCCAGCGCTCCGTCTATCTCCCCGTCCTCAAACAAGGCGGTGACGCCAACACCATCGCGGTGGTGGACGGCATCAAGGAAAAGCTCGCGAGCCTCGTGGACGTGCCCAAGGAACTGCTCGCCAACGTCGTCTTCGACCAGTCCGTTTTCGTCCGCGACGCCATCTCGAACCTGCTGCACGAAGGTGCCATCGGCCTCGTGCTCACCGGCGTGATGATCCTCGTCTTCCTCGGCAGCCTGCGCGGCACGCTCGCCGTGTTCCTCTCGATTCCGCTCTCGGCGCTGGCCGCCTTTCTCGCGCTCTCCCTCGGCGACTCGACCATCAACACCATGGTGCTGGGCGGCCTCGCGCTGGCCTTCAGCCGCCTGATCGACAACTCCGTCGTCGTCCTCGAAAACATCTTCCGCCACCTCGAACTCGGCGAAACGCCCGCCGTCGCCGCCGAAAAAGGGGGCCGCGAAATGGCCCTGCCCGTGCTCGCCGCGACGCTCACCACGGTCGTCGTCTTCTTCCCCGTAACGCTGCTCTACGGCGTGAGCCGCTTCCTCTTCATGGCGCTGGCGCTGGCGGTCATCTTCTCCATGTTCGCCTCGTATATCGTCGCGCTCACCGTCGTGCCGGTCTTCTGCGCCAAGTTCATCAAGGGTCATAAACACGACCACGACCCGAGCGAAGGCGGCGGCTTCAATCATTGGTTCAACCTCAAGTTCCACACCTTCCTCGGCGGCTACGACCGCGCGCTCAACCTCGCGCTCCACCGGCCCGTCGCGACGGTGCTGACCATCATCGGTGTGTTTCTCCTGAGCCTCGGGCTGTACCCCGCGTTGCGCGTCGCCTACTTCCCGCGCACCGACCCCGGCCAGTTCGTCATCAATCTCAAGGCTCCCACCGGCACCCGCGTGGAAATCACCGAGAAATACACCACCAAAATCGAGGCCATTATCCGGGCCGAAGTCGCGCCCGAGGACATCGACGTCATCGTGGCGAACATCGGCGTGCAGCCCGGCTTCAGTTCCATCTACACGAGCAACTCCGGCCAGCACACCGCCACCGTGCAGGTCAGCCTCAAGAAGCAGCGGAAGCACGGCAGCTACGAATACATGGCCCGCGTCCGCCGCCGGTTCCAGACCGACCTGCCTGAACTCAGCGCCTACTTCCAGGCCGGCGGCCTCGTCGATGCCGTGCTCAACCTCGGCCTCCCGGCGCCCATCGACATCCAGGTCACCGGCTCCAACCTCGAGGCCACCCACGCCCTCGCCTCCGAACTCGCCGGCAAAATCCGCGCGCTCCCCGGCATCAGCGATGTGCTCGTGCCGCAGGACATTGATTACCCGGCCTTGAAACTCGACGTGGACCGCGCCCGCGCCGCCGAACTCGGACTCAGTTCGAAAGAGGTCATCCAAAACGTGATCACCGCGCTCACCTCCGGCTCGATGATCGCCCCGAGCTACTTCGTGGATCCCAAGAGCGGCAACGACTACATCCTCACCGTGCAATATCCCGAGAACTCGATCAGCGATCTCGGCGACCTGCAGGCCATTCCCCTCCGCGCCGCGGGCCAGAAACGCGGCACCCGCCTCGACGCCGTCAGCAAAATCACCACCGCCCGCGCGCCCACCGAGGTCAACCATTACCAACTCCGCCGCGTCATCAATGTCTTCGTCGCACCCGACGGCGAAGACCTCGGCCGCGCCGCGCGCGACGTGCGCCGGATCATCGCCGAGACGCCGCTGCCGGAGGGCGTCCGCATTTATGTCCGCGGCATGGTGCAAGGGATGGAGGCCTCGTTCCGCAGTTTCGGCATCGGCCTGCTGCTCTCCGTCGTGCTGGTCTATCTGATCCTCGTCGCGCAATTCCAGTCGTTCGTGGACCCCTTGCTGATTCTGCTCGCCGTGCCCACCGGTCTCACCGGCGTGCTGCTCACGCTCTGGGCCACCGGCACCTCGCTCAATGTCATGTCACTCATGGGCGTGCTGATGATGGTCGGCATCGTGCTCTCCAACAGCATCCTCATCGTCGAGTTCATCCACCGCCTGCGCGAAGATGGCAAAACCGTCCGCGAAGCCGTCGCCCTCGCCTGCCGCGTCCGCCTCCGTCCGGTGCTGATGACTTCCCTCGCCACGCTCTTCGGTCTGCTGCCGATGGCCCTCAAACTCGGCACGGGCGCCGAGGCCTACGCGCCGCTCGCGATGGCGATCATCGGCGGCCTCGCCGTGTCGCTCGTGCTCACCGTGTTCATCGTGCCGGCGGCGTATCTGCTGGTCTATGGCCGGCAGGAACCGGCGACCGCGGCAACACCGGCAGCTTGATGGCAATGAAAGAGATTCCCCAAACCCAAACCCAAACTCCCATGAAGCTCCAAGTTCCAAGCTCCAAGAATCGGAGCGCCGGGCAATGCCCGGCCGGTGGTGGTGGCCGCCGCGAAGCCGGGCAATGCTCGGCGCTCCGCCACGGCAGCACCCTCCGCGTTTTGACCCTGGCGCTTGGAGCCTGGTGTTTCTTGGGCGCTTGGAGCGGGGAGCTTGGCGCTGCCGAGAAGCTCACCTTGCAGGAAGCCCGCGACCTCGCGCTGCGCCAGCATCCGCGCATCACCGCCGCCGAGTTCAAGGCCCTCGCCGCGCGGCAGGCCGTGCAGCAAACCCGCGCCGCGCTTCTGCCCACCTTCACCCTCAGCGCGGTCGCCGTCGGCGCGGCGGACGCGAACACGCGCTACGGTGCGCCCGGCGGCATCAACAACCCGGCCATCTTCGAGCGCGTGGCGGGCGGCCTCAACGTCAGCCAGTTGCTCACCGACTTTGGCCGCACGGACAACCTGCTCGGCGGCGCGAAGGACAAGGCCCGCGCCGAGGAGGCCGGCACCGACACCGTGCGTGCGCAGCTCGTGCTCGCCGTCAGCGCGGCCTACTTCGGCGCGCAGCAGTCGCAGTCCGTCCTGCGGGTGGTGGACCAGACCGTCACCACCCGCCAGACGTTGCTCGACCAGGTCAGCGCGCTGGCGAAGAACCAGTTGAAGTCCGACCTCGACGTGAGCTTCGCCCGCGTGGCGCTGGAGGAGGCGCGCCTGCTCCAACTCCGCGCACACAACGACCTCGACGCCGCCTTCACGGCGTTGGGCACGCTGCTCGGCGAACGTGAATCGCGGACGTATGCGCTGGCCGAGGAGCCGGTGCCCGCCAGTCCGCCGGAGGACGCCGCGCCGCTCGTGGCGGATGCCTTGCGCCGCCGGCCGGAGCTGGACCGCCTGCGCGCCGAGCGCGACGCCGCGCAAAAGCAGGCGCGCGCCGACCGCGCGGCGCATTACCCGACGGTCAACGTGCTGGCCGGCGTGGGCGTCATCCCCGTCCACGACCGGCGCATGGAGGATACCTACGCCACCGCCGGCTTGGTGCTGAATCTGCCGCTGTTCACCGGCGGTCGGGACACGGCGCGGCAGAAGGAGGCCGAGTTGAAGGCCCGCGCCGCGGAGGAAACCGTGAAGGACGAGGAGCAGAACGTCATCCGCGACGTGCGGCTGGCGGTGTTGCGCGCCCGGCACGCGCATGAACGTCTGGCGTTGACGGCCAAGTTGCTCGAGCACTCCCGCAGCGCGCATGACCTTGCCGCCGCCCGCTACAAACTCGGGGCCAGCAGCATCACCGAACTCAGCCAGGCCCAGCTCAACCTCACCACCGCCGAAATCGCCCAGGCCACCGCCCGCTACGAGTATCTCCTGCAACGCGCCGCGCTGGACTATCAGGGCGGTTCGCTGGGCGCTCGTTGAGTTGGGCCACGCGCGCGGGCGCGGTGGGGCAGGCATCCTTGCCTGCCAGTTCGGGCGGCATCCCTGCCGCCCGTTTCTCTGGCCGAGCACCCCGCCGCACTGGGAACACGGGGCAGGGATGCCCCGCCAACTGGCAGGCAAGGATGCCTGCCCCACCCGGCTGGCGCGGACGCCAAGCCGCGTGCAAAAAACTGAGCTGCGCCCAGGGGAGAGAATTGCGGGATAAAGGGCTTGCGCCACAGCGCCCTGCGAGAATTGAATCCACCCCGAATCTGTTCCTGGTTACAATTGCTGTTCCGATATACGCCGTTCCATGACCAACACCCTTCGCCGTGACCTGCCCGCTTCCTTGGTTGTCTTCCTCGTCGCCGTGCCGCTTTCGCTGGGCATCGCCCTGGCCTCGGGTGCGCCCATCGTGGCCGGGCTGATTGGCGCGGTGGCGGGCGGGATCGTGACCGGCTTGCTGGCGGGCTCGCCGCTGCAGGTGTCCGGACCGGCGGCCGGCCTGACGGTGGTGGTGGCGGGGCTGGTGGCGCAATTCGGCTGGCAGACGATGTGCGTGATCACCGCCTGCGCGGGCGTGGTGCAGTTGGTCATGGGCTGGTTCAAGGTGGCGCGCGGGGCGCTGATCATCGCTCCCGCCGTGGTGCATGGGATGCTCGCGGGCATCGGCATCTCGATCGCGCTGGCGCAAATCCATGTGGTGCTCGGCGGCGGGCCGAAAAGCTCGCCGCTGGTGAACTTGATCGGCATTCCGCAACAAATCGGCGCGGTGAACGGCGCGGCGGCGACGCTCGGCTTCCTGACCATCGGCATCCTGATTGTCTGGAAGAGGCTCAAGGTGCCGACGCTCAAGGCCATTCCGGGACCGCTGGTGGCGGTGGTGGTGGGCACCGTGGTTTCCATCCTGATGAAGCTGGATGTGAAGCGCGTGGATTTGCCGGACAAGTTCGAGTTCACCAAGCTGGCGTTGCCGACGGACTGGGGCGCGTTCGCCATCGCCGTGCTCACGGTCGCGCTCATCGCCAGCATCGAATCGCTGCTCTGCGCCGTGGCCACGGACAAGCTCCATTCCGGTCCGCGCTCCAACTTGGACAAGGAACTCTCCGCCCAGGGCGCGGGCAACCTCGTCTCCGGCCTGATGGGTGGCCTGCCCATCACCGGCGTCATCGTGCGCTCCTCGGCCAACATCACGGCGGGCGGGGCCAGCCGCTGGTCCGCCGTTTTGCACGGCGTGTGGATTCTGCTCTTTGCCGCCTTCCTCGGCGGCGTCATCGAGCAGATCCCGCTGGCGGTGCTCGCCGGCTTGCTGGTGTATGTGGGCGTGAACCTGGTGAACATGAATCATATCCGGGATCTGAGAACGCACAGCGAGCATCCCATCTACTTCGCCACGGTGCTGGGCGTGACGGGCATCAACCTGCTGGCCGGCGTGGGCATCGGCCTGGCGCTGTCCGTCTTCTTCGCCCTGCGCCGGCTTTCCAACACGCAGGTGACGATGGAGGAGCGCGAGGGCAAGTGGCATGTGCGCATCGAGGGCACGCTGACGTTCGCGTCGGTGCCGAAGCTCAACGCGGAGCTGTCGCGCATTCCCGCCGGGCGTCCGGTGGACATCGATCTGGCGGTGGATTTCATTGATCACTCTGCGTTCGAGGCGTTGCACGGCTGGCGCGAGAACCACGAGAAAACCGGTGGCCATGTGGACATCGATGAGACCCACGAGGAGTGGTATCAGCCGGCGGCAGCGGGCAAACCCCGGAGCGAGAAATCGTTTCCGGGCAGGTAGCTGGCACCGGGCCGGCTGTTCTTAAACAACTCATGAACAGCCCCGCCTCAGCCCACGCAGCAGCCTCCGCCGACGCGGTGCCGGCCGGGTTGCAGCGGCTGGCGGGGCAGATCCGGCATGCCGCGCATCTGCTGCCCGCGCAGGGACCCATCGGCGTCTTCATCCACCACAACACCCTGCACGCCTTCGAGCATCAGACCTTCGATGTGGCGGTGCGGACGGGGGCGGGCGTGTTTGGATGCGAGCCGTATCTGAGCGAGGACCGTTACCGGGAGGAGTTAAGCCGCGGGCGCATTCTGTTTCCGGAGCTGCGCGCCGTGGTGGAGCGGGACTTGGGCGCGCAGGCGGGCGTGCGGGTCCATGCCCAGTCCACGCGACTCGACCTGTGGCTGGCCATGCTCCAGCACCCGCTCCGCAGCGGCGATGGGCGGGAGCTGGACTGGTTCATGGCGGAGACGGATGCCTTGCTCAAGGCGCGCGCCGATGTGTCCGAAGTCGAACGGCTGCGGCTGATCACCGAGACGCGGCATTGGGTCATGCGGCGGCTGCGCGGCGCGCTGACGGACGTGGAGCATCCCGCCTGGATTGACGGGCTGTTCACCCGCTTCAAGGCCACCCGTATCGAAGACTGGAGCGGCGAGACCTGGGAGGCGTTCACCCTGTCCGCGCTCTGGGAAGTTTGCTGTGAGGGCGTGCGCATCGCCGTGGACCTCACGCCGCCGGTCCGGCCGCACATTCGGCATCGCGATGTTCTGGGCGCGTTGGGCGGCATGGACAGTGACCTGCTCGTCAATGAGGTGCTCATCCGCTTCTGCGCGGCCTTCCTCGATCAAGGCATTGCGCCCCAGGCACTGCCCGAGCGGGATCGCGGTTTTTTCCATGCCTTCATCTCGCTGCATCAAACCGGAGGGCTGGCGTCCACCTGGTGGCTGAAGGGCCTCGGGGCGGAGGCAAGGCGTTTGCGGGCGGGCAACGTGCCGGCGCTCGCGTGCTTGCAAGAATCGCTCGACGATCTGGGGGTGGGCGAGGCGGAGGTGGAGGAATTCCTGTCGGCGACGCTGCTCGCCCTGCGCGGCTGGGGCGGGATGATCTGGCACGTCGAGCAACGGGCTGACCGCGTCCACCACGCGGTGCCACAGGACAGTTTGCTTGAGTTTCTGGCGGGGCGGCTGCTGTTGGAGCGCTTTGCCCTGCGCGCGGCGAGCAAGGCTTCTTTGGACTATCGCGGCCCGCTGGCGTCCTTGCGCGCGGAGTTGATTCCCCGGCTGCCTTGCACCCAGCCCAACCAGAACAAGCAGCGGGCGTTTCTGTTGTTCCAACTCGCACAGGTGCTGGGCTGGACGCCGGAGCAACTGTTCCACTTGGAGCCGCCGGCGTGGAGGAAACTGGTCGCGGAGGTGGAGGGATTCACGGAGCTGGACCGTCGCCGGTTGTTCCACCTCGCCTACGAACATCGGTTCCGCGTGCAGACCCTGGATGCGCTGGCCGCGCGCGCCGGGCGTCCGGCGAAGCCGTCGGGACGGCCGTCGTTTCAGGCGGTCTTCTGCATCGACGAGCGGGAGGAATCCATCCGGCGGCATGTCGAGGAGGTGGCACCGACGGCGGAGACCTTTGGCGCGGCGGGATTTTTCGGCGTGGTCATGTATTACCGGGGCGCGGCGGCGGCGGACTTCGTGCCGCTCTGTCCGGTGGTCGTGCGGCCGCAGCACTGGGTTTCCGAGACGGTGGAGAGCGGTTTGCAGGAGGAGGAGCGCCGCCGCAGCAGCACGCGCCGCCGGCTGGGGATGGCCCTGCAAAGCTTTCACGGCGGCAGCCGGCGCATTGTCAGCGGCGCGTTTCTGTCGGCCACCTTCGGCCTGCTGGCCACGGTGCCGCTGGTCGCGCGCGTGGTGTTCCCGCGGCTCACGGCGCAGTTCCGGGGTTTCTTCGGCAGCTTCATCGCACCACCGCCAGCAACGCGGTTGAAGCTGGAGCGCAGCGCGCTTTCACCTTCGCCGGATGAAGCAGGTCATGGATTTCTGGCAGCGGAGATGGGCAACATCGCCGAGCGCCTGCTGCGGGACATCGGCCTGACTGCGGGCTTCGCGCGGGTGGTGCTCATCTTCGGCCACGGCTCGACGAGCATGAACAACCCGCATGAGTCCGCGCATGACTGCGGGGCGTGCGGCGGCGGCGTCGGTGGACCGAATGCCCGGGCGATTGCGGAGATGCTCAATGACCCGCGCGTGCGCCGGACCCTGGCGGAGCGCGGCATTGCGATTCCGGAGGACACGATCTTCGTCGGCGGCCTCCACAACACCGCGAACGACAACCTGACTTATGCCGATGCGGGCCGCGTGCCGGAGTCGCACCGGTTCGAGTTTCAAGTGGCGGTGAAGGCGTTGGAGGAAGCGGTCATCCGCAACGCGCATGAACGCGCGCGGCGGTTTGGGTCCGCGCCGCTGGAACTGACGGCTGTGGCGGCCAAGCACCACATGGAAGGCCGCTCGGAGGATCTCGCGCAGGTCCGGCCCGAGTGGGGCCACGCGACCAACGCCATCTGCATCGTGGGTCGGCGGCAGAACACGCGCGGGTTGTTCCTGGACCGGCGGGCGTTTCTCGTCTCGTATGATCCCACGCAGGATGACGCGCAGACCGCGATTCTGGCGCGCATTCTCGGCGCGGTGGTGCCGGTGTGCTCGGGCATCAACTTGGAATACTACTTCTCCTACGTGGACTCGCCCGGCTGGGGTTCCGGCTCCAAGCTGCCGCACAACATCACTGGGTTGCTGGGCGTGATGGACGGAGCGATGAGTGATCTGCGCACCGGGCTGCCGTGGCAAATGGTGGAGATTCACGAACCGGTGCGGCTGCTCTTTGTGATCGAGACCACGGCCGCCGCCTTTCTGGCGATCATGGAGAAGAATCCCGCCATCAAGACGATGGTTGCCAATCTCTGGGTGCAGGTGGCGGTGATGGACCCGGCCACGGGCGCGCTCAGCCTTTATCATCCGGGCGGGTTCGAGCCATACGTTTCGCAGGCGGGTCCGCTGCCCACCGCCGCGTCTTCGCGCGAGTGGTATACGGGCTGGCGGGACCATCTGGAGTTTGCGGAAATCAAACCGGCCGCCTGACCTGAACCCACACCATGCCTGCCTTTGACAAAGTGCTTTCCGGCCTCGGCCTGTTGGTCGTGGCCGCGCCGGTGCTGCTGCTGGCGGTATTCTTCGGCGCGTTTCTCTGCAATCGCCGCCTGCAGGAGCACACCATCGGGCGGCTCATTCAGGGGACCATCACGATCAGCCTGCTCGCGGCGGTGACGGCGGGCGTGCTGATGCTCTGGCACCGGATCGCCCAGCATCCCATCGAGCTTGGCGACTGGGTCATCACCCCGCATTACCATTTGAAGTTCGAGTTCGTGCTCGACCTGCTGTCGCTGTCCTATGCCGGACTGACCCTGGTGCTGTGCGCCACAATCGGGGCCTTCTCCACGCGTTATCTGCACCGCGAACGCGGCTATCAGCGTTTCTTCGTGCTCTTCGGCGTCTTCCTGCTGGGCATGCTCACGGCCTCGCTCTCGGACACGGTGGAGACGCTGTTCGCGGGCTGGGAGCTGGTCGGGCTTTCCTCCGTCCTGCTCATCGCCTTCTTCCACGAGCGTCCCTCGCCGCCGCGCAACGGGCTGCGCGTGTGGGTGGTGTATCGCCTGTGCGACGTGGCGCTGCTGCTGGCGGCCATCCTCATGCACGAGATCAACGGGGCAGGAGACTTCGATCATCTGGTGGGCAAGAACGCGTGGCCGGCGCATGACCCGCTGCTGATTGGGCCGCACTTCACCCTGCTGGGGGTGCTGTTCATCATCGCGGCCGCGGGCAAGTCGGCGCTGGTCCCATTTTCTGGCTGGCTGCCGCGCGCGATGGAAGGCCCGACACCTTCCAGCGCGGTGTTCTACGGCGCGTTGTCGGTACACCTCGGCGTGTTCCTGCTGTTGCGCGTCAGCCCGGTGCTGGACAGCTCCATCTGGCTTTCCGTGTTCCTGGTTCTGCTCGGGCTGGCCACCTCCGCCTACGCCTATCTGGTCGGGCGCGTGCAGACCGACATCAAGTCCGCGCTGGCCTTTGCCTCGTTGACGCAGGTTGGTTTCATCATTGCTGAAATTGGACTGGGCTTCCGCTATCTGGCGCTGGTGCATCTGCTGGGACATGCGTGCCTGCGCACGTTGCAATTTCTCCGCGCTCCCAGCCTCCTGCACGATCATCATCAGCTCGAAAACGCCATCGGGGCGCGGCCACGGGAGGAGGGCGTGATGTGGGAAGGGCGGCTCGCCCCGGGGCTGCAGCGCTGGCTCTACCGTTTCGCCTTGGAGCGTGGCTATCTGGATTCCCTCCTCGACAAGTGCGTCGCGCGTCCGTTCGTCGCCAGTTTCCGGGCGCTGGACGCGCTGGAAACACGCTGGGCGCGGCTGCTGGATGGTGAACGTCCGCCGGCCGCGCAGCCCAAGCCCGCACCCCGCCCACCGTCATGAATTTGTCCGCCTGGCCCTGGCTTGAACTGACGCTGCTGCTGCCCTTGATGGGCGCGGCGGTGGCGGCGTTGATCAAGACGCCGAACACGGCGGCCCGCAGTTCGCTGGCCTTTCTCATTGGCACCCTGGCTTGCGCCACGGGCGCGGGGCTTACGTTCACGGAGGGAACCGTGCGTTCGTGGCATGGCTTTGCGGTGGATGAAGTCGCGGCCCCGATGCTGCCGGCCTTCGCACTGCTGCATTTCCTCACCCTGCTGGGCACCGCGAAGTCACGGGTGTCCCCGATGGTGTGCGTCCGGCTGCTGCTGGCGGCCTTCGTCAACCTCGGTGCGGTGACCGCGCAGGACGGCTGGGGGATTGTCACGCTGCTCGCGCTGGGGGTGTTATTGCCACTGTGGGACTTGCTGAGCCGGGGCGCGCCTGCCCGGGGATTCCTGCTGCACATGCTGCTGTTCGTTCCGCTGCTGATCGTGGGCTGGCGCATGGCGGAAAACGGGCAGGAGTTGGGCTATGGCCTGCTGCTGCTGGCCCTGTTGCTGCGCGGCGGCATCGCACCGTTGCACGGCTGGCTGCCCACGCTGTTCCAAGGCGCCAAGTATGGGGCCGCAATGGTGTTCGTGCTGCCGCTGCTGGAGGTGCTGGCCGCGTTGCGTTTGCTGCTGCCCGCAACGCCGGTCTGGATGCTGGACGCGGCCAGCATGGCCTGCCTGGTCACCGCCGTGTATGGCGGCGGCATGGCGGTGGTGCAGGACGAGACGCGAAAATTCTACGCCCACCTGTGCGTGAGCCAGACTTCGCTGGTGCTGTTTGCGGTGATGCTGCACACATCGAACGGGCTGACCGCCGCGCTGTGTTTGTGGATGTCGTCCATGCTGGCGCTGGCGGGCCTGGCTTTTTCCATCCGCGCACTGGAAGCCCGGTTCGGCGCGCTGGCCTTGCACGAGCATCATGGTTACTACGAGCAGGTGCCGGGACTCGCGGTGTGCTTTCTCATCACCGGCCTCGCCAGCGTTGGTTTCCCCGGCACGATTGGCTTTGTGCCGATGGAGCTGCTGATCAGCGGCAGCGTGGAGCAGGGCCTATGGGTCAGCGGCACGCTCGCGGTGGCGGCCATGCTCAACGGCATCGCCATCATGCGCGCCTACTTCGCGCTGTTCACCGGCAAGCGCCCCACGACGTCGGTGTCCCTGCAAGTCACGCCGGTCGAGCGGGTGGGCATCGTGATCATCACGGTGGTGGTGTTTCTGGGCGGGTGGTTTTCGCCCGGGGTGGTGTCTTCCCGGCACGGCACGGCGGACAAGCTGTTGGACCGGAGCAGCAGCCAGGGAACGGTCCATCCCGGACGGTGAGTTGCCGGTGATCGGGGCGCGGCGTTCACGCCGCAGCAAGGTGAGGGAACTGCGGGTTCGGAAGTCGGTTGTCGCCCGCCCATTCCGGCGGCGGGAGCGCCGCGCTCCACGTCTTCGGCGGTCGCGCCGCAAAGGAGTTGGTGTGTCCACGGAGGTTGTTTCCCGGCGGGTGCGCTCTGCGGACGGGCACTCTGTACCGCAACTCTGCAAAACCCTTGCAGACCGCGAGGCGATTTCCCGGAGCGCGGCTGCCTGCGCGGGGCACCAGCCGCAGCCGGTTGGCCGCAACGGAAGGGTCTGGTTTCAACGGGCGCCCACGACGTTTCAGGGCTGCTGCGGCTGGTCCGCGGCGGACACAGCCGCGCTCCTTGGGTTGCGGCTCCGCCGCCCTGGCGACAATTTTCTGTAACTCAATTGTAACAATTAAGCCATGTGACTGTCACAAAGCCCCGCCAGCCTCCGCCCGTTAAAAGTTACAAAAATTCACCTGCTCGAAACACAGATGACACAAACACGACATAAACTATCCGGGGCGATCAAGAAACTGGCGGCCTTAGCCATGGCTGTCGCCTACGGCTGGGCGTTTACCGCCTCGGCGGCGGATGAGGCGATGCTCAAGCTGCTCAAGGTCCTGCGGGATCGCGGCTCCCTCACCGAGCAGGAATACAAGGACCTGGTCAAAGCCAGCGAGCCGACGCCCGCCGCGCCCGCGGCCCCTGCGGCCCCCCCGCCCTCCCGGTTTTGAGGACCGGCTGGCGGCGGATGAGCGGGCCTTGCAACGCATCGAGTCCGATTTGCAGCAGCAAAAGAAGGCCGTGTCGGAGCTGAAGGGCCTGACGGATGGAACTTCGTCGGCCTTGGTGCGGAGCGCGCTCAAGGACAAGTGGTATGAGCACATCAGTCTGCGGGGCTATGTGCAGTTCCGCTTCAACAATGTGTTCAGCCGGAGCGGGCCGGAGCTGGACGTGCCGGCGGATCGCACGGTGCGGGAGACGGAGTCATTCGGCATCCGCCGGGGCCGGTTCATTCTGAGCGGCGACGTGACCGACCACCTGTTTCTCTATGGGCAGTCGGACTACAACGCTTCAGTGGGCGGCTCGGGCGACACGGGTTTGCAGATGCGCGACCTGTATGCGGACATCGCGTTGGACAAGGCCAAGGAGTATCGTTTCCGCGTCGGCCAGAGCAAGGTGCCGTTCGGCTGGGTCAACCTGCAATCCAGCCAGAACCGTGGGCCGCTGGAGCGGCCCGATGCGTTGAACAGCGCGGCGGAGGGCGAGCGGGATGTGGGCGTTTTTTTCATGTGGGCTTCGCAGGAGGCGCGGGCGCGGTTCAAGGATTTGGTCCGGCTGGGTCTCAAAGGCTCCGGCGATTACGGCGTCGTCGCTCTGGGTGCCTACTCCGGCCAGGGGCCAAACCGGTCGGATCAGAATGGCGAGCCGCACGTCCTGGCACGCGCCAGCTACCCGTTCAAACTGGACAACGGGCAGTTCTTTGAGCTGGGCGCACACGCGTATCATGGGCGGTTTGTGCCCACCGTGTCAGCCATCGGTGCCCCGGCGCGCGCGCCCACGGCGGCGGCGGACGGGGTGCTGGACCGGCGGGCCGGCATCAACGCGATTTGGTATCCGCAGCCCTTTGGCATCGAGGCTGAATGGAACGTCGGTGAAGGCCCGGAACTGAGCTCCAACTTCCGCAGCATCACGTCCGAGTTCTTGCACGGTGGCTACGTGCAGTTGAACTACCGGCAGGAAACCCCCTACGGGCTTTTGTTCCCCTTCGCTCGGTGGAACTACTTCGATGGCGGCCGCAAGTTCGGCGGCAACGCCCCGGCCTCCAAGATCAACGAACTGGACTTGGGCCTGGAGTGGTCCCCGTGGCCGGAAGTGGAGCTGACCCTGGTTTACACCCGCTCCTTCGAGCGCACGAACACGCGCACGTTTCCTTACGCCACCACCGAGAATGCGAACCGCGTGGGCATGCAGTTGCAGTGGAACTTCTAAATCCGCGCGCCTGAATTCTTAACTTGAGCGCCATCTGATTGACACATTCACCACTTAAACTGGCCGCAATGAAAAACATGACCTCCTCTCTCTTCCGCAGCGCGCTGCTGGCGGCAGCCTTCGCGCTCGCTGCCACGGCGCAGGCCGACAACATCACCGTCAAGGGCTCCGATACGCTCGTGGTGCTCGCCCAGAAGTGGGCCGAGACCTACATGTCCAAGCATCCGGACACGAAGATTCAGGTGACCGGCGGCGGCACCGGCACTGGCCTGGCCGCCCTCCAAAACAAGAGCACCGATTTGTGCAACGCCTCACGGAAGATCAAGCCCACCGAACAAGCCACCTGCATCAAGGCGTTCGGCAAGCGCCCGACCGAATACAAGGTCTGCCTGGACGGCCTGAGTGTTTACGTCAGCGCGGACAATCCGGTGCAGGAGCTGTCCGTCGCGCAGCTTGCCGACATCTTCAGCGGCAAGACCACGAACTGGAAGCAGGTGGGCGGGCCGGACGCGCGCATCACGGTTTACAGCCGCGAGAACAGCTCCGGCACGTATGAGTTTTGCAAGGAGCATGTGCTGGCCGGCAAGGACTTCGCCGCCGCCGCCCAGACCATGCCGGGCACCGCGGCGGTGCTGCAGGCCGTGGCGAAGGACAAGCACGGCATCGGTTACGGCGGCGCGGCTTATGGCGCGGGGGCCAAGTCTTTGAAGGTCAAGAAGGACGAAGCCTCGCCGGGAGTGGAGCCGACGGAGGAGAACGTCATCAAGGGTCACTATCCCATCTGGCGTTACCTCTACATCTACGTCAATCCGGCCTTGGACAAGGGCGACATCGCCAGCTACCTCATCTGGCTGCGGGGCGACGAAGGTCAGAAGGTGGTGGGAGAGGTCGGCTACTTCCGATTGCCGAAGGATTTGCGGAAGTAAGAATTGCCACCTTCCTAAAGGTATCCGGTGGAATCTACGGGGGACACTGCGGGCTTCGCTCCCGCTCCATGAACCGCGCTTGGTCAGGCGGGGTGTCCTCACCCCGCCGTCGGCCACCCGGACGCCACGAGACCTCGGCGGCGCGCTGAGGAAAGCGCGCCCGACCAGCGCCGGTTCATAGTTCCAGTGCGCGGCTTTCGGGCGTGGTGGCTCCTCCTGAAACGCAGCACCGGGCATTGCTCGGCGAAGCGCAGCCGACCTCCAAAGCCAAGCAATGCTCGGCGCTTCTCCCGTGATTCTGAATCGTCGCCGCGCCGTTTCCCATGGCACCCTCCCCGGTAGCCGCGCTGCGGCGGCTGGTCTGGGACACAGTCGTGCTCCCGACCGCGGGACAATAGATCACGCCTGGTGCGGAAGGCCCCCCCTGCCCGGCTCAGGTTTTGCGTTGCCTTGTCGCCCCCATAACGCCCACTCTCCAACCACTGGCAGGCGCGTAAGATTCCATGGATACCACACTTCACTCACTGCTCCGGGCACCTCACCCGGCGGGCGCTCCGGAGTCCGCCGCCCACACCCTGCCAGCCAGGCGCGATGGCGCCAACCCACCAAACACGGCCACGCCATCCGGGTGGTGGCCGCGATTAAAGGCTTCGGCAACGCCGTTGCGCTCCGGCCCGGAACCCGATAATCTGTCCTTGTGAGCGAGGCCACACCAACTCCCACTCCCGCGTCCGCCGCCGAGCGCCAGCCGCTGAAAATCCTGCTGGTCGAGGACAATCCCGGCGACGCGCTCCTGATCCGCGTCATGCTCGCCAAGGTCGGCGGTTCCCAGACGACCCTCGACCGGGCCGACCGGTTGAGCGACGCCCTCAAACGCCTCGACCTGGGCGGGATCAACGCCGTCCTGCTCGACCTCTCGCTGCCGGACAGCCAGGGATTGGAAACCTTCAACCGCATCTACGAGCGGGTCCCGCAGATCCCCATCCTCATCCTCACCAGCCACGACGACGAAGGCATCGCCGTTCGCGCGGTCCATCACGGGGCGCAGGATTACCTGCTCAAAGGCCAGGTCGATGGCCCCGTTTTGTTGCGCGCCCTGCACCACGCCCTCGAACGCAAGCGTATCCTCGAGGCCCTGCGCGAGAACGAGCAGCGCTACAAACTCCTCATCGAGACCACCTCCGATTACATCTACACCGTCGCCATCCAGGGCGGCGTCGCGGGCGTCACCAGCCACGGTCCCGGCTGCGTCGCCGTCACCGGCTACCGGCCCGGCGATTACGCCCACGACAGCACGCTCTGGTACCGCATGATCCACGCGGACGACCGCGCCGCCGTGCTCGAAGACGCCGCGCGCGCCGTCGCCGGCCTGCCCACCGTCCCGGTCGAGCACCGCATCCTCCACAAAGACGGCCGGCTGCGCTGGGTCAAACACACCTCGGTGCCCCGCCGCAACGAGCGCGGCGAGGTCGTCGCCGTCGATGGCATCATCTCCGACATCACCGAGCGGCGCTTGGCCGAGGAACGGCTGCGCAACTCCGAGGCCCTGTACCAATCGCTCGTCGAGAGCCTGCCGCAGAATATTTTCCGCAAAGATCTGCACGGCGTCTTCACCTTCGCCAACGCCAGCTTTTGCAAGGAACTCGGCCGGACCGCCGACCAAATCCTCGGCCGGACCGATTTCGATTTCTTCCCCCACGAACTGGCGGCCCGCTATCGCGCGGATGACGAACGTGTCATCACCACCCAGAAACTCTTCGAGTTCGTCGAGCAACATGTCACCCCCGACGGCCACCAACTCTCCGTCCAGGTCGTCAAGATTCCGCTCCTAGATTCCAACCGCGCGACCATTGGCATCCAGGGGATTTTTTGGGACATCACCCAACAGAAACGTAACGAGGAGGAACTCCGCCGCTCCGCCGACGCCCTCCGCGCCGCCAACGCGGAACTCAAATCCGCCCAGCTCCAGCTCATTCAAGCCGAGAAGATGCTCTCCGTCGCGGGGCTGGCCGCCGGCGTCGCCCACGAAGTCAAAAACCCGCTCGCCGTCCTGAGCCTCGGCGTCGAGTTCCTCAACCAACAGCCCTTCGCCAAACAGGGCGACCTCGAACTCGTCATCAAGGACATGACCGACGCGATCGAGCGCGCCAACGTCGTCATCGGCGGCCTGCTCGATTTCTCCCGCGAGAAGGAACTCGAACTCACCGCCGAATCGGTCACCGCCGTTGCCGAGCGCGCCCTCAAACTTATCAGCCACCTGCTGGCCAACCGCTCCATCGAGATCATCCGCCAGTTCCAGAACGATCTCCCCGCCATCACCATCGACCGCGTCAAGATCGAGCAGGTCTTCGTCAACCTCTTCACCAACGCCGTCCACGCCATGCCCCGCTTTGGCACGCTCAGCGTGCGCGCCTACCAGAAAACCCTGGCCGAAGATGAAGCCGAACTTAACCCCGGCCTGCGCGGCTGGGATCGCATCCGCACCGGCGACCGCGTCGTCGTCTGTGAAATCGACGACACCGGATCAGGCATCCCCGACGACAAGCTGTCCCGCGTTTTCGACCCCTTCTACACCACCAAACCCACCGACGAAGGCACCGGCCTGGGCTTGAGCGTCGTGTCCAAAATCCTCGAGCTCCACAACGCCATGATCTCCATCCGCAACCGCCCCGAGGGCGGCGTCCGCGTCAAACTCTTCTTTCGCGCCCCCCAATCCTGAACCCCGACAATCCCATGAACGGAAAAACCAAAATCCTGCTGGTCGATGACAACGCCGCCTACCTCCGGATGCTGACCGCCAACCTCCACGGCCTCGGTTTCGAGGTCGCCACCACCACCAACCCGCTGGACGCCCTGGCCCTCGCCCGCCAGTTCCAGCCCGACGTCATGCTCCTCGACGTCGTCATGCCCCAGCAAGACGGCGGCGACCTCTACAACACCCTGCGCGCCGACCCCGCCTTCAAAAGAACCCCCATCCTCTTCGTCACCGCCGCCAGCACCAAGGTCACCTACAACAACGGCATGATCTTCATTCCCAAACCCCTGAAGCTCGACGTCCTCATCCCCGAAATTCAGAAGGCCCTGATTGCGGCGGCGAAATCGTAGGGAGCGGGGAAGCTGCCGGACTAAGGAGCCCGATTTAATCCCGGTCTGCGCGGCTGGGACAGCACCGGTCGGAATGCCCTGCCACCGCGAAACCCTTCTTTCGCTTCCCCAGAAACATACTCCCGATTCTCATGAGCGAAAAAGTTAAAATCCTGCTCGTCGGCGACGACTGGAGCTTTCTCCAACTGTTGACCGCCGCCCTCAAGAAGCACGGCTTTGATGTCGCGGCGACCACCGATCCGCTCGCCCCCCCCGCCCTGGCCCGCCAGTACCAACCCGACGTCATGATTCTCGATGAACTCACCCAGCAGAGCAGCTGCGTTCTCCACTTCATGCTCTCCGAACCGGCCTTCAAGAACACTCCGATATTCATCGTCACCGAGATATTGGGGACCCCGGCCTCTGGGAACAAAACCATGCCAGTCAACTTGCACATCTGCACCAAGCCCGTGCCGCGCGATTGGTTCATCGCCTCTATTCAAAACGCCGTGGCAACGGCCAGAGCCAAGGCACCAGGACACCCCGCGGAACAGACCGAAGTCGGTGATCCGTGATCCTTGTTACGCGGTTCGTCGTTTGTAATTCCTGAAAAGTGGACAGCTTTCGTTTTCTCCACCAACAATGCCCGCAACCAAATCACTCCTATAGCACGCAAACTTAGCTGCCCCGCTCCCGAGTGGTGGGATTATCCCCCCTCGACCCCCAATCCTAACCCCCGATTGTCATGAGCGAAAAAACCAAAATCCTGCTCGTCGATGACAACTGGAATTTTCTCCGGATGTTGACCGCCAACCTAACCAAGCTCGATTTCGTGGTCGCCTCGACCACCAACCCGCTCGACGCCCCCGCGCTGGCCCGCCAGTTCCAACCCGATGTCATATTCCTCGATGTCATCATGCCTCAGCAGGATGGTGGAGACCTCTACTACCTCTTGCGCTCCGAACCGGCCTTCAGGAACACCCCGATCTTTTTCGTCAGCAGCGGCATGCGCGGCAAGCCGTACTCTCACGAGGAACGCCTCGGCTTAATTACCAAGCCCCTGAAGCTCGATTTCGTCGTCCAGGAGATTCGGAATGCCCTGTCCCCACCCGGGCCTAAGCATCCAGACCACCCAGCGGAAAAGATCGGAGTCGGCGATCCGTGATCCGTGTCACCCGGTTCGTCGTTCGTAGTCCCTGAAAAGTGGACAGCTTTCGTTTTCTCCGCCAACAATCGCCACAATCAAATCACTCCTATGCCACGCAAACTTAGCTGCCTTGCACCCGACTGGTGGGACTACACCACCCTCGACACCGCCATCATCGAAGCCGCCGCCAAGCTCACGCCCGAGAAGTTGCTGAAGCTCTCGCGCCCCGGCTTCAAGGTCGTCTTCTACGATACCCTCGAAGACTTCTACCTCGCCGAAGCCCTCGAGTACATCCACGCGTGGAAACAGGCCACGCCCGACAATCCCGCCGGCATCTGCGGCCCCATCGGACCCACCGAGCAACTGCCCCTCGTCGCGCGTATCATCAATGAAATCGGCCTTCCCCTGCACGACGGCCATTTCTGGGGCATGGACGAATGGGTGCTCGACGGCCGCGAAATCCCCGTGACCCATCCCCTCTCCTTCGAGAAATGCGACCGCGAAATGTGCTTCAACCGCATCGACCGCAAACTCGTCATGCCCGACGCCAACCTCCATTTCCCCAAAGCCGACACCCGCGCCTACCGCCAGACCTGGGACGCCGGCGTGCGCTGCGTCGTCATGCAAGGCGGCCAGGGCGACATCAAGCACTGGGCCTTCAACGATCCCCTCCAACGCAAAGGCAAATATAAGAACGCCCCGCCGTCCCCCGCCGACTACCGCAAGCTCACCACCCGCGTCGTCGATCTGCACCCCGTCACCATCGCGCAAAACGCCCGCACCTCCGGCGGCGGCAACGTCACCCTCGTGCCCACCCAGGCCATCACCGTCGGCCCCGCCGAAACTTGGAAAGCCGAGAAAGTCTCCATCTGGCACGCCGGCACGCACGACAACCCCTTCGGCCAGCGCCTCACCGCCTTCATGATCTCCCAGCGCCTCGCCGACGCCGCCGTCCCCATGTCCCTCCTCGCCGACCATCCCAACGTGCAATTCAACTACTACCGCAAAGGCCTCGGCACCTGCGACGTCGAGATGCACTGACGGGGGAAAAGCTCCAAGGCTAAAGCTCAAAGCTCAAGGAAATGGCCAAGCGCCAAGAACCAAAGGGCGCATCTCAGAGCCTGTTGGAAAACCCCGGTTTGGAGTTCCGCGTTTACGCGGTTCCGTCGGCATGCGACCAGCGGGCCGCGCTCCCTTGTTCGCCTCCGCTTCGTGCCGGAGGCACGCAAGAAATTAGCCGGTGGTGAAGCGCAGCGGAACCACCGGAATAACCGAACCGAAAAGCGCTGCGCCCCGGCGGGGCGCGAGAACCGCGAAACCTCACACGTCACGCCGTGCCACACCGACGTTTCACCATTGGACGGCTTTCCGCCCTGACGGCAACCCAGTCGCCGTGCGCCGGAGGAGCCGTGGTGAACATGTGTGGTATCGGTGTGTTTTCACGACTCTCGCGCCCCGCAGGGGCGCACGGTCGGGTTTGGGGCGGTGGGTCCGGTGGTTCCTCTGCGCTCCACCACCGGTCAACTTCTTACGTTCCTCCGGTACGACGCCGACGCGAGGCTGGGCGCGCGGGTAAAAGCCGGAAGAAAATGTCCAAACTCCAGTCACCCGGCTGAATCCGGGTGATCGGGCAACCAAAAAGACACAACCGCTTCAGCGGTTTTCCCGCCGTGCTGCCGCGGTTGATACCGCCGCCAGAGCGTTAAAAAATGACTGCCCAGATCTCTTCCCCAGCAACCCCCAGTTGAAGCCGGGTGCTATTGAGCAGTGAAAGAAACTGCGATGCGACAAGGACCAGATCCCACTGCTCCGATTCGCTCACTCCGGGCCTGCCGCGCCGCCGATCACCCCGCCGTGCAAGCCCGCCGCCGCCCCTCCCTTGAACCTTGAACCTTGAACCTTGAACCTTGAACCTTCCCTTGAGCTTTGAGCTTTAGCCTTGGAGCTTTTTCTCCCCCTGCTTCAACCGGTTCCGTTCCCGCACGAACTCAATAATCCCCGGCAAAATCGACAGGAAAATGATCGCGAAAATCACCAGCGTGAAATTCTTCTTCACGATGGGGAGATTGCCGAAGAAATACCCCAACGGCACCAGCAGCAGAATCCACAGCAGCGCCCCGCCCACATTAAACGCCATGAACCGCGAGTAGGTCATCTTCCCGATGCCCGCCACAAACGGCGCAAACGTCCGCACAATCGGCACGAACCGCGCGATGACGATCGTCTTGCCGCCGTAGCGCTCGAAAAAATCATGCGTCCGCCGCAGATGCTCCGGCCGGAACAGCTTCGGATACCGCTCGATCAATTTCTGCCCGACCAGCTTGCCCACCCAGTAGTTTACCGTGTCCCCCAGAATCGCCGCGACCAGCAGCAGCACGGCAACGAGATAAATGTCCAGCGACCCGCGCGCCGCCAGCGCCCCGACGGCAAACAACAGGGAATCCCCCGGCAAAAACGGCGTCACCACCAGCCCTGTCTCGCAGAACACGATCAGAAACAAGATGCCATACACCCACGGGCCGTAGTTCTGTACCAGCGTATCCAGATGCTGGTTCAGGTGCAGGATGACATCGATGAATTGCTTAAGAATATCCATGATTTACGGGATTTTTTTGCCGCGCAGACCGTGGGCGAAATGGCCGTTGCCCTGCAAGGAAGATGTTGCACTATCGCGCCCATGAGAGCCGCAGTCCTGCATGGCAAAGAAGACGTCCGCATTGAAGAACGCCACGAGCCACCGCTCGGCCCCGGCGAGGTCCGCATCGGCATCGAGGTCGCCCTCACCTGCGGCACCGACCTCAAAGTCTTCAAACGCGGCTACCACGCCCGCATGATCGTCCCCCCCGCCGTCTTCGGCCACGAACTCGCCGGCATCATCCGCGAGACCGCGCCCGACGTGAAACACTGGCACGTCGGCGACCGCGTCGTCGTCGCCAACTCCAGCCCCTGCGGCCAGTGCTCCTCCTGCCAGGTCGAGCAGGAAAACCTCTGCGACGACCTCCTCTTCCTCAACGGCGCCTACGCCGAATCCATCGTCGTCCCGCGCCGCCTCGTGCAGAAAAATCTCCTGCGCCTCAAGCCCGAGACCTCCTTCCGCGACGCCGCCCTCGTCGAACCCCTCGCCTGCGTCGTGCAAGGCATCGAAGACTGCCACCTCGCCGCCGGCCAGCGCGTCCTCGTCCTCGGCTCCGGCCCCATCGGCCTCATGTTCGTCGCCCTCGCGCGCCATCGCGGCTGCGACGTCACCGTCGCCGGCCGCGGCACCGCCCGCCTGCAAACCGCCGCCCGCCTCGGCGCCGCCCAAGTCATTGACGTCATCGGCAAAGACGACCTCGCCGCCGCCGTAAAAACCGCCGCCCCCAAGCCCTTCGACGTCGTCATCGAGGCTGTGGGCAAACCCGAAGTCTGGGAAGCCTCCGTCAAACTCGTGCGCAAAGGCGGCGTCGTGAACTTCTTCGGCGGCTGCCCCGCCGGCACCACCGTCACCCTCGACACCGGCCTGATCCACTATTCCAACCTCACCCTCCTCGCCAGCTTCCACCACACCCCGCGCACCATCCGCGGCGC
>CAMAUZ010000048.1 GCA_945861535.1 Akkermansia muciniphila | reverse complement strand
GGAACTGCGAAATGCAGTTCTGATCAATAAATACAGGGCTGCCGCACGTTTTTATGTTGCAGACAACCGGTATTGCATGTCGAAGCGCCTGAAACCCTTGTCAACAAGGGCGAGGACCGGGTTTTCCATTCCTTACGTGGGGATTTGGGCAACCGCAGCCGGTTCACTGGTTCTCAGCGAAGATTTCCGGCCTGGAAAATTTTCCCCGGTTGCAGCGAGAGGACGCCGAACAGCGCGCTGGTCCGTATGCTCCCAGCTCGCGGTGCCCGCCACGACTCGCCGCGAGCAGCCTCTCCGCCCCTGCCCTGCCGTCACCCGCCACCCATCACCATCACTCGTACCGCAGCGCATCAATCGGATCGAGCCGCGCCGCCTTCCGCGCGGGATAGAAGCCGAAGAAAACCCCTACCGCCGCGCTGAAGAAAAACGCGATCAGGATCGACGACGGCGAGGTCAGCGTCGGCCACTTCATCTTGGTCGCCAGCAATTGCGAGGTGCCCACGCCGAGCAGGATGCCGAGGACGCCGCCGATCAGGCTCAACGTGATCGCCTCGGTGAGAAACTGCAGGAGGATGTCCCGTCCCTGCGCGCCCACGGCCATGCGGATGCCGATCTCGCGCGTCCGCTCCGTCACGCTCACGAGCATGATGTTCATGATGCCGATGCCACCGACGAGCAGCGACACGCTCGCGATCGCGCCGAGCAGCACGGTCATGATCTTCGAGGTCGCCGTGGCCATCTCGGCGATTTCCTGCTGCGTGCGCACGGTGAAATCATCCTCGCGCCCCGGCATGATCCGGTGTCGCTGCCGCAGCAGTTCGGTGATCTGCTGCTGCGTTTCCACCAACGTCAGCGGACTCGACGCCTGCACGGCGATGGACCGCAGCACCGTCGTCCCGGTCAGCCGCTTCATCGCGCTGGTGTAGGGCACAACCGCCACGTCGTCCTGATCCGAACCCATCACCGACAGGCCTTTCGGGGCGAGCAGGCCGGTGATGATGAACGGCGAATTTTTGATGCGCAGAATCTGCCCGACCGGGCTGTTGTCCCCGAACAACTGCCGCGCGGTCGTCGCACCGATGATCACCACCTTGGCCGCCGAGCGCACGTCCTGCTCGGTGAACATCGCGCCGTCGGTCAGCGGCCACTGGCGGATTTCCAGATAGTCCGCCGACTCGCCGAGCACCTGCGTCAGCCAGTTTTGATTGCCCGCCGCGACCTGCGAAAACGTGCGCACCTCGGGGCTGACATTCAGCACGGTCGGGATCTCGCGGCGGATCGCGTCGGCGTCCTCGACCGCCAGCGTGCCCGCGCTGCCCCAGCCGGTGTTCATCCCGCCGCGCGTGGTGCTGCCGGAAAAAATGAGGATCACATTCTGCCCGAGGCTGGCGATCTGCGACTCGACCTGCGCCTTGGCCCCGTTGCCGATGCTCACCATCGCGATGACCGCCCCGACGCCGATGACGATGCCGAGCATCGTGAGCACGGTGCGCAGCTTGTTCCGGCGCAGCGCGCGCAGGGCGATTTTGAGGGTGGCGGTGGTTTTCATGGCGGGGGAGGAAAAGCTCAAAGATTAAAGATCAAAGCTCAAGGGAAGGGCCAAGGGCCAAGGTGCAAAGCGAAGTGTGAAGCGGAAGTGGAGAGCCGCGGCGAACCGCAGACCGCGTGCGGAGGGTGGCGTTTTCCAATCGTTGCGAAAGTTCGTGCCCGGATCGTTGTAACAAGCAGCGCGTCCGTCTCCCTCGCCCCGTGAGGCACGAACGGGGAGAGGGAGACGGAGGCCCCGGTGCGGACGGCACCAACTCTCGCAATGACCAATATCTCGCGTGCCTCCGGCACGCCCGGGGAGCGCACGCCGCTGGCGTGCCGTTTTCGGCGGCCCGCCGAAAACCTCGTTCCACAAACCTTCTCCCGCGCCGGGAATGTCACCGTGGAGCTTGAGATTTGTTCCTTCCCTTGAGCTTTGAACTTTGAGCTTTGAGCTTCTCCCCCCGCTCTCATTCCACTCCTAACCGTGGTGCATGTTTTCATGGCGCAAGCTTGATGACCGCCTCCGCCGCCGTGAGCCGCGCCACCTCCTGCGCCGCGTGCAGGCGCTCGGCGACGGGCAGATCGGTGACGATCCGGCCGTCGCGCATCACGACCGTGCGCCGGGTGTAGTGGGCGATGTCGAGCTCGTGGGTGACCATGACAATCGTGATGCCCTGGTCGTTGAGCTGCTGGAAGACGCCCATGATCTCGATGCTCGTACGCGTGTCGAGGTTGCCGGTCGGCTCGTCGGCGAGCAGCAGGGCTGGGCGGTTCGTGAGTGCGCGGGCGATGGCGACGCGCTGCTGCTGGCCGCCGGAAAGCTGGTTGGGATGATGACTGGCGCGCGAGCCGAGGCCGACGAGTTCGAGGGATTTCATCGCGCGGTCACGGCGTTCGCGGCTCGTGAGCGGTTCGCGCGAGTAGAGCATCGGCAGCTCGACATTCTCGATGGCCGAGGTGCGCGAGAGCAGGTTGAAGCCTTGGAACACGAAGCCGATTTTCTGATTCCGGATCACCGCCAACCGGTTGCGGTCGAGGCCCGAGACATCCTCGCCGTCCAGCCAGTAGCGGCCCCGCGTCGGGCGGTCGAGGCAGCCGAGAATGTTCATGAGCGTGGATTTGCCCGAGCCGCTCGCGCCCATGATGGCGACAAACTCGCCGGCTTGCGCCGTGAACGACACCTCGCGCACGGCATGAACGTCCACCTCGCCCGAGTGGTAAATCTTGTCGAGCCGCTCGATCTGAATGATGGGCTTCATGCTAAGCCGTGCCCGCGGAGCGCGGCTGTGTCCGCCGAGGACCAGCCGCAGCGGCCCCGAAACCGCGCCCGCACCCGTGGGATTTGGAGGCGTTCCTTGCGGCCAACCCGCTGCGGCTGGTGCTCCGCGCACACAGCCGCGCTCCGCGAAAAATTCTCACGGCCCGCGGGGATTTTGGTGCAGCCGTGGCCGTCGGCCGACGACTGATGAATTGTCGCCAACGCTTGGCTCGCCGTCCCGGAGGGACCCCGCAGGAAATTAGCCGGGGGCAAGTCCGCGCAGCGGGCGCGGCCCCCGGTTGCGCCGCCGAACGATCCATGCCCCAGCGGGGCATCGAAGAAGTTTTTGGCGGCGTCCTCTCCACAGCATTTCCGCCACCGCTCGTTGCCTCGGGCCATTTTCTTCGATGCCCCGTTGGGGCACGGAGCCACGCGGCTCGGTTTCCGGGGGCGGCGTCCGCTGGGGCGGCCTTGCCCCCGGCTAATCTCCTCCGGCGTCCCTCCGGGACGGGAACCGGGCGTTCCCGCCCGCAGCGCGTACGCCATGCGAAAGCAGTCAGAGTATTCCACCTCTCCCTTGCCACCCCACTCGCTGCAACCGGGAAGGTCGCGCTCCGCCTTGGTGGCGACTCCGCCTCCGCTGTGTTCATCGCGTCTCTGCGGTTCCAATGGCGGTTGCAACTCCATAGGCGCAATCACGGCACCAGCACGATCTTCCCGAGCGCGCCCGCTTTCAGCACGTCCTCGTGGGCGCGCGGGGCTTCGGCGAGCGGCAGTTCTTTTCCCACCACGGGCCGCAGCGTGCCGTTTTCCAGACCGGCAAACAGCGCCTCGTGGATGCTCGCCAGCTCGGCGGGGCTGACGTTGAAAAGCGTCATGCCGAGGATGGTCGCGTCGCGCATCATCGTGTCGCGCGGGTTGATCTCGATGGTGCCGCGGTTACCGATGACGACGACGCGGCCGAACTGCGCGAGCACGGTGAGGTCCTTGGCGAGGTTCACGTTGGCGAGCATTTCGAGAATCAGGTCCACGCCGCGGCCGCCGGTCAGTTCCATCAGCCGTTTCAAATAATCCGGGTCGCGATGATCGAGCACCTCATGCGCGCCCTGCGCCGCGACGAGTTTGCGGCCCGCCTCGCTGCCCGCCGTGCCGAACACGCGCAGGCCCGCCACGCGCGCGAGCTGCACCGCCGCCGTGCCCACGCCGCCGCTCGCGCCGTGGACCAGCACCGTGCGCCCCGCCACCGCTCGGCCCTTGTGAAACAGCGCGCGATACGCCGTGGCATACGGCACGCCCAGCGCCGCGCCCTGACCGAACGAGCACGCGTCCGGCAGCCGATGCACCTGCCCGACCTCGCACAGCGCCAGCTCGGCGTACGCGCCCGTCAACGCGCCCGCCGTGTACACGCGCTCGCCGGCCTCGAACGCCGTGACGCCCGCGCCCACGGCCTCGACCGTGCCCGCGGCATCAAGGCCGGGCGTGTACGGCAACCCCGCCGCGCGCGCATACGCTCCGCTGCGAATATAGGTGTCCACGGGATTCACGCCCGCCGCGCGCACGCGCACGAGCACCTGTCCCGCCGCGGGCTGCGGGTCGGGAACGGTCTCGAGACGCATCACGTCGGGGGCACCAGTCTGGCGAACAACAATGGCTTTCATGGGAAAAGGAAACTGAGCTTCAATTGAATGAACTGACGCTGATCATTGGTGAAACGAAGCCAATGCTGGCAGAGGGAACCTTGGAACCGGCGGTCGCTGGTAGGGCGCGTCTGTCCCCAGCGCGCCGGTGGGACATTCGCACCGCACGCGGCGTGCTGAGGACAGACGCACCCTGTCAGTCTTTGCGAAAGTTCGTGCAGTCCGCACTGGGGCCTCCGGCTCCCTCTCCTCCGTTCGGAACGGAGGAGAGGGTCGGGGAGAGGAGGCGCTCCGCAATGTCGGGCGGCTCGCAGTGGGGAAGCACCCCTCTCCCCGGCCCTCTCCCCGTTCGTGCGTCACGGGGCGAGGGAGACGGACGCGCTGCTTGTTACCGCAGTCCCGGCACAGACTTACGCAACGATTGATACCAAGAGGCTCGCGCACTGTTTCGCCCCCGGAGCGCGGCACTCCGGGCCGCAGCGGCTCCGCACTTTCAGAGGCGATAAAAAATCCCAGGCACCCCGGAGCTACGTTGCCGCTGCGGGCGGGACGCCCGCGCTCCGCGTCCGCGCTCACGCTTTCTGTTTCCCGGTGTTTCATCCGCGTTTCATGCGTGGCAAAAAAACCTCCGCTCAATAACGCCGCATCCCCGAGCTGCCGCCGCCGAACGGATTCGCCGCCGGGGCCTTCGCCGCGTCCGCACCGGTCACGGTCTGTCCGGTCACGATCGTGTCGCCTTCCTTCACGCCTTCGAGAATCTCCGTAAACGCGCCGTCGCTGATGCCGGTCTTCACCTGCACCGGCTGCGGTTTGCCATTCGTCGTGCCGTCCTCATTGCGGCTCGCGCTGGCGGGCAGCACGTAAATGGTTCGCGCCGACCGTGGTTCCGTCCGCCCCGGACCGCCCGGACGGCCACCGCCTGCACCCATTCCCGGCGGACGCCCCGCACCGCTCGCGCCCCCCCCGCCGCCGCCCTCACGCATCCGGCCACCAGCCTCGGCGGTCTGGTTCGTGCCTTTGCCCGCCGCGCCGGATTTCTTCGCGTCCGCCGTTTCCGCCGGACGGAATCGAAACGCCGCATTGGGGATTTTCACCGCATCCGGCCGCTGCGCGACGACCACCGAAACGTTCGCCGTCATGCCGGGCTTGAGCTTCAGGTCCTGGTTGTTCACCTCGATCACGCAGTCGTAGGTGACGACGTTTTGCACCGTGGTCGGCGCATTGCGCACCTGCACGACGCGGCCCTGAAACGTGCGATACGGAAACGCATCCACCGTGAAATTCACCTCCTGCCCCAACTCGACACCGCCGACATCCGCCTCCGACACCATCGCGTCGATCTGCATCTTGGCGAGATCGTTGGCGATCAGGAACAGCGTCGGCGTGCTGAAACTCGCGGCGACGGTCTGGCCCACGTCCACGTTGCGCGAGATGACCACGCCGTCGATCGGGGAATAAATCGTGGCGCGCGCGAGATCCACCTTGGCCTTCTCAAGGGAGGCTTCGCGAATCTTCACCTGCGCCTCGGCCTGGTGCAGATCGGCGAGCGCCTTGTCCGCGTCGGCTTGTGCGAGGAGCCGCGCTCGGAGGAGGTCCTGGGCGCGCCGGGAGTTGATCGTGGCCAGTTCGAGACTGGCGCGGGCGTTGGCCAGCTCGCCCTCGGCCTGGTTGGCGTTGGCGCGGAAGGTGGCCGGATCAAGCTGGGCGATGACCTGGTTGGAGGACACGCGCGAATTAAAATCCACCATGATTTTCTCGATGATCCCGGACACCTGACTGCCCACCTGGACGTTCACCACCGGGTTGAGCTGGCCTGTCGCCGTCACCGCCTGCGTGAGCGCGCCGCGACCGACGGTGGCCACGCGGTACTGCACCTCGGCCGGCGGCGCTCCCCGCCAGTACCACCAGCCGCCGCCCGCCAGCGCGAGCACCACCAGGACGACCAGCCACCGACCCGAACCGCCTTTTCCTGCGTCAGCCATTGTGTTTTGAGATGCTTAAAAAATTTCCGAACTGCGGGTGGGGCAGGCATCCCTGCCTGCCGGTTCACGGGGCATCCCTGCCCCGTGTTCCAATTTCGCCGCCCCGCACGCTCCCACGGGAGAACGGGCGGCAAGGATGCCGCCCCAACTGTCAGGCTGGAAGCCTGACCCACAAGTCCGGCGCACCCGCGCACCGCCCCGTGTAGCGCAGACTTCCAAGTCTGCTGTATCGCGGGTTTCCAAACCCGCGGGCGCCCCGGCCACCCGTAACGCCACGGCCGGTCGCACGCGCTCGAAATCCCGCAGCCCCTGCCGATTTGGAAATCGGCGATACAGCAGGTTTGGAAACCTGCGCTACGGGGGCCGTGCCCGGAAGCGCCCGCGCGGCGCACTTTCCCCTTTGGCGACGGCCACCGCTGTCCTACCATCCGCCCGTGCTAACTTCTCTCACCGACCAACTCGGCCGCGCCCAAGCGCTTTCGGAAACCCAGGTGGCCGCGGCCGTGGGGCAATTGATTGATGAACGAGTCACCCCTGATTGCAAAGCGGATTTCCTGACCGCGCTCGCGCTCAAGGGCGAAACCACCGCCGAGATCGCCGCCTTCGCCCGCGCGCTCCGCGACAAATCCATCGCGCCGCCGATTGATCCCGCGACCCGGCAGTTTGGCGAAATCCTCGATGTCTGCGGCACCGGCGGCGACCGGCTGAACACCTTCAACATCTCGACCACCGTCGCCATCGTCGCTGCTGCGGCGGGCGTCACCGTGGCCAAGCACGGGAACCGCGCCATCACCTCGCAAGCCGGCAGCGCGGATGTCCTCGAGGCCCTCGGCATCCCCGTGGAACTCACGCCCGAGCAGGCGACGCGCTCGTTGCGCGAACACGGCTTCGCCTTCTTCTTCGCGCCGAAATATCACCCCGCCTTCCGGCACATCGCCCCCGCGCGCAAGCTCTGCGCCGAGCGCGGACAACGCACCATCTTCAACTTCCTCGGCCCGCTGCTGAATCCGGCGCGCCCCACCGCGCAGCTCGTCGGCGTGCCGCGCCCGCAGCTCTGCGAACCGATGGCGCGCGTGCTGCAATCCCTCGGCCTCCGCCGCGGCATGGTCGTCTGCGGCGAAGTGCCGAACGCGGCGCTGGCAACCGCGAGCAATGATGTGTCCGCACCCAACGCCGCGCCCAACGCCGCGCCGGGCGCCGGCCCCGCGCATCTCGACGAACTCTCGACCCTCGGCCCGAACACCGTCGCCGAGTTTTACCAAGACCGCGGCTTCTCCCTGTCCGTCGTGTCGCCGGAGGATTTCCCGTTGCTCCCCGCGCAGCTCAGCGACCTCGCCGGCGCGGACCGCCACGCCAACGCCACCATCATCCGCCGCCTCCTGCACGGCGAAGAACGCGGCCCCAAACGCGACGCCGTCCTGCTCAACGCCGCCGCCGCGCTCTTCGTCGCCGCCCGCACGCGCACGATGGCCGAGGGCTGGGACCTGGCCGCCACCGTGCTCGCCGACGGTCGCGCCGCGCGCAAACTCGCCGAGCTCGCCACCGCACCGCGATAAGCCGTCCGCGGCTTGAACATCTGGCCGAGGAAACAGCCGGCGGTCAGGTGCCGGGAAAAACAGGCCCGGCGGCTGGCTTTCTCCGTCGTGCTGGTCAGGAACGTCGCGGGCACGAAGTCGTCGCAAAATGGCTCCTGGCGCTGGGCCAAATTGGCCTGGCGGATGGTGGGGACAACGCGGGGCCGCACGCGGTCGCATGCGGCCAACCGGGCGCGGAAGGCGGGGAAATCAGGCGTGCCCCGCGCCCGGACCGTCCCACGCCGAACCGGCATAAATGCCGCTCTCTGGTCGCGGGCGCATCTCAGTTTCCGGCAACTTTCGGCAGGCACGGGTGGTGTGGTCGAGGAAACCTGCGGCGGCACGCGCGCGGGCGGGGTGGTGCAGGCATCCATGCCTGCCAGTTCGGGCGGCATCCCTGCCGCCCGTTTCCATGGCCGACCACCCCCGCGAAACCGGGAACCCGGGGCAGGGATGCCCCGCCAACTGGCAGGCACGGATGCCTGCCCCACCCGGCTGGCGCGGACGCCAAGCCGCGCGCAAGAAACTGCGATGCGCCCTCCAGTCGCGCCCGCCAATATTAGTCGTTCCCTCCGCCCACGCTGCGCGTTAGTTTCCGCCCATGTCCGGGGAAACCCTTCAGATCAAAAACACATTCGCCACGGTGCAAGATCACTCGCGGCAGTTCAGCGATTTCACGTTCGTTTACCCTGTCATCTCGCGGCGTTCGCGCGGGCTGTCCATCGGTGTGAACTTGAACCCCGACAAGGTCTGCAACTTCGACTGCATCTATTGCGAGGTGGACCGCCGACTGCCGGGCAAGGTTTCGCAGGTCGATCTCAAGCAGATGCGCGATGAACTGGTGGCGATGATCCGCTTCGCGCGCGACGGCGGGCTGGCGAAGGAGCCGAAGTTCAACGAAGTCCCGTGGCTTACGCGCGACGTGAAGGACATCGCGTTCAGCGGCGACGGCGAGCCGACGATGATCCACAACTTCGCCGAGTGCGTGCAGATCGTCGCCGACGTGAAGCAGCAGGAGGGCCTCGCCGCCACCAAGCTCGTGCTCATCACCGACGCCGCCGGTCTCGACAAGGCCGACGTGAAGCGCGGCCTCGCGATCATGGATGCGCATCAGGGCGAGGTCTGGGCCAAGCTCGACGCGGGCACCGAGGCGTATTTCCGGTTGGTCAACCGCACGAGCATCAAGTTCGAGCGCATCCTCAAGAACCTTCTCGAGACCGCGCTGGCGCGGCCCATCGTCATCCAGAGCCTCTTCCTCAAGGTGCATGGCGAGGCGATGTCCGCGGCGGAACTCGACGCGTACTGCCAGCGCTTGAACGACATTGTTCGTGCGGGCGGTCGCATCAAAGAAGTCCACGCCTACACCGTCGCGCGGCCGACGCCCGAGGCGTTCGCGACGAAGCTGTCGGCGGCGGAGCTTCAGGCCATCGCGCAGAGCATCGGGGAGAAGACCGGGTTGAAGGTGCTGGCGTTTGAGTAGGACTCCGCGAGTCGGCGGTTTCCGCGTCTGCGTTCCTTCCCATCTCTGCGGTGTTTCGATAAGCGCTGCGGACGGGAGAGCGGTTCCACAGAACACCGCAGAGATGGGAAGGAACGCAGAGGGGGAAAGCCGCTGCGGAAGCGGAGCGCGACCGGTCCCCGGATGCAGCGCGGCGAGAGTGAAGGGAGCAATGGAATATTCTGACGATCTCCGCACGGCGTGCGCACCGCGAGGTGGGGATGCCTGGTCCCCGTCCCGGAGGGACGCCGGAGGAGATTAGCCGGGGGCAAGTCCGCCGCAGCGGACGCCGCCCCCGGAAATCGTGCCGTTTGGCTCCGTGCCCCAACGGGGCATCGAAGAAAATGGCCCGAGGCGACGCGGGGTGGCGGAAGTGCTGCGGGGACGCCGCCCCAAAAAACTTCTTCGATGCCCCGCTGGGGCATGGCCCGTTCGGCGGCGCAACCGGGGGCCGCGTCCGCTGCGCGGACTTGCCCCCGGCTAATTTCCTGCGGCGTCCCTCCGGGACGAAGAGCAAAGCGTTGGCGACAATTTTTCAGCCCTCGGGCGGCGGCCCGGCAGCGGTGATATCCTCGCGGCGCGCGAGGAATTTGCAGAGTGGTAGCGCAGAGGAGGACGGAAGCGGAATACGGGCGACCGGGCCGCGGAGACGCGACCGCATTGAGTTTGAAAAATCTTCTGGCCGGGAACCGGGGTGGCTCATTCCACCAAGCCCTTGGGCGCAACTGTCCAGTGAGGGCAACAGGAGCGCGGCCTTCAGGCCGCAGAGACGCTCGTCCTGCCTGGGGCGGGCGAGTTTTCCTGACTGTTTCTGAAGACTCACCAACCAGTGAGTCGAGGTGCCCGTTCGGAGTGTTTGGAGCGGTCGCTGAGGGTGGGCGTTTCTGCGGCCTGAAGGCCGCGCTCCTGTCGCGCTGACCGCATAAACGCGGCTTGGACGTTCAATTTCCAGACTCCCGGGCTGGCCACTGCTCGTCGCCATCCAGCTTGTGGCGACGAGCCGTCGCCACCCCGAACCACCCCGCCTACACCGTCATGATCTCTTTTTCCTTGTGGGCCAGGTGGCTGTCGATCTTCTGGATGTAGTCGTTGGTGAGCTTCTGGATTTCCTTCTCGGCGTTCTCCTCGTCGTCCTCGGTGACGCCGCCGGCCTTGGTTTCCTTCTTCAACGCCTCGAGGGAATCGCGGCGGATGTGGCGGATGGCGATGCGGCCGTCCTCGGCCATTTTCTTGATCGCCTTCACGAACTCGAGGCGACGCTCGGTGCTCAGGTCGGGGAGGACGATGCGGAGAAATTTTCCATGCACGGCGGGATTCAGGCCGAGATTGGCCTTCTGAATCCCTTTCTCGATCGCGCCAATCGTGCCGGCGTCCCACGGCTGCACCATCAGCATCCGCGGCTCCGGCGTCGAGATGCCGGCCAGCTCGCGCAGGCGCATCTGGGAGCCGTACACCTCGACCAGCACGTTCTCGATCAACGACGGCGACGCCTTGCCGGTGCGCACGCTGCTGAATTCTTTGACCACATGCTCCTCGGTCTTGAGCATCTTGTCTTCCGCATCCAATAAAACATCGTCCAGTGCCATAGGGCCGCATGTTTAGCAAAGCAGGCGCGGGATGTATAGGGTTGTGTGATTTTCGCGGTAGTTGGGGGGGGAAGCTCAAAGCTCAAAGTTCAAAGCTCAAGGGAAGGAGCAAGCGACAAGGAGCAAGGGGTGCGGCGGCGGCGGGTAGGGCGCGTCTGTCCTCAGCGCGCCGCGGACCTGTGCACACGCGAAACGGCGCGCTGAGGACAGGCGCGCCCTACCACATGATTTGCGTCTCCCACTTTCGATCACACCCCGAAATTCGGTCGCACGGCCCGCAGCGTTGACTTCGCGGGGTGGCACAAAAATAGTGCGAGCATGGCGCGGGTTTTCGATCTGGTCATGACGCACAAGCTCGACGCGGATGATTTTTTCATCCAGCGCGTGCAGCAGGAGTGCGCCCGGGCGGGGCTGAATTTTTTCCTGATCGAACCGCTGTTTGTCGAACGCTTCCTGGAACTGCTCCGCGCCGACGAGGTCTGGCCGCGCGTGTTGCTCAACATGCACAGCGAACATCACGACGCGACGGATGTTTATCATCGCCTCGTCCGCCTGGCGCACGAGCGCGGGACGAAGGTGATCGATCCGCCGGACTTCGCGCTCGCGGCGTTCGACAAGGCGGCATTGCATCCGCGCCTCGTCGCCGCGGGCCTCAACGTGCCGCCGACGGTCATTGTGCCGGCGGAGCAGGTGGACAAGTTCGAGCTGTCCGCGGCCGAGCGGGAGGCGCTGGGAACGCCGTTCGTGATCAAGCCGAGCCTCGGCTACGGGCGGCGCGGCGTGCTGCTCGAGGCGACGGGCGAGGCCGATCTGGAGCGCTCGCGCACCGCGTGGCCGGACCCGCGCTACCTGCTGCAACGCCGCATCACGCCGCGCATGACGGACGCCGAGCCGGTGTATTTCCGCGTCTATCACGCGTTCGGCCGCGTGTGGTTGTGCTGGTGGAATTGCTTCACCGACCGCTACCGGCTCGTCACCGACGCCGAGCACGCGGAATGGAAACTCGACGCACTCGAGACGCTGGTGCGGCGCGTGGCGGAGCTGACGGGGATGCAGTTTTTCTCGAGCGAAATCGCGCTGACCGAGGCGGGCGAATTCGTGCTGATCGATTACGTGAACGACCAGTGCCATCTTCTCACGCAGTCCGCGAGTCCGCAGAACGGCGTGCCCGACGCGCTGGTGGCGGCGCTCGCGGAACAGCTCGTCGCGGGTGCGCAGGGCTTGATCGCTGCAAAACCATGATCTGGCGCGCGTGCAATTTCGAGTTCCGCTTCCCGCGCCCGACGCTGGTGATGGGCATCGTGAACGTGACGCCGGATTCCTTTTCCGACGGCGGACGGTTTCTGGCGGCTGACGCGGCGGTGAAACACGCGCTGACGTTGATCGCCGAGGGCGCAGACCTGATCGACATCGGCGGCGAATCCACGCGCCCGAACGCCGCGCCGGTGGACGAAGCCGAGGAACTGCGCCGCGTGCTCCCTGTCCTCGAAGCCCTCGCGCCGGTGGTGAAAGTCCCGCTCTCGATCGACACGCAGAAACCCGGCGTGGCCCGCGCGGCCCTGCGCGCCGGGGCCAGCGTGGTGAACGACATCGCGGCCAATCGCACCGACGACGCGACGGCGATGTGGCGGATCGTCGCGGACGCGGGCGCGGGCTACGTGGCAATGCACATGCAGGGCACGCCGCAAACGATGCAGCGGGAGCCGGTTTATGCTGATGTGGTGGGCGACGTGCGCGGATTTTTTGCGGAACGATTGCCGCGCTTCCGGTTGGCCGGGATTCCCGACGAAAATGTGGTGCTGGATGTCGGCATCGGCTTCGGAAAAACGCTGCGGCACAATTTGGAGTTGCTCGCGGCGTTGCCGGGTTTTAGAAGCTTCGCGCGCCCACTGCTCCTCGGGGTTTCCCGGAAATCGTTTCTCGGAAAACTCCTCGGGGCGGAGGTGGAACAACGCCTCCCCGCGGCTCTCGCGTGCGCCTGCCATGCGGTCGCCGCGGGAGTGCAGATCATCCGCGTTCACGACGTTTTGGCCACGGTGCAGGCGGTGCGGATGACCGAAGCCATTCACCAGTGCGGCAGGTAAGCAATGGACTGGAACAGCCTCATCAATTTATGGCGCCCGGCCTTGGAGATCACCGTGCTCGCGGTGGTGATCTACCACGGCTACAACTTCCTGCGCACCACGCGCGCGGCCCCGGCGGTCGCGGGCATGTTCTTCCTGCTGGCGCTGACGGTGCTGACGACGGCGCTCAAACTCGAGGTGTTGAACTGGCTGCTGCGCGCGTTTTTCGCCGTGTCCACCATCGCGGTGCTCGTGATTTTTCAGCCCGAACTGCGGCGCCTCCTCACCGAGTTGGGCAATCTCTCGCTGCGCAACATCACCCGCGAACGGCGCGAAAACATCGAGGTCATCATCCAGACCGTCGAACGCCTGGCGGAGGTCCACATCGGCGCGCTCATTGCCATCGAGCAGACCATTCCCGTCCATGAGGATGTCGAGTCGGGCATCGTGGTGGATTGCGAGGCGACGCCCGAGATGCTCGAGACGATTTTTTTTCCGAACAACGCGATCCACGACGGCGGCGTGATCATCAAGGGCAACCGCATCACGCACGCGGCGTGTATTTTTCCGCTCACGCCGCGCAAGGATTTGAGCAAGTCCATGGGCACGCGGCACCGCGCCGCCATCGGGTTGAGCGAGGAAACCGACGCGCTGGTCGTGGCGGTGTCCGAGGAGACGGGTGCGATTTCGTATGCGTACAAAGGGCAGTTCACGCGGGGCGTCACCTCCGAGGCCCTGCGCGCGTTTCTCACCTCCGTGCTGGTGCCGGCGACCAAGTCGCGCACCTGGGCCGAGACCCTGAAGGCGCGGCTCGACGTGCTGTTGAAGCCCGAGTCCGGGGCGGCGACGCCGGGCAGCGGCCACTCCACCTGACCGGCCATGCGCGACCTGCTGTTCACCAATTTCAAGGCGAAGTTCCTGTCGCTGCTGGCCGCGACGTTTCTGTGGTTCTCCATCCGGCAGGCCACTCCGCCCGAGGCGACGCTGGTCGAGCGCGATTTTCCCGGCCTGCCCATCGAGCTAAAGGTGTCGTCTGAGGAGCCGTTCAGTTACAAGGTCGAGCCGTGGACGGTGCAGGTGAGGCTGCGCGGCGACCCGGCGGTGCTGCAAAGTTTGCGCGAAGATCAGATCGAGATTTTCGTGAGTCTGACGGATGTGAAAGTGGACGCCGACGGACAGCGCAAACGCATCCAAGTCCGGGCGCCCGATGGCACGCGCCTGATCTCGATTGATCCCGAGGAAGTGGTGGTCAAGCGTCTGCCCGCCCCGCCTCTCGAACCGAAATGAACTGACATGAGCACCAAGAACAACAAACGCATCTTCGGCACCGACGGTGTCCGCGGCACCGCCAACATCGAACCCGTGACGGCCGAGACCGCCCTCAAGCTCGGCCGCGCCGCCGCGCACGTTTTCAAAAATCTCGAGACCACCTCGCGCGGCAAGGGCCGCCACAAAATCGTCATCGGCAAAGACACGCGCCTCTCCGGCTACATGCTCGAAAACGCCCTCTCCTCCGGCGTGCTCTCGATGGGCGTTGATGTCCTCTTCATCGGCCCTCTGCCCACGCCCGGCGTCGCCTACGCCACTCGCAGCCTGCGCGCCGACGCCGGCATCGTCATCACCGCCTCGCACAATCCGTACGATGACAACGGCATCAAATTTTTCCGCGCCGACGGCTACAAACTCGACGACACCGTCGAGAAATCGATCGAGGACCTCGTCTTCAGCGGCGACATCGAAACCATCCGCCCGACCGCCAAGGAGATCGGCAAGGCGATGCGCATCGACGACGCGCTGGGCCGCTACATCGAGTTCGCCAAGGCCTCCTTTCCCCGCGGCCTCACCCTCGAAGGCATTCGCATCGTGGTCGATTGCGCCAACGGGGCCGCGTACAAATCCACCCCGTGCGTCCTGAGCGAACTCGGCGCGGAAGTCTTCGTGTACGGCAACCAACCCGACGGCACCAACATCAACAAAGAGTGCGGCTCGATGCACCCGGAGCTGCTCCTGCGCAAAGTCCGCGAGCACGGCGCGCACATCGGCATCGCCCACGACGGCGACGCCGACCGCCTCATCCTCTGCGATGAAAAAGGCGAACTCATCGACGGCGACGACATCATGGCCATCGCCGGCCTGGACATGCTCGCGCAGGGCACGCTCGCCAAGAGCACGCTCGTCACCACGGTGATGAGCAACGCCGGCCTGGATGCCGCGATCAAAGGGGCCGGCGGCCACGTCATCCGCACGCCGGTCGGCGATAAATACGTGATCGATGAAATGCTCCGCAACGGCTTCAACTTCGGCGGCGAGCAGAGCGGCCACATGATCTTCGGCGACTTCAGCACCACCGGCGACGGCCTCGTTTCCGCCCTGCAAATCCTGCGCATCATGAAAGCCCGGGAATCCTCGCTCTCGAAGCTGGCGCGGTGTTGGAAACGCTTCCCGCAGCGCGTCACCAACGTCCGCGTGCGCGAAAAACGCCCCTTCGACAAATTCCCCGACGTCCTCGAACTCGTCGCCCAGGCCGAGGCCGAGGTGACGCCCGACGGCGGCCGCGTTCTGCTCCGCTACTCCGGCACCGAACCCAAGGCCCGCCTGCTCATCGAAGGCCGCGACGACCGTGTCCTCGAATCCTGGTCGCGCAAAATCTGCGACGCCATCAAGCGCCACGTCGGGGAATAGGATGTAGCCGCCGACGTGAGGAGGCGGACGGCTTGGAGCGCGGTGAACGCCCATGCCCGCGCCCGATCCGCACCTCGGCGGCTACGGGGGGAGATGGTAGGGCGCGTCTGTCCCCAGCGCGCCGGTGGAGCGTGCGAACGGCTCACCGGCGCGCTTGGAATCGGAGCGCGGCCCTCCGGGCCGCAGCGGCTCCCCGCAGACGGGGCGCTTGGGACTTCCATCCTACCCCGTCACGTCAGAGCAGCTGCGGGCGGGACGCCCGCGCTCCGGGACGGTGACGGTCCCGCCGCTGCTCGAGCAGCTTCCCTGATCGCGATCTCCGCCCCGAGACATGCCGGACACAGGCAATCCTCCTCCGGCCCCGCCACCACGCCGACATGCGGCAACGCCGCGCACCAACACTCCGCGCAACCCGCCTCCGGGCCGCATTGGAAAGCCGCGCCGCAACGAGAACAGAATATTTTTCGGGGCTGATTCATTAGTGTCACTCCGGTCTCGCCTCATCCCGCCGCACCCGCGCGACATACGCCCCGTCCACGCCTTCCGCGAACGGCGTGAGCTGGCGCTCGGCTTCGAGCCGGAAGCCGGAGTTGGTGGCGAGGAATTGCGCCACGACGGCGTGGTTCTCCTCGGGTTCAAGACTGCAGGTGCTGTAAACCACCGTGCCGCCGGGCTTCAAGCGCGTCGCCGCTTGTCCGAGCAGACGCGCCTGCGCCGCGGCGAGCCGCACCAACTCGGCCGGTTGCAGCCGCCAGCGCAACTCGACACGCCGCCGCAGGACGCCGGTGTTCGAGCACGGCGCGTCGAGCAGGATGCGGTCGAAGGTCTGCGTGGCGGGCAGTTCGCCCGCGAGCAGCGTGCGCACGCCAGTGACGCCGAGTCGGCGGCAGTTCTGCTCGATCAACGCCAACCGGTCCGCGTGCGCGTCCGTGGCGACGACGCTGCCCTGATTGCCCATGCGCTGGGCGATGAACGTCGTCTTGCCGCCAGGCGCGGCGCACAGGTCCAGAATTTCCTCGCCAGGCCGTGGTTCGAGCAGTTGTACCGCGAGCAACGTGCTCGGGTCCTGCACGTAAAAATCACCCGCGCGAAAACTCGGCAGTTCCGCCAGCGACGAATGGTCATCGAGACGGAACATCAGATCGTCGCCGGTCCAGTCCCACGCACACGGCGTGAAGGCCACTCCTTCTGCGCGCCAGCTCTCGGCCAGCGCGGCGGCGGTCGTGCGCAGCGTGTTCACGCGCGCGTAGGTCGGGGGCGGGGAGTCGTTCCACTCGAGGAGACGCGTGGCCGATTCGGCACCCCAGAGCTTCAGCCAGCGTTCCCACAACCACTGCGGATGCGACCAACCGATGGCAGGGTCTTTGATTTTGAGTTCCGCGAGCAGGGCGATGGTTTCGTCGCGTTCGCGCGCGTAGCCGCGCAGGACGGCATTCAAGAAGCCCGCCTGCGGACCGCAGCCCATCCGCTTGGCGGTTTCGACGGTCTCGTGAACCGCGGCGTGATCGGGAATGCGCCCGAGCCAGAACATCTGGTACAGCCCCAGCCGCAGCGCGACCTGCAACAACGCCTTCTGCGTGCGGCCCGGGGCCTTGCGGACGATCAGCCAGTCGAGCGCGCCCTGCCAGCGCACGGCCCCATACACGAGCTCCTGGCAAAGGCCGCGATCGGCGGGCGCCAGCCGGGCCTGGGCCAGCGCCGCGTCGAGCAGGTTTTCGACAAAGTCCGTGCCGCGTTCGCGACGCAACAACACTTCGGCGGCAATTTCCCTTGGTTTCTGATTCAGCACGACCTAATGATGCCCTTTGCGCTCGCCGGGGCGAGCCATTTGAAACACCTATGAAAGAAGAATTGGAACGACTCGTCGCCGCTGAAAAAATTGGCCGCCAACACATCGACGCACTGCTCGTGCTGGCCAAGGGCGGGTATTGCTTTCACCGCAGTTGGGGCTTTGGCCGGATCACCACCGTGGACACCGTCCTCGGCCGGCTGATCATTGATTTCAAGGGCAAGGCCGGGCACCCGATGGAACTCGCCTTCGCCGCCGAATCGCTCAAGCCGATCCCCACCGAGCACATCCTCGCGCGCAAAGCCTCCGACCTGCCCGCGCTGCGCCAGCTCGCCGCCCTCCACCATCTCGACCTCATCAAGATCGTGCTCCTGAGCTTCGGCGGCCAGGCCACCCAGGACCAGATCATGGGCGTGCTCGTGCCGGACGTCATCGCCGACGACTGGAAGAAATGGTGGGAAGCCGCCAAGCGCGAGATGAAAAAGGACGGCCATTTCCAGGTGCCGCTCAAGAAGGCCGAGCCGATCATTTATCAGGCCGTCGAGGTGTCGCTGCAGGACCGCCTGCTCCAGGAATTCCGCGCCGCCAAGGGCCTGAAAGCCCGCCTCACCGTCGCCGGCGAAATCCTGAAAAACATCGCCGACATCAAGGACAAAGTCGCCGCCGCCACCGAAGTCCTGCCCGCGCTCAACGTCGAGATCGCCAGCCATCAGCGCACCCAGACATCGCTCGCCCTCGAGGCCATCTTCGTGCGCGATGACATCCGCGCCGCCGCCGGTCTGGCCGCCCAGGAGGGCGAGATCACCACCCACAAAATTCTCGCCAACCACAACCGGCCGGGCGCCCTGTTCGAGGCCATGCCCGCCGCCAAGCACAAGCGCGCGCTCCAGCACTTCAAGGAATCCAACCCCGACACCTGGGTGGCTTCGGTTCTGGGTTTCATGAACACCGTCTCCGCGAAACTCTGCGGCGAATGCGCCGACACCCTGATCGACGGCGGCAAACTCGAGGCCCTCAAGGAAGCCCTCGCGCGCCTCATCAGCCAGCATCAGGCCAGCAGCGAACTCCTCCTCTGGCTCGCCAAGGAGCGCTCCGATTCCTTCGCCGACATCCTCGGCCCCGAAGTCTTCCGCGCCATGCTCACCGTCATGGAACGCGACGCCTTCAACGAGAAAAAGTCCAACCGCCTGCGCGACTTCATCATGGCCGACCCGACGCTGCTGGTCGAACTCATCGGCTCCGCCGACATCGAGATCATCCGCGATCTCACGCGCGCCCTGCAGCTCTCCACCAGCTTCGATGACATGGACAAACGCTCGCTCTTCGGGCGCATCGTCAAGAGCTTCCCCGGCGTCCAGAGCATGATCTCCGGCGACCAGAGCAAACAGGAAGCCAACCTCATCGTCTCCTGGCCCAGCCTTGAGCGGCGCAAGAACGAGTACGAAGAACTCGTCAAAAAGAAAGTCCCCGCCAACTCCAAGGAAATCGCCATCGCCCGCAGCTACGGCGACCTCCGCGAGAACCACGAGTACAAGGCCGCCAAGGAAATGCAGAAGTTCCTCATGCGCCGCAAGACCGAGCTCGAGGCCCAGCTCCTGCGCGCCCGCGGCACCGACTTCGCCAACCTCAAGACCGACGTCATCGGCGTCGGCTGCAAGGTCAAGGTCACCGACCTCAACGCCAAGCACGCCGAGACCTACTCGATCCTCGGCGCGTGGGATTACGATCCCGACCACAACGTCATCAGCTACCTCACCCCGATGGCCCAGTCCCTCCTCAACCACAAGGTCGGCGACGTCGTCGAGTTCGAGCTGGACTCCGTGAAAAAGCACTACCGCATCGACGCCATCGAAGCCGCCGAAGTGCCCGCCGCCCTGGCGGAGAGCGCGCCGGTGACACGCGACGCCTGAACGGCGCGCGGCGGGAAGCTCCAAGGCTAAAGCTCAAAGCTCAAGGGAAGCTGCAAGGACCAAGCTCCTTGCAGGGTCGCGGGCACGCTTGGCCGACAGGGTGGTTCGGCGCTCACTGATCCGCCGGCCCAATGTCCACAACCATCACGATCTGAACCGGGGCATCGAACCAGAACGTGACCGCGTAATCGCCGATTATCTTGATCTGCCGCTCGCGGAGAGAAACATCCCTGTCAGTGAAATCGCCACGGGTGTACGGCTCGTTTCTCAGGCCATTGATGAACGCCATGATTTTTCGGCGCTGGCTGCCGCTTTTGGGGACGGCATCCAACAGGCCAAAATGAAGGTAAACCTCACAGGGCCGCATGAAAAGAGTTACCGCTGATCAAGCTGGCGCTCGAATTCTTCCGGCGTGAGCCAATGCGATGGATCGCGATCGGCGAGTCTGGAATTGACGCGCTCCTGATAAGCCGCGTCCGCCGCGTGTCGCAGGTGAAAAAGGAGGGCCGACACCTCGTTCTGCTCAGTTGGCGAGAGGGCGGTGATGCTGTGCTTTATTTCTTCCACGCTCATGGCGGGAAGATTACGATCGGTTCTCGTCGCGGCAAGCGCACAAATCCACCGTCCACCGCAGGTTCGACCGCAGCCGCGTCCCGCGTGGTGCTTGGCTCTTGTTCCTTCCCTTGAGCTTTGAACTTTGAGCTTTGAGCTTCTTACGATTCGAGCTTCCTCCGCTTTGAGCTTTCTCCCCCCGCTTCCGCTTCGCTACTCTCCGACCCACATGTTGACTCTCGAAAAATTCACCATCGGCGTGGGCGACCGTTTCGCGCATCAGGCCAAGGCCCAGCTTCAAGCCTTCCAACGCGCCGCCGCACAGGGCGTCGCAGTCGTGCCCGTGTGGAACAAATCCAACCGCGAACACACCTTCATCGGCTCCGAGCCGCAGAGCGTGTTCGACGCCGCGCAGGCCGCGGTGAAGGTGCTCGGCTGGACGCAGGGCTGGCACGTCGATGCCGACCACATCCGCCTCGAAACGGTCGATCGGTTCATGCCGTGCTCGGATTTTTTCACCATTGATGTCGCCGACTCCATCGGCAAACCCGCCGCGCCCGCCGACGTCGCCGCTTTCGTCGCCCGCCATCCCGAACTCATCGGCACCGTGAGCATCGCGGGCGTCAGCGCCCCGTTCACGACGACCCGCGCGGACGTCGAGCGCGTCGCTGCCAAGTATCTCCTCGCCGCGCAGGACGCCGGGAAAATCTATCGCTACATCGCGGGCACGAAGGGTGAGGGGAACATCATCGCCGAAGTCTCCATGGACGAAACCGACGCGCCGCAAACGCCGCCGGAGCTGCTCATCATCCTCGCCGCGCTTGCCGACGAAAAGGTCCGCGCGCAAACCATCGCGCCGAAGTTCACCGGGCGTTTCAACAAGGGCGTGGATTACGTCGGCGACCTCGCGCAGTTCGAGCGCGAGTTCAATGACGACCTCGCCGTCATCGCCCACGCCGTTGCGCGCTACGGCCTGCCCGCAAATCTGAAGCTCAGCGTCCACAGCGGCAGCGACAAATTCAGCCTCTACCCGATCATCCGCCGCGCCCTCGCGCGCACCGGCGCGGGAGTGCATCTCAAGACCGCCGGCACGACCTGGCTCGAAGAACTCATCGGCCTCGCCGAGGCCGGCGGCGACGGCCTCGCGCTGGCCAAGGAGATTTACGCCTACGCCCTCGCGCACGTGGACGAACTGTGCGCGCCCTACGCCAGCGTGATCGACATCAACCGCGCCAAGCTCCCCAGCGCCGCCACGGTCAACGCCTGGACCGGCCCACAGCTTGCCAACGCCCTGCGCCACATCCCCGGTCATCCCGAATTCAACGCCAACGTCCGCCAACTCCTCCACGTCTCCTTCAAACTCGCCGCCAAAGCCGGCACCCGCTACACGGACCTGCTGAAAGCCAACGAAGCCGTCGTCGCGAAAAACGTGATCGCGAATCTGTACGAGCGGCACCTCAAGCCGCTTTTCATCGGCTAACCAAAGACAGAAAGCGCGCAGCTTTTATCTCACTCGTGTCTCTCGCCGCCGCCCTCTCATTAGCACCCGGCTTCAACCGGGTGTTGGCGACGCGGAAAACCGCAGCCGTCTCAACGGCTGCCCATGCGCGAGGGGAAAACCGGTGAAACGGTTTCTCAGACACTCCGCCCCTGACACCCGGCTGAACAGACTGTGTGAAAACGTAGCTGCCGACGTGAGGAGGCGGATTAGACGTCCCGGAAATGCGAGGAAATCCGCCTCCTCACGTCGGCGGCTACAGGGAAGCAACGGGGTTTTCACACAGTCTGTGAAGCCGGGTGCTAATGAGAGGGGAACGGGCACAATCGGGAAGTCGGGGAGACATGCAGAACCGGCTGCCTTCAACGCCAGATACCGGAACCTAAAAACCTCCTCCCTCTCAACCAACTCCACTAACTTTGGCCACACTTTATGAATCCCACCGCCACTACCCTCTGGTCCCGCTTCCAAAAACACTGCGCCTCATTCCCCACGCTCGGCCTCGCGGTCGATGTCAGCCGCGTGAATTTCCCCGACGATTTCTTCACGCGCATGGAACTGCCGATGCAACGCGCCTTCGCCGAGATGTCGGCGCTCGAGCGCGGTGCCATCGCCAATGCCGATGAAAAACGCATGGTCGGCCATTACTGGCTGCGCAACGCCGCCCGCGCACCCGAGCCGACGCTGCGCCGCGAAATCGAAGACACCCTCGCCGCGGTGAAAGCCCTGGCCGCGGACGTTCACGCCGGTCGCGTCGCCGGCGCGGCAGGTCGCTTCCAAAACGTGCTCGTGATCGGCATCGGCGGCTCGGCGCTCGGACCGCAGTTCGTCGCCAACGCCCTCAGCCAGCCCGCGACCGACAAGCTGCGGCCCTTCTTTTTCGACAACACCGACCCCGACGGCATGGACAAGGTGTTCGGGCAATTGCACGGGCAGCTTGGTCAGACCCTCGCCGTGGTGATTTCCAAAAGCGGCGGCACCAAGGAAACGCGCAACGGCATGCTCGAAGCCGCCGCCGCGTGGTCGCGCGCCGGCCTGGACTTCGGCCGACACGCCGTCGCCGTCACCGGCGTTGGCAGCGAGCTGGACAAACATGCGACCGCGAAAAATTGGCTGCGCCGCCTGCCGATGTGGGACTGGGTCGGCGGCCGCACCAGCGTGATGTGCGCCGTCGGCCTGCTCCCCGCCGCGCTGCAAGGCCTCGACATCGACGCCATGCTCGCGGGCGCGCGCGCCTGCGACGAAATCACGCGCCAGGCGAACACGGCGCAGAATCCCGCCGCGCAACTGGCCTTGATGTGGCATTTCCTCACCGACGGCCGCGGCGCCAAGGACATGGTCGTGCTGCCTTACAAAGACCGCCTCGAACTGCTCTCGAAATATCTCCAGCAGCTCGTGATGGAATCGCTCGGCAAGGAACTCGACCGCGATGGCCGCGTGGTGAACCAGGGCATCAGCGTGTACGGCAACAAAGGTTCGACCGACCAGCACGCCTACGTGCAGCAGCTCCGCGAGGGCGTGCTGAACTTCTTCGTCGTGTTCGTGGAAGTGCTGCAGGACCGCGCCGGCACCAGCATGGAAGTCGAGCCGGGCGTGACCAGCGGCGATTATCTGAGCGGCTTCTTCCTCGGCACCCGCGAGGCGCTGTTCGAGAACGGCCGCCAGAGCGTCACGCTCACCGTGCGCGACAGCTCGGCCTTCACCGTCGGCGTGCTCATCGCGCTGTTCGAACGCGCCGTCGGCCTCTACGCGTCGCTCGTCAACATCAACGCCTATCATCAGCCCGGCGTGGAAGCCGGGAAAAAGGCCGCGACCGCCGTCATCACCCTCCAAGGCCGCGTGCTCGCCCACCTCGCCAGCGTGCCGGGAAAAACCTTCACCGCCGCGCAACTCGCCGCCGCCATCAACTGCCCCGATGCCGCCGAAACCGTCTTCAAAATCTGTACCCACCTCGCCGCCAACGGCCGCCTGCGCCCGAGCGGCGGGCCGGGTCCCGGCGAGGTCATGTTTCAAATCGTCGGCTGACCCGGCGGCGAGCAACTGCACAGCGCACGAGCGCAGCCGGTCCCCGGACGCAGCGCGTACTCGAACCAGCGGGCGCTGGAAAAGCATCCGGCCTCGACGCCGCCGCCGCCGCCGCAGGCTTTCGCCCGGCACCATTTGGTTCGCCGCCAACCTGCCAACCTGCCGATGTACCGGGAAATGTACCGCGAAAAAAGTTGTGGCTTGCCGATTTGGAAGTTTGCCGGATGATGACCGCCGTTCGTCCAGAGTCGCTCACCAATCAGGCGAATCCCATATGGCCAGACAGCGCGTTCAGATGTTCTACTCCGGCCGCGTGCAAGGCGTCGGGTTTAGGTACTCGGTGAAATCCTTGGTCGCCGGCTACGAGGTGGTCGGGACGGTGAGGAACCTGAGCGATGGCCGGGTCGAACTGGTGGCGGAAGGCGAACGGGACGAACTGGAAGCATTTCTGCTGGCGATCACCGAATCCGGGTTGCGCAGATTTATCCGGGGAACAGAAATCGGGTGGGGTGAGCCCCTGGGAAAACTAAGCGGATTTGAAATAGTGGCGTAACAAAGTTTCGATGAGATACGCGATTCTAGCAGACATTCACGGCAATCTTGAGGCGCTCGAGACGGTCTTGGCCGACGCCAAGAAGATGGGTTGCACCCACTACGCCTGCCTCGGCGATGTCGTCGGTTACAACGCCAATCCCAAGGAGTGCCTGGACATCATCCGCGACATGGGCATGCCGTGTGTGAAGGGCAATCACGACGAGTACTGCTCGGTGGACATGGAACTCGAGGGCTTCAACCCCAACGCCGCCGAAGCCGTCACCTGGACCCGCCAGCAGTTGACCAACGAGGACATGAAGTGGCTGCGGGATCTGCGCTACATCCGCCTGGTCGCCAGCTTCTCCATCGTCCACGCCACGCTCGACGGCCCGCGGCGCTGGGGCTACGTCTTCGACAAGCTCGCCGCCGCCGCCAGCCTCACCTACCAGAACACCAGCGTCTGCTTTCACGGCCACACCCATGTGCCCGTGGCGTTCGTGCGCGACAACAGCGTCCGCGGCGGCATCTACACCAAGTTCCGCATCGAACCCGGCAAGAAATTTTTCATCAATGTCGGCAGCGTCGGGCAGCCGCGCGATGGCAACCCCCGGTCCGCCTATGTCGTGTACGATCTCGAGGAAAACTCGGTCGAACTGCGGCGGCTGGACTACGACATCGCGACGACGCAGTTGAAGATTCGGGCGGCCGGGTTGCCGGACCGTCTCGCCGACCGTCTCGCGCTGGGCAAGTAGGTGGTGGCCCGCCGAACTCGGCCAACGACTCTGGCCGTCCGGCCGCACGGTGGTTTTTCTCCGGTGAAAATTCTCATCCTCAAGCCCAGTTCCCTTGGGGATGTCGTCCACGCGCTCCCCGTCCTGCGGCTCCTCAAACTTCAGCATCCCCATGCTGAAGTTCACTGGTGGCTCAATGCCGACCTCCGGCCCCTGCTCGACGGCGATCCCGATTTGCACGGGATTTTCCCGTTCCACCGCCACTTCTGGAAAACCACCCACGGCTGGCGCGACTGGCTGCGGCAAATCCGCACCCTGCGCGCCCACCGCTTCGACTGGGTCATCGATCTCCAAGGCCTCGCCCGCAGCGCCAGCCATGCGTGGCTCGCCAACGGCGCGTTCACCATCGGCCTCGATTCGGGCCGCGAAGGCGCGGCGGCGCTCTACGATGTCGCGGTTCCCCGCCCCGCGCCGGACGCGCACGCCGTGGACTGGTACCTCGCCGTGCTCCCGCACCTGGGCGTTCCCACCGCCCGCGAGTTCGACTGGCTCCCGCTTCACCCCGGCGTGGCGGACCCGACCGCCGCCTTTCCCGCCGCCCGCTGGGTGGCACTCGTCCCCGGGGCCCGGTGGTCGAACAAACGCTGGCCCGCGGAAGCCTTCGCCAGCGTCGTCCGCCAGCTCGCGCAACATTTCCCCGCCGTGCGCTTCGCCATCATCGGCGGCCCCGGCGACCGGCCCGCGGGCGACATCATCCACGCCGCCAGCCCGGACGCGTGCGTGAATCTAACGGGAAAAACCACCTTGCCGGAAATGGTCGAATGGGTCCGCCACAGCGAACTTTGCATCACCAACGACACCGGCCCCATGCACCTCGCCGCCGCCCTGCGCCGCCCGACCGTGGCGCTCTTTGGCCCGACCAACCCCGCCCGCACCGGCCCCTACCAGCAGTTCGAAAATGTGCTGCGCGTCCCCCTGCCTTGTGCGCCGTGCCTTAAGAGCACCTGCTCCCACCAGCCCGACCTCGAGTGCCTCCACGCCATCACGCCCGCAGCCGTCGTCGCGCGCGCCGCCGCGGTCCTCGTCCGGGCTTGAAGGAGTGGACCTCACTGTAGCGCAGGTTTCCAAACCTGCTGTGTCGCCGACTTCTAAGTCGGCAGGGCGTCGGCCAATTCGGGCGCACGAAAAAATTCCAGCGGCCGCAGGTTTAGAAACCTGCGATACAGCAGGCTTGGAAGCCTGCGCTACGGGGGGACGCACTGCGTCGTTCAGATTCGCTTCGTGCCTGGGTTCCGAAATCCCGCCTTTACCAGTTACTTCCCCCCGGCCGTCTGCGCCGCAGCCTCCGTGCCGGGCCGCAGCCGGAAGGCGTCGCTCTTCACGATGCCAGAAACCAGCGCCGAGAAGCGGTGCTCCTGCTTCGCCAGATCGGCGCTGATGCGGCGCACGGGGCGGGAGTCGTAGTATTCGAGGCCGCGACCGAGCGCGTAGGTGAGGAGTTTCTCGGTGAGATTGCGGACAAAGAGTTCGCGTTTGTCTTTGAGCACGGTTTTCAACTCTGCCGGGCCGTTGAAGGACTTGCCGTCGGGCAGCGTGCCCGAGGCATCAATCGGGAGCGGCCCGTCGGTGGTGCGGTAGGCGCCGATGGCATCGAAGTTTTCGAGGCTGAAACCGAGGGCATCCATCTGCGTGTGGCAACTGGCGCAGTTGGGATTCGCGCGATGCTGCTCCATGCGCTGGCGCAGCGTGCCGGTGAGTTCCTGCTGCGCCTCGAGTTCGGGCGCGCCCGGCGGGGGCGGCGGCGGCGGCGTGCCGAGGAGCTGCTCGAGCACCCAGCGGCCGCGCTTGACGGGCGAGGTCCGCGTCGGGTTCGAGGTCACGGTGAGAATGCTGGCCTGCGTGAGCAATCCGCCACGCTCGGCCGTGGGCAGCGACACGCGGACAAAGGTCTCACCGCGAAACCCCACTCCGCCGGGGAGCTTCTCCTTCGGCTTCGCGGTCACCGCGTTGCCGACCGTGTCGGCGATGCCGTAGTGCTTGGCGAGGACGGCGTTGAGGTAGGTGAAATTCCCGTCGAGCAGTTCGAGCACGCTGCGGTTTTCCCGGACGATTTCGCCGAAGAAAAGTTCCGTCTCGCGCAGCATCGCAGCGCGCAGCGGTTCGCTGAAGCCGGGGAAAAGTTTGCGGTCCGGCGCGAAGGATTGGAGGCGGCGGAGCTGGAGCCATTGGAGTGCAAAATTCTGCACGAGCGCCTCGGCCTTGGGACTTTTCAACAGGCGCTGCACCTGCGCGTCGAGATTGGCGGTGAGCTGTTTTTTCGCGGCGAGCGCGAAGAGTTCGTCGTCGGGCATCGAACTCCAGAGGAAGTAGCTCAGGCGCGAGGCGAGCTGGAAGTCGTCGATGGGATGCGCCTCGGGCGTGCTGGGGCGGTCGTCGAGTTCGAGGCGGAAGAGAAACTTGGGCGAGCAGAGAATGGCGACGATGGCCTGCTGCAGGCCGGCTTCCCACGTGCGGCCGGCCGCGGTGGCGCGGTCCACGACCCGGGTCATCGCGGCGACCTCGGTGGCGCTGGCGGGACGGCGATAGGCGCGGGTGAGGAGGCGCGTGAGGACTTCACGCGTTTGCACGGCGCGCGGTTGTTTGGGTGAGGTGGCGGCGAGCAGCATGACTTGCGACGGCGGGCGGGTGTCGAGCGGGCCTTCGCTCCAGAGGCGTTCGATGTGGAGTTTGGCCGGAGTGTCGCCGGCGGGCGGTTTGAGAAGGGCAATGCCCGCACCGGTGATGCCGCCCATGCGGTTGATGGGCACTTCGATGACCTGCGGTTTTGCGGCGGTGCGGGCGGTGATGACGAAGGTCTTGAGAATTTTCAGCGGCAGCGGCTTCTCGATTTTCGCCGGAGCCTTCGCGGGGGCTTTCGGCGGAGTCGGCGCGAGGCCCGCGCCCAGGAGTTGCGCGATCTCCGCTTCAGTCGAGACGTCTTTGAGGTCCGGGCCTTGAATGAACAACGCCACGCGCACGGGGGCGGGAGATTTGCCCTGCGGCTCCGCGTAGAGCGTGGCGCGGAAGAAGAGGTCGGCGTCGGCGGCGAATTTCAGGTAGTCGCCAGGCGAGAAAAAAGGACCGGAGTGAACGGCCTCGGCGTGCGTGGGATCAAGCACGCGGAAGCGGCCCTCGGAGGTCTTGGCATTGTTCGGGCGCAGGTAGCGGCCCGAGAGATGGCGGGTGGACGGCGGTGCCGCCTTCGCCGGAATCACGCGCTGGGCAATCGCCTCGGCGGCGGTCAGATAGCGCTCCATCAGCAGCGGAGACATGGTGAGGACATCGCCGATGTTGTCGAAGCCGTGGCCGATGTCGTCCGCGGGGAAATCCTCGGTCGGATTGAAGTCCACCAGGAGCAGGTCGCGCACGGTGTTGTTGTATTCGGTGCGGTTGAGGCGGCGGACGGTGACGCGGCCGGGGTCGGGCTTCATCGTGGCTTCGGCGCGGTCAAAAGCCGACTCGATGGCGCGGGCGAAACCCTCGATTTCCGTCAGCGGCGGACGGTCTTTTTTCTTGGGCGGCATTTCGCCGGAGGTGGTCTGGTTGACGACGTTCATCCACACCTTGCGGTTCGTCAGGATGGCCGCGTCGGATTTGTCCTGCTTCACCAAATCGAGATCGCCCTTGGTGGTCTTGCCGCCGTGGCATTCGATGCAGTGTTTTTCGAGGAAGACCGCGGCGGTCTTCTGAAACTCCGCATGGGGAGCCGCGGCGGCCAGTGCGGAAACGCGCACGAGCCAGACGGCACAGAGAAGAAAAAGCGCCGCCCAACGCGGCCGACGCAACGCGCCGCGCGGGCCGTAGTCAGGGGTGAAGTAGCAGATGCTCACAAGCGGCTTCAAAGACTCGCGACGGAACTTGGCGGTTCAGCGGCGACCGGTAAAGGCCGGAGTGCGCCCGTCCCCGGGCGCAGGAAGGTGGAGCGCAGCAGGGCGTACGGCAATTGCCACACTCTCCGTGCGTGCGGACGTCGCTGCGGCCGGGGCCGGCCGCACTCCGGGGCTGTGCGACGCCGGGCGCGCGAACTCGCCGGCGGGCCGCCCGCGCTCCGGCCGCGATTTTTCGTTTGAAAGCGCCGCACCCCGCGTGTTCCTGTCTGTCACCCATGAATCCCACATCACTCGCCCGCCGGCTGCTCCCCGCACTGCTGCTCCTCGCCCCCGCCCTCGCCCCCGCCCAACCGCGCGTGCCGTGGACCACGTCGCGCATCCAGGGCACGCCCGAGCCGCCCCTGCCCTACCGCGTCGAGCGGGCGTTTCCGAACCTCACGTTCACCAAGCCCGTCGAGGCGGCCACGCTGCCCGGCACGGACCGCATGGTGTTGATCGAAGAGCAGGGCAAGGCGTTTTCGTTTCGCGCGACCGAGGGCGTCGAGCAGGCCGAGCCGTTTGCGGAGTTCAAACAATTTGACCGCGAGGTGCGCAGTTCCTACGCCCTCACGTTCCATCCCAAGTTTGCGGAGAACCGCTTCATCTTCGTCTTCCTCGTGCGCGAACTGCACGGGAAGAAAAATCGCGAGAACGGCACCAGCATCGTGCGTTTCCGCGTCAACGAGGCGAATCCGCCGCAGGTGGACATCGCGAGCGGCAAGGTGATTTTCAGTTGGCTCGCGGGCGGGCATAACGGCGGCAACCTCCGCTTCGGCCCGGATGGCATGCTCTATATCGGCGCGGGCGACGGCGGCTCGGCGGACCCGGCCGACGGCCTCGTCAGCGGGCAGGACCTCAGCAAGGGCCTGTCGAGCGTGTTCCGCATCGACGTGGATCATCCCGAGTCGGGCCTGACGTACCGCATTCCCAAGGACAATCCGTTCGTCACCACGCCCAACGCGCGCGGCGAAGTGTGGGCCTACGGGCTGCGCAATCCGTGGCGCATGAGCTTTGATCCGAAATCGGGCGAACTCTATGTCGGCGATGTCGGCTGGGAATTGTGGGAGATGATCTATCGCATCCAGCGCGGCGGGAACTACGGCTGGAGCATCACCGAGGGCGGCAAACAGGACGTGCGCCCCGACCGCCTGCGCGGCCCGACGCCCATCCTCCCGCCACTGATCGCGCATTCGCACGAAGAGGCCGCGAGCATCACGGGCGGCGAATTTTACCACGGAAAAAAACTGCCGGAACTCGCGGGTGCCTACATCTACTGCGACTACCAAATGGGGACGTTCTGGTCGTTGCGCGCGCAGGGCGACAAAGTCACCGAGACGCGCGAGCTGTGCCACAGCACGCTGATGACCGCGGGCTTCGGCATCACGCCGGACAACGAACTGCTCATCTGCGACCACGCCTCGGGCGGCCTCTTCCGTCTCGGGCGCAATCCCGACGCCGGCAAGCAAACCAACTTCCCGCGCCGGCTCAGCGAGACCGGTCTCTTCGCCAACGCCGCGCAACAAACGCCCGCACCCGGCGTGCTGCCCTACGTCATCAACGCCCCGCGCTGGGCCGATCATGCAACTTCCGAACGCTGGGCCGCCGTGCCCGAGCGGCAGGGAATCTCCCTCGCGGAAAAAGAAATGGGCATCCTCGCCGCCAACCGCTGGGTGTTTCCGAAAGACAGCGTGCTGGCCAAGACCTACTCGCTCGAACTTGAACGCGGCAATCCCGCCACGCGCCGCCGCATTGAGACGCAGGTGCTGCACCACGACGGCCTGCAATGGGGCGCTTACTCCTATCGCTGGAACGACGCGCAAACCGACGCCGAACTGGTTCCCGCGCGCGGCGACGAGGCCGTGTTCCGCGTGAAAGACGCCGCCGCCCCCGGCGGCGAACGCCAGCAGAAGTGGCGTTTCTTCAGCCGCGTCGAGTGCCTGCGCTGCCACAACCCGTGGGACAATTACGCGCCCGGCTTCAGCCTCGTGCAGCTCGACCGCGTCACGCCCGAAGCCACCGGCCGGCAGATTGATCTCATGACCCGCCTCGGCCTCACACCCGCCGAGCCGAAGTTCACCGACCCCTTCGGCCCGCACGGCACGCTCGAGGTCCGCGCCCGCTCGTATCTGCACGCCAACTGCGGCACCTGCCATCGCTTCAACGGCGGCGGCGCGGTGCCCGCGTTCATGAACATCGAGAAAGAGCTGAAGGAATCCCGCCTGCTCCACGCCAGCCCGTCGCGCGGCGATCTCGGCCTGGCCGACGCGCGCGTCATCGCGCCCGGCGATCCCGAGCGCAGCGTGCTGCTCTATCGCATGGCCACCGAGGGCCGCGGCCACATGCCCTATCTCGGCGGCAAGCTCGTCGATGACCGCGGCCTGGTCCTCGTGCGCGACTGGATCGCGAAAATGCGGGAGTCGTGGAAAGACGGCAGCGCCGCGACGCGCGCCCTGCGCGAAACCGAACGCAGCGCGCTCACCAAGCTCAAAGCCGGCGACGCCGCGCAACTCGACCCGCTGCTCGCCTCGGCCAGCGGCGCGTTCGGCGTCGCCCTCGCGCTAGCGGACGGCTCGCTCACCGGCGCGCTGCGGACGCAGGCCATCGCCAAAGGCAGCGCGCTGCTCGATCCGCTGCGACGCGATCTTTTCGACCGCTTCCTGCCCGAAGCCCAGCGCCGCCAGGTGCTCGGTGATCATTTTCAACCCGAGGCCCTGCTCGCCCGCAAAGGCGACGCCGCGCGCGGCAAGGTCTTGTTCGCCGCCGTCTGCGCCGCGTGCCATCGCGTCAACAACGAAGGCACCGACTTCGGCCCCGACCTCAGCCACATTGCGAAGAAATGGAAACGCCCGGACCTGCTCGAACAACTCCGCTTCCCCTCAAAACTCATCGACCCGCAATGGCAGCTCACGACCGTCGAGCTGACCAACAAGGAATCCAAGAGCGGCTTCCTCCTCGCGCAAACGCCCGCCGAGCTGTCGTTAAAAATGGCCGGCGGCGAGCTGGCGAAAATCCCCGCCAAAGAAATCGCGAGCACCCGCACCGAGCGCATCTCGCTCATGCCCGAAGGCCTCCTGCAAAGCCTCACCGCGCCCGAGGCGGCGGACCTGCTGGAGTTCCTGAGTGCGTTGCAGTGATCGCGGACCGGGGGGCGCGGAAAGGTGACGGCCGCGCGGCAGCGCGGCCCTACCAAATCCCGGTAGGGACGCGTTGCGCGCGTCCGTAACCTCCGTCCGCGGCGTGCATGAACCTAGGGCGTGCTTTTCGTGGTTCCACCTGTTTTTCCCGGTCATCGGCGTGACACGGGAAAATGAGCATCTTCAGCAAAAACGACACGGGAACCGTGAGCGAAAGTCCGATTTCCCGCCCTGCCGGATTAAATCCTTTCCGCCCCCGTTGCACCCCCTATCCTGCCCCCATGATTCTGAGCAATTCGGAACTTGAGAGCCTCATTCAGGCGCGCCACAGCCATCCGCATCAACTGCTCGGCATGCACCCGCTTGGCGACGGCTCCGGCCTCGTCGCCCGCGCGTTTGCGCCGCACGCTAGCAGCGTCGAGGTCATTCCCATCCATGATCCGCGCCAGCCGCGCTTCAAGCTCAAGCGCATCCATCCCGCCGGCGTGTTCGAGGGCACCACCAAGGATGCCACGCACGTTTACGCCTACGACCTCGCCGTCACCGACTCGCACGGGCACCGCCGCCAGCAACGCGATCCCTACTCATTTTTCCCCAGTCTCGGCGAGACCGACCTCTTCCTCTTCGGTCAGGGCAACGAAAACCGCATATACGACAAACTCGGTGCGCACCTCCGCGAAGTGGACGGCGTCCGCGGCACCAGTTTCGCCGTCTGGGCACCCGACGCCCAGCGCGTCAGCGTCGTCGGTGAATTCAATAACTGGGACGGCCGCGTCCATCCGCTGCGCAATCTCGGCTCGTCCGGTGTCTGGGAAATCTTCCTCCCCGGCGTCGGCGAAGGCACGCTCTACAAATACGAAATCCGTAATACCCACGGGCAGATCGTGCTCAAGACCGACCCCTACGGATTCTTCTTCGAGGCCGCGCCGAAGAACGCCTCCATCGTCTGGAACACCCAAAAATTTCAGTGGAACGACCAAGCTTGGCTCGACCGCCGCCGCCAACAAGATTCCCTTCGCTCGCCCATCAGCATCTACGAAGTCCATCTCGGCTCGTGGAAAAAGAAGAACGCCGCCGAATCCCTCAGCTACCGCGAGCTTGCCCCCGCCCTCATCGAGCACGTCCGCGAACTCGGCTTCACGCACGTCGAATTTCTCCCCGTCGCCGAGCACGCCTACTACCCGTCTTGGGGCTATCAGGTCACCGGCTTTTATTCGCCGACCAACCGCTTCGGCACGCCCGATGATTTTCAGTTTCTCGTCAACGCCCTGCACGAGGCCGGCATCGGCATCATCGTGGACTGGGTGCCCGCGCATTTCCCGCGCGACGACTGGTCGCTCGCGCAATTCGACGGCACCGCGCTCTACGAACACGCCGACCCGCGCAAGGGCGCGCATCAGGACTGGGGCACGCTCATCTTCAATTACGGCCGCCATGAAGTGAGCAATTTCCTCACCGCCAACGCCCTTTTCTGGCTCGAGCGTTATCACATCGACGGCCTGCGCGTGGACGCCGTCGCCTCGATGCTCTACCTCGACTACTCGCGCAAAGAGGGCGAATGGATTCCGAACAAGTATGGCGGCCGCGAAAACCTCGAGGCCGTCGATTTCTTCCGCAAATTCAACCACCTCGTCCACACCGAGCACCCCGGCGTCCTTACCATCGCGGAGGAATCCACCGCCTGGCCGCAAGTGACGCGCCCGCCCTACCTCGGCGGTCTGGGCTTCTCCCTCAAGTGGAACATGGGCTGGATGCACGACACCCTCGACTACTTCCATCGCGACCCGGTCCATCGCAAATACCACCAGCACGACCTCACCTTCGCCACGCTCTACCAGCACACCGAGAACTTCGTCCTCCCGCTCTCGCACGACGAAATCGTGTACGGCAAAGGTTCGCTCGTGAACAAAATGCCCGGCGACGAATGGCAGCAGTTCGCCAACCTCCGCGCCCTCCTTGGCTACCAGTGGACCTTCCCCGGAAAAAAACTGCTCATCATGGGCGGCGAGTTCGGCCAGCGCAGCGAATGGAACGCCAACGCCGAACTCGACTGGGGACTCCTCGCCGCCGGCCCATTCCACGCCGGCACGCAGCGCTTCGTCACCGACCTCAACCGTCTCTATCAAGCGCACCCCGCGCTCTGGCAGGGCGATTTCGACCCAAGCGGCTTTTTCTGGATCGACTGCTCCGACACCGAACAAAGCATCCTCTCCTTCATCCGCCAGAACTCCGACCGCACCAGCCAGCTCCTCGTCGTGCTGAACCTCACTCCCGCCGCGCGGTATAACTACCGCCTCGGCCTCCCCACCGGCGGCCACTGGCGCGAACTTCTCAACAGCGACGCCGCGATCTACGCCGGCAGCGGCGTCGGCAACCTCGGCGGCGTCACCACGCAAGCCCAGCCCAGCCACAACCAGCCCTGCTCCGCCGAGTTCACCCTCCCGCCGCTCTCCCTCATCGTCTTCCGCGCCGACGCGCCCGCCGTTGCCTGATCCACCGCCCCTTTGCGCTGAATTCCACTACGAAAAAGAAAGCAGTCAGAACCAAGCAGCCGCGGATCAACACGGATCAACACGGATGAAAATCAGCTTCGCACCCGCCCCTTCCCATCCGTGGCCATCCGTGGCCATCCGCAGCTAAAATTCCGGTTTTTGATTTCATCCCCCCGCGCCCGTGTCCCCGCTCGCCCAACTCCGCCACGTCACCCTCACCTTCGACGACTACCGTACCCGCGCCCTCCACGACCTCACCCTCGACCTGCGCCCCGGGGAAATTCACGCCCTTCTCGGCCCCGCCGCCTCCGGCAAAACCGCCCTCCTCCAACTCCTCGCCGGCCACCTCCGCCCCACCGAAGGCACCGTCCGCGTCTTCGGCCGCTCCCCGCGCTCGCGCACCGCCCAGGCCAAAATCGGCTACGTCCCCGAACACGCCAACCACCCGACACCCGGCACCGGCGTCATCTCGTGGTTGAGAAAATTATCCCCGCCCGCGCGCCCCCGCCCCGCCTCCGACCCAATCCAAAGCGCCGCCCAGCGCCGCTCCCTGCTCGCCCACGCCCTCGTTAGAAAATCCAACCTCCTCCTCCTCGACGCCCCCTTCTCCGGCCTTGAACCCGCCGCCCGCGCCGACCTCGAACAACTCCTCACCACCCTCGCAACCCAGGGAAAAACCATCCTCCTCACCGCCCGCTGTCTCACTGAAATCCATCCCCGCAGCCACCGCCTCACCCTCCTCCACGCCGGCCGCCACCAAGCCACCGGCACCCTCGCCGAACTCCTCGCCCATCCCGACGCCCTCCACCTCCTCGCTCCCGTCCTCCCGCCCACCACCGCCGCCCGCCTCCTCCAAACCCTCCGCACTGATCTCCACTGCGCGGCCGCGCCCAACCCGCCAGCCGCCGTGGGTCATCCCCTGACCCACCCCCTCGCCCCCGCAAACAAACCCAACGTCCTCCACGACCTCACCAAACCTCCCCCCGCCAAATAGCTCGGCGCGCCTCCCTTGTAGGAGTCGAGGTAACGAGACTCTAACCTCCTTCCACGACTGGCCCGCCCAAAAACACCCCAAGCCGCGTCTGGCAACCCAGTTCCCGTTCCACACGCTTCGCCCAAGCTCGCCCACGGAACTCAGTCCGGTTCACGCGTGGAAAAGGTCAGAGTCTCGTTACCTCGACTCCTACAAGGTTGGGCGGCCGGCCAGCACCGAACTCACTCGGGCACCGGCAGCGTGATGCAAAATATTCCGCCGCGGCCTTCCTCGCGGCGCGCCTGAATTTTTCCGCCGTGGTCTTCGATGATGTTTTTGCAGATCGAGAGACCAAGGCCGGTGCCGTTGGGCTTGCCCTGCGTGAAGAACGGCGTGAAGAGCTTGCGCGCCGTTTCCGCCGAGAAACCGGGGCCGGTGTCCTCGACCTCGGCGATGAGTTCACGCGGCGTCTGCCGGAAGCGCACCATGATGCGCCCGCCGCGGGGCATGAAGTCGGCGGCGTTGTTGAAGAGGTTGAAAAAAACGTGGTGCAGCCGCGCGGTATTGAGACGGAGCGTGACGGCGGGCGGCGGATTCTGGATTTCCAAAACCACCTGCCGGTCACCCAGTTCCTCGCGCACCTCCTCGACGACGCTGTTGAAGTAGGCCGCGAAATCGCCCGGTTCGAGCGAGCTTTGCTTGGTGCCCTCGGTCACCCGCAGCAGTTCGTTCACCATGTGCGAGAGCCGGTCCACCTGCTGGTGAATGCGTTTGCGGGCCTCGCGGCGCATCTCCGGCGTGGCTTTGTCCAGCGCCGCCATGTCGCCCGCCAGGCCGATGACGTTCAGCGGATTCTTGAGGTCATGCACGATCGACCGAGCGAAGCGGCCGAGCATCGTCAGGCGGTCGGCGTGGAGAATTTCCTGCACATACTGCCGGTTGAACTCGCGCATCCGATGGCTGAAATCCCGCAGCAGCGCGACCGCCAGCGCCGGGCATTGCTGCATTAACTCCAGCATCTCGTCATGCGACACAAACAGCAGCTGCGAGTCCTTGTCCGCGATGGCGGAGGCCGACCGCGGAGCGTTGTCGATCACGGCCATTTCGCCGAAAAATTCGCCCGGCCCAAACTGGGACAACACGCGCCGCTCGGACTGCCCGACGATGGCGGAAATCTGCACCAAGCCCTCGAGAATGAGGTAGAGGCCGTCGCCGGGATCGCCCTCCTGGAAAATCGTTTCGCCGCCGGGAATGACCTTGATCAACGGAGCCTCGCCGCGCGCCTGCAACTCCTCCCGGAGAAGCTGGGTGAAGGACTTGGGCGAAGGGTCATTGGTCATCGCGGGGAGCTTAGTGGAATCGCCCGCGCCGTAAAGCGCTCAGGCGGGGCGGGGAAAGCTCCAAGCCCAAAGCTCAAAGCTCAAGGGAAGCTCCAAGGAACAAGGGGGTTCAAGCAGCAGGGCGGGCCCGGCGTGGCGGTCAGGCTCGGAGCAGGAGCGTAGCCCGTAGTCCCTGGGGCTTGGTGCTTGGTGTTTCCCTTGAGCTTTGAGCTTTAGGCTTGGAGCTTTTCCCGCCCCGCTCAGCGCCCCTTGCCCACATCGAGAAACTCGATCCCCTGCTCCAGCGTTTTCGCGCCCGGCAGCGCGTGGCCGAGGGCGGGCACTTCGAGATAGAGCACGTTCGCGAAGCCTTCCTTCTTGAAACCGTGCTCGTGCGCGGACCGCGTGTTCAGGCGGTTGAAGTCCTTCTCGCCGGTCACGAGGACGTAGCGGCATTTCTTTTTCGCCAGTTCGAGCACCTCGTCGTCGGGCAGATAGCTGACGTTGAATTTCTTCCCCTCGCCGGCCGGCAGCTCGGTGTAAAAATTCACGCCCATGAACGGGATCGCGCCGCTGAACATGTCGCCGTAGCCGACGCCGATCATGCTCGCCACGCGCGCGCCGCCGGAGAAGCCCGAGACGTACACGCGCCGGCCATCGACGTTGAATTTGCGGCGCATCCCGATGTTCGCGTCCACCGCCAGGCGCACGCGGTCGAAGATGCTGCGCGGGTTGCCGGACTTGAACGCGCCGACGAACAGCAGCTTGCGCGCGGCCAGCACGGGCTCCCAGTCTGCGGGAATATTCGGGGCGTCGCCGGCATTGATCCAGATGAACAGCCCCCACGGCTCCGCGTGCGTGTAGGTCTTGGGCACGATGATCTGAAACTTCTCGCGCGTGATGTCGAACGGCCCCGGTTCCTCGATCGAGTGCAGCCGCGACTTCACCTCATCAGCGGCCGATTGCAGCGCGGATTCGGTGAACTGGATGGTCTGCTTGCCCGGCGTGAACGCGGGCAGTTCCGCGGCCGCCAACGCGCCAGCCGCGAGCCAGCACGCGCCGCCCAGCACGAGACAGGGTAATGATAACCAGCGGCAAAATTTCATCAGCGTGAAGGTGTGGCGACGCGCGGCGGTGTGCGTCACTCGACGATTTTCAGGACCCGTTCGTTGTAACTGTCCGTGATGTAGAGCACGCCGGACGCCGCCACGTAAACCCCGTGCGGCCGGTTCAACTCAACCTTCTCCGGCGGCCCGCCGACGCCGGCGGAACCCTTCTTGCCAGTGCCGGCGACGCGCACGATGCGCTCCTCGCGCGGCAGATATTTGCGGATCAGATTATTCTCGGCGTCGGCGATGACGACGTTGTCCTGGAGGTCGATGCAGAGATGCTTGGGACCGTTCATCGTGGCCGCGAACGCTGGGCCGCCGTCGCCGGTCGCGCCCGCCCGCCCGCTCGCATTCACGACCGTGCGGATTGCGCCCTGACGATTCACCACGCGCAGGGCGTGACCGCCGCGCTCAAGGATATAGACATTGCCCTGCCGGTCCGCCGCGACCGCGCGCGGGTCGGACAACGGCGAATCCACGGCCAGGGCGCCGTCCGCGGGCACGCCCTTTTTCCCATTGCCCGCGACGAGTTTGATGATCCCGGTCTGCAGCTCCAGCACGCGCACGCGCATATTGTGGAGGTCGGCCAGATAAAGCCGCTCGCCCTTGGGATCGAACGTCGCGCAGTAAATGCCGCCGACTTTCGCCGCCACCGCCGGACCGCCATCGCCGCCGTATCCCTTCTCCCCAGTGCCGACGACCGTCGAGATCACCCCGGTCTTGGCGTCGATCTTGCGGACGCGGCAATTCCAGGTGTCCGCCAGATAAATGTCACCGTTCGGCGCGATGGCGAGATTGTGGATGCCATTGAACTGCGCTTTCGTCGCCGGCCCTCCGTCCCCCGAGTCTCCCTTGGTTCCGGTTCCGGCGATGGTGGTCAGAATGCCGGCGGCATCCACGCGATGCACCCGCTGGCCGAGCGCCATCTCGACAATCACCAACCCGCCCGCCGGATCGAATTCCACGCCGAACGGCTCCCGCAAATGAAACTGCGTCGCGGCCACGCCCCCGACCGTCCCCGTGCCGCCGCCGGCCACCAACACAACCTGCGCCGCCGGCACCGACACCAGACCCGCCAGCGTCACACCCAGGGCCACCACTGAAAATCCAATGCGATAGTTCATGCTCAAATGCTCCGTGTTTCCGACCCAAACCCGTCAACCCACCAGCGCCCACGCGGGCAGTCATCGGGTTAAGTCGCCGCGAAACTGCCGCAGCCTGCCACGCCTGTCCATGCGCAACGCCGACCGCCGGCACCCTTGGAAGAAGTTGGTGAAAAGCGAGGTCAGGGCGGCGAGGTCGCGCCACGATCGCTGCGGGAGCGCGGCATTTATGCCGCTTCAGCGGGCGTCGCCCCAAGCATGTGCGAACCCGCTCCGGCGTTCCCACGGTGAAGCGGCGTGAACGCCGCGCGCCAACCACGCCACACCCGGCAAAACCCGGTCGCCAAGGAACCGCCAACAAGTCTGCCGGACGTAGAGACCAGGAAGCTCACAAATGCCCAATAACCGACCCTGATTTTTAGTGAGGGTTGTTTTGGTGGTCTAAAACACTCGTTCTTGAGTGAAAAACCCCTGAGTCCGACAAGCCGCCAGGTTGGGTAGTGGGGAAGGCAATTTCTGCGGTGGCGACCTATTGGATTCCACCAATCCTCTGGCGTACTTAGCCGTAACGTTTCAGGCGGACTGATTCGTTTGCACCACAGAGACACGATGAACACAGAGAAAACCAAGAACTCGCGAGTCGCTCGTCGTTCGCCGATTGTTAACTTCCTGAAACCGACGCCGTCCCTCGTTCTTCTCTGTGTTCATCGTGGCTCTGTGGTCTCAATTCCGAAATCATCCGAATAGAAACGGCTTAGCCGCTGCTGCGAATACCAAGGCACCGGGGGGCCGACGGTAATCTCCCTTTGTGCTGACTAACCATTGCGCAAGGCCCGGAGAGACCCGTCGCCGCGGCGATTTTGAAATGGATGCTGGACGGGGAGAACCGAATATGCACAATCGAAAGTGTTCCCCGACGTAAAGCCCTCCGAGCCGTGCCGCTTTCTGTCGGGACACAAGTCCGGGTGTGTTCCCTAAAACCGAGTACTACTCTTATGAAAGCCAACTACGAATCCTCCAAAACCCTGTTACGACTCTGTGCGACTGGCATCGCGGCGCTCGGCCTCTTTATGCTGGCTGGTTGCGTCTCCACGGACGCCGCGCTGACCCGCATCAATGCCTTCTCGGAAGCCACCACGCTGGCGGCGGGCAACACCAAGACGGCCTATGACACCGCCGAGCGTAAGTATTACGACGTGCAGGTGCTGCGGTCCGTGGTGAGTTATGACACGGCGGGCTTCCGTCCTGACAAATTCCAGACCTTGTTCTCAGCGGATTCCCGCCAGGCACGGGAGTCCGTGTTGGATGCGCTCGCACTCTACGGTCAGAAGCTCGCAGTCATGATGGGGAACGAACAGTTGGATGAGTTCGATGAGGCGACGAAGAAATTCGGCGAGGGTCTTGGCCAGGTGAACAGTTCCATCGGCACCACCAAAACCTTCAGTGGCGAGCGCGTGCTGGAGGCCAACGAACTGCGCGCGGTGACGACCGCGGTGAGCGCGCTCGGCAAATGGTTCATTCGGATCAAGCGGGAGAAGGGCGTCCGGGCCGCCGTCCGCGAGATGGATCCGCACGTTGAGGCGATCACCGCCGCGCTCGCCAAGGATTTGCAGGCCTTGCGCCGGATCGTTAGAAATCAATACACCCAGTTGCAGATATCCGAGGATAAGTACATTCGGGACAGCCGCTTCGAGCCGCAGGCCAAGCGGCAGGCGATCGGAGCGCTGGCGCATCTGGTGATCGAGGCCCGCGAGGCGGATGCGACCTATGCCGCGATGGAGCGAAGCATCACGGCGCTGCGACAGGCGCACGGACGACTGCTGGATGTCTTCACTGACAACAAGGTGGAGATCGATGCCCGTATCCGGGAACTGGCCGCCGAGGCGCAACGGGTCAAGAAATTCTACGATTCCCTGGAGAAGAAATAACTGTCCGTTCCTAACTCATAACCAACCAACTCAAACTAAAACCTACTTATGGCAAAAACCAAAAACACCCCGTCCCGCAAGGAAACACTGGACGCCGTGCAGGAACTCTACGACAGCCTGACCGAGGCTTACTGGGCGGCTTCCACCATCGAGGCCAAGGATCGCATTTATGGGGCCGAGGAAGTGGTCTTTGACATCCTGACCCAACTGCAGCGGGAAGACTTGGAGTCGAACACGGCGGCGTTCAAGGCGGCGGCTGGCAAGGTGGAAGCCGTGATAGGGAAGGTCGAACAGCTCAAGCAGGATATTGATAAGCTCGTTCACGCCATGAAAGTCGCCGTCAAGGTGACCGCCGCTCTCGACAAGGGCGTGCAACTTGCCATCAAGTATTTCGGGGTCTGACTCAGCGCCGGAGGACGGATTGGAAACCGCTAACTGGCACTAACCGGCACTAATGGGAACCAAGTCAGGTCGCAATTTGGGGAGTCGGGTGGGCCGGGTGTCTTATTAGTGCCGGTTAGTGCCGGTTAGTGGTTTAGGGATTTCCTTGGAAATGCTTCGCGGCTGACTTGTCAGAGTAGGATCGGATTGGAGGCGGGGTGTCGCTCGGCGGGCGGGGCGTGCTCAATCGTCCCAGCGCAGTACGCGCACAGGCTGGCCGGCGGCGAGAGTGGTTGCGGGCGGAACATCAACCAGGCCGTGGGCGTCGGCCAGCGACGAGAGGAAGTGGGAGGCTTGCACGCCGGAAGGACGCACAGAGCCGGTGGGATCGACGGTCACGCGGATGAAATGGCGGCGGTCGCCGCGGTTGAGCAGGGGTTCCGCCAGAATGCCGGGATGCGTCGGCGGCGAGAGATCGCGGGCACCCTGCCAGCGCAGGAGGGCGGGGCGGACCAGCAGGAAAAAGGTGACGAGTGCCGAGACCGGATTGCCGGGGACGCCGAAGAGAAATTTCTCCCCGAGCTGGCCAAAGACGAAGGGCTTCCCGGGGCGGATGGCGACCTTCCAGAAATCCAACTCGCCGCCGAGCGAGGTGAAGGCGTCCTTCACGAAATCAAATTCCCCCACGGACACGCCGCCGGAAGTCACCACCACATCGCACTGCGCGAACGCCTCCGCGAGCGCGGCGCGCGTGCCCGCGAGGGTGTCGCTCACGAGCGGGAAACGCTGCGGACGCCCGCCCGCCAGTGCGGCAAACGCGCCGAGACCGAGGCGGTTGCTCTCGTAAATCTGGCCGGGCGCGAGCGGTTGCCCGGCCTCGCGGAGTTCGCTGCCGGTCGCCAGCAGGCTCACCAGTGGCTGACGCCCGACGGCGACAGTGCTGATCCCGAGCGCTGCCAGCAGGCTCGCGCGGCCGGTGGAAAGGCGTTCGCCCGCGCTCGCCACGGTGATGCCCGCTTTCACGTCTTCGCCGGCGAAGCGGACATTTTCCCACGGTTTCGCGGCGTCGAGAAAAGCGACTTCACCCAGCGCTTGCGGGTCGGTGCGCGTGTCCTCCTGCATCACGACGGCATCCGCGCCGCGCGGCAGCGGCGAACCGGTGAACACCCGCACGCATGTCCCCGCCGCGACCTCACCGCCGAAAACTTCGCCCGCCGCAGTGCGCCCGATCAGCCGCAGCGAGCGGAGATTCTCCGGGCTGGCACCAGCAACGTCGGCGGCGCGCACGGCGTAGCCATCCATCGCGGAGTTGTCGAACGGAGGCAGGGAAATGGGCGCGGCAACGGTGTCGAGAATCATGCGGCCGAGCGCGGCTTCGAGCGGGGCGGTCTCCCGCCGCGGGCCGGGCATCCGCGTCAGGATACGGGACAGGGCTTCTTCGAGTTCGAGCATGATTCGCTTGCGACCGGCGCAATCGCGGCAGCCGCCTTGAGGTCCCCCGTTGTCGTCTCGCGGTCCCGCGTCGTGGGCCGCCGGAAGGCGCGCAGCCGCCACGCCAGCCAGCCACCCGTGGCCACCAACAACCCGAGCGTGCCGAAATACCAGAAGCCCTCGGCGCTTTGATTGAAACTGATGAAAATGGCCACGCCCGCGAGCAGCAGCGTGACGGCGTAGAGATAAAACGCGGCCTCCTTGTGCGTCATGCCCGCGCGCAGCAAGCGGTGATGCACATGCGTTTTGTCGCCTTCAAACAGCGGTTTTCTTCGCACCAGCCGCCCGAGCATCACGGCGACGGTGTCGAACAACGGCACGCCGAAAATCAACACCGGCACGAGGATGAAGGTCGCCGTCGCCGCCTTGAACAGCGACAGAATCCCGATGCACGCCAGCATCAGACCCATGAACAAACTGCCCGTGTCGCCGAGAAAAATCCGCGCCGGCGACGAGTTGAACGGCAGGAAACCGAAGCACGCCCCGGCCAGCGCGAGCGTCAGCAGCGCCACGATGACATTGCCGTACACGATGTTGATCAACGCCAGCGACATCGCGATGCACGCGGTGACGCCGGTCGCGAGGCCGTCGATGCCGTCGAGCAGGTTGATCGCGTTGGTGATGCCGACCATCCAGAGCACCGAGACGGGCAGCGCGAGCCATTCGAGCTCGATGGCGGGGCCGAAGGGATTGGTCAGACGCGTGATCTTGAAACCGGCGTAGTAGAGCGTCACCGCCACCGCCGTCTGCACGAGAAACTTGGGCGTCGCCTTCAGGCCCTTGAGGTCGTCGTAAACTCCGAGCAGCAGCATGGCGAGCGATCCGGCCAGCAGCGCCCAGAACATTTCCCAATACTCGGCGAAGATGCCCGCGACGCGATTTTTCAGCAGGAGAAAGCCCAGCCACGGCAGGCAGAAACCAATGAAGACCGCCAGCCCGCCGAGACGCGCCATCGGCTCGGTGTGGACCTTGCGATCGCCGGGTTGGTCGAGCACGCCATACCGCCATGCCAGCCGGCGCACCCACGGCGTGGCGAACCACGCCCCGAGGGCCGACAGAATAAACATGGCGAGATAAGTCCTCACGATTTCCGTGCTGCGAGCACCCGCTCGAAGCAATTCCAATAACGGTCCACCATCACGTCTTCCGCAAACTCACGTTCGGCGCGGGTGCGCGCGGCGGCCCCGAGGCGTTGGCGCAAGTTGGCATCCTCCAGGAGCGAACGTATCCCGGCGGCCAGCGCCGCACGGTCAGCAGGAGTGACCAGCAGTCCCGTCACGCCGTGTTGATTGACAAATTTTACCCCCGATGGCAACGCGCAACTCACCACCGGTTTGCCGCAGGCCATCGCCTCCACCTGCACAATGCCGAACGCCTCGGCCGCCGTGATCGACGGCAGCGCGAACACGTCGCACGCATGCAACAGCGCCGGCAGCTCTGCGTCGCTCACGCCGCCCCAGAGCTTCACGCGGTCGGCGACGCCCAGTTCGCCCGCAAGCCGGCGCAGTTCCGCTTCGAGCGGGCCGGTGCCCACGATCCACGCGACCGCGTCGAGCTCGCGCAAGGCCTCAATCAAATACCGCTGTCCCTTGTAACCGACGAGCCGCCCGACATTCAGCACGATGGGCCGGCCGCCGGCTTCGCGGCGCAGCTCGGCGACGCGGCGTTCGTGTTCCGGCGTGAGCGTCAGCGCCGCGAGATTGATCCCGAACGGGATCACCTCGCACTTGGCGCGATACGGCGCGAGCCACGGCGAATACTCCAAATGCTGCGGCGTGGACACGACGATCCGCGTCGCCCGGCGCAGCAGCGCGTTCAGCACGGGCCGGTAAAACCGCATCACGGCCGCCTGCCGCACCACATCGCAGTGGTAGCTCAGGACCAGCGGCGTCGTGCGATCACCCGCAATGCTGGAAATATCGGCCAATGGGTTGGGAAACTGAACATGCCAAAGATCAGCCGCGTGCCGGCGCGTGGCCGCGAGATAGGCTGGGCAAACCGAAGTCGAGAGCACCGTGCCGTAGCTGGCCAGCCGGTGGACGCGCACGCCGTTGATCACCTCGTGGACCGTCCGCGCAGCATCATTCGCCACCACGCAATCGACTTCCGCGCCGCGCCGCACGAAGCCCTCGGACCACGCGCGCAGCAGCGTTTCGATGCCACCTTTGTGCGGGAAGTAGAACTTGCCGAGTTCGAGAATTTTCATCCTAGGAACTGGTGTTTAACCACGGATGGACACGGATGAACACGGGGGTGAAAGGGGCCTGACCGGCGCTGCGGCTGAGCTGTGCCAACGCCGTCGCCACTACCGAGAGGCGCACGGACCCACGGTGCCCACAGAGCGGCGGAGCCGCCACCAAAGCGGAGCGCGACCGTCCCGGTCGCAGCGCTTGAACGAGGAGAGGAGCACCGGAAAATTCTAAAACTCTGGTCCCGGAGTGGGCGCTCCGGGCGTGGCGGAACAGGGGTAATTTGGTTGGTGGCGCGGGACGGAGCCGCTGCGAGCAGGGCCGAATTGGGCAGGGGAATCTGGGGCAAGGGAATGGAAAGAGACGAATTGGCGGCGGGCTGAACTAACCGTCCGTGCGACCGTAAAATCCTCGCGGCGCGCGCGGATTTTGCCGCCGCCTTGGCCGTCAGCCCACGATGCAAGAATTGACTCCACCGCCTTGCTCTTCGTCCCGGAGGGATTCCGTAGGAAATTAGCCGGGGGCAAGTCCGCGCAGCGGGCGCGGCCCCCGGTTGCGCCCCCGAACGGGCCATGCCCCAGCGGGGCATCGAAGAAATTTTTGGCGGCGTCCACCCCGCAGCCTTTCCGCCAGCACTCGTCGCCGCAGGCCTGTTTCTTCGATGCCCCGCTGGGGCACGGAGCCAAGCGGCACCGTTTCCGGGGGCGGCGTCCGCTGGAGCGGACTTGCCCCCGGCTAATCTCCTCCGGCGTCCCTCCGGGACGGGAACGGGGCGTGCCCGCGCGCAGTGCGTAGGCGGTGCGTAGGCAGTACCTAGGTCGTCGGCATGTTCCGCCGCTTGCTTGCCGCCCCAGGCACTGCAAACGGGGACCGGCCGGGCTCCGCATTGGCTACGGCTGAGGCACTCGGTCGGGCTGAAGAAAGCGGTTTTCATCCGTGTTTATCGGTGTGCATCCGTGGTTTTCAATTTCCAAACACCGCTTCCAAATTCATCGCATGGGTCCGGTTAGTTCCACAGCGGCCTGTTCGAGCGCGGCCACGGGTCGATCCCAGGAGAAGGCTCGCACCGCGTAGTCGCGACAGCGTTCGCGGGCGGGGAGGGACGCGGGGCTGGCGAGCACTTCGCCGAGTTTATCCGCCAGCGATTCGGCGGAGCCGGAGGGGAACAGCAGGTGCCGCCCGAGCGGCGCGAGCAGTTCGGGCGTGGCCCCGGAATCCGAGCCGAGCACGGGCGTGCCGCACGCGAGCGATTCCGCCGTCACCAATCCGAAACCTTCGAGCGCGAGCGACGGCACGACGGTGCAGTCGGCCGCGCGGTAGCAGTCGGACAGATCGGCGTCGGGCACAAAACCATGGAAGCGCACGGCTTCGCCAAGCCCCAGCGCGGCGGCGCGGGCCGTGAGTTCGTCACGCTGCGGCCCGGTGCCCGCGAGCCACAGCCGGGCCTGCGGATGCTCGCGCCGGGCGACGGCGAACGCTTCGAGCAGCGTGAGCAAGCCCATGCGCGGATCGAGGCGGCGCACGGTGAGGAAAACCAACTCGTCCGGCGCGAGACCGAGTTTCGTGCGCACGGCGGCGCGGACGGTGACGGGACAAAATGTCTCCGCGTCCACGCCCCCGGACATCATCGTCACGGGCGGCAGCGCGATGGGATGCCACTGCGGCAACTGCGCCACGTAGTACTCGCTGATGGTGAGAATGCGCCGCGCCCGCACGAGTCCGGCGCGCTCGACGGCACGCAGTCGCTCCGCGACGAGCGTGTCGAAACAGCGCTTGGGCAGCGAGCGGCGGCGAGCCTGGCGTGAGAACAAAAACTCCTCCGCCCACGGCCCGGTGAAGAGCGCCACCTGCGGCGCGGGCGCATCCGCCGCGGCCGGAGCGAGGAACGCGTGGCACACGACGACGAGCGGGCGCGCGGCGGGGCCGGCGTTGGCGAGACAGGCGTGGAGAAGCCCGCGGGCCGCGGCGTTTTCGCGCCGCCAGTTCGTCCAGAAAAAACCCTCGCCATTGGGAAAGCGCAGCAGCGTCACGCCGCGGCGCGTCTCGGGCGCGGGGCGTTGGTGGTCGGCGTTCGGGCAGATGACTTCCACCCGATGCCCGCGCGCAGCGAGCCGCGTGGCCACTTCGGCCACGTAACGAAACGCGCCGCCGACCTGGTCGGGATGAAATCCGAGCGTCAGGAAAATGAAATGGCGCGCGGGGTTCATGCGGCGGCGTTCACGTCGGCGAGGAGTTTTAGAAACTCCATCTTCACGCGGGCGATGGAGAAGCGCTCGGCGACGGTGCGGTGCGCGGCGGCGGCGAGTGCGGGGTTCGGCGGTGCGGCCCAGAGTTTGCACAGCGCGGCGAGATAGGATTCGAGATCGCCCGGTGACGCGAGCAAGCCGTCCACGCCGTCCGTGATGATCTCGGGCACGCCGCCGTCGCGGGCCGCAATCACGGGCGTGCCCGCGGCCATGGCCTCGACGATCACGCGACCGAACGGCTCCGGCGAGGTCGAGCAATGCAGCAGCAAGGACAGGTCGCTGAAGACCGCGGCGGCGGCGGCTTGAAACGGGACGAAGTGAACGCGCGCGCCGAGTCCGTGCGTGGCGACGAACTGTTTCAGGTCGGTCTCGAACGCCTGTTCGTCGTTGAAGGCCTGGCCGACCAAAACGAAATGCCCGTGCGAGTTTTTGCGCACCCAGCGCGCGGCGAGGCGCAGGAAAAAGTCCTGCCCCTTCCACGGCGTGAAGCGGCCGACGATGCCCGCGAGCGGCTCGTCGGGCGCGAGCTTCAGAAGCCGGTGCAGATGGCCCGGTGGCGTGCGGGCGTAGCGGGCAAGCGGGATGCCGTTGTGGATCGTGCGGACTTTCGCAGCGGGCAGGCCCTGGTCGAGCAGCGCGCGGCGGGCGAAATCGGAAACGACCACGACCTGCGCGGCGCTGCGTTTGGCGCGGAACAAAAACGCCGCGCGCACGAGGCGCGAGAAGAACTGCGCGGAGACGATGTCATTCACCCACCAGACCGAGGGCACGCCCGCGCGCCGGCACGCGGCGGCGGCGCAGAAGTGGTCTTTGTTCGGAATGGAAATCACGACCGCGGGCTGAAACGCGGCGAGGGTTTTTTCCAATCCACGTTGGGCCTCGCGCAGCGCGACGTGGGCGCGGAGCATGCCGAGGGGAGAAAAGCCGCGACCGACCACGCGCAGCGCGCCGGCGGCGGCCGGGAGCTGGTGCGGGAATTGTTCGACGCCGAGTTCGCGCAGGCGCTGGCCCAGCGGCCCGGCAGGCGCGCACGCACACGCGACGCGCAGCGACGGCTCCCCGAGCAGCTCGGGCAGCAGCTCGAGGAGGTTGACCTGCGCTCCGCCGAGGATGCGGTCCACATGATCAATAAAAAGCACCCGGTTCATGTCGTGGCGGCAGTGTCGGGATTTGGTGGGGGGAAAAAAGCTCAAAGCTCAAAGTTCAAAGCTCAAGGGAAACTCCAAGCGCCAAGCACCATGCGGGGCGCGATGGAAGTTTCGCGCGGGGCGTCGGCGGGACCAACGCGTCAGGAGCGCGGCCTTCAGGCCGCAGAAACGCCCGCCCGCAGCGAGCGCTTCCAAAAGTCCGAGCGGGCACCTCCGTTCACCGTTTGGTGAGTCTTTAGAAGCAGTGCGGAGAATTCGCCCGCCCCCTGCAGCACGCACGTTTCTGCGGCCTGAAGGCCGCGCTCCTGTTGCCCTCACGGAAACGTGACGCCTTGGTGCTTGGATTCGCTTGATCACTTCCCTTGAGCTTTGAGCTTTAGCCTTTGAGCTTACGCCGGCGGGGCTTTGCAGGAGCCGAGGTGACGAGGCTCTGACCTTGTCGGTGGGAGGCGCGTGGTTGGGCAAAAAGAGGTTAGAGACTCCTCACGTCGTCTCGTACAAGACACTCGCGGGCGGGCCGGCCCGCTAGTGATTATTCGCCGTCAGCAGCAGCGCTTGTTCGAGGGTGGACACGCCGTCGCGGACTTTGTCGAGGGCGACGACGCGGAGGTTTTTCATGCCTTCGGCCTCGGCGACTTTGGCGACTTCCATAGCGCTCACGCGCTTGATGATGAGCTTCCGGATCTCATCGGAGATCGGCATGACCTCGATGATGGCCAGCCGCCCGGTGTAGCCGGTGTTTTTGCAGCGGTCGCAGCCGCGGCCGCGGAAGAGCTGCACGCCATCGAAGAATTTCCGCTCGATGTTGAGGTCCTCGAACATTTTGGCCGGATAGGTGATCGGCTCCTTGCACGCGGGACAGATGCGGCGCATGAGGCGCTGGGCGCAGGTGAGCAGGAGCGAGGAGGAGATGAGGAAGGGCGCGATGCCCATGTCGTCGAGGCGCGAGATGGCGCCGGCGGCGTCGTTGCAGTGCATCGTGCTCAGGACCTGGTGGCCGGTGAGCGCGGCCTCGACGGCAATCTCGGCGGTCTCGGAGTCGCGGATTTCACCGATCATGACGATGTCCGGGTCCTGGCGCAGGATCGAGCGCAGCGCGGTGGCGAAGGTGAGGCCGATCTCTTTTTTCACCGGCACCTGGTTGATGCCGGGAATCTGAAACTCCACCGGGTCCTCGACGGTGATGATGTTGTAGTCGGGGTTGTTGAGTTCGTTGAGCGCGGAGTAAAGCGTGGTGGTCTTGCCCGAGCCGGTCGGACCGGTGACGAGGATCAAACCGTGGGGCGCATCGACGGCTTCCTTGAAGCGTTTGAAGGTGTGCGCATCCATCCCGAGCTTGTCGAGGCTGGCGGTGAGATTGGATTTGTCGAGGACGCGGAGGACGACTTTTTCGCCGTGGACCGTGGGCATGAACGACACGCGCAGGTCGATGTCCTTGCTCCCGACTTTCATCCTCATGCGGCCGTCCTGCGGCAGGCGGCGCTCGGCGATGTCGAGGCTGCACATGATTTTGAGCCGTGAAATCAGGGCCATCTGGAGATTCTTCGGCGGCGGCGTCGCGTCGATGAGCACGCCGTCCACGCGGTAGCGCAGGCGCACCATTTTCTCAAACGGCTCGATATGGATGTCGCTGGCGCGGTCCTTGACGGCCTGGACGAGGATGAGGTTGGCGAGCTTGACGACGGGCACTTCCTCGCCAGCGGCGGCGAGTTGGTCGGCGCTGAGCTTGTCATTTTCCTCGGCGATCAATTGCGCGCCGTCGGCCTCGGCTTCCAGCTCGGCCTGTTTTTCGGCGGCCTTGATGACTTCCTCCATGCTGGCGTTGCGGCCGGGATCGAGGTTGTTGAGCTTGTCGAGAATCGCTTTTTCGGGGGCGATGAGCGGGCTGACCTCGAGCTTGGTGATACGCCGGACCTCGTCGATGGCGAGGACGTTCAGCGGATCGGCCATCGCGAGGAAGAGCTTGGTCTCGAGGCGCGACACCGGCAGGACGCAGTAGGTCTTGGCGAGTTCCTTCGAGATGAGGCCCGCGACCTCGGGCGGGATGCCGATGCGGGGGAGATTGACGGGTGGCGTGTTGAGGACGCGGCCGGTGGCGACGGCGAGGTCGATGTCGTTGACGAGCGCTTTTTCGGCGAGAAGCTTGAGCAGCCGCGTGCCGTCTTTTTTCTGCAACTCGAGGAGTTCCTCGACCTTGGTCTTGGGCAGCAGGCCGTCCTCGATCAGCGCGTCGGCGACGCGTTCGCCCAGGGATTTGATGGCAGGCATAGGCGCGGGTCAGCGGAAGACCTTCCGGTGAAATTTGACCAACTCCGGAGGCTGGGTGAGATACCAGACGATCTTGCCCTTGAGCGTGGCCTCGAGTTCCTTCGTGGCCTGCTTGTTGAACGGGTTGGCGGTGAAGACGAGGATCGACTTGCTCATGCGGTCGAAGGGCAGCACGCACCAGCGCTGGCAGACCTTGCGCGGGAAACTGCGCGCCCACTCGATGTCGATGTCGCACTTGTCCACCGGGAGGTAGCCGACGCGGGCTTTTTCGCAGAGGAGCTTCAGCGATTTGTCGAGCGGATGCAGGCCGCGGTCGGCGAGGATTTGGATGAAAGGTTCGTTCACCTGCCCGGTGTCGGCCGTGTCGGGCGAGATCCAGCAACGGTTGAAGTCGGCCTCCTGGATGAGCTTGGCGTCCAGGAAGAGCTTCCGCATGGTCAACCGGCCGTCATCGATCTCCGCCGGGGCCGCGCGGCCGTCGGCACCCTTCGGCGCGCCAAACAACGATTTGGGCGCGCGGAAGGAGGAGATTTCCACCGTCGCCTCGACCATCGTGTTGGAGCTGCTGTCGAGCCGGGCCAGCGCCTGCAGCACGTCGGGATCGTTGGGCTGCCGCTGGAGGATGCTCTCGTATTCGAGGATCGCGGCGGAGAGCTGCCCCAGTCCCACGTAGGCCTGGGCGATGCGCTTGGAGGTGCGCAACACGTCCTGGTCGCGGGCGAGCTTGGCGTAGGATTCGCGCAGGATTTCCAGCGACTGACAATCCTGCGGCTGTGACTGCGTGATGACCTCGAACATGTCGATGGTCTGCTGCAGTTGCCCGCACTCGAGGTTTGTCAGTTGCGCTGCCATGTCAGAAGGAGGGGACGTGCGGCACGGATCGGCGCGCGCGGTGATGCGTCCGGCCCGGGCGCGGTGGCGCGCAGAGGTCGCGCCGTTCCCGGCGTGGCCGGCTGAAATCGTTGATCCGAAAATTGCTCACACGTTGTTCCGGTTATCGGCAGAACCGCCGCGCGGCTAACCTCACTTTCGCTACCGGCCCCGGTTTCCGGCGAAATTCGCCGTCGCGACCCGGAAACCCCGGTAAATCCGGACTCGTCAGCGCCCCGCGGCGGATAGTGAAGCCAGATCGCCTTGGCGGCCCCACCCAACCGCGATCCGGCCCTTTTTTGCGCCTTTCGTGTCATCCGTGTTTTCGTGGTCGCAACTGCCTTTTCCAGTTTCCTGCCGACGGTGCCGCGCGCGGGCAGGGCATTATTTCCGAACTCCAGCGCGAGCTTCCAGCCCGCCCCCGCCGTCCGAATAAGGTGGCAGTAAGCTTCTCCCTGTGCGTGGAATTGGTCCTGAACCGTAAGCAGTATTTTTCTGGCTCCACCATTCCGGGCGGCTCACGGCGTGAGCCGGTTGGAAGCCGGCGCTCCGGCGGCTGAATAGCTACGGCAACGCTCATGGATTGCGCCGTCATCATCCCCTGTTGCAACGAGGCCGCCGCCATCAGCCCGCTGGTCGTGGCCGTGCGCGCGCATCTGCCGCGCGTCCTCGTGGTGGACGACGGCTCGACCGACGACACGGCGGCGGCGGCGCGGCGGGCCGGCGCGGAGGTGCTCTCGTCCGCCGTGAATCAAGGCAAGGGCTTGGCGTTGCAACGCGGCCTCCGCCGCGCCCACGAACTCGGCTGCGCGTGGGCGCTGTTGCTCGACGGCGACGGCCAGCACGCGGTCGAGGACATTCCCGCCTTTCTCGCCGCGCTGGCCGCTGATCGCGCCGACCTCGTCATCGGCAACCGCATGGCCGCACCCGGCGCGATGCCGCCGCTGCGCCGCGGAATCAACCGCCTCATGAGCGCCGTGCTGTCGTGGCTGAGCGACACCGCGCTGCCCGACACGCAATGCGGCTTCCGGCTCGTGAGATTGTCCGTGTGGGCGACGCTCCCGCTGCGATGCGCGCACTTCGAGGTGGAATCCGAGATGCTCGTCGCGTGCCTCGCCGCCGGCCACCGCGTCGAGTTTCTCCCGGTGCGCAGTCGCTATCAGTCCGAGCGCAGCAAGGTCCGGCCGGGCCGCGACACGCTGCGCTGGCTCGTGTGGCTGTGGCGGGCGCGCGGCGAATTCACGAAGGCGCGGGCGGCCGGCCGCGGAGGATTCCACTTGCCCGCGGCGGGCCCGCAAAAACACCCTGCGCCGCTATGAACAACGCCATCCCCGTCGCGCCCGTCGCGGTCTCGCCCGCCCGCAAATTCGGCGGCGTCCTCGCGCGCATCGCAGGCTTCGTCCTGATGGCCTACCTCATGGGCGCGGCGATGGACTGGAGCGCGCGGCGCACGCGGCCGGATCTGCAGGCGGGATTTTGGTGGGGGTTCGCCCACGGCGCGCTGATGCCGGCCACGCTGCCCACGCTGCTGCTCGGCAAGGACGTGGCCATCTACGCGCCCCACAACACCGGCGTGAACTACAAACTCGGCTACACGATGGGCGTCAACGGCTGCGGCGCGCTCTTCTTCGGCCTCGCCTTCTACCGGCCCAAGCCCAAGGCCGCGACTCCGCTTGTAGGAGACGACGTGAGAAGCCTCTAACCTCGTTTTTCCCAACCCCGCTGCGCTCGTGGAAAAGGTCAGAGGACTCCTCACGTCATCTCCTACAACTCCCCGCTCTGCGGCACTCCTCAATAAATCCACCCCCGGTAAATCTCGTACACATCCACCCGCCCGCCGGCGAAATACGGCAGCGACGGCAGCGTGAATGTCCGCGTCGCCCGCTCAAACGTCAGCGGAACCTCCCGCTCCGGAAGGTTCGGATCATACGCACGAAACTCAATGGCACCCGGCGTTTCCAGCGCTCCAAGTAGCAGGAGCGTGTGGTTGATCGTCAGTTGTGGAAAGCGCAGCACATGGACAATCGGCAGCGCGCCGCCCCGCAGCGCCGCCGCCAGACACGCCGCCTCGGACGCCTGCAGCGCGCGCGGAAACGGCAGCACCATCCGCCAATTTCCGCGCTGAAAATAGCTCCGCCACACCCCGCCGCACCCGGCCTTCAGCAGCGCTTCCCGCGCGACGCTGAACTCGCGCAGGCTGGCGTAACCCGGAATCACCACCTTCGCCCCCGACCCCGAGGCCGTCTGCGCGCTGCGGCCCACCACTGCGCGAATCAGCCCCCGGCACGTCGCCTCATCCGGCGCGGGCCGCGCTGGCTCGAAGCGCGCGTGCAACCAGAACTGCCGCGCCGCGCGCACCACCACAAAACACCGCAACGAATACTCCGGCTCGCACGGTCGCGTCGTCGCCACCTGCCGGCCCGTCACGGCATCCACCGCGTAACTCCACCGCGTCTCGTTGGCGAAGGCGAAGGTGTCCCGGTGAAAGTCGAAGTCCCGCGCCCGGTACGCGACCGCGGACCCGCCACTCGCTGCGGTGTCGTTGAATGGGGGCGGCTCCGAAGAATGCATGGGCAAAGCTTGTCGCGACGCTAGGAGGCCGCTACCAAGCAGGCAATGCTTTACGAACGCTGGCGCACCGTGGCGCGCGACTGTGCCGGAGAAATCGCCCTGCGCGATCTCGCCACCAAACGCCGCTGGACCTTTGCCCAGCTCGCCGCCGGCACCGAGTCCGCCCGCGCGCCCCGCGACGCCGGCCGCCTGGCGTGTCCCACCGGCAACGGTCCCGACTTCATCTTCACCGTGCTGCGCGCCTGGCGCTTCGGACAGGTCATCTGCCCGTTGGAAAAAGGCGCACCGCCCGTCCTCAGCCCGCCGCCCGTGGAAAAAATCGCACTGCTCAAGACCACCTCCGCCACCACCGGCGCGGCGCGACACGTCGCGTTCTCCGCAGCGCAACTCGCCGCCGACCCCGAGAACATCGTCGCCACCATGGGCCTGCGTCGCGACTCGCCGAACCTCGGCGTCATCTCGCTCGCGCACTCCTACGGCTTCTCGAACCTCGTGCTGCCGCTGCTGCTGCACGGCATCCCGCTCGTGCTCGTGCCCGGCGCGCTGCCGGAGGCGTTGCGCCAGGCCGCCGCGACCGGTGACAACTGGACGCTCCCCGCCGTCCCCGCGCTCTGGCGCGCATGGCATGAGGCGGGTGCGATTCCGGCGAACCTCCGCCTCGCCATCTCCGCCGGCGCGCCGCTGCCGCTGCCGCTGGAACAAGCCGTCTTCGAGCGCAGCGGGCTGAAACTGCACAACTTCCTCGGCTCCTCGGAATGCGGCGGCATCGCCTACGACGCCAGCGACACGCCGCGCACGGACGCCTCCCTCATCGGCACGGCGATGCGGAACGTCGAGCTGTCGCGCGGTGAGGACGGCTGTCTGGTCGTGAACGGCGCGAACGTGGGGGAAACCTACTGGCCGGACCCGGACGCGCGGCTGGGCGGCGGCACCTTCCGCACGAGCGACCTCGTAGAGCTGCGCGACGGCGGCGTGTTCCTGCGCGGACGCGCGAGCGACCTCATCAACGTGGCGGGCCGCAAGGTCGCGCCAGAGACCATTGAGCAGGCGCTGCTGGCGCACCCCGCCGTGCGCGAGTGCCTCGTGCTCGGCCGGCCCAGCGAGGACGCCGCGCGCGGCGACGAAGTGGCGGCGGTGGTCGCCACGCGGGAGGAAGTCACCATTGAGCAGCTCCGCCAATTCCTCCACGCCCGCCTGCCCGACTGGCAAATCCCGCGCGAGTGGCGGCTGGTGGAAGCACTCGAAGTCAACGCCCGCGGGAAGCTCTCGCGGGCGGAGTGGCGAAGCGAATGGTAGCGCCTAGGCAGGGCGTGAAACAACTGAGGCACACGCTTACGGCCGAACGGAGCAAAGCCTCCGCTGAGTCCTGCCAGGCGCTACTTGCCTGCCGTCGCCTTGGAGTGGAACTCCTCGGAGGTGAATTCCACCACGGCGGCGTTCAGGGCGATGGCCAGGGCTTCCCGGATGGACTGCTGCGATGACTGCCAGATGCCAATCGAATGGGGCGTGTCCTCCCGGCCCTTGACCTCCCGTTCCCACACGACGGCTCCGCCGGCGCGCTCGCGGAGCCGCAACACCAACGTCACCTGGTTCCAGATACTCCAGCCGGAGCCATCCAACCAGAATTCCTTGATCTCCCCTTCCAGCACATGGCGGCGGCTGCTGGCGCTGGCGTCACTCGGGGATGCCGATTTATAGCCAGCCTCCTTCAGCGCGTTGACGACAAGCTCTTTGAGCACGGCCTCCAAGCGGGCGTCTTTGATTCGCAGGACACCCACGTCCACGCCAAATCCATTCCTAGCGACGCCGACCACGCCCTTGTCGCCGACCGTCCGCGTGTCTTTCAACTCACCGACCGTCAGTTCGCCTGCCCGGACAAAGGCGGGCCGCTTGAGCGGGTCCGACTGGACCTTCACATGGAAGGCCATATTGCAGCCGCAAGTGAGCAATGCCGCCAGGCAGGAGAACAGCCGGAGCTGACGAATGGAAATCATGGGCAGTGGATAGCGAGGGCCGGATGAGCTGTAAACAGTTTATTGGCTTGGAAGGAGTGCCGCTCCATTCGGAAGCGTGTTCAGCCCGCCTACGGATTGGCGGCTACGCCCCTCCCGCCAGCGTCACTTCCGTCTGGAGCACGATGTTCCCGCCGACCATCGCGGTGGCCGTGGCATGAACGAGGTTGCCGAGCCGCGCTTTCAATTCGGCACGAAGACAGATGGTTTCGCCGGGCCGCGCGGTGCCGAGGATTTTCACGCCGCGCAGCGCAGTGAGCTTGAGGCCGGGCATGGGCGCGTGGTTCGGGTCGCTCTGCGCGACGATGCCGGCGAGTTGGGCGGCGGCTTCCACGAGCAGCACGCCGGGCATCATCGGGTCGCCGGGGAAATGGCCGCGCAGGAACGGCTCGTCGCCGCGCACGGTGTATTCGCCCTCGCCGCGCACGCCCGGCTCCAGCGCAGTGAGCCGGTCCACGAAGCGGAACTCCGGCCCGTGCGGCAGGAAGGCCAGTGCCTTGGCGAGTGTGTCCGCGTCGTTCACTTCTTCTCTCCCTTCGCTGTTGGCTGGCTCACTTGGTAATCCGCGCCGATGACGGGCTGGAAGAGCGCGTCGTCGAGCTTCTGGTTCATCACGACGTTCGTGAAGTCGTTGCGCAGCAGTGAACCGTCGGTGAAGCGGAGCTGCGTGGCGCGAAGCACGTTGTCGCGCAGGCTGAAGGTGAGCTGGATTTCCGGCATGAGCTTGCGCGCCGAGGCGGACCGCGGCTGGAGCGCGAGCGTGTGCAGGCCGTTGGTCTCCGTGAGTGCGGCGATGGCGAAGGTCGCATCCAGCTCGGCACGGCTGCGCGGGAAGCCGGCGTCGAGCAGCGCCATGGCGTCCTTCCACGGACCGGCGCTCGCGGCGTCCAGCGGGTAGCGCTCGGCGCGTTTGAGGCGCGGGTAGAGGATGAGCACCTCAGTGGGCTGGCGCACGGCGATGGTCTGCGGCGGCTCACCGAGTTCCCAGCGGAAGCGGCGCGGCGCGGCGAACCACACGCGTCCGCGCGCGGTGAGCGGCTGCGTGAGCGTGCTCAACGCGCGCGTCTGGGTGAAGTCGGCCTGCCAGGTGAGGAGGTTCGTCTGCGCGGCGAGCCAGGCGTTGACGATGGCGTTGGTGTCGGCGGCGGGGAGGGAAACGACGGCGAAGAAGAGGAAGAGCAGCGGAGCGCCGAGCATTGCTCGGCAAGAGCGGGTGCGCTGCGGCATCCGGCCGAGCGATGCTCGGCGCTCCGCTTCGCGATAGCATTTCACGGGCGCGGCCAGATGGGGACGAAGTGATACCATTGGTCAGGATGTTCGCGCAGCCACGGCTCGAACGCACGGAGGATTTCCTGCGTGAACCCGCGGCGGCGCTCGCGGTTGCCGAGCGCGGCGCGGTCGTAAATGGCCTCCGGTAGAATCTGCGCCGCGTAGCCGTCGCCGCGCCGGATGATGACCACCGGCACCACGGCGCAGCCCGAGGCGCGCGCGAGTTCCGCCGCCGCGTTGGAGACGAGCAGCGGCCGCCCGCACA
>CAMAUZ010000047.1 GCA_945861535.1 Akkermansia muciniphila | reverse complement strand
AAGCTGGACAAAGCCCGCATCCGCTGGGCGTGTGACACGGTCCTGCGCCACACCGTGCATCTGTGGGCCGATGGCAGCCGCAAAACCAGCCCGTGGGCGGCCGCGTATTACCAACAGAAACGGGCCGAAGGCCAGGACCACGCCAGCGCCTTGCGGTGTCTGGGGAAGCGCTGGTTGAAAATTCTCTGGCGCCTGTGGACCGACCACACGACCTACGACGAAGCCCGGCATCAGCAAGACCAAAAGCAGCATGGCTCCTGGGTGCCAGCCCTGATCGCCGCCGCCACCAAAACCGCACCCGCCACGCAGTGAATAACTCCCATGAAAAAGCCCTTTTCAGCACAGAGAACATCTCTCCTCCGTTCCGAACGGAGGCGAGGGAGCCGGAGGTCACGGTGCGAACAGCACGAACTTTCGCAAACATCGACAGGACGGTCGCTGGCACCGAACCGACGATTCCTCGTGCCGCTCGGAATTGATTGTCGAGCCGGAGACTTTTGGAAACACTCACCGCCACCATGAACTTACTGAAAATCGCGATAATGCTGGCCGTGAGTTTCGCCGTTGCGGGTTGTGCGGCCAATCAGAGTGGCGTCGCCAGCGGCAGACCCGGTGCGGGAAAAATCACCGGAACGTCGGCCGGCTACGACGGGGTAAATCCGAAATTGCTGAAGATCACGGCGTACGTGGATGGCAGCGGGCGCTTAATTTTCACCAACCAGAAAGTGCGCTACGAACATCGCAATTGGGAGCCGCCGGTGGATGTCTCCTTCGGCGGGGAATCGTGGCCGAATCTGGCGGCCACCCCCGCAGTGTGGCGGATGATTGGGAGCCAGTTGAACCTGCGCGAGGCGAAGATCGTGAGCCGCAAAGGCCGCGACATCATTGCGCTCGAACACACCGCCGAGGGCTTCGACCTTTATCTTGGTGATTCGCCCAACGGCGGCGCGGACTATGAAGTGACGATCGCCATTCCGCGGATGAAGTGAGGATAAAGGTCGCTGGCGGAACGCCCTCCCAGAGCGCGGGGCCGGCCGTCTGCGCCTCCGTCCCTTGTAGGAGTCGAGGTAACGAGACTCAAACCTCCTTCAGCGAGAGGCCCGTCCGAACCACCCGACGATGCATGATGAAACCCAGGCCGTGTTCTTTTCGTCGTTTCTGAGTCGGCTCACGACAGTTCACCAGTCTCGCGAGGGAAAAAGTCAGAGTCTCCTCACGTCGTCTCCTACAAGGCTACTCGCGGGCGAGCCGCCCGCGCTCCCGGGGTTACGGCGCGTACGCATCCATCCCGACGCACGAGCACACGAGGTTGCGGTCGCCGAAGACGTTGTCGATGCGGCCGACGGCGGGCCAGAATTTGTGGTCGTGCAGCCACGGCGCGGGGTAGGCGGCTTGGGCGCGGGTGTAGGGACGGTTCCAGTTTTCCGCGGCGAGCATGTCGGCGGTGTGGGGCGCGTTTTTGAGGAGGTTGTTGGCTTTGTCGGCGGTACCGGATTCGATGGCCACAATCTCGGCGTGGATGGCGATCATGGCGTCGCAGAAGCGGTCGAGTTCTTCTTTGGATTCACTCTCGGTGGGTTCGACCATCACGGTGCCGGGCACGGGCCAGGAGATGGTCGGGGCGTGGAAGCCGTAATCCATGAGGCGCTTGGCGAGGTCTTCGACGGTGACGGTTTTGAAGCCGCGCAGGTCGAGGATGCACTCGTGGGCGACGAGGCCGGTCGCGCCTTTGTAGAGAATCGGATAGTGCTGCGCGAGGCGGCGGGCGATGTAGTTGGCGTTGAGGATGGCGAACTGCGTGGCTTCGGTCAGGCCCGCCGGTCCCATGGTGGCGATGTACATCCAGGAAATCGGGAGGATGCTCGCGCTGCCCCACGGCGCGGCGGAGATGGCGCCGATGGGGTCTTCGCCGCCGAGGTTCACGACCGGATGGCCGGGGAGGAAATCGACGAGGTGTTCGGCGACGCCGATGGGGCCCATGCCGGGACCGCCGCCGCCGTGCGGGATGCAGAAGGTTTTGTGGAGGTTGAGATGGCAGACATCCGCGCCGATGTCGCCGGGGCGGCAGAGGCCGACCTGCGCGTTGAGATTCGCGCCGTCCATGTACACCTGGCCGCCGTGGGTGTGGATGATCTCGCAGATTTCCCGGATGCCGGTCTCGAAGACGCCGTGGGTCGAGGGATAGGTGATCATCAGGCAGCAGAGATTTTTCGCGTGTTCGGCGGCCTTGGCGCGGAGGTCGGCGAGATCGACGTTGCCGTCCTTGTCGCAGGCGACGGCGACGACGGTGAGGCCGGCCATGACGGCGCTGGCGGGGTTGGTGCCGTGGGCGGAGGTGGGGATGAGGCAGATGTTGCGGTGCGTTTCGCCGCGGGTCTCGTGATATTTGTGGATGACGAGGAGGCCGGCGTATTCGCCCTGCGAACCGGCGTTGGGCTGGAGGGAAATGCCCGCGAAGCCGGTGATCTCGGCGAGCCAGTGTTCGAGTTGCTCGAACATCATCTGGTAGCCGCGGGTTTGTTTGAGCGGCGCGAAGGGATGCAGGCGCGCGAACTCGGGCCAGCTCACGGGGAACATCTGGCTCGTGGCATTGAGTTTCATCGTGCAGGAGCCGAGGGGAATCATCGAATGGCAGAGCGAGAGGTCGCGCGATTCGAGGCGGCGCATATAGCGGAGCAACTCGGTCTCGGAGTGGTAGCGATTGAAGACGGCGTGCGTGAGGAACGCGCTGGTGCGCGCGAGCGGCGCGGCGAAACCGGTGGCGACGGCGGTGTTGAGTTCGTTGACGGTGAAGGCGGGCGCGACGTCCCCGTTGAAGATGCGGAAGAGAAGCTGGACGTCCTCGGGGCCGGTCGTCTCGTCGAGGGAAACGGCGACGGTGAAGGCATTCACGACGCGCAGATTAACCAGATGGCGCTCGGCGATTTTCACCACGTCGGCGCTGGTGGTGTCCTTGAGCGTGATGGTGAGCGTGTCGAAGAACGGCTCGGTGCCGGTGGCGTGGCCGAGGCGCTGGAGGCCGGCGTCGAGGATGGCGGTGAGGCGGTTGACGCGTTCGGCGATCTGGCGCAGGCCGGCGGGGCCGTGATACACGGCGTACATCGCGGCCATGTTCGCGAGGAGCGCCTGGGCCGTGCAGATGTTGCTGGTGGCCTTCTCGCGGCGGATGTGCTGCTCGCGCGTGCCGAGCGAAAGGCGCAGGCCGGGGCGGCCGCGGGAATCTTTCGACACGCCGACGAGGCGGCCGGGCATCTGGCGTTTGAAGGCGTCGCGCGTGGCCATGAACGCGGCGTGCGGCCCGCCGTAGCCGAGCGGCACGCCGAAGCGTTGGGCGCTGCCGATGGCGACATCTGCGCCGAATTCGCCCGGCGGGCGCAGCAGCGTGAGCGCGAGCAAATCCGTGGCGACGACGACGAGCGCGCCGGCGGCGTGAGCACGGTCGGCGAAGGCTTGATGATCGCGCACGGAACCGTCGGTGGCGGGGTATTGAATCAGCGCGCCGAAGATGGTCGGACCGAAGCGGAAGGTCGCGGCGTTGCCGACGACGACCTCGATTCCGAGCGGGTGGGCGCGGGTGCGGACAAGTTCGAGATTCTGCGGATGACAGTCGGCGGCGACGAAGAAAACATTGCGGCCCTCGGCTTCCTTGACGCGATGGCAGAGCATCATGGCCTCGGCGGCGGCGGTGGCTTCGTCGAGAAGCGAGGCGTTGGCGATTTGGAGTCCGGTGAGGTCGCAGACCATCGTTTGGAAATTGAGGAGCGATTCGAGGCGACCCTGGGCGATCTCGGCCTGGTAGGGCGTGTATTGCGTGTACCAGCCGGGGTTTTCGAGAATGTTCCGCTGGATGACTGGCGGCGTGATCGTGTCGTAGTAGCCGAGGCCGAGATAGGAGCGGAAGACTTGGTTTTTCGCGGCCATCGACTTGAGGCGGGCGAGCGCGGCGGCTTCGCTCTCGGGGTCGGGGAGCTGTAGCGATTCGTGGCGGCGGATGTTGGCGGGGACGGTCTGGTCGATGAGTTCGGCGAGAGATTTCAGGCCGAGCGTGGCGAGCATCGCGGCGGTTTCGGCGGCGCTGGGGCCGATGTGGCGGCGGACAAATTGGTCGGGGTGCTGCAACTCGGCGGGCGTGACGGCAGGGCCGCCAGCCGGGGCTGTGGAGGTGGTTTCGGTGTTATTGGCGCGGGCAACAAGGTCGAACATCCGCAGGACGCTAGGGGGGGAGGGGACCATTGCAAGAGTGTTTTGGAAACGGCGCGGCGGCGTGTTAATACCCGCGGATGATTACACGATTTGGCGGTTTCCTGCGGCGCGTGGTGCGGTCCGGCGCTGCCCCGGTACCGCAGGCGTCCTCGCCTGCGAGTTCGGGCGGCGTCTCGCCGCCCGTTCCGACACGGGGCGAGACGCCCCGTGAACTCGCAGGCGAGACGCCTGCGGTACCCGCGGGTACCGCAGACTTCCCAGTCTGCTGTATCGCGGGTTTCCCAACCCGCGGACCGTCCGACCACCCGCAGCGCCCCGGCTTGTCGCACGCGCCCGGAACGTCGCGGCGCCTGCCGATTTGGAAATCGGCGATACAGCAGGTTTGGAAACCTGCGGTACAAGGCGGGCGCGCGGGCTTGCTGTCGGTGCTGTTGCTGGCACTCTCCGGCGGCTCTTCGCTCATGGCACAAACCGAAACCACCACCGCCGACCGCTGGCTCGCTGCGCTGCCGGCCGCGCCGGAGTTCGTCGCGCCCGTCTCGCGCGCGGCGTGGGAGAAACAGCGTCTCGAGATTCGCGCGCGCCTCGGCGATTTGCTCGGAAAAATGCCGCCGCGTCCCGTGCGACCGGACGTGAAGCTCCTCAGCCGCGAGGACCGCGGCGATTTCATCTTGGAGAAATTCACCTTCGACAACGGCGCGGGGGCGACGGTGCCGGGTTACGCCTTCCTCCCGAAGAACGCGACGGGGAAATCGCCCGCGATTCTCTACTGCCACTGGCACGGAGGCCAATACGACATCGGCAAGGAGGAGTTGCTGAAGACCAACGCGACGCCGGTTGCCGCGGGGCCGGAACTGGCGCGCAAAGGCTACGTCGTGCTGGGGATCGACGCGTACTGCTTCGGCGAACGCAACGGCATGGGGCCGGGCGGCCCGGCGGAGAAGGGGAGTGGCGGCGAGATGACGGCGAGCAAGTTCAACCTGTGGGCGGGGCGTTCGCTCTGGGGGATGATCATCCGCGATGACCTGATGGCGCTGGATTATCTGAGCACGCGGCCCGAGGTGGACGCGACCCGCATCGGCGTCACGGGCATCAGCATGGGCGCGACGCGGACGTGGTGGATCATGGCGCTGGACGAGCGGCCGAAGTGCGGCGTCGCGGTGGCGTGTCTGACGCGTTACCAGGATCTGATCAAAACCCAGGGCCTGAAGTATCACGGCATTTATTACTTTGTGCCGGGGATGCTGAATCACTACGACACCGAGGCGATCGTCGCGCTGGCCGCGCCGCGGCCGATGTTGTTCATGACGGGCGACAAGGATTACGGGTCGCCGGTGGAGGGCATCCGCCTCATCGAGCGCCGCGTGAAGCCGGTGTATGCGCTGTATGAGCGCGAGGCGGACTTTGGGAACGTGATCTATCCCGACCTCGGCCATGTGTATCTGCCCGAGATGTGGGCGAAGACGGTGGAGTGGCTGGGGCGGAGTTTGCAGCGGTAGGCGGTGGGTGGCGCGGCGGGAGACGTCGTTAGGTTTGGGCGCGCTCTGCCCAAGACCGCGTCGCTACCATTCCGTCCGGCGAGTCGCCGGACGGCACAGGCTGGTAGCCTGTGCCACCCAGGTTGGCGCGGACGCCTTCGAAATATCCGGGCTTCTGCCGGCGCGTATTGCGGTGTTCTTCGGGGCAGAATTTTTATGAAACATTTTCAAACCATCAGTCTCCTGACCGTGCTGATTCTCGGCATGGGCATGGGCTGCGAGAACTCGACCGTCACGCCGTCACCCGCGCCGGACGCCGCCGCGGCCGCCGACCAACCCCAGCCGAAGCTCCCAACGCTCAAGCTCTGGCTCGGCCCGCACGAGATGACCGCCGAACTCGCGATTACGCCCAAGGAGAAGGAGCGCGGCATGATGTTCCGCACGAACATGGCCGAGATGGAGGGAATGCTCTTCGTTTTCCCCGGACCGCATCGGGCGTCGTTCTGGATGAAGAACACCGTGCTGCCGCTCTCGGCGGCTTACATCGATCCCGAGGGCGTGATCGTCGAGATTCGCGAACTGAAGCGGCTCGACGAGACCGGCGTGACGGCGGGGTCGGACAACATTCAGTACGTCCTTGAAACCAATCGCGGCTGGTTCGAGCGCAACCGGGTCGGCGTCGGGACCGTCATCCGCACCGAGCGCGGGACGTTGCGGGAGACTTTCTTTCGACGGCAGTGAAACGGAGACGCTGCGGAAATTGATCCTCCATGCCCGCGCGGACAGCACTGGCAGCGCCCGGAGCGCGGCGTTCACGCCGCAGAGATGTCCGCCTGCCAACCAACGTCCGGCCAGTCCGACCGCGCCCTCTCCCACTCCACGCTTCTGCGGCGTAAACGCCGCGCTCCTGCGCCCCACGCGCGCCCCGCCCGGAGCGCGGCGTTCACGCCGCAGAGGCGTCCGCCTGTCAACCAACGTCCGGCCAGTCCGACCGCTCCTCTCCGTCTTCACGTTTCTGCGGCGTAAACGCCGCGCTCCTGCCAATGCCGCGCTCCTGGCCGAACTGATTCCTTTCCCTCCCCATTGCTTTCCGGCTTATCCTCGCGCCGATGAAAATCGCGCTGGCGCAAATCAACACCACGGTCGGAGACATCCCCGGCAACGAGCGGAAGATTCTCGCCGCCTATCAGCGCGGCGTCGCGGCGGGGGCGGCGGTCGTGCTGACGCCGGAGCTGGGGATCGTGGGCTATCCGCCGCGTGATCTGTTGCTCAAGAACAGTTTCATTCCGGCCAATCTGGCGGCGCTGGAGCGGCTCGCGGCGGCGACGGGGGAGACGGCTTTGCTCGTGGGCGTCGTTGGAAGGAATGACCGGCGGCCGGGGCGCGAGGCGACCAATTCCGTGGCGCTGCTCCAGCACGGGCGCATCCAGACGACGCGCGCCAAGACGCTGCTGCCGACGTACGATGTGTTCGACGAGGACCGTTATTTTGAACCGGCGACGGAGAATGCGGTGGCCGAACTGACCGGGCGGCGCGTCGGTCTCACGATCTGCGAGGACGTGTGGAACGATGAGGACTTCTGGCGCGAGCGGCGGTATCGGCGCAATCCGGCGATGGACCTCGTGGCGGGCGGTGCGGAAATTATTTTCAACATCTCGGCGTCGCCGTGGCAGATGGGCAAGGACGCGACGCGCGCCGCAATGTTGGCGAGCCTGGCGGCGAAGGCGGGGCGGCCGGTGGTGTATTGCAATCTGGTCGGGGGCAATGACGAGCTGGTCTTTGATGGGAGCAGTCTGGTTTTCAATGCGCGCGGCGAACTGATCGCGCAGGGGGCGCAGTTTGCGGAGGATTTCATCGTGGTGGACACGGCGACGGCGGTGCCGGTGGTCGCGGCGGCACCGTGCGAGGAGGAGCAAATCTATCGCGCGCTCGTGCTCGGGTTGCGCGATTACCTGCACAAGTGCGGCTTCAAATCGGCGGTGCTGGGGTTGAGCGGCGGCATTGATTCGGCGGTGACGGCGGTGCTGGCGGCGGAGGCGCTCGGGCGCGAGAACGTGCGCGGGGTTTCGTTGCCGTCGCAGTTCTCGTCGTCGGGCAGTCTCGATGATGCGCGGGTGTTGGCGGAGAACTTGGGTATTCGCTACGACGTGGTTTCAATCCAGCCGATGTTCGCCGCGGTGAAGGCGCAGATGCAGCCGCTCTTCGCGGGGCTGGCGGAGGACACGACGGAGGAAAACATGCAGGCCCGCCTGCGCGGCGTGACGCTCATGGCGATGTCGAACAAGTTCGGCTCGCTGCTGCTGACGACGGGGAACAAGAGCGAACTGGCGGTCGGCTACTGCACGCTCTACGGCGACATGTGCGGCGGGTTGGCGGTGATCAGCGACGTGCCGAAGACGCTGATTTACCGGCTGTCGCGGTGGATCAATCGCGAGCGCGAGATCATTCCCACGCCGTCAATCACCAAGCCACCGTCGGCGGAGTTGCGGCCGAATCAGACCGATCAGGATTCGCTGCCGCCGTATGAGGATCTCGACGCGATTCTCGAGGAGTACGTCGTGAAAGGGCGGTCGTTTGCGGAGATTGTGGCGCAAGGGTTCAAGGAGGAAACGGTGCGGCGGATTCTGCGGCTGATCGATGTTACCGAGTACAAACGCCGGCAGGCCGCGCCGGGTTTGAAGGTGACGAGCAAGGCGTTCGGGGTGGGAAGGCGGATTCCGATCGCGCAGAAATTTCGGGAGGTGTGAGGCGGGGCGCGGCGATCGGGCGGTACCGTGCGTTGGCAGGAGGAGGCATCTGCCGAGCGCCCGATCCGCCTCCTCACGTCGGCGGCTACGGGCGGGGCGCTACCGTTTTCCGACGCGCTCCATCAGTTCCTCGGCGAGCACTTCATAGGCGGAGGCGCCGGCGCTGTATTTGTCGTAGTAGATGATGGGTTTGCCGAAGCTGGGTGCCTCGGCGAGGCGCGTGGTGCGGGGGATGACGGTGTCGAAAACTTTCGCGCCGAAATGCTGCCGCACTTCGCCGACGACCTGGTTGGAGAGGTTGGTGCGGCTGTCGAACATCGTCATCACGATGCCGAGAAGTTCGAGGCCCGGATTCACGCCGGAGTCGCGCAACTGGCTCAGGATACGGGTGAGCATCGACACGCCTTCGAGCGCGTAATACTCGCACTGGAGCGGGACGAGGAGCCAATCCACTGCGGCGAAACAGTTCAACGTGAGCACGCCCAGGGAGGGCGGGCAGTCGAGGATGATGAAATCAAACTGGCCGCTGGCGCGCACGGGTTCGAGCGCCTGGCGCAGGCGCAGGAGATGGTTTTCGCCGCGCGCCAGTTCGACCTCGACGCCGCACAGGTCCACCTCGCTGGGGATGAGATGGAGGCGGTCGAAAGCCGTCTGCTGGACTTTTTCGAGCAGGGTGCCTTCGCCGAGAAGCGGCCGGTAGGCGCTGGCACCGGGGGTTTTCTCAATGCCGACGCCGCTAGTGGCGTTGGCCTGCGGGTCCACATCGACGAGCAGGACGCGCTGGCCGAGGGCGGCGAGGCAGGCCGCGAGGTTTACGGACGTGGTGGTTTTCCCCACCCCGCCTTTTTGATTGGCAACCGCCATGACATAGCTAGGCACGCGCGCAATCTAGGGTGTCGCGTTTGCCGGCGGCAAGGCTTTCGGGGCGGCGGTGGGGAAGGGTGGGCGGCGGTGGCGGCAGCGAGAGGCGCCGCGGGGAGCGCACGCCGCTGGCGTGCTGTTTTCGGCGGCCTGCTGAAAACATCGTGTGACTCACTTTTTTTGCGGAGAGAAAGGCAGACTGGGGAACGAGGTTTGGGCGGGCCGCCCAAACGCGCACGCGGGCCGCGCGCGCTCCCCGAGCAGCGCTGGCGCTCGGGTTCAGCGCTGCGTTCCGTGCCTTCCTCTACGCCCCGCGCTGCTTCACGCCCTTCACTTTTTCCACGAAGTCCACGAATCCCGCGGCCTGCTTCTCCAAGCGGCCGAGCAGTTCGGCATCTTTGAGACGGCCGGCGTCGTCGAGCAGGCCGCCGATGCCAGGGAGGAACACGCGCTCGGGATAGAGGAAGGCGTTGCGATAGCCGAAAATCTGCTGCAACTGCTCGACCGGTCGCAGCGCGCCCCACATGCCGGCGGCCACGCCGACGAAGCAGACCGGACGGCTCTGGAAGCTCTCGGGGAACTTCAGCAGGTCGATGAAATATTTCAGCACGCCCGGCATGCCGCCGTTGTATTCGGGCGTCACGACGACGAGGCCGTCGGAGGCGAGGACGGCGTCGCTGAACGGTTGGAAAGCCGCCGGTTTCTCCGCGTACGCCTGCGGCAGGAAGACGTCGATGGGCAGCTTGGCGAGGTCGAGGACGGTCAGTGGGACTTTCAAGCCCGCGTAGATTTCCTCAATGTGCGCCGCGATTTTGCGCGAGTTGCTGCCCGGACGATTGGTGCCGACGATCAGTGTAATCATGGGGTTGAGCATGGGGGCGGCGCGGCCTGGCAGGCAAGGGGGGAAGCGGGGGGGCGAAGCTCAAAGCTTAAAGCTCAAAGCTCAAGGGAAGCTGCAAGAGACAAGTTTCCAAAAGGATCGTTTCCGGGGTTTGTGTTGCGACCGGCGAAGGTGCCTGCACCGGTCCGGTGATCGGAATCTAGGCTGATTGCGCGGAGCCTTCATGGTCCTTTTGCTGGCGCGCGTCCCGTGTCGTGCCGGAGGCACGTAAGATATTAGCCGGTGGTGAAGCGCAGCGGAACCACCGGATATACCGCCCCGCCCAACCGTGCGCCCCCGCGGGGCGCGAGAGCCGTGAAAGCGCGCCATCCTCCCGCCTCCACGACACCTTCCCCGTCGCGCGGGCTTCCCGGCCGGCGCGCGCTCACGGGGTTGCCAGCAGGCCGGAAGGTCCGCCAGTGATGCAACGTCGCCATGGCGAGCTGTGTCGGCGGGGAGCCACCGATCTCGCGCCCCGCCGGGGCGCAGCTCTTCGGTGTGTTTTTTCCGGTGGTTCCGCTGCGCTTCACCACCGGCTAATTTCTTGCGTGCCTCCGGCACGAAGCGGCGGCGAACAAGGGATACGGCGATCATCGCCGAGATTCACAGGGCCCGATCGATCACCGGCGCACCAACTCTTTCGTCCCTGGCGGGACTTGGTTCGGCGCCGCAGCGAACCCAGCACTGAAGTGCTGGGCTATTTTCTTTCGCCCGCCGGGCTGGAACGGCGAAGCAGGCCGTCTGCAATAAACTGAGATCCGCCCACCCTTTGCCGATCGCGTAGGAACCTGGTTCTTGCTGCTTCCCTTGAACTTTGAGCTTTGAATTTTGAGCTTCACCTCCCCGCTCACCCCGCCGCCAGCGCCTTCTGCATCGTGCTCAGGAAATGCTCCACATCCGCCGCCGTAGTGTAGCCGTGAATGGCGACGCGGAGGCGGCCGGCGTGGTGCATGACGTGGATGTTTTCGCGGTCGAGCGCGTCGTAAATCTCGGCGGTGCGCGGGTGGCGGAAGGCCATGATGCCGGAGGGATTTTTGCGCGACCACGGGGCCATGAGTTTCACGCCGAGATTTTGCAGGCCTTGATAGGTGCGCTCGGTGAGCGGGTCGGCGTGGCGCGCGATGTTCTCGATGCCGATGTCGGCGAGATAGCGGAGCGCGGCGTTGAGCGCGTAGATCGCAGCAAAATTGGGCATGCCGGTGGACCAGCTCGCCGCGCCTTTTTTCACGGCGACGCGCTCGAAGCGGTCGGCATCGAAGGCGTTCTCGAGATGAAACCAGCCGCCGGCGCGGGTCGTGAGTTCGGCCGCGCGCGCCTGCGGGATGCCGATGATGCAGCCGCCGTGGATGCCGAGCACCCACTTATGCGTGCTCGAGATGATGCAGTCGGCGTCGCGGCAATCGAGCGGGATGCGGCCGAGCGCCTGCGTGACATCGACGGCGATGAGGGCGTTGGGCGCGTAGCGGCGCACGGTGTCGTGGAAGGGCCGCCAGTCCAAGCGCTGGCCGTTGTAGAAGCTCACGAGCGAGACTTGCACGAGCCGTGTGCGGGCGTTGAGGAGCGGAGGCAGTTCGTGCGTTTCAAGCTGGCCGTCGCGGTTGCGCCAGACGCGGACGGTGTGTCGGCGCTGGTTCGCGAGCCACGGCGTCGCGCCCGAGGGAAAGTCGAGATCGCTGATGAGCACTTCGTCCCCGGGGCGCAGTTCAACGGCGGTGGCGAGGAGGTTGTAGGCCTCGGCGCTGCACGAGCAGAAGGCGACTTCCGCGGGCGTGAGACCGAGGGTGCGCGCGGCGATGTCGCGGCATTGCTCGGCGCGAGCGTAGTGGCCGTCGCGGCCTTTCATGCCGAGCAGTTTGTCGCGCCAGTAGTCTTGCAACGCCTCGCCGACGCAGGTGGGCGGGATGCTCTCGGCGGCGGTGTTGAGGTAGCAGAGGGAGGAGAGCGCGGGGAAGTCTTGGGCGCGGCGGAGGGGATCAATCATGGCGGGGAAGGGTGAATGGGGAATTCCGAATGGAGAATTTCGAGTGGCGAATTTGGAATAGGAAATGGGGAAGGGCGAATGGGGTGCGTGGAATCAGGCGGATTCGCTGGTGTAGTTGGTGTTGGCTTCGAGGCGGGCGCTGGCGCGGTTGAGGAGGCGGGCGGGGGTGTCGCCGAGGTGGCGGTTGCCCTTGACCACGTTGCCTTCGGCGGGGGAACCGGCGACGAGGATGCCGCCGCCGGCAGTGGTGTTGTTCACAATGCGCACGTTGCGACAGGGGAACGCGGCCTTGTTGCGGTTGGCGTCGGCGAAGATCGCGGTGCCGTTGGCGATGGTCTGGCGACCGTCGCCGAGGCGGATGTCGTTGCCCTCGATGAGCAGGCCGTCGATGCCGGCGGTTTTGTAAATGCTCAGGTAGGTGTTCCCGCGGTTGTTGGCGAGCACGCTGTCTTTCACGGTCGAGTTCACATGGTCCTCGTGCATGAGGCCCTCGCCGTCGTTGATGCGGTATTTGCGGTCGAAGGCCCAGTTGCGGTGAACCTGGTAGTCGTTGTCCGCGACGATCCAGCGCCAGCCGCGCATCTCGATGGCGCGGTTGTCGTTGGTGCTTGAGCCGGCGGTGAGCGCCTGGCCGGTGGCGGTGGGCCGCCAGAAATCATCGGGGAAACGGATGACGTTGTTGCGGCACTCGACGCCGTCGCCGCAGAAGCCAATGCCCATGCGGCCGGTGTTGAAAATGTAGTTGTCGCGGATGACGATGCCTTTGCGGAAGCCGTGCGGGTGCGTCTCGGGCGTGCCGTCCGGACCGCCGCCGCCCGCGCCGCCGATGCCGTAGTGGTTCACGTAGATCGCGGGCCGGTTGTCGTAATCGAACACGATGCCGTCGGTTTCGACGGGCTTCTTTTTCGGGTCAAGCAGGAGGAAGCCGTTCATCGTGAAGTTGTCGTCGCCGCTGCGCGGCAGGCGGTTGTTCGCGACGAGGAGGTTGGCTTCGGCCTGCACGTCGATCGCGGCGGAATGGCGCTGCGTGAAGCGCTGCCACGGTTTCTGGCCCAGCTTCAGGTTCGGCACCGCGGGATCGGCCACGGCGGCGTTGCGCAGGATGCAGCCGACGACGAAACGGTTGCGCCCGGCGCGATGTGCCTCGGTGCCGTCATCGACGAGATGGATGTGCCCGCGGTTGATGTCCACGTTCACCACGCCGCAGTTGGAATCGGTCGCGGGACTTTGCGCGTAGATGCCCTTGAAGGCTGTCGTGGTCGGCGTGCCGTCGCTGGTGAAGGACGGCTCGTATTTCGGAAACTCGAAGCGCGTGGCGAGCTGGAAGCCGTCGTCGTGCGCCCGCACGGACCCGCTGGGCGGCGCGCCGCGGAGGATGATGCCGTGCTGCAGCCGGAGCGATTCGGAGAAGCGATAAACGCCCGCGGGAAAGTAGGCGACCCCGCCGCCCTTGCTCGCGAGCAGGATCTGCGCGACGGCGAGTTTCTGCGCCGGCGTGTCGCCCGGTTGGGTGGTGATGTCCACGACATTGTCCCACGGGAGCGCGTCGGCCCACGCGAGTTTGAGGTTCGCAAACGGGTTGTCGCGCGGCACGGGCGCGGCGGCGCGCGCGGGAAACGGCAGCAACAGCGCGCCCAGTCCGGTGGTGGAAACCGCGACGAAGCGGCGGCGATTCAGTGGCTTCAGGCTCATGGCTGCGTGATTGTTTTGCGATGGGCGAGCTTGAATCGCGGAGTGGGTGAAATCAATTGGTCTTCTTGATGCGGTTGCTGCCCGGCGCAGATCAGCCGCTGGCAGTCGATGCCGCCAGCTCGTCAGCACCCGGCTTCACCGGCTGTGTGAAAACGTAGCCGCCGACGTGAGGAGAACCCGAGCGCCAAGAGAAGGCGCAGCATGGGGCCATCGTACCTGCGTGGGGCGCGGCAAGCGGGCGGGCCGAGGTCGTGGTACCGCAGGCGTCTCGCCGCCCGTTTCGACTCGGGGCGAGACGCCCCGCGAACTCGCAGGCGAGACGCCTGCGGTACCGTACGTTGGCAGGCGGATGGAACGCACGCGAATTGCGGGGAAATCCGACTCCTCACGTCGGTGGCTACAGGGGCGCGATGCGCTTTTCACTCAAGCTCTTCAGCCAAGGGGTGGTGCCCGAACGCGCCCTGCCAGCGGCCGGCGGCCGCGGGAGGGAAAACGCTTGCTGCGGTGCGGGGTTTGCCCACTATCCCCCGGCACACAACCAGTCGTTTTTTGGACAAAACTTACTTACCACAGGAAAATTATGGGCCGCATTTACAACAACATTGTCGAGACTGTCGGACACACGCCGCTGGTGCGGTTGAACCGGGTGACGGCGGGCCTGGAGGCCACGATCCTGCTCAAGTGCGAATTTTTTAATCCACTCGGCAGCGTGAAAGATCGTATCGGCATGGCGATGATCGCCGACGCCGAACGCCGGGGCATCTTGACCAAGGACACGATCATCATCGAGCCGACCAGCGGCAACACGGGCATCGCGCTCGCGTTCGTCGCGGCGGCCAAGGGCTACAAGCTGATCCTCACGATGCCCGAGACGATGTCGGTCGAACGCCGCACGCTGCTCGCGATGCTCGGCGCCAAGCTGGTGCTCACGCCGGGCACCGAGGGCATGAAAGGCGCAATCGCGCGGGCCGAGGCGCTGGCGAAGGAGACGCCGAATTCGTGGATTCCCCAGCAGTTTGAAAACCCCGCCAATCCGGAGATCCATCGCCAGACCACGGCCGAGGAAGTCTGGGACGACACGGCGGGCAAGGTGGACATCTTCGTCGCCGCCGTGGGCACGGGCGGGACGATCACGGGCTGCTGCGAAGTGATCAAGCCGCGCAAGCCGACCTTCCAGGCGATCGCGGTCGAGCCGAAGGATTCGCCGGTGATTTCGCAGACGCTGGCCGGGCAGCCGGTGAAGCCGGGACCGCACAAGATTCAAGGCACGGGCGCGGGTTTCGTGCCGAAGAATCTCCATCTCAAAGACAGACAGGGGAACGCGCAGATCGTCGAGTGCGTGCAGGTGAGCAACGACGACTCGTTTGCGATGGCCCGCCGCCTCGCGAAGGAAGAAGGCATCCTGGTCGGCATCTCTACGGGCGCCAACGTGTGGGCGGCCATTGAGGTGGCCAAACGCCCGGAGAACAAGGGCAAGATCATCGTCACGGTCGCGTGCTCGACGGGCGAGCGCTATCTCAGCACGGCGCTGGCGGCCGAGGCGCGCGCGGAGGTGGGGGGCTGAGCCGAGAGAGGTGCGGGTGATTTGGAAATTAGGCCACACTGCACACCGGTGCCTGATTACCCGCTCATCGGTGGACTCGCGGTTGCGCTACTGCTTGCCGTTGGCTTGTTGGTGTTCGGCGTCGGCAGGATTGCTTATGGCATAGCTCACTACTATCTCCGAGAGCGCAAGCCGGAGCGTCAGTTCCGGCACCCGGAGCTTGGACTGTTCACTTCCGACAACGCCTTTGGATGTGCGAGATTCGCCGTGATGGCAGAGACATTCGGGTTGTCGTTGGCGGCACAGAGAGTGGGCCGAGCGAGAGGCTTCTCGCGAAAGGGCAGCACATCCTCGGACGGTTTGCCGAGGTGGAGCAGCGTGCCATCAAGTTTCTTCGGACCAGAGAGGCTGAGGTTCGCGACGGGACGCTCGAACTCTACGCTCTCGACGTTACCGACGAGCAACGACCAGGCGATTTCACGTTCGAATTTATCGACTCCCGCAACGGCGAACGAGCTTGGCGCGTTGAGTTTGTGGCGGGAGAGCCGAGACACACAGGGTTCGATGATTGAGACCGTGCGGCCTAACAACGAAGGTCAAAATGGGGCGCAGTCCCCGGTGCTAACCGGGGTTGAATGATTCGCGGGCAGACCGGGCATGATGTCCCGCCGGGTGCGTCTGCAAGTGGCAGGCTTTATCACGCGAGCTAAGACTTATGATTACCGCAAAGGCCTTCCGAGAATACGCCCACCAAACGCAACCCTTCGACATCCACCTGGCGGACGGACGCGCCAGTCATGTCCGGCACGGTGAACACATCGTGGTGGAACCGGGCGGGCGCATGTTTCTGCTGTGGGAGCCGGACGGCGGGTTTGAGTTGTTCAACCTGACAGGGGTCACTTCGGTCGAATCGGGCCACGCCAAGCCCAACCGTTAATCCGCTCCGCAGACGGGAGAGCAACAGACCCGGCGTGGATCACGACAGTCGGGATTTATTGAAAGCAGAAAGACTCGGCCCGGTTCGTGCACATCCGCGCAGCCCCCGTGTAGCGCAGACTTCCAAGTCTGCTGTATCGCGGGTTTCCAAACCCGCGGGCCGTCCGGGCACCGGCCAACTCTCGCCTTGTCGCACGCGCCCGAAAACCCGTGGCCTCTGCCGATTTAGAAATCGGCGATACAGCAGACTTGGAAGTCTGCGGTACGGGGGACAGTGCGCGGCTGCCGCCCGCCCATCGTCGTTGGAATTGTTTGTCATCAAGGTTTGCCATTTCCCGGACGATGCCGTACCAACGCCGGACTGCATCGCCCAAAAGTAACCATGGCTGCGCCAACTAAGACTTTTCCGGTGGACCGGTTGACGGTCCAAATCTACCCCAGTTCCGCCGCCTTGGTGACCGCGGCGGCGCGGCTCGCACAGCACCAGCTTCAGCATGGCATCCGCGAACGCGGCGAGGCGGCGGCGATTCTGGCGACCGGCAATTCCCAACTCCAGTTCCTCGACACCCTCGTGAAGCTCGGCGGCGTCGAGTGGTCGCGCGTGACGCTCTTTCACATGGATGAGTATCTCGGCGTCCACTCGGACCATCCGGCGAGTTTCGCGCGCTACATGCGCGAGCGGGTCGAAGAGCGCGTCAACCCGAAGGAATTTTACTACCTCACCGGCGATTCGCCCGAGCCGCTCAAAGAGTGCGAACATTACGAAACGTTGCTGCGCCGCCATCCGATCGATTTGTGTGTGCTGGGCGTGGGCGAAAACGGGCATCTGGCGTTCAACGATCCGCCGGTGGCGGATTTCGAGGACGAGCGTTGGGTCAAGATCGTGCGCCTCGATGAGACAACGCGCCGACAACAGACCGGCTACGGCTATTTCAAAACCATCGCGGAAGTCCCCCTCTACGGCCTCACGCTCACGATTCCCGCGCTCTGCGCCGCGGAGAAAGTGCTGTGCCTCGCCCCCGGCAAGCGCAAGGCCGCGATCATCCGCAAAACGCTCCACGGCGAAATCAGCTCGGGGTGCCCCGCGTCGGTCCTGCGCTCGCTGCCGCAGGCACAACTGCTCTTGGACGCGGAATCGGCCGGCCTGTTGTGAGCGGACGACGGGGCGGGAGGCGGGGCGCGATCCGGGCGGCGTAAGTTGACGGTTGGCATTCGGCCTTCCGGGCATCCCGAAGTTGCAGGTCAACGCCCGCAAGCCGGTGCTCTCCAGTCGGGACCCCGGCGTGCGAAAGCACCAGAAGGAGCGATCGGCGCGCTGCGGCCCCGGAGTGCGGACGTCCTCGTCCGCAGCGCCGTCTGCCTGGGCGCGCGGGTAGAAAGGGATAGCACCGTGCTGTCCGCCACCGCGCTGCTCCCGGGGACGGACGCACTCTGGGGGGCTTCGTGGATTGCGGTCTCCCGGGCGGGAGCCGGAACCGAATTCTGCAACCGCTGCGCGATGCACCCTTCGCTGCTGGGCGCATCTCTGTTTCTTGCACGCGGCCTGGCGTCCGCGCCAGCCGGGTGGGGCAGGCATCCTTGCCTGCCAGTTGGCGGGGCATCTCTGCCCCGTGTTCCCAGTTCGGCGGGGGTGGGCGGCCACGGAAACGGGCGGCAGGGATGCCGCTCGAACTGGCAGGCAAGGGTGCCTGCCCCACCCAGTGCGCGCCCGTGCCGCCGGAGGTTGCCTCGAGCACGGCACCCGTGCCTGCCGAAGGTTGCAGGAAACTGAGATGCACCCTTCGCTACTCCGGTGGCCAGTCCCCGCTTGCTTTGGCGGGGTTTCGGGCGTATCCACTGGTCACTGGATTCCTCATGGACGCGTCTTCATATGCCATCGGGCAGGCGGTTTTTATTCGGACGGATATTCCGGATTTTGCGGAGGAGACCATTCCCTTCAAGACTCTCGAGGAGATGGTGCGCCTCTGCTCGGAGCCGCGGGATAATCTCACGCTGGAGAAGGTAGTGGTGTACAGCCTGGTCAACGGCGAACCGTGCGCGCTCACCTTGGGCTTCGTTTCCGCCTCGATGGGGCAGCGTCCGGGCAACTTGCAGGAAATCTCCGGGTAGCCCGGGATAGCCCGCCTCTCCGCGGTCCTTCACTTCACATGGGAAGCAGGTCCGTGAAAACCCGCGTCCGTTCCCGCAGCGCAATGACGCGTGCCAGCGGCGTGGTTCTGTCCGAGCGGAACGACTCCCGCAGCGCCGCCTCCTTGCCCGCTCCTGATGCAAGCACCCATACTTCGCGCGCGGCGGCGATGGTTGCGTAGCCGAGCGTGATGCGTTGGGGCGGCGGCTTGGTGGCGATCACGCTCCGGTAAATCGCGGGGCTTGCCATCACTTCAGCGGATTCGCCGGGAAACAGGGACGCCACGTGACCATCCTCTCCCATGCCGAGGAAGACCCAGTCGAGCACCGGTTGCCCCGCCGTTGTTCGCGATGCGTACTTCAGCAACTCCGCTTCCGCTGCGTGTGCCGCCGCGTCGGGATTTAGTTCGCCGCGGATGCGGTGGATGCGCCCGGGCGCAATGCCCAGCGGCGCCAGCAGCAGTTTCGTCGCGACGCCGAAGTTGCTCTCCGCATCGTCCGGCGGCACGCAGCGCTCATCGCCCCAGAAGAAATCCAGCGCGTCGAGGTTCGCCGCTCTTGCCCGCGCCAATTCCACCACTGCCGTGAAAAACTGCCGCGCGATCCGGCCGCCGGACAATGCCACGCAACGCCGCGCGCCCGATCCGTTCGCGCTCGCGACCGCGTTCAGCCACTCCTCCGCCACGCTCGCTGCGAGCACCGTTTCATCGGCGCAGGCAACCTTCTCCAGTCGGCCGTGGACCGGCGGCCGCGAATCCATTGGAATCATCTCCCCGTCCCGGTCGTGGGCTTCAGGTTGCGACATGGATGCGGTTTCTGGGGGGTCTAATTCTGACCTCGACGGCGTTCAACTGATCGGCTGCGGATCGCGCCAGAGGTGCCCCGACTGAGCCAGCAAATCTTCCGCGGCCATCGGTCCCCACGTGCCCGCGGCATAGAATTCGCGGTTTGTCAGCGGCTTGCCTTCCCACCCGGCGCGGATCGAGTCCACGATCCCCCACGCCGTCTCCACTTCGTCGCGCCGGATGAAGAGCGTCGAGTCGCCCGCGATGGCCTCGAGCAGCAGCCGCTCGTAGGCCTCCGGCGTGTAGGCGCCGAACTCGGTGTTGTAGCTGAAGTGCATCCGCACCGGCCGCACCTGCAGGCTGGTGCCGGGCACCTTGCCGTTGAACCGCAGCGAAATCCCCTCGTTCGGTTGCAAGCGCAGCGTGATCGCGTTGGTGTCCAGCTTGGGGCCGCACTGCGCGGCGAACAACACGTTCGGCGTCGGTCGAAACTGAATCCGCACTTCACTCGCGCTCATCGGGAGCCGCTTGCCGGTGCGCAGGTAAAACGGCACGCCCGACCAGCGCCAGTTATCGACGAAGAGCTTCATCGCCACGTAAGTCTCCACGCTCGAATCGGGCCGCACCTTCACCTCCTGCCGGTAGCCGGGCACCGGCTGCTGATCGATCTGCCCCGCAAAATATTGGCCGCGCACGATCTGCTTGGCCACGTCCGCCGCGCGCAGCGGCCGGATGGATTTGAGCAGCTTCACTTTTTCGTCCCGAACCGATTCCGAATGCAGGCTCACCGGCGGCTCCATCGCCACCAGCGACAACACCTGCAGCATGTGGTTTTGCAGCATGTCGCGGATCGCCCCCGATTCCTCGTAGTACCCGCCGCGCCCGCCGACGCCGAGCTTCTCGCTGACCGTGATCTGCACATGGTCCACCGACTCGCGCTGCCACAGCCGCTCGAAGATCGAGTTGGAAAACCGGAACATCAAAATGTTCTGTACGGTCTCTTTGCCGAGATAATGATCGATGCGGTAAATCTGTTTTTCGTGACAGAACCGCGTCAGCTCGTTGTTCAGTTTCACCGCGCTCGGCAGGTCCTGGCCGAAGGGCTTCTCCACCACCACGCGCTGCCAGGCGTCCGCCTGCTCCTCTTTCATCAGCAACCCGGCGCTGTGCATGTTCTCCACCACGTCGCCGAACTGCGTCGGCGAAATCGCCAGATAGCACAGCAGATTCTTGCGCAACTGCGGATGCCCGAAACTGTCCAGCACGCCGGTCAGGCGTTCGTAGGTTTTCGGCTCGTTGAAATCGCCCTGGCAGTAAAACAGGTTGGCCGCGAAAACCTCCCACACCGCCGGGTCCACGGACTTGGTGCGGGAGAATTGCTGCACCGACTGGCGCATCTCCTCGCGGAAGGCCGCGTCGGTTTTCTCGCGCCGCGCCACGCCCACCACGCGAAACGGCGCGGGCATCTGCTTCTCGACCAGCAGGTGATACAGTGCGGGAATCAGCTTGCGGGCGGTCAGGTCGCCGCTCGCGCCAAAGATAACGATGGAACACGGCTCCAACGTTTTGCGGCCTTCGTCCAACCGGCAGGCCATCAACTCATCCAACTGATTTAGGTCGTCCATCCGCGCACCCTGAAGTCGTGCCGCGTGCAATTCAATCATTCTCCCGGACCGCGATCAGAGCGGACCACGTCGATGGCCGGCTGTCCGCATGCTGCCACCGCATGGACCGCGCGCTGCCTCGCCTCGGCGTCGTGCCGCTGGCACGCAAGATATTAGCCGGTGGTGGGGCGCAGCGGAACCACCGGAAAGACCGCACCCAAAAGCGCTGCGCTCCGGCGGGGCGCGAGAACTGCGAAACCCCGCCGCCGCCGCGCCATCCCAATGCTTCGGCATTGTTACCGCGTCCGCCCCGGGGCAACTGCGTGGGCGCGGGCGGGCGGAAAGGCCGAGCGTCGGCGGGGTTCATGCCTCTCGCGCCCCGCAGGGGCGCACGGTTGGGTTGGGGCGGTGGGTCCGGTGGTTCCGCTACGCTTCACCACCGGCTAATTTCTTGCGTGCCTCCGGCACGAAGCGGAGGCGAGGAAGCGGGCGCGGGAGGTTGCGTGACCACCGGCCAGCCGGAAACCGGCGTGGGCCGGGCCGCGGTCGGGATTGCCCGAGCGGTCACTTCTTCAAGGGCGGCACAGCGGAGGTTCGTCCGGGGGCGTTCGTGCTGTTGACAGGCGGCACGAGGGGGTGCGGTGACTTAGAATTAGTTTCTCCCGGAGCTAAGGTGGGGACAGCGGAGGTTGGCGTCTGGCTGCGATCTAGGATGCCAGCCGGGTTGATCCTTGGGAGCATGGGCAAAACCACATTTGTCGCCACCGCCTTTTGAAACTCCGGCATCGTCCTCAGATTGGCGAAGCGCGGGTCGTTCGGAGCCATCTGGCGCAGGTTGGGCGTGTTGGTTTGCTGGCTGGCGCGCTGGTCGCTGAGCTGGACGGCGCGGGTCAGATTTTGCACGGCCTGATTGCTTTTGCTGAGCACGGTCTGGATGGCGGCGAGATCGTAAAACGCCTCGGGATTGTTCGGCGTGAGCTTCACGAGGCGGTCCATCGCCTCCTCCATTTTCGGGAGGTTGCCGATCATCGAGTAGGCCTGCGCGGCGCTGACGAGGGCGTTGTGATCCAACTGGGTGTTGGTCATCAGCCGGTCGTATTTGGGAATCGCCAGCGCGATGGCGGCCTGGGCGCGGCCGGCCTGGCCGACTTGGGTCAGGGCTTGGGCGGCGGCGACGATGGCCTCGGGCGGCGTGTTGGAGTGGCGGACGAGGGCATCAATGGTGGCGTAGGCCTGGTTGGTGTTGCCCATCTGGATGTAGGCGCCGAACAGGCCGAGGCCGAGCTGGGCGTTGGCGGGGTTGCTGCGGAACTGGGCTTCGGCCTGCACGAGCTGGCTCTGCGCCTGGGTGACTTGCGCGGAGTTGCCCTTGAACTTGCCGAGCTGATCGAGCAGGCCGTCGGCGGCGGTGTTGTAGGGGTCGAGCTTCTTGAAGGTCTTGGCGATGAGCAGCGCGTCGTCGAAACGGCCGAGGCTGCTGAGGAGGTTGATGTAGCGGAACACGGCCTCGGGGCTGAAGGGGCAGAAGGCGAAGGCGTGTTTGAAGGCGAATTCCGCCTCGCGAATCATGCGTTGTTGCAGCGCCGCGTTGCCCTTTTGTCCGGCGTCGTTGATGCGATACGAGTACACGCCGGCGATGGCGCTGCGGAGTTTCGAGAAGGCTTTTTGCGCATCGTCATCGCGCATGAACTTGGGGTCGCCCTTGAAGCCCTCGAGGTTGCGGCGCAGATAGGTGCGCTCGGCAAAGGCGCAGATGTTGGAGACCGTGGTGTCGTAGGTGATCCAGTTGCCGATGAAGCGCTCGGTGTACTTGCTCCAGAATTCGTGGTCGCGCCGCACGATGTCTTCGGTCAGTTCGGGCAGCGGCTGGCGGTTGATCTTCATGATGATGCCGAAGGGCGTCAGGTGCGGATACATCCAGTCGAGCGGGAAGCTTTCCTCGACGAAGAACTCGTGCTCGGGATTTTTGTCGAAGATGACCTTGGTGAGCAGGCCGTTGATGGCCATGACGGCGACCTGGCCGCTGACCTGGATGCGGTTGTCCACGACCTTCACATCTTCGCCGGGCCGGAGCTGGTTGAGCTTGAGGCGTTTCTGGGCGTCGTTGACGTATTCCTCGAAGGACTGCTGGGAGTCCACGAGCGAGGGGGTGTGGATTTCCTTGGGCGGATAGACCCCTTCGGCGCGGCGGCTCTTCTCGATCTTCGCGCCGAGGCCCGTGAACAAGCTGTCGAACGGTCCAGCCAGAGCGGAGGCGATCGGCACGCGGGCGAGCAGGTTCTGGAAGAACGGCGGGTCCGGCTGGGTGCTGCGGTTGTAGTGCGCGCGGATGTACATCAGGTAGGTCGCGTCGGCGAGGGCGTTCTGCGTAATGATGTACACGTCGCGGCGATCGAACTCGGGGTCGCGCCGTTTTTCCGGCGGGATGAAGCTCTCGGCGAAAATCATGTACGTCGGGCAGAAGCGGCCGGGATCGGTGCCACCGAAGAGCACGGCGTTCTTCGTCATCTCCGGATAGATCAATTCCGCGCCAGGTTTCTTGAGCATTTCCTCACGCTCTTTCCGCTTGTAGCTGAACTTGCCGTCCGCCCCTACGAAGGGCGGCGTGAACATGTCGTGGCCAAACCAGAAGCCGAAGAGATGGCCGCGCTGCTCGTTCTTCGCCCAGTGCGAGAGGACCGACTGGACGGGGAAGAGCGCGAACATGCCGATGAGCATCGCCACCGGGGCGCGACGGCGGAAGATGACGACCGAGAGCGTCAGGATGGCGGCCCACGCGAAGCCGTATTTGGCGTTGAACCGGTCGAGCGCATACGAGCTTGGATCGACGGGCATCGAGAACAGCAGGTCGATGATCGCGTGGCCCATGCCCGTGCGGACGGGTGGCGCGGTCTCGGTCGAACCGTGAACGACGATGGCGATGTAAAGGGACAGCGCGGTGGCCAGCACGCAGCCGATGAGGAAGTGCCGCCGCCGCTGCTCGTAGGCGAAGGACAGCCAGGCGGTCAGCAGCACCAGCCCGTAGCCGATGCAGGCGGCGATCATCACGTGCGACGCGGTGAAGAAGACCTTGGTGAGTTCGCGGCTCTGGCGGTCGGCGGAGGGGTTGAGCAAAATCAGCAGCAGGAACGCGAGGCACGCGTACGTGGACACCAGTCCGATGAGCCAGGCGCGCTCACGGGCTTTCATGCGCGAGTAAAAGAAGAACGGCACAATGGCGACGAGCAGGAGCACCGGGGTGAATTCGTCCATTGCGCCTTCCTTGAGCATGTTGAGCTGGGTGAGGAGGCGTTCGGGCGCGACGTTGGGGCTGGCCTTTTCATACTGGCCGCGGGTCAGGGCGTGGATGAAGCCCTCGAGGGTGCGCGCGTAGCCCCAGTTCATCGGCGGATTGCTCATCGAGGCCAGTGGCATGTAGAGGTAAAAACCCGCGCCGAACGCCCACAGGAGGCCCATGATGACGGCGGCTTTCCATTCACTCAGGAGCTGCTGGGTCTTGACGATCAGCACAAAACAGCCGGCCATCGAGACCACGCCGATGAGGATGAAAATGTTGAAGATGGCCTGGTTGCTGCCGAGGGCGCCGAGCGAGCCGCTGGCCTTGAGCAGCAGGCCGAAGATGAAGACGGCGCTGTTGAAGAAAAGCAGGTCGCGGCCGAGCTTCGGGTCGCGCATGAGGATCAAGACCTCGATGCCCATGGCGGCGACGATCAGCGTCTGGTGGTTGGTGAAACAGATGCCGAAGAGGAACAGCGCCCAGTAGAGATACCGCCGTTGTTCGGGCGCGTACAGCCAGCGCAGCAGGCAGCAGAGCACGCCCATGAGCGACAGGACGCTGAAGGTGTACACTTCCACGATCACCGCCTGGCTCCACATGTAGCCGTTGAAGCCGAGCAGCAGGCCGGCAACCCAGCCGGCCATCATGCACAGGGCGTTCTCGAGTTTGCGGTCGATGCCTTTGAACTCCTCGATGCTCTCGAGAATCATGCTGCTGCCGCGCGAAGTGATGAGCGCGAGCAGGCCGCAGGAGATCGCGCCGGCGAAGGCCGAGGAGAGGCCGACGCGATAGGCGATGTTCGACACCGGCACCAGCACGGTGAAGAGCCAACTGTAGAGCGTCCACACCGGGTAGCCCGGCGGATGCGGCACGCCGGCATAGAAGGAGCCGACCGCGAGTTCGCCGGAGTCCTCGAGGGTGAGGTCGGGCGCGAGGGTCAGGAAGTAGCCGATGAACACCAGCACGGTGGTGACCGCGGCGGTGATCCAGTCCATGCGGCGGAACAACGGTGGGGGCGGCGGGGTGGGTGGCGGCGGTGGTTTGGCGGCGGTGTTTGACCGGGGGTTTCCAGCGGTCGGTTTGGGGCCGGACGGAGCTTTTTTGGAGGGCGGAGCAGCAGCGGACTGCGCCGGTTTTTGATTTTCAGAACCCATGAGTCAGTGAATCACCGTGTTGGTATTTTCCAGCGGAAAACGGGGGGCACTTGATGGCAGAAGAGCGAGGTTTGTCCACCTTATTATCGGTGTGTGCCAGTGGTTCCATCCGCTGTGGTCGCGGGTGGTTTGATAGGCGACGGACTGCTGGTTGCTGAGGCTGATGCTGGCGATCAAACCCGCGGGCCACAGGGGTTTTGCGTCGCTCGTTCCGGCCGGCCGCCACGCGGCGACGAGGCTGACCAGCGCGAGCAGCGCCGCGGTGGCGGCCAACCGGCGGGTGAGTAGCGCGGGCCAGGCGGGCAGCGGCGCGTGGCGCGGACGCGGAGCCGGGCGGGGCGGCGGAGCGGCCGCGAAGAGGCGTTGCTCAAGGGTGCGGGACGGACCGCGCGGCGTCCAGGAACGCAAGCGGTTCTCCCAGTCGTTCAGTGAGTTCATCGGGTTCATGGAGTGCAGCGAGGGCGTTGCGGTTTCTTTGCCGTTTTTCGAGACAGGTGCGGAGGCGTTGCAGGCCGTAGCGGTAGCGGCCCGCGATGGTGTTGGGCGAGAGATCGAGCAGGTCGGCGATCTCCTGGAAGGTGTGGCCGTGCCAGATTTTGAGGACGATCACCTCGCGCTGTTCCGCGGGCAGCGTCCTGAGACAGCGCATCGCGACCGCGGTCGCGGGGTCGTCTGTGTCCGCCGGCTCGAACCAACTCCGCGCCTCGAACTCGCGCGCCACGCGCCGCCACAGGCCGCGGCGGAAATTCACCGACCGGTTGCGGAACGCGCGCAGCAGATACCGGCCTGGCTCGTCGGGCGGGGCGGGCAGTTTGAGCAGCGCCAGAAACGTTTCCTGCACGACATCCTCGGCCTCGCCGTGCGACAGGCCGAGGGCGCGACCGTAGAGAATCAGGCCGCGGGCGTGCGCGTGGAAGAGGGTTTCGCACCAGGACTGTCCGGGCGCCGGTTCGTCGTTCATTCACCGGATAGACAACGCGCTTGGCGGATTTGTATGAAAATTGTGCCCGGGTGTTTTGCGTTGGGCGCGAAAGCTCAAAGCTTAAAGCTCAAAGCTCGAGGGAAGGGCCAAGCGCCATGCGCCAAGGACCACCGAGCGGCGGCGGCGTGCGCCCGCACAGACTGGTTTGAAAATCCTCCCTTGGAGTTTTCCTTGAGCTTTGAGCTTTAAGCTTTGAGCTTTTCCGCCGCCCGCGCCGCAAAACCCCAAGCACCAAAAAATCTCCACCGGGCGGCGGAAGGGGCTTGCCTCAAAGGCCGTGCTCCGTACTATTCGCCGCGCCGCTCGCCGCCCGCTGATTCACCGGGGTCCTCCCCTTGAGACTGCGGTTGTGCAACCGGCAAGCGGTGGTCGCCGGTCTGCGCCGGATGGCTGCACGGTGAAATTATTGGTGCGATTTTAGAAGCGAACGATCATGGCCGCCCCCGAAAAACTCCCCCCCATACCCACGCCGCCGCTGGTGCGCTGGCGCGAGTTCAACATCAATTACCTGCCGGTCTTCATGTTCATCGCCGTGGCGTTGGTCGCTTGGGCGCTGTGGAGTTCGCGCCTGGGACCCCAGACGCTGCACGGCGAGGCGGAGACAGTCGAGGCGTACGTCTCCAGCCCGCAGCCGGGCGTCGTCGCCGAGGCGCCCAAACGGGTGCGCACCTTTCAGGCAGTCGCGGCGGGAGAAATCGTCGCGCGCGTCGTCGGCGCGGACCCGAAGAACCCGCTGCCGTTAACCTCGCCGTATCAGGGCGTGGTGACGCAGATTCGGAAATTTCCGGGAGAAACGGTGGCCGCCGGCGAGCCGATCATGACGGTGACCGCGCCCGAGCCGGACCGGATCATCGCGTTCCTGCGCCAGCCGATGACGTTTGAACCGAAGGAAGGGATGCGGGTGGATGTCCGCCCGCGGGCGCGCCTCAAGGGTGTCTATGAAGGTTCCGTCCTCCACGTCAGCCCGCAGTTGGCGCCCATCCGCGGCTCGCTCCTGCCGGTGGGGCAGACGCGTGTCGAACTGGGCCTGCCGATCATCATCAGCATTCCCAAGTCGCTGAAACTTTTCCCCGGAGAGCTGGTGGATCTGACCGTCGTGCCTGATGTGATCACCAAGGCGCCGAAGACGGAGAAGCCCGCCAAGTAGCGGACTGGCGGCAAAAAAAGCGAGCGGCGTGAGGGAGAACCCTCATGCCGCAGATTTTTTTTGGGGGGAGATGCGCCGGCAAAGTCTTTAGCCGCCGTCAGACCGTCCCGTTCGCCGCGCTCAGTCGAGGAACGAGCAGATGTACTCGCAAATCCCCTCCGACACCTCGATGTCGAACCCCGATTTGGCGGGCACATCGAACGCCTGATTCGCCCCATAGCCGGCCGTCGCGTTCTGGCCATCGAGCTTCACGACGCACGCGCCGGCGACGATTTCCATCCGCTCGGCCTGGGCCGTGCCGAAGTGGAATTTGCCCGGATAAATCAGGCCCAGCGTCTTCTTGGAGCCATCGGGGAACAGGATGGTGTGACTTACGACCTTGCCGCCGAAATAAACGTTGGCTTTCGCGATCGCGGTCACACCGGTGAATTGAGCAGGAATAGATGCCATATAGGTCGCGCAGTCTTTGGCCGGACCGCCAAAAGTCAAGTGGCCGAACGAGCGGACCGAGCGCGTGCTCCGAGAAGTGCCTTCCGCCTGTAAACATGGAAACGGCAGTCGGATTGAACCACGAAAGACACGAAAGACACGAAAATCCCGAAAACAAAGGGCGGAAGCGTGGTTCCTCGACATCCGAATAACTCATCCGCCGGCTGACAACTCCCGCATCCGCCAGCCCTTCGCCTTTCGTGTCTTTCGTGGTTCCGACTGATTTTTCTAGGCGCAGTCGAACCGAGTCTGATGGAACACAGCGACACGATGAACACCGAGCCGACGAAGAATTCGCTGGCCGACATCGAGTCACTGGCAGGTGAGTTTCTGGTGGCTACGCCACCCTTGGTTTTTCCCTGTACCTCAATCCTCCATACTCCTCGCGCGCCGCGAAACTTTCGGCGCGCGGGCGGTCCCCGCCCGCAGCGGCGCCGCACTCGCGAGGGCGCAACAGATTGCCAGCGCCCCGGCTCCGGTGTCGCCGCTGCGGCCGGGACCGCCTAAGTTGCAGTCCCGCAGCCCTGTACCTCAACCCAGCAAAATCCTCGCATGGTGCGAGGCTTTTACCGTCGCACGAACGGCCAGTCTGACCCGCAACCAACTCGCCAGTTCCCATTCCTTTGCCCAAAATTCCCCTGCCCAACTCGGCCCTGCTCCCGAGCGGTTCCGTCCAGCGCCGCCAACCAAATCACGCAGATCCCTCCGCGCCGGCAGCGGGCACGCGGCCGCGGGTCGTCGGTAATTCCCCCAGCGCCATTCCCTCTTCACGTGCTGCGGCCGGGACGGCCGCGCTCCTTGGGTTGCGGCTCCGCCGCCCTGTGTTCATCGGCTCTCGGAGGTCCACTCATCGGTTTCCACGGCGGGATACGGCCAAGTGCCGGTTCGTGCCGGTCAGTGGTTTCGTGGTTTTTCATTTATCGTCCGCCGGCCGCACCGCACACTGCCGTCATGACTGCCGCCATCATCGTTGCCGCCGGCCGGGGCACCCGCATGGGACCCAATGTGGACAAGCTTTTCCTCGAGGTGGCCGGACGTCCGCTCGTCGCCCACACTTGGGAGCGGTTCGAGCGCGCCGCGTGCATCGACGAGATCATCGTCGTCGTGCGCGAGGGCTTGCAGGACGCCTTCATCGACTTGGTTCGCGAGTCGGGTTTTCGGAAACCGTTCCGCTTCGCGATCGGCGGCCAGGAGCGCCAGGACTCCGTCTGGAACGGCCTTTCCGCGCTCGCCCCCGCGACGGAAATCGTCGCGATCCAGGACGGCGCGCGCCCTTGCACCGGCAGCGCGCTCATCCGGGCGACCATCGAGGCCGCCCGCGAAATCGGGGCCGCCGTCGCCGCGCAGCGCGTCACCGACACCATCAAGGAAACCGACGACGGCACCTTCATTGCGCGCAACGTGGACCGCGCCCGCCTCTGGGCCGTGCAGACGCCCCAGACCTTTCGCGTCGAAGTCATCCGCCGCGCCCTCCAAACCGTGCGCGACCGCGGCCTGCACGTCACCGATGACACCGCCGCCTGCGAGTTGATCGGCCAGCGCGTCAAGCTTGTCGAGAGCGCCGCCCCCAATCCCAAAGCCACCGCGCCCCCCGACGTTCCCTATCTCGAACTGCTGCTCCGCCAAGGCGTGCTTTAAGCCCGGTCTCCCCAATCGGGGTACGCACCCGCCCCCGGGTGCCGTCTTCGGTGCCCGCGCGGAAAAACCGCGTGCCACGAAATCTACCAGCGTTTTTAGGGGAACTTGGTGCGCGCCCCATCCGGGGTCATCGTTGGTCTCGGGGCATTGCGGTCTGGAGTCAGGACCGCCCCCGTTGCTTTAGGACCCCTTTGCAAACACCTCATCATTGTCCGGCAGCAGCGCCGACACCAGCGCCTGGAACCACGCTTCCACGTTCGCGGGCTTCCCGCCGTCGATCAGCTCCTCCGTGAAAAAGCTCTCCGCCGCCGCCTCGCCCAGCGCGCGATACGCCTCGAACTGCCCCTCCTCGTAAATCTGATCGCCCGTCGGCTCGTGCGGAAAATCCGGGTGCTGCCGCTTGTAGTCCATCACGTAGCCCGGCGCGTAACCGATCATCGCCAGCTTGAGGTACAGCATCCAGCCCCACTCGGCCTCGCCGGGCTTGCGCGCGCTCCGGGCCGCTTCATCCGCCGGCGGACGGTAATCAATCTTCACCATCACCCCGTAGGCGCGGCTGTAGCCGTTCGTGTGCAGCATCAAATCACCAAGGTCGTAGTGCATCTTGATGCCCAGATCGATCGCCGCGTACCGCTCCAACCGCATCAAGTCCTCGCACTGCATCTCCGGCTCCATCCCTCCATCCACGCACACGATGAACTTGCACCGCCGCCGCAGCAGTTCGTACACGGCAAGATTCTCGATATGCCCGCCATCGGACAGGTTCAGAAAATGCCGGCGCTCATCCATCTGCATCGCGAACATCTCGCGAAACAACAGCAACGGTCCCGGTCCGTTCATCTTGGTCGTCTTCTCCGTGCCGAGGCGCGGATGCCGCAGCCAGTAGCCGAGGCGCACGTTCGCCAGCGTCAGCACCAGGCGCAGCGAATTGGGCGTCTGCCAGCCCATGTTCGAGGACGCCGCCGCGCCGGAGATCGCCATCGCCGTCCCCAGATTCAGTTGCGGATCGGCGGCCTCCAGCTCCGCCGTCGGATAATAGCCGCACATCGGACTGCCGCAGAAATGCCGGCTGAACACGAAGAAATCCCCGTTGCGCCCCCGCATCTCGCGCAGCTCGCTCGACGGCAGATTCACCGTCGTGTTGATGAGATGGTACGGCGCGATGCCCGTCGCGTTCAGTTCCGAAAGCTTCAAGCGATTCGCCGGCTCCAGCTCGATGGCCGGCAGGTCCCGCGATTCGCCCGTCACCTTGCGCGGCCGGATCAGATAACACTCCGCCAGCCGGTCCCGATAGTAGCCGTGCGGCGAGTAGGTGTTGATGTCCACGAGCCACCAGCCCCACAGCACCATGATCGTCGCAGTTCCCAACACGTAGCTCCAATGCCACTGATCAACCGGTTCCGCGAACATCAGGCGATACCCGACACTGTAGAAGACGAACAAATAGAGCAGCGGCCCGGCCAGAATGGCCAGTTTTTGCAGCAGCCAGCCGAGCTTGCCGCCGACGTTCACTTTGCTCGCCAGCACCCCCAAAGTCGCGACCGCCGACACCCCCAGCAGGGTGCTGAGTTGTTCCAGCTTCGCGCCCAGCAACACGAATTCGTTCCAAAACTCCGCCGTGCGGGCCGCGATGTACAGGCGGAATCCAAACGGCACCAGCCACGAGGAAAGCAGCACGACGCTAACAGCCAGCAACCCCAGAAATGTGACGCGCCAGCACCGAAAGCAACGGGATACCCCATCCCCGTTCCGGGACCGATTCGACCGCGCCTTGATCCAGGGATACGCCAGTGCCGCCACCCCGGTGAGACCGAGCGTCCCGCCGAGCAGTTGGCTCACCGGCGCATCCCAACCCGGCACCCACCCCGCGAACTGGTCCACCCAGCCCAAGTCACCAAACCAGCCTTGGTGGCGGAACAACATCGTCACCAGAATCACCATCAGCGGCACCGGCAGCAGGATCAGCAGATTAAACAGCACCCCCACCAGCACCATCCCGACGCCGATCACCTTGCCCTGAAAATCCCCGTCCACCAGATACCGGCTGCGATTCCGCAAATGCCGCAACGGCCGCGGCTCACGCTGGTTCGCGGCCGGCGCGAACGTCTCCGCGATCCGCTCCCCCGCCGCGCCGCCGCGCCCCGCCCCCGGAGCGCCGGCCTCCGGCCCGGCGCGTTGCCCCGACTGGCCCCCACGCGCCGGATCGGAGAACGGCGCTCCGCCCGTTGTCGCCAGCTTCTTCTCCGCATCATCGCTTCCCAGATACGTGCTCAGAAACGCCCCGAAATAACCGCCCCCCGACACCGTGCTGAGATAATCGAACTCCTTCAGCAACCCCCGCCGCGCGAGAACCTGCGTGATCCCGAGGCAAAATGTCGCCGACCGAATCCCGCCGCCGGAAAACGCCAGCGCCGTCGCATTCACCACCGGCGCCGTCGTATCCATCCCGCGCCGCCGCCAGATTTCGCGGCGCTCCGCCTCGTTGATGCTGCCCCACAGTTCTCTCCGCTTGTCATCCTCCAGATGCGCGAACCGCACCTGATCGCCGATCCCCGCCACGAGCGGCGCGCCGAGGTTGGCTTTCGGCAGCGGCGCGCATCGCCGCTGCAATTCGAGCAATTGCACCGGATTCGGATTGAACCACCAATCCTCCGGCGGGCGACCATCCCGCAGCGCCTCGAATTTCAGCGCATACGCCACCAACCGCGGCTGCAACTCCCGCAGCTCGCGCCGGAATTGCCGCCGGTACCACTCGTCCTTGAACTTCAACACCGGCTTGCCATCCCCGTCGCGCAGTTCCTTGTCCGCCGTCATCCACCCGTGCCATCGCGCGGTGTAGGGTCCCAGCGTGTCGTTCAATAACTTCAGTGCGAAGGTCTCGAATGCCTTGGCGTCGGGATGCTCCCCAAGCAATTCACATGTCTTCTTGAAGAGGCTCGAGACGTTCGCCGCCGCCGTCTCCTCGTCGCCGCTGCGGTTATGGAGGCGCTGGGTGGTGATGCGCGTGGTGAGTTCGACCCAGAGTGTGTGGGCGGAGGCATCGTCGGGGTTCATTGAATTGGTATTCTTCGGGTTTGTGGAAGTTCGGTTCCCTGGCGTCGTAATACTTCATCATCCGGGGGCAACATCGCCGACACCAGTGATTGGGGCCAGTCCTCCAAATTCTGCGGCGACTTTTTGTCGATCAACTCCTCTCTGAAAAAACTTTCCGCAAACATCTCGCCCAGCGCGCGATACGCCTCGAACTGCGCCTCGTCGCAAATCTGATCCCCGGTGCTCTCGTGCGGAAACTCCGGATGCTGCCGTTTGTAATCCATCACCTAGCCCGGCCCGTAGCCGACCATCGCGAGCTTGAGATACAGCATCCAGCCCCACTGCGCGTCCCCGGCCCTCCGCGCGCGCCGCTCCGATTCATCCTTCGGTGGATTGTAATCAATCTTCACCTTCACCCCGTAGGCGCGCCTAATGCCGACACTGATTCTCTTGCCGCACGAACTAAATTTTTCAACTGGAGGTCGGACCGGACCGCTGAGGCGTTCGAATATTGTCCAAAGTCGGTAGGTTGTCAGTTTCGGCGTTTCGAATCAAGCGCCGGAGCGCCTCCACTTGTTCGAAGTAGCGGTCGACTTGTTCTTGCTCGGTGTCACCCAGCCGCTTAGGCATGTCGAGCATTCGCCGGTAAAGATCGTAGAATTCCGATTCACCGTGGCGAAATGCGCGGAAGTTTTCAGCAACTCGCAGACCTTTGTGGAATCCTAGGATAAGCGCAATATGGATTGAAACGGCGGTCAACAACCACTTAACATCCGCACCCTTCTCGATGAATTGTGTGAAAATCGGCATCAGTGCTGAGGAAATGATACTCCACCACAGACAGTAGTAGTGAAAGCGCGCATTCTTGGCAGCTTCGGACTTCCAGAATGATAATGTTCCGTTGATTCGACTGTAGTGTTGGTTGAGTAGTTGTCTCGCTTCTTCGGAAAAATGTGGGCTTACATCGAACGATGCTCCGCCTGGCTTAAGCTCTGTGCCACGGCAAATGGCCCATAGCGTCGGAAGAAAGGTCAGAAATGCAAGTGACAGGTACGTAGTCGTAAGCCAGTTCCAGATACTCATGCGACAAATGTTGGTAAAATATTTCCACCCCAAACGCCTATATCCAGACGTGTCGTGTAAGTCATATTTCTTCGCATAGCGTCAATGATTGGTTTCGCTTTGTCGAGCGATCCGTGTTGGTATCGGGAACGGGACGAATTCGAGGAAATCTGGAGCAAAATTTATGGTGATTGGAGCTTGCCGTGACTCATTGCGCCTCGGGCGCGATGAGAAAGCGGTCCTGTGCTGATCCGAACACATCGGTGTCCAATTGTGGTTCAAAAGAGTGCGCCGATCAGTCCGAAGACAACCCGGTCAAGTCCTCCACGCCCGCCGGCGCCGCGAGGGCCTGGTGTAATGGCGGAGCAGCGGCTGGAGCGTGGCGAGTTCGGCGCGGAATTGGGCGCGCTGGGTGGGATCGGCGATGGCGCTGGCGAGGGAGAGCTTGTGCCAGCGGGCGGTGAAGGGGCGGATGATTTGGTTGAGGACGGGGATGGCGAGCTTGGCGAACTCGTTGCTGCCGGGACCGTGTTTGCGGAGGATTTCGCGCGTGAGGGGGAAAAGCGCGTGGACGCTCGCGAGGGCGGTCGCTTCGTCGCCGTCCGTGGCGGGGAGCGGTTGGGTGGTGATGCGGGTGAGAAGCTCGATGTAGAGTTCCCACGCGGCGAGGCGGTCGGGTTCGGTCGGCGCGAACTCGGCCTCGAGAAAACCGAGGTTCAGTTTCAGACCGGACAAGCCCCATCGCCGCAGGAAATCTCCGCGTTTCATATTTCGGCGAGGGTAGGCACGAGGCGGGGAGTTACAAGGCGGGAGAGACGGGGCGCGCGGCGCGGCGTACCCGGAGTGCGGCCGTCCTCGGCCGCAGCGACGCACGCCCGCACGGAGATTTAGGATCGGCCAGCGTCTTCCTGCGTTCCATCTTGCTGCGCCCGGGGACGGGCGCACTCCGGGGCAACGCGGCCCTACCACGATATGCAAAAATTGCCGCGCCCGGTCGCTGTGTTACGCTGCGAACAAAGGCCGGGACGATGCGGGCGCGGAGTCGCCGCGCGGGCGGGGGATGCCCGGTCGCAACGATGGAGCACATTATGAGAAAACTAATTTTGGCGGGTTTGGCGGCGCTGAGCATTTTGCCGGCGCAGGCGCAGTGGCTCTCGCCCGATGCGTTTGGCGGGGCGGTGTGGGGAGGGCTGCTCGGGGGCATCATCGGGCACAACAGCGGCCGGCGCACGGGCGAGGGCATTGCCATCGGGGCGGGTGCCGGCTTGGTGCTCGGCGCGCTGTCCAGCGCAGGGCGCGGCGATTCTGGGTATTATCCGAGCTACGGCGCGACTCCGACCTACGGCTACGCCCCGTCGTATGGCTACGGCTACGAGTCCCGCGAATATTACTCCCGCCCCAATTACGCGGGCACCGGGGCCGTGCTCGGCGGCATCGCGGGCGCGGTGATTGGCAACAACTCCGGCCATCGCGGTCTTGAAGGCGCGGCCATCGGCGCGGGCGCGGGGCTGTTGCTCGGCAGCATTGCCGAACAACAGGCGCGCCGGCAGGAGGCCGCCCGCAACTACGGTTCCACGCCCGTGCAATCCACGCCGATCTCCCAGCCGCCCGCGCCCTATTACTCGACGATCCCGAACGCCCCCGCCGTGCCCAACGCCCCGGTCGTCTCGCCTGCGCCGCAGCATTCCACGGTCGTCAATCCCTACCCGGCCAGTCCCATGTCGCGCGCGAATTCCCTTTTCGGTCGTTGAATCTCTCCCCGCTCGCCGTTATCCATCGCTCCGCAAATTATGAAACTTGAACTCTTGAAACTCACCGTCCACGTGTCCGCGTTCGCGCTCGCCGCCCTGCTCTCGGGTTGCGCGTCGTCCGGCGTCAAAAACCCCTCCGGCATCGCCGTCACCCAGATGCGCGCCGATGAACGCGGCTTCGTCGCCGGGACGGGCATCGAGTCGCAGGACCTCGTCGCCGTCACCGACAAGATGGCCCGCAGCATCCTGAGCACGCCGGAAATCGCCAATGCCGCCGGGCGTCCCGTGATTGTTCTCGATCCCGTGATCAACGAGACGCGCTTTGCCGTGAACAAGGACATCTTCCTCACGCGCATCCGCACCGAACTGAACAGCAAAGCCAAGGGCCGCGTGGTCTTCCTCGCGCGCAACCGCATGCCCGCCCTCGAACGCGAACGCGATCTCAAGCAATCCGGCGCGGTCACCAGCAGCAGCGACGCGCGCGTCGTCGAGTTCAAGGGCGCGGACTTTTTCCTCACCGGCAAGCTCCAAGGACTCTCGACGCGCAGCGCCAAGGGCACCAGCGATTACATCCTCTACAGCTTCCAGCTCATCGACGCCCGCACGAGCGTGATCGTCTGGGAGGACGCCTCGGAAATCAAAAAGCAGGGCCTCGAGGACGCGGCGTATCGGTAAGCTCGTTTGACCATCCCGGCCAAACGCTGATGAAACGAACGATCGCCGATGCCTCACGCAAAGGACGCAAAGGGCGCAACGCCGAGGGGAATTCTTTGCTCCACATCGTCTGCAGCAGCCTTTATCCACAGCGTGAAATCATCTCCGCTTCGCCGCCCCTCCCCTTTGCGTCCTCTGCGCCCTTTGCGTGAGGCCCAACTGCCGAACCCAGGATGAAACTTTTCCCCCGTCTCGCCTCGGTGGCGCTTTGCGGCCTACTGCTCGGCTGCGCGACCACGTCCGCGACCAAGAGCGGCGGCGGTGCCTCCCCGCGCGACAAAGACAAGGTGCTCTCGCAATACCGCAAGGCCGCCGCCGCCTTGCGCGCACACAATTTCGAGCAGGCGAAGACGCTTCTCGACGACGCAATTCTCACCATCAGCGGCGTGCCCGCGAAGGATCCCGAGGCCCGCCGTGCGCGCGGATTTTTCAACGAGGAATCCTCCAAGGTTTACTTCGGCGAGCCATACGAGCGCGTGATGGCCTACTTCTATCGCGGCGTGCTCTACTGGATGGATGGCGAACCGGACAATGCCCGCGCGTGTTTCCGCAACGGCCAGTTCCTCGACAGCGACGCGCAGGGCCAGCAGTTCTCCGGCGACTATGCGCTCCTCGATTACCTCGACGGCCTCGCCAGCGCGAAGCTCGGTGGCGACGGCGCGGACGCCTGGCAGCGCGCCCGGGCCAACGCCAAGCACGCCACGCCGCCGTCCTACGATCCGCAGGCGAACGTGCTGTTCTTTCTCCAGTTCGGCTACGGTCCGACCAAGTTCGCCGGGGGCCAGTACGGTGAAACCCTGGTCTATCGCGACGGCTATTCCGAAGCCTACTCCGCCCGCATCACCTTCGCGGGTGTCACGCACCGCGCCGATATTTTCGACGACCTGACCTTCCAAGCGCACACCCGCGGCGGCCGTGTGATGGACAAAATTCTGGCGAACAAGGCCGCCTTCAAAGGCACCACCGACGCCCTCGGCAACGCCTCGCTCCTCAGCGGCCTCGTCCTCACGCAAAGCCGCGACCGCACCGCGCGCGAGGCGGGCCTCGGCCTCGCGCTCTTCGGCGTGTTGAACAAGGTCGTCTCCGGCGCCACCACGCCGCGCGCCGACACGCGCAGTTGGGACAACCTCCCGCAATTCCTCAGCTTCGCCGCGCTCGCCGTGCCGCCGGGCCGGCACAATGCGACCGTCGAATTCCTCGATGCCCGCGGCCAGCCGGTCGCGCGCCTGACCAGATCTGTCATCCTCGAAGTCGTGCCCGGACGTGACACCGTTGTCTTTCTCAGCGATAGATAATCCAACCCCACAGCCTATGAAAAACCTCACCCTCTCCCTCGCGCTCCTGACCCTCGGCCTTGGCCTCGGGGCCGGTTGCGGCGGCGGCGCTTACCTGCCGAAGAACACCACCAAGTACGATCTCGAGAACCGCGAGAAGCTCGTCCTGCTCGACGCCCGCGTGCAGCGCTCGGTCACCTGCTCCGGCATTCAGGAACGCGTGCTCGAAGACGGCCGGCTCGAAATCGCCGCCAACATCCGCAACCGCGAAGGCCGCCGCATCGAGGTGCAAATCGGCTGCGTGTTCAAGGATGCCAACGGCTTTCCCACCGGCGACGAGTCCCCCTTCCAAACGCTCATCCTGACCGAGAACGCGCAGGAAGCCGTGAAGTTCACCTCGCTCAACAACCTTGCCAAAAAGTACACCATCCGCATCCGCGAGGCGCACTGAGCGGCTGCGGCCGGCGTTCCGACCGCGGCCGCACGCCGGCTGCGAAACAATATCCAAAACCAGCCGATGAAAACTCTCCCCCTCCTCGGCCTGACGCTCGCCGCGTCCCGCCTTGTCGCCGGTCCCCAGCCACCGCCGCCCAACACCTTCGTGCCGAGGCCGCAACCGCCCCCGCCGGTGACGCAGATCGTCACCCCGCCCGCGTCGGCCAGGCCGCTGTTCGTGTACGAGCAGCGGCCATTCAGCGCCGCGGCCAAGCTCGTCACCGCCGAGCAGGCGCAGGCCATTCTCGGCCAGTTCAAGGCCGCGTTGCCGAAGCTCGGCGGCCCGCGCTTTGCCATTCAGGTCAATCGCGTCGTGCTGGAAGAGATCGCCGCCGCCCCTGCCACCGGGGCCACCAACAGCACGCCCGCGGCCGCGGCACCCACCACTCCGCCCGCTTCCAGCGCCCCGACCCTCACGGACAAACTCACCTTCCGCGAAGTCGAGAAACTCTTCGGTCGTCCGCTGCGCATCGCCGAGGCCGCGCTGTCCGACCTGCCCGAGAGCATGTTCACCGGCCTGGAGAAAACCAGTTCCCGCAACCCGCTCGACTGGATCAAGACTGACCGCGAGGCCCTCTCCCGCCTCGCCGATGTCGTCATCGAAGTCCTCATCTCCTCGCGCTCCGTCAGCGTCCGCGAGATTTCCGGTGACCGCGATTACACCGTGCCCGACATCCAGGCCACGGCCATCCGCCTGCGCGATTCGCAGATCATCGGCCAGGCCAACGCCACCGATTTGCTCTCGCGCCAGCCCAACCTCGGCGCGGCGCTGCGCGCCAACACGATTCAGGAATTCACCGAATCCGTCGCGCTCGTCCTCATGCAGGACATCGCGCTGAACGTGAAGTAATCCGCGCGTCGAAGAGGGTGTTGCGAAAGGGTCGGACGCGAATTGCGGATTCATTGGCCAATTCACGGATTTCCTTATTTCCTCTCCTTTATGTGGAGCGAACGCGGGCGAATGGGAACCCGAACAAACCCTCGTGGTAGCGCGGGTTTCACCCACATTTGGCCCCCCGTAGGAATGCCTGTACTCGGGGTTGGCGATGATAATGGCTTTTTCCGTGACCAAGTCCCCGAATTCCAAGGACTTACACAAACTTTCGCAACACCCTCTCGCACCTCCGCTGCCGGCTGATTTCATGCCCGTCGCCTTGCCACCGCCCTGCTGGTTGTGGTGCTGAGCCTCTCGCTCGGCCTGCCCTAGATGGCGCGCAATCCGATCCGGCTTCGTCCGCCCGCAACTGGATTTGAGCTTCGAGGACAAGCAAGCGCGGCGTAGCCGCCGACGTGAGGAGAACCCGAGCGCCGCAACGGCGCAGCATGGGGCCAACGTACCCGGCAGGCGGACGGGGGATGGGTTGGGAGTCCCTGTCCTGTTCCCCGAGAGCTGCGGATTTCGGCAAAAGCAGCGTGGAAAACCCCGGCACCGACCGCTGCAACCTTTTGTCGCGTATGCGACAAAAGGTTGCAAAGCCACCTGTTTACAAGGCTTTTATGATCTCGGATTCCGCGCGGAAGACGGCAATGGGTCCGGCCACGGAGCGGGGTACGTTGGCAGGCGGATCGGCCGTCGAACGGGGCCGTCCGCCTCCTCCCGTCGTCGGCTACGCGCTGGCGCTACACCACCCGCAACCCACCGCCGGCGTGCGCGGTTACGACCGCCTCGACGCCGGCCGCCAGCCCCGCGCACAGGTCTTCGAGCAACTCATCCGCAGCCGCTTCGTTCAACCGCAGCGGCGGTGCCGCGCCCGCGATGAATCCCCCGAGCATTTGCCGCGCGTAATGCACCAGCCCCTGCCGCAGCGGCAGCGAGTAAATCGCCAGCGTCAGCCCGAACACCACCGTGTGCCACGGCGCCGCCTGCCCCGCCGCCACCGCCTGCCGAAACCGCTGCACCAGCCGCTGGTCCGCCAGCGGACGCAACCGCTCCAAATGACTCCCGCCCACGCGCTGGCTCGCCGTCGCGAATTCGCGCAACCGCGGCTCGCTCCCCAGCGCCCGCGTGGTTTCGAGCAACTCCCGCAATTCGTTGCGCTGCACCTGTGAGAACGCGCGCGCAATCGCCGGCAGTTCGAGCGGTAGTAAAATCTCCGTGACGTACGCCCGCAGAAACAGCCGCAGCGCCGGCACATTCTCGATCCGCGTGAATTTCAGCGCCGCCGCCCGTTCGCCATCCGTCGCGAGCGCTTCCGGCCGTCCCAACTGCGCGAACAACGAGCCGAAGCCGCCGCGCAAATCGCAAACCTCCTCGGGCGAAAATTGTGGTTGTGCGTTCATCGGGTGGCGAGCGACTGGAAATCCCACGGGGCGCCCCCGCTCAGTACTTCGCCAGCGCCGGCTTGCCAGCGCCGAGGTTCAGCGCCTTGGTGATCTCGCCCGCCTTCGCGAGCATCATACCCGCCTCGCTCGCCACCGCGATGAACTGGAAGCCTTCCGTCATGCGCCGCTGCGCCGCCGGTGCGTCCACCACGTGAATGCCCGCCGCGATGCCGTTCGCCTTCGCCGTCTTGAGCACATGCGATACCGCATCGACAAACCGCTTGTCGTCGCTCTCGAACACCGGCTTCAGCCCCATGGAATTGTGCAGATCGTTCGGCCCGATGAACACCGCGTCGATGCCCGGCACGCTTAGGATTTCGTCCGCCCGCTCCACGCCGCGGATGTGCTCGATCATCACCACCACGAGAATCTGCTCGTTCGCCTTGGCGTAATACGTCGCCGCATCCGTGTCGAAATTTGCCGCGTGCGAATAGCCGCCGATCGAGCGGTTGCCCTGCGGCGCATACAGCGCGGCGTCCACCACCGCCTCGGCCTCCGCGCGCGAGTTCACCATCGGCACCACGATGCCCCACGCGCCCGTGTCCAGCACGCGCTTGATCGTCTCCGCGCTGTTCCACGGGATGCGCACCAGCGGCGCGGGACCGGTCGCCGCGATGATCGCAAAATCCTGCGCCGCCGTCTCGAACGTGATCGGCGTGTGCTCCAGCTCGACCGTCAGCCAGTCGAACCCCGCCCGCGCCATCAGCCGCGCCGACATGGAATCCGGCAGCGTCAGCCATGTGCCGATGCTCGGTTCGCCGCGTTTCAACTTCGCCTTAACATGATTGGTCTTCATAAATTTGTTTCACTTCGTCCCGGAGCGCGGGCGTCCCGCCCGCTGCAGCATCGCCATCACCACAACGCCCTAAAATTTCCAACACCCTAGCAACTGCGGCGGCCCAATCGGCCGGCAGTTTTTTAGCCCCAACGGGGCGGACTCATACCAGCCCAGGGCATCGCCCTGGGTTGACGTAGCGACGTGCCAAAGCCCTGAAGGGGCGCCCCATCTTCCGCGCCACGCTGCACCCGCCCGTGGAACGCCCCTTCAGGGCTGAGTTCCATTTTTGGCATCCTCACCCAGGGCGGCGCTGCGCTCTGCCCTGGGCTGATATGTCATCGCCCCGTTGGGGCTAAACACGAACACGGGCCGCGCTCCGTCACGCTCCACCTCACCCCACCTTCACCCGCGCCGCCGGCGAACTCAGCACGTCCGGATTCACCAGCAACTGCGGCCGCCGCCCCTGCATCAAATCCACAATCGCCTGCGCCGCCGCGTTGCTCACCCGCTCGCCCGTCTCGCGCGCGAACGACGCCTGATGCGGCGCGATCAGCAGATTCGGCGTGGTGCGGAACGGATGCTCCGCCGCCATTGGCTCCTGGATGAACGTGTCCAGCGCCGCGCCTGCGATCCACCCTTCCTTGAGCGCCTTCACCAGCGCCGCCTCGTCGATCAGAGCGCCCCGGCCCGCGTTGATGAGATACGACGCCTTTTTCATTTTGCGAAACTGCGCCTCGCCGAGCATCCCGCGATTCCCCGGCGTCGAGGCCGCGTGCAGTGAAACGAAGTCGCTCTGTTCGAGCAGTTCGTCGAGCGACACGAATTTCACGCCGAGTTTCTCCGCGCTTGGATTCGGCATCACGTCGTAGCTCAGCAGGCGCATTCCGAACCCCGCCGCGCGCCGCACCACCGCCTGCCCGATGCGCCCGCAGCCGACGACGCCGAGCGTTTTGCCGAACACATCGTGACCCCACGCCGGCGCCCATTTGCCCGCCGCCATGCCCATGTGCCCGAGATGAATCCGCCGCGCGATGCCCAGCAGCAGCGCCCAGGTGTAATCGGCGACCGTCTCGTCAAGCATCCCCGGCGTGTAGGCCACCACGATGCCGAGCCGCGTCGCGGCGGGAATGTCGATCGAGTCGTAGCCCACGCCCCAGCGCGAGATCGCCTTGAGCTGCGCGGCGGCGGGGGAGCCGAGCACGGCGGCGTTGTAGGCGTCCGGGCTGACCAGCGCGGCATCGACGCCCGGCAACAGCTTGAGGATTTCGTCCGCGGGCAGCGGCCCGAGCTTTTCGGGAATGATGACTTCGCAGCCGGCATTCCGGAGAATTTCCAGCGCGTGGGCGCCGACTTCGGTGATCGTTCGGGCGGTGATCAATACTTTCCAACTCATAAAAAAATCGTGTTTGTTAAAAGGTTTCGTCGCCGGCATTCCGCGCGGCACAGGGTCGGGTCAAACGGCGGCGCACTGTAGCGAGGGACCACCTCCGTGCAAGTGCCGCGTGGGTGAGAGCGCCGGAGCGTTGGTAGGGATGCGCTGCCGCGCGTCCGTAACCTTTCCCCAAACCGTCCGCCCGCCCGACGCCCCCTGCCCAGCGGCAGGCTCGGCCCATCCGCCGACGTTGGTAGGGCGTGTCTGTCCTCAGCGCGCCGCGGGACGTACGCACACGCAAGCGGCGCGCTGAGGACAGACGCGCCCTACCGCTGCGGAGCGCGGCATTTATGCCGCTTCAACGTGGGGCGTCGGCGCGGGTGCGAACGCGAAATGGTGTGCGGATGGTGAAGCGGCGTGAACGCCGCGCTCCTGCCGGTGGGAAAATCCGCCTCCTCACGTCAGCGGCTACGGCGCGGCGGCCTTCTGCGCGTCGCGGATGCACCAGAGGTTTTTGTGGGTGCGGATGAAGAGATCGCCGTTGCTGAGGGCGTGCGAGGCGTTGCAGGTTTCGTTGCCGAGGGAGTTGACTCCGACGAGCTGGAACGTCGGGCTGGCCTTGAGCACGAGCGTGTCGCCGGATTTGTTGAGCACGAGAATGTGGTCGCCGGCGAGGATCATCGAGGACCACGAGTCGCCTTGCGGGCCGGAGCCTTTCACGCGTTCCTGCCAGAGGGATTTTCCGGTGGTGAGTTCGAGACATTCGGCAATGCCGTCGCTGTTGAGGACGTAAACGTGGTCGCCAAAAACCACGCCGCTGCCGAGCCGGTTCTTGGTGCGGACGCTCTGCCACAGCCGATGCGACGCGGTGACATCCCCGGTGCCGCCGGTCTTGACCGCGATACTGGTCCCAAGGTAGCCGCCCATCCCCACGAGCACGCCGCGGCCGTGGATGGGGGAGGCATAGACGAGTTCGTTGAGGCCGTCGCAATTCCAGAGCGGCTTGCCGGTGAGCGGGTCAAGGGCGCGCGTTTGCTGGGGATAGGTGTGAATGAGTTCATCGCGGTCGCCGGCCCGCACGATGATGGGTGTGGTGAACGAGCCAACCATCCCGCCTTTTTCCTGACCTTGAAAACCATCGGTGCGGCGGCGCGGAACGATGGCGGGCTCGGCGGACTCCCAGAGCGTCTTGCCGGAGTTTTTATCCAGCCCCACGAGGCGGGCTTTCAGGCCGGGACCGAAGTAGAGAATGCAGAGGTCGCCGTGGATGAGGGGCGAGGCGGCGTAGGCCCATTCGTGTTCGTGCTGGCCGAGGTCGCGACGCCACAGTTCGCGGCCGTTCATGTCCCAGCAGAAGAGGCCGGCCGAACCAAAGAAGGCGATGACCCGCGTGCCGTCAGTGACGGGCGAGGCCGCGCAGTAGGGGTTCTTGCCGTAGCGTTTCTCGGGCTTTTTCCAAGTCGTGCCCTGTTTCCAGAGCTGCTTGCCGGTCGCCCGATCGAAGCACAGCACGGTGCGGCCGCCCTCGGCTTCGAACGATTGGGTGATGAAAATTTTGTCGTCCCAGACAATGGGCGAGGAGTCGCCTGGCTCGGGCAGGGGCGTCTTCCATTTCACATTTTGGGTGGGACTCCATTTGAGCGGGAGAGTCTTTTCGGGCGAAGTGCCGTCGCCGTTCGGCCCGCGCCACGAGGGCCATTGCGCGGCGGTGGCGCGCGGGGCGAGCAGGGTGAGGGCGGCGAGCGCGAGCGCGGGAAGGAGGTGGCGGGGCACGGGACGTGGAGATTGAAATTTCATGCGCGGAGCATAGCCACCGGGCGCGGGGATGGGCAAGGCGGCGTGAAGGAGGATGGGAGCTGGGGAGGTGGCGGACATTGGAACACGCGCTTTACCCTTTTGCATTCGAGTGATTCGTGTTTGAACTCGCACTCGATCTGATGACCTATGTCCACTCTCACCCCGCCGCCAGCGCCCAAGCACCATGTTTTCGTCGATTGCGAAAACATCCATCCGGTTGACGCCGCGTTGATCGGCGCCGAGTCGTTCCACTTCACGTTCCTCTTGGGTGCCCAGCAAACCAAGCTGGATGTGGCGTTGGTGGAGAAGCTCATGGCGCACGCGGCCACGGTGCAGCTCATCCGGCTGACTTCGTCCGGCAGGAACGCGCTGGACTTCGCCCTCGCCTATTACCTGGGCCGGGCGGTGTTGACGAACCCGACCGCCAGTTTTCACATCATCTCCAAAGACAACGGATTTGAGCCTTTGGTCGAACATCTGCGCAGCCAACAATTGCGCGTTCTCCGGCACGATGATTTTGCTTCCCTGGCCGTTCCCGGACGGACCAAGTCGCCGTCGGCTCCGTCGGAGGATCTACTGCCCCGCGTCCTCGGGCATTTGCGCAAAAACGCCGCCACCCGGCCCAAACGCAAGAAGACCCTGATGAGTCATTTGCTCGCCGTCTGCGGCAAGACCGCGACTGAGGCGGATGTGGTCAAGCTGATCGAAGCGCTGAGCAAAGACGGGCACCTCAGCATCGGCGAAAAAGAGACCGTGACTTACCCTGATCAAAGCGTTCCGCCGGGTGCGGGCGCACCTCGGATCACTGGCGAGACGGGTCTGGGACGCGTCGAATGATGGCGAACTGGATGCTCGGACACGAACCGCGATGGCGTGCGGCGCTTGACGGAACCGGTCGTGGGTCGCACGAACGCGCGCGCATTGGCGGATTGGAAAATTTTATGGAAACAGAACTGAAATCAGCGGTGGCGAGCCTCGGGCTGGAGCACTATCGGCGGCACATTTTTTTGTGCGCGGATCAGACGGAGGCGAAGTGTTGCGCCAAGGAGGCGGGGCTGGCGGCGTGGGAGTTTCTGAAGGCGCGGTTGAAGGAGCTGAAGCTGGTGGGGCCGGAACCGCTGGTGTTTCGGACGAAGGCGAATTGTCTGCGGGTGTGCGTGCAGGGGCCGGTGGCAGTGGTTTATCCGGAAGGCGTTTGGTATCACTCGTGTCATCCGCCGGTGCTGGAGCGGATCATCCAGGAGCATCTGATTGGCGGGCGCGTGGTGGCGGAGTTTGCCTTCGCGGCGAATCCGCATTTTGGAGCGAAGAAGTGACGGCTCGAGTGTGGGGCGACCCGGGTAGGATCAATCGTTTGGGATGATCCGGTGTACCCGTGACAGCGGGCATCTCTTGCGTCCGCGGCCGGGCGCACTCGCGCGCGAACCAAGCGGGGACAGCGTGTCTCCGCCAATCCTGAGCGGACGAGCCGTCCCCACCCCGCAGGTCACGGAACCACGAACCTCCCCCCCATTCCTCGCGCCTCCCGCACCCACCGCATGGCTACTTCCCCGTCCCCGTCACAATCAGCGAAACCATCTGCTGATATTGCTGATCGAGTTGCTCCATCACCGTTCCGAGCACGCTCGGATGTAGCCCAAAGCGAGCCCACGCGACCGGCGAAATCCGCGGCACAAACCGTTCGCCGCTCCCGCCCAGTTCCAGCGCGTGCGCCAGCACATCCCCGAGATGCACCATCGCCGCACACATGGCGTGCCGCTCGGCGTTCTTCGGCGCGTGATGCGCGCCCACCGCCTCCGCCAGCATCGGCGACAAATTCCACTGCAGGAGCAGCGCCTCGCCCACGGCGGCGTGATCGAATCCGAAGCGCTCGCGTTCCACCACATACAGCAGCTCTCCCGACGCCCGGCACCGCTCGATCACCTGCCGATACGGCTCCGCCATCTTCAGCAGCATCACCAGCCGGCCGACATCGTGGAGCACGCCGGCGATGAAATAATTCTCCAGGTTCAACTCCTTCCGCGCGCCCGCCAGAATCCGCGCCGCCAATCCCACCGCGACGCTGTGCCGCCAGAAAGCATCCATCGACACCAGGTTGCCGGGCACCGCGCCGAACTTGCTGATCACGCTCGAAGCCGTGACCAGCTCGCGCAGGTGGTTCACGCCGATCGCGCCGATGGCTTCGGACAAATTGACGATCTTCCGCGAGAAGCCGAAAAACGAACTGTTGGCCACGCACAGCAACCGCACCGTCAACCCCGCGTCTGCCGCCACGATGCCGGCCAGTTCATCGACACTGTAGCTGCCGCGATTTAACGCTTCGTTGAGGCGCACGAAAACTTCGGGCGGCGAGCCAATCTTGTCGGAGCCGCGAACGAGGGCGGTGGCGCTGGAATACATATCAAAGCGAGCTGTGACCGACCGTGGCGGCGCGGATCAGGCAGTGGCGGAAAATTTCCTGCGTCGCCGGGTCCTCGCGATCGGTGTGGCGGAACAGCTCGGTCAATTGCCTGGTGACATCCTCGCGCTTCGCCGGGTCCACCTTTGCCGCCTCGCGCCCCAGCAAATCCGCCTGCGAGGCGCCCTTCACCGCCACCTCGGGCACGTCCCACGACTGCAACATGCCGATGTGCTTTTCCGTGATGACCGTGCCGGCCGACAGCAGCACCAGACCCTTGGCCTCGCGCGCATCGGCTTCCAATTCCATTCCCGCTTCCAGCAGGTTGACATCAATTTTGCCCATAAAAATCGCCCGTAGCCGCTTCCGGCCCTGCGCCGGCACTGTAGAAATCCCCTCCCTCGAAGCAAGGCCGATGAAGGTGGGAGTCAGGAGTCAGGAGTCAGAAGTCAGGGGGCAGGTAACAAGCGGGTGACCTCACTAATCACTAATTACTGATTACCTTCCCTTGGCCGCTCACGCCCGCCGCAACCGCTCCAGCAAATTATGTGCGAACACCACATTGTCGCACTGGAGATAGTTCATCGCGCCGCCCATCCGCGAGAAGCTCTTGCAGAAGCGCAGATAGTAGGCCGGGCTGCTCTTCGGCGGCTCGCCCCGGGTCCAGTCCCAGTTGCCGCCGTCCTGCAAATCCACCACGAAAAAGCTGTGGTCCTTCACAATCGGCCGCCCCGCCTGCAAACGCAGATTGTTCACGCAGCTCAGGCTCTTCTCGAACACCTGCGGCGCCATGATCGCCGACCCCACCGACAGCACCGCGCCGCCGGCCAGCCGCTCGACCGCCGCGCCGAACAACCGAAAATCCACACCCGCCGCGCGCCCGATCACCGCACCGTTGAACATGGGATGATTGGCGATGATGTCGTAGCCGATGCCAGGATGCACTGTCAGCGGCACGCGATGCTTGAAGGCGTGGCCAAAGATCGACGTGTGTTTCCACGGATGCCGCACCTCGTGCCGGCCCGCCGCCAAACCGTGCGTTTTCATGGCCACGAGCAAATCCGCGCGCGCGGGCGCGAGCGGATGCGCCGGATTGTCCCGCAACAACTGCTCCAGCTCCGCCGGCTCCGGCAACGTCACGCCGTCTTCCTGAATGAAGCGGCCGAGCGCCACGCCGTAGCCCTCGCCGCGCACGCCGCCCGCGAGCAGCGCCAGATGAATGTTGCGCCCCGTCTCGTCCCACGTCCCGAAGGTGCCGGTCGCGACATTTTGCTCCACGCTTTCTGTGGACCAGTTTTGAAACGCGAACTCCCAGTCGTGAATGCTCCCCGCGCCGTTGGTCGCCAGATGCGTCACCCAGCCGCCCTCGAGCAAGTGCTCCACAATTGCGGCCGCCCCGTTCTTCACCAGATGCGCGCCGTAGATAAACATCACCGCCGCCTCGCTCCGTCGCGCCGCGAGGATGCGTTCCGCGCAGCGCTCGATGATCGCGCGTGCCGCATCTTCGCACGGCGGACACGGCGCATCGGGATCCACCAGGATGTCCTCGATTCGCGCCATGCTGCGGCGCTCCGCCAGCGGATAGACGCGCAGTTGGTTCAAATCGAGCGGCGTAGGATATTCGTTCATGCGACGCGCGAGTGTCCCCATCGGCCCGCCCGTTGGCAAACCCTCTCCGAAATTGCGCGCAAGACCAGGTGCCGCGCCGGGTTTCACACACGGTTGATGGGTACACGCGCCGATTGCCTGTAAACCTTGAACAACCTTCTCCCGCGCTTTGGTTCCCCGGCAGCAGCCGCGGAGTTGGGCGCGACCTCGGCTTTGTCACCTGCCGAAACTTCGCCTCCTTACCGGGCCGCGCCGCGGCGTCGAGAATACCCTTGGCAACTCGCGTTCGGGCCGCACACTCGCCGGCAACGGAGAGCGTGAAAGCCTCTTTGTGCCCGGCGGTCTTAGCCCCCAAGAACCGGCGGCTTGAACCGCGCGGAACCTGATAAACACCGCGAATCATGAACCGAATGCCCCATGTCGTCCTGGCTCTGCTTCTGGCACCCGTCCTCCCGCTCGTTTCCGTGGCGAACGATTGGCCGGCGGACAGCGCGCCCACGCTCAAGGTCGGAAGTTTCGACGACCTGCTGATCAATCAGCGACCCGTGGAAGTGTTCCACCACGGCGTGCGCCCCGAGTGGGGCTACAAACAGCCGCAGCGCGATACCTTCATCGTGGTCCACCCCAAGATCGCGCGCACCAACGCCCCGCTCTATGTCGTGCTCCATTCGGCGGGGCACGATGTGATGTCGTGTTTGAAATGCACACGGACCGTCGGCAATCACGACATCTACCGCTCGCCCGATGACTTCTACGCGCTCTATCTCGACTGCCGCGCGAACAAAGGTGACTGGTGGTGGGGTGGCATGCACATGGGTGACGCTGGAATGACCCAGCGCAATGGTGGTCCCAACCTGACTCCGGCGGAGAAGCGCGTGATGGATTCCATCCGCTGGGTCATGGCGAAATATGCGATTGATCCCAACCGCGTCTATCTCTCCGGCAACTCGATGGGCGGCAGCGGAACGCTCGGCATCGGCCTGCGTCACGGCGATGTCTTCGCCGCGATCAAGGCGAATGTGCCCGCCGGCATCGAACACGCCTCCCATCGCATGGGCTTCCCGCCGCAGTCAGTCCCGGAGTCGGTCAAACTACCCGAACCGCCCGTGGCCATCGACTACTCCGGCCAGAATGACGGCTGGTCCGTCGGCCACGACCGGTTTGTCAAAGCCATGAACGACCGGAGGTATGCGCTCTATTTTTATTGGGGACCGTTCGGCCACGCCAACAACCACGCCGCCATCGAGAAGGTGAACGACCTGGTCAATTCCTTCGATTGGTTGAGTGTCAAAAAGAACGAAGCCTATCCCGTGTTCGCCAACGCATCCGGCAACGGCACCCTCCCCTGGCCCGCCGATCTGAAGAGCAAGGCCGCCGGTCAGCGCAATGCCTTCTTCCGCTGGAAGAATATCTCGGATGCCAAAGGCCGGGTGGAGATGGCACTCTTCCTCGCTACGCCGGCGACGCTGAAGACTACTTTTGAAATTCCGAAGGAAGCGACTGCGGACGTGTCCCTGCGCCGAATCCAGAACACTCACTTCGGACCGGGTGAGACTTTCAAATGGACCTTTGTCGGCGCGCACGGAGAAGGGAAAGCTGATGGTAGCGGAGTTATCACGATCCCCGGGTTGAAGATTACTTCCGAGCCGACTTCGCTGATCGTCAGCCAGTAAGTCAGCCAGCAAAGTTGCTAACTCCGAAAAAATTACCCTCCATGACTTATTCCTCACTCCTCACCACGTTGCTCCTCAGCTTCACTCTTCCCACCTGTGCCCACGCTCAGAACAAACCGCTCCCGCTGCCCGAGGTGCCCGAAGTGCTCAGGCCCGCCAAGGCCACGCTCGCCGAACGCAAGCCCGAAGGCCTTGCCCTGAGCGTTGACTCCAAGACTCCGCTGACCGCCGGACAGTGGGATGCCATTTCATCCCTTCGCGCGCGCGCCTTCAGCTTCAGCGGCGCGGCGTTGGACGATGCCGGCATGGCACGGCTCGTGGCACTGAACCCCGTGACCGTCACGGTGAACGGCTCACTCGTCACCGGCAACGGCGCGGCCAAGTTCGGCGAGATGAAGTCGCTGAAAGCCCTCCACACCCTGCACATCACCAAGCCGACTCCCGAGGCCAAGGCCGCGCTCGGCGCGCATCCTACGCTCGAAGTCTTCTCGAGTGACGGCGCGTTTTGTATCGAGGCTGTAACCGCGCCGAAGCTTCAGCGCGTGGACTTGAAACACGGCGCGGCCAGCGACCCATTCGTCGCACTGCTCAAGAACCATCCGTCGCTGGAATCCGTGCGACTGTGGGCGAAAGGCTACGCGGGCCTCAGCGATGCCGCGCTCGCTTCCCTGGTGACAATTCCCAAACTGAGCAAACTTTCCCTTGAGTTCTCCGTCTTCACCTACGCCGGCGGACTCAACCGGCTCAAAGAGATTCCCCATCTCGCCATCCTCGACCTGAAGGATGTCGCCCTCCCGCCCGAGGACCTCGCCAAACTCAAGGCGGACCTGCCCAAAGTGAAGATTACCTTCACCCCGATGACCGCCGAATATCGCGCCCAATGGGACGCGTGGGCGGCTAAGAAAAAGCAGGCCCGTCCTTAGCCCCGGCGTTGCCAGCGGCACCCCGACGTCAGCACCACTCGGTGCCCGGCCGCTATTGCCGGCGGCACTGAATTTCACTCGGCGCGGAGCTGACCTTGGCGGCGGCGGCTACTGACCACGCTCGCCCCTGACCGCGCGGAATCCCGACTCATCGCCCTGATGAAAGATGATCCGGCCCGTCAGTCGCGCGCCCTCCTCCCTGGCCCAGCCATGTCCGCTCACTTCGTCGCCCTCGTCGAAGCCGACGAACGTGAACTCGATCCGTTCCGCAGCGGTCGTGAGGTGTCAGTCCAGTTCGGCATTCACGCAACCGAAATGCAGTTGTCCCGTCCCGGCGGGATGGAACGTGAGGTGGCCGGATGAAACCAGATCCACGAAGTCCCGGTCCCGCTGCTCCATTTCCACGATCCGTCAGCGGGTGAGGAACGGTGACTTCGTGCGTTCAGCGGCTGTTGGCAAACCACACGACGTACTCTTGCACGGGCCAGAAGTTCGGATCCTTTCTGGGCATCACCTTCAAGTCACACAAGGGCACCAGGCCGACGTGCTGCTTTTCCTGGGCGCGGACCAGGAGTCCCCACCGTTCGTCCTCCTTCTTAGCCAGACCCAGGACCTGCATTTTGTGACCGAGGCGGAAGGGTTCCGCCGCCGCCTCCTGGTCAAAGAATGCATCGTCATTGTCGTCGTCCCGTTTGGCGGTGAACGGGAAAGTAAGATGCTCCATCAGCCATGACCGCCAGTCCCGCGACTCCCACTCCGCGAATTTCTCGAGAAATGCAGTGCGCTGGTTGCTGGAGTTCCAACGATGATCTTCAGGATGCAACATAGTTCGCGGCCCAACGATGCCGGATCAGGCTCACCGCGCAAGTCTCAGCGCGCCTCAGGTCGCTGGTGCGCGATGCTTTTTGCGGTTGGTGGTGGGAAAATTCCAAGGACAAAGGTCAAAGCTCAAGGGAAGGTTCAATTTTCAAGGTCCAAACCGGGGCGGCCAAACACGGAACGGATGTCATTGGACCGCGGGAAATCAGACGGCAAGAAAGTCTGCAACTCAGTCGTCGAGTGGAGAAACTTGGAGGTGGAATAGCTCCCTGAGAGTGGAGTGGTGAACTGGGACTGTTCGAGCGAACTTTGAGGTAGGAATTTGAGGGGGGAACAGCCTGCTGCGATCCATTTATTTCCGAATCGCCGGGAAGCCCGAAAAAAAATAACCCCGCCGTAATGCCGTGTGTGAACAGCTCCTGTGAACTGCGGTTCGAACAGGTGGGACCCAAACAGTGGCTTTCGACTTCCAGTCAAGGCCTGTCGGCCACCCGTGTAGTCAAGGTCCCGTGTTGTTTAAGTACGGTTCAAGGATTTTGTTGCAATGCACGAACATGGCAGGGTCAAAAATTTTGCAGTTGCCACTCTCAAAGAGCAGGACACCCCGGTAACACCAAGCGGATGTCAGTGAGGGAAGCTTCAATTCACGCGGCGGATTTCGCAAGGCAATTCGCCGCCGGAAGACGGCCCGGCAGCGCACGGCGCGATCTGCCAGACGGAAGAATTCTCTCCCGGTCGGACACCGCGTCACCGGACTACGCCTTTTGAAAGCGTTCGCTCACCACGTCCCAGTTGATGACGTGGTAAAACGCCGCGACGTAATCGGCGCGCCGGTTCTGATATTTCAGATAGTAGGCGTGCTCCCAGACATCAATCCCCAGCAGCGGCGTGCGGCCGGCCGACAGCGGCGTGTCCTGATTCGGCGTGCCCTCGACGGACAGTTGCTTGCCGGCGTCCAGGGTGAGCCAGGCCCAGCCGCTGCCGAATTGTTTCATCGCGGCCTCGGTGAATTTCTCCTGGAAAGTGGCGAAGCTGCCGAACTTCCCGTCGATCGCCTTGCTCAACTCACCCGTCGGCCGGCCCCCGCCGTTTTTCTTCAACAACTGCCAGAACAGCGAATGGTTCGCGTGCCCGCCGCCGTGGTTGCGCACCGCCGCGCGGATGGCTTCCGGCACCGCACTCAAATTTTTCAGCAACGCCTCGATGGACTGGCCGGCCAGCGCGGGTTGGGTGGCGACGGCTTTGTTCAAATTGGTCACGTATGCCGCGTGATGCTTGTCGTGGTGAATCTGCATCGTCTGCGCGTCCAGCAGCGGCTCCAGCGCATCGAAGGCATACGGCAGCGGCGGCAGGGTGAAGGGCGCGGCGGCTTCGGCCGCGACCACGCGCCCGGGGTTGAAGCAGGTTCCGACCGTGACGGCTGCGCCCATGAGGGCAGTGGTGTGCAGGGCTTGGCGGCGATTTAGCGGGTCCATATTTTTTTTGGGTTCGTTGTTTTCGGTTCGTTGTGTTTGTGGGTTCGTGGTCCCGCGGATTCTCGGCGAACTCGGGAACGCGCACAACTGCGATCTGGCGGCCCGGAACGCCGCTGGGTCGCAAACCAACTGTGGCGGCCGTGATCGGCTGGCGCGGTGGCTTGAAAAGAACGACGGCGAGTGTTTCAGCGTGCTGCGGCTGGCGCTCCGCATCCCGCCGCACTGTTCGAGTGTGAGCAACACGGTGCGGGCCACTCGCGCTCCCGGGGGACGGAGTGGACTCCGCCTCAGTACAACTTGAAATAAACCGCGACGCCGATGAGGACGGCCACCAGCAGGAGCACCCAGACGAGGGGCAGTTTCCAAAACGCGCTCTGGATGCCGGAGTGGATCGCGTGGTGGAGCAGTTGGCGGAAAAAGTTGTGGAGGTCTGGGGTCATGGCGGGCGTCGGTGGTGGGATTTGGTGCTGATCCAAACGCCGGGCGGATTTTTTTTTCGCGGGCCGACGGGTTAGCGTGGCGTGGGCTTGGGGGCGGGTTGGTTGAGGCGGCGCAGTTCGGTGTAGTTCGTCGGCGGGCGGCCGAAGCGGGCTTCGAATTGAAGCATCATCTCGGTGGTGGGCTGGGGCATGGCCTGACCGGGGATCGCGGTTTCCGTCACGGTCGGAGTCGCGGAAATCTCGACTGCGGCGGATGGGGTCGTGGGGAGGATGGAAACTTCTGTCGCGGGCGCGGCGCTCGCGGACGGCGCGCCGGGGGCCGGTGCTTGTTCGCGGCTGCACGCGGTGAGGAGGACCGCCAGCGCGACGGGCAACGCGAACGCGCCGGCCCGGACGATGGCAATGGTGCGGCGAAAAGTTAGCGTATCCATGCGGCCCACTCCGGTGCGTTGGCGGCGACGAACGCCGCGTTTTGCCAGTTGCCGGCGGCGGGATCCCACGCCGCCTTCTTTTTCACGTATTCGGAATGGCCGTCGAAATAAGCGTAGTTGGCCCCGATGCCGGGGCCGTGGCGCTGGGTGCCCGAGGCGGCGAAGGCCCACAGCCCGATGTGGCACAAGCCCACGCTCCCCACGGTGTCGCCGAGGAAAATTTTGTCCGCGGGCGACAGGATGTCCTCGGGTCGCGACGGATTGGGCAGGGTGCCGATGGAGAAGGAGTACACGTTCAGGCCGTAGGTGATTGGCGGGCCGGTCGTCTTGAAAGTAGTCGCGTCCGTTGGGAGCTTGCCGGAGTCACTCGCGCACAGGGCCACGGTGGCGTTGCTGCCGAGATAGGGGTCGATGAAGTCCAGCCATTTGGTCGAGTAATACACTGCGGCGTAACGGGATTGATTGGCGACGGGCGTGGCCGAAAACGGCGTCGAGGCGACCGTCTCGTGCAGTGGGAAAGTAGGGAAGTCGCTGGCGTAGATGACACACGCCATGCCGAGCTGGCGGGTGTTATTCAGGCACTTGGTCATCTTGCCCCGTTCCTTGGCGCTCCCGAGGGCCGGCAGCAGCATCGAGGCGAGGATGCCGATGATGGCAATGACCACAAGCAGTTCGATAAGCGTGAACGCGGGCGGCGAGCGCAGAACGGATCCGCGCAGCGGCGGGCGGCGAGTTTTCATCGGGCGACCGTGCGGTACGGGCCGGGGAAATGCAAGACGAGCGACGATGGAGCGGGCCGAATGGATGAGGACTGAAGGCGGAAACGGGGATTCGTGATCCGTGACTTCGACCTCCTGATTTCTGCCTCCTATCGCCTGCCTTCCCGCCCAGTCACCGCGCGCGGGGCTTCTCACTGGGGACGACCGGGGGGGCCACGGGCTTTTCCACCGCTTCATCCTCCGGCTTGGCGAGCATGTTCGACGGCGGGATGTCGGAGGTGAGGAAGCGGCGGCGGCCGCCGGTGATGAGCACGTCGCCGACGCTGTCGGTGGCGAAGGTGGGACGGTTGGTCACGTATTCGTGGGACTGGCGGATGAACACGTCGCCGTTGGGATTCAACGCGCAATAGGTGAAGGTCCGCGCGCTGGTCTGGTAGAGCACATGCAGGTAGCTGTTGCGGTCAATCTGGAATTCCGGACGGCCAAAGGCCACGAGCGGGCCGAGGGGAAAGACCCGCAGAATCTTCGCGCCGGAGGCATCGGTGAGGCGGAAATAAAGGAAGAGCTGCTGGTTCTGGCGCACCTGGAGCAGGGCGAAGCGGCGGCTCTCGGGCGGGCTGGCGGGCGCGCCGGGGACCGCCGGGATACCGACTTCCTGCTCGATGAGTTTGATGCCCCGCACGAGTTCGATTTTCTTCGGATAGGCGGTGCGGAAGGCTTCGTTCCAGTCCTTGACCTGAATGCTGGCGGTGACGGCGTAGGGGCCGGGTTCGGCGAAATCAAAACTGGAGGTGAGCTCGTAGAGGCGGCTGGTGACAGCGCCCGCCGGGACCTCGAACGGGCCTTGCACCGGGAGTTCCTGAAGCCGGTCGAGCGGTTTGCGATTGGGGCCGATGATGGTGAAGCTCAGCCATTCGTTATCGAGGCCGAGCACGAGCGGGCGGCCGGAGAAATTGCTGATTTTGACTGCGATCCGGATCGGTTCGCCGGCGAGGAAGTGGTCGCGCTCGTTGGTGAGATCGATTTTGATTTTCTGGCTGAATCCGCTGGCGGGCACGGCAAGCCAGCAGACCAGCAGCAGGAGGAGGGCGCGCATGGGCGGAATGTAGGAATCGCGGCCGGAGTGGCAAGGGGCAAATCCGTGGCGGCCGTGGCACCGGAGCCTCCCGAGGCGGTTGGAGGATTCGGTCCCGGCTTGGGACCGGGAGGCCGCAGTCCGCAGCTTCCCGTCGGAGTGCGCCCGTCCCCGGGCGCAGCGGGATGGTACGCGGTGAGGTGCGGTTCATTTTCTACGCGCTCGCCCATGCGGACGCCGGTTTAGCCGAGGACGGCCGCGCTCCGGGGCCGCAGGGTGCCGATCACACCTTCCGAGTGCTTTCACCCGCCGGCGTGCCGGACGGAGAACAGCGGCTTGCGGGCGCTGACCGACAGCCTCTGGATGTACCGCAGTGAAACGGGGCGCGCACCGGCCGCCGAAGCGGGCAGGCTCGGCGCCGGTCCGGCACCGCCGAATCCGAGGGGCCGTTCTGAGCGCCGCACGGCATATCATCAAATTCACTCAAGTCATCGCGCCTCCTGCCGATGGTCTCCCCAAAGGGTGCCGCGCCGCCGTCGCACCCGCATACCAAAAATGATCGCCGCTCAACCCCATTCCCTGCGCCCCGAAACCAAAGCCGTGTGACCGCGGCGTGCCGGTGAATGAGCGGACGCCAATCTCCCCCATCCCAATCCCAATCCCAAGCCCGAGCCCAAGCCTTATGAACAGCCTCCCCCGTCCCAACCTGCTCGTCGTGGATGACGAACTGCCGGTGCGCGAACTGATGCACGCCTTTCTCGAAAAGCGCGGCTACCACGTCACCACGGCGGCGACCGACACCGAGGCGCTCCACCTGGCGGGCGAGATGTCGTTTGATCTGATCATTCTCGATGTCGCGCTCGGCAATGCCGACGGTCTCGAGTTGCTCGCGGATTTCAAAATGCGCTTCCCGGACCTGCCGGTCATCATGATGACGGGCATGGGCTACGATGATGAACTCCTGCAAGAGGCCTTGGAAAAAGGGGCGGCGGGCTATGTCACCAAGACCCTGCCGCTGGATCAAATCCTTATGGAAGTCCACCGTGCGCTGCGCCAGGCAACGTCGCGCTCGCTGGCGGTGCGGTGAGATCTCCGGCCCAAGAGGCCCCGCTTCCAAGCCGGCGATCCCAAGGCAACGAACTGGCTAATGCGCCGGGGCCGTCCCCGGCGTTTTGGTGGCCGGGGCGCTCGCGGCGGGTGCCGACGTCGGGTGTTCGCCTTCGTGATGGCCGCCTTTGAAGAAAGCGGCCACCGCGATGAGCACACCCACGACCGTGGCGAAGAGGCCGATGCGGAAGAAGATCTTTTGCTCCGTCAGCAGCACCAGCGAACAGAGGACGACGGCGATGTGGAGGCTGATCTCGGCGTACTCGAACCAGTGGTGTTTGTGCGCGGCGGTGGCGGCGGCGGCGCGATCGGCTTCTGCACTGGCACGTTCTGCCTCGGCTTCCGCGATGATGACCTTCCCTTCAGTCTCATATTCGCTGTTTTTGCCTGTGAGCTTGAGCTTCTGTCCTTCCAGCATTTTCTTCTGGGCATCGGTGACCGTGCCAGCCAGCTCAATATCGATGCGTTTTAATTCCAAATCGTTGAGGTAGGTGCGCTGGCGTTTTGCCTGATACCAAGCGAAGCCATTGGACGCCTTCACTTCTCGGCTCGAGGCCTTGACCTCCCTGACAATCATCTCGTTGGCCTGGCCTTTGGCGAACGCGCCGATGACCGCCATGATGACCGCCAGGACACCGATGAAGATGCCGATGCGTTTGTGTTCGTCGTTGGCTGCGTGATGGGGGATGCCGTGTCCTGACATAGTGGCGCGATGAAGTACCGGTTGTGCCCCGCCCGGCCAAGATAATTCTTCCGGGCAACGTTTTTTTGGCGACGGCCGAGGTCGGGGAGCAGAAACGCGGGCCGGGAGGTCGTCCGGCCCGACCCGGCGCTACGGCGGCCCGCTCAAATCGTTCATCGGTCCGGCTTTCTTCAATCTTTTCTTCCCTATTTTTCCACCCGGCGGCAACGCCCGGTTGAAATGCGCGATGGGGTGTCCTAAGCTCGCGCCATGAGTGAAGTAGCCATGCCGGTGGCCGAACCGGGAATCGATCAGGAGCAGCAGGTCCAGTCCAAGGACCAGCTCGCGCCGGGGTTCAAAGTCATCTGCTGGGACGATCCGGTGAACCTGATGGATTATGTCACGCATGTGTTTGAAATCATAACCATCCGGATATTAGTCCCACAGCATCAACTGGTTACGAGAGGCGGTAGCCTCATCTTGAGAGCCGATATTGGCAAACAGCTCAGCCATAGGCACTTGCTCAAACGCGTTGACGCTCACAATCTGTAGCATTTGGGA
>CAMAUZ010000046.1 GCA_945861535.1 Akkermansia muciniphila | reverse complement strand
TCGAGGGCGAGCGAATTTCCGAACCCTTTATGGAACTCACCCAATGGTGAGTGGGAGGACGCGTCCGTAGCGTGTGACACGGTCGCTGCGGGCGGACGTTTCTGCGGCCTGAAGGCCGCGCTCCTGTCGCCCTCACTGAATCGTTACGGCCAAGAGGTGGATAGGTCGCCGCGGGCCGCCCGCCGTCCCCCGCCCCGAGGTGCGCCGGTTCACCCCGCCAATCGCGGTTTACGCCGCAGGCCGGGCAGTTTCTTTACGGGTTGGTCACAAACTTTTTGAAGCGCCGCGCGACGAATGGTACCCTCGGAGGTGCTTCGTCTGACTTTCGTGTTGTGGGGGGTGTGGTGCGTTTCCTCGGGATTCGCCACGCAATTTCTCCCGGTTCCCATTGCTGAACTCGCGCGCACCGCCGACGTGGTGCTGCGTGGCGAGGTCGTCAGCCGGAGTTGCGAACGCGACGCGCGCGGGCGCCTCACCACGCGCATCGAACTTGCGGTCTCCGAGGTATGGAAAGGGGCGCGCACCGCGCATTTCACCGTCGTGCAGGCGGGCGGCACGCTCGGCGAACAACGTCAGACCGTCACGGGCCAGGCCGAATATCGCATCGGCGAGGAAGTCGTCGCCTTCCTCGCGCTGAACCGCGCCGGCGAAGGCGTCACGCTCGGTTTGGCGCATGGGAAATTCTCGCTGGTCCGTGCCCCGGAATCGGGTGAGCTGCGGGCACAGAGCGCGTTCCTCGGCCACAGTGAACCCGGGGCGAGGACGACGCGGCCTGCGGGCGCAGCCGCCAAGACTCCAGCGAGCGCGCCGACCGGCGGCCCCCTCACCGTCGAGCGGTTGAAGCAGCTCGTCGGTCGCACCGCGCCATGAAAGTTTGTCTCCGGAACCAGTCCGGCCACGGCGCGCAAACGCCGCGAACGAACGCTTTTCACCGTGCTACCATCGCTGGTCTCGGAGTCATCGCCGCCGCTCTCCTCCTTCTCGCGCCGCCCGTCAGCCACGCCTTCGTTTCCGCCACCGACCTGCAAACCGGTGCGCCGCTGCGGTGGCGTCTCGCGGAGCCAGGGCCCGCAACGCACGCACCGGCGGCCGCTGCCACGCCCGGGACCAACGTCATCCGTTTTCACCTCGCGACCGACGGTTACTCGACCACCAACACCGCCAACGAACTCAACGCCGTCCGCGCCGCGTTCGGGCAATGGCAGAGCATTCCCGGCTCGGCGCTGCGCTTCGAGGAAGCGGTCTCCCTACCGCCCGCGCCCGACCTCATGGACCCGACCGACGGCACCAACGTCATCTACTGGGCGAAGACTTCCGACCTCGTCGCGGGCGGCACGATCAGCCTGCGCGGCACGCTCGGTCTCACGCTCACCAGCTCGCGCGCGGACGGCACGCTGCTGGGCGCGGACATCGTGCTCAATGGTTTCGAGCGCCAGTGGTTCACGGATTTCAACGACCGGCAGAATTCCGGCTTCTTCGCCGAGACCACGCTCCTGCACGAGATCGGCCACCTGCTTGGCCTGGATCATTGCCCGCTCGGCGGCGCGACCATGGCCCCGACGGGCGGCACCGGCGTCGATGCCCGCCACGGACTTTCCGCGGATGAAATCGCCTTTGCGCGCGCGGCGTATGGCGATGCCGCGGGTCTCGCGCACCTCGGGCATCTCACCGGGCGCGTGCGGATGGATGGCGCGGGCGTGTTCGGCGCGGCCGTGGGCGTGGAGGACGCGGCGGGAAATCTCCTCGGGGCGACGGTGACCGGTGCCGGCGGCAGCTTCGTGCTGAACGCGCTGCCACCCGGTGTTCATCAGCTCCGCGTCTGGCCGCTGGATCCGGCGGAGGCTGAGCAATGGCTGATTCGCGGCGCGGAGGTGGGGGATCCCTACTACCGCGCCACCACGGAATTTCTGCCGACGGCAAATCAGCCCGTCACCGTGTCCCAGTCGCGCACCAACACGCACGACGTGACTGTCACCAGCGGACGGCCCGCCTTCCGCATCGCCTATCTCCGCCAGCCCGCGCCGAATGGCGAGGCCAGCACGCTCAGTCCGCTGCCCGCCGTGTTGTCACCCGGTCAGAGTAATATTGTGATCGGCGTCTATTCGCCCGATCTGCCGCCGAGCGGCGCGACGCTGCGCCTCACGGGCGACGGGGTGAGCCATAGCCTGACCTACCCCCAGCCTGCGATGGATTTCGGCGGCGGACTCGTGCTGCGGGGCCTGCTCGTCAGCGTATCGGTGGCCACCAACGCCACGCCCGGCCTGCGCAGCCTCGTCGTGCAACAGGGCGCCAGTCTCGCCTACGCGAATGGCTACGTGAAAATCCTGCCCACCGTTCCTGACAATAATTTCGATGGCCTGGATGACACCTTTCAACGCCGCTATTTCCCCGTGTTCACCGCCCCCATAGCCGGCCTGACGGCGGACCCGGACGGCGACGGAATTTCCAACGCGCAGGAGCACATCGCGGGCACCGATCCGACCAATGGCAGCTCATTCTTCAGCATCGACCGCGTAACGCAGACTGCCGCCGGCACGGTGGTGGAATGGAAAAGCTGCCCCGGCAAACGCTATCAGGTTTTCACCAAGGCCGCCTTCGGTCCTGGCCCGTGGCTCAAGGTGGGAGCGCCCGTGACCGCCGCAAACGCGACGGCGCGATTTCATGATGTGTCCGGCACTGACAACATCCGTTTCTACCGCCTGCAGGTGCTGCCGTGAGCGAAACCCGAACGACGTGCGGCGGGGAGCGACCCCGGCAATGAGCGCGGGGGAGGGATGAAGTTCAAAGCTCAAGGGAAGGACCAAGCGCCAAACATCAAGCACCCAGCGCCACCGTTTTCGGCAGGTGTTTCCGTGCCGGTCGTTCAGCAAATCTCGGGGGGCGAACCACTTTGAAGCTTGGTGTTTGCAGCTTCCCTTGAGCTTTGAGCTTTGAACTTTGAGCTTTTCGCCATCTTGAAATCCCCGTTGTTTTCACGCACCCCCAAGGCTACTTTCCCGCCGCTCGCAACCCATTGAGTCTATGAACAAATCCTGGCACCTCCCGCGCCGCACCTTTCTCCGCGGCCTCGGCACGCTCGTTGCGCTGCCCGCCCTCGAAGCCATGCTGCCCGCGCCCCTGCTGGCCGGGCCCGGCGCGCCCGCCGGCCCCGTCAAGCGCATGGCCTTCGTGTACATCCCCAATGGCGCGAACATGGCTGACTGGACTCCCAAGACGCTCGGGCGTGACTACGAGATGCCCGCCATTCTCCAGCCGGTGAAAGATTTCAAAAGCGACCTCCTCGTCCTCAGCGGCCTCGCCCACACGAAGGCTCGCGGCAACGGCGACGGCCCCGGCGACCACGCGCGGGCAAACGCGACCTTCCTCACCGCCTGTCAGGCGCGCAAAACCGCCGGCGCGGACATCAAGGTGGGCATTTCGGTGGACCAGATTGCGGCGCAAAAAATCGGCGGCCTCACCCGTTTCCCCTCGCTTGAACTGAGCTGCGACCGCGCCCGCAACGCCGGCGCGTGCGACTCCGGCTACAGTTGCGCCTATCAATACAATCTCGCGTGGCGCTCCGACTCGATGCCCATGACGCCGGAGGTCGATCCGCGGTTGGTGTTCGAGCGCCTCTTCGCCGGCCGCACTGCGAGCGAATCCGCCGAGGCCCGCGCCAAGCGCCAGAGTTATCAGAAGAGCGTGCTGGATTTCGTGATGGAAGACGCCCGCCGGATGAAATCCAACCTCGGCCACACCGACCAGCGGAAGCTCGACGAATACCTGACCTCCGTGCGCGAACTCGAACAGCGCATCGAAAAGACCGAGCAATTCGCCGCCAGCCAACCCGACCTCAAGGCCCCCACCGGCATCCCCAAGGACTTCGAGCCGCATGTCCGCATGATGTACGACCTGATGACCGTCGCGTTCCAGACCGATACCACGCGCATCGCCACGCTCCTTGCCGCCCACGACGGCAGCAACCGCCCTTACCCGTCCATCGGCGTCCCCGAAGGCCATCACGACCTTTCCCATCACGGTCGCGAGGAAGCCAAGATGCACAAGCTCGCGAAGATCAACACGCTGCACATGCAGCAGTTCGCCTATTTCCTGAACAAGCTCAAATCCGTGAGGGAAGGCGACGGCACGCTGCTCGACAACTGCATGATCGTGTACGGCAGCGGCATCGCCGACGGCAACGCCCACGCGCACCACGATCTCCCGCTCATCCTCGCCGGCCGTGGCGGCGGCACCATCCAGACCGGCCGCCATGTTGAATTCGAGAAGGAAACCCCCGCCGCCAATCTCTTCCTCGCGCTGCTCGACCGCATGAACGCCCCCACCGCCCGCATGGGTGACAGCACCGGCAAGCTCGACCTCACCGGCGGCCCCACCAGCGGCGCCTGCCAGGCCGCCGAGCGCGTCATCATTGGCGGCGACCGGAAGAAAAAGAAGTAGCCGGATCGGCGGCCGCATGGGCAGCGTCCACTCGTGCGATACCGTGAGGAAATCCCCGTGGCGCGCCCCAACTTCACGCGAGTGACCACCGAGGTCGGCTGGTGTCCGCACTGCCAGCGCACCCTCGGCCCGACCCATCCGCTGGCAACCAGCCGGGCGGCCGGATGGTCGCGTTCAACTGCGAACGAACGCCCTAGTCTTGGTCTGCGCTCGCACCGAAACCCACGGCCTGACCCGGCGTAGCGCCACCAAAGTCCGGCAGAGCGCCGGTTTCCAAATCGGTGCGTGGGTGGGGTTGGGGGGACGCGCCAAACGGGAGTTCGGCGCGCCGCCCCCTGCCGCGAGGTGGCGGCTATTTCGTCAGGTAATATTTCCGCGTGTACTCCTGCACCATGCGCCAGGTGTTGAACTGCGGCACCAGCGTGACCATGGCGCGGCGGATGCGCTGGATCCATTGACGCGGAATGCCGGTGGCGTCGCGGTTGAAGAATTCGGGGATGACCTGTTCGGTGAGGACGGTGTAGAGGTTTTCGCTGTCGGTGCGATCCTGCACTTCCGTGGAGGCGGCGTGGGAATCCTCGCCGATGGCGAACCCGTTGGTGCCGTCGAAACCCTCGCGCCACCAGCCGTCGAGGATGCTCATGTTCAAACAGCCATGACAACTGGCCTTCATGCCGCTGGTGCCCGAGGCCTCGAGCGGCCGGCGGGGGTTGTTGAGCCAGATGTCGCAGCCGGAAACCATCTGGCGCGCGACGTGGACGTCGTAGTTCTCGATGAAGACGAGGTGGCCCTTCAGTTCGCTGTGTTTGCTGAGGTGGATGATGTGCTGGATGAAGCGCTTGCCTTCGTCGTCGCGCGGATGGGCCTTGCCGGCGAAGATGAATTGCACCGGGCGCTGCTTGTCGTTGCACAGCTTCACGATGTTCTCGAACTGCTGGAAAATCAGCGGGGCGCGCTTGTAGGTGGCGAAGCGGCGCGCGAAGCCAATGGTGAGCGCGTCGGGATTCATCAGGGAATCGAACGCGATGAAGTCGCCTTGCGCGAGGCGCTGGCCCTGGAGCAGCAGGCGGCGGCGGCTGAACTCGATGAGTTCGCGGCGGAGTTTGTAGCGGAAGGCCCAGAGATCCTCGTCGGTGACGAAGTTCGGATCTTCCATGCGTTTCCAGAATTCCGCGGAGTTGATTTCTTTCTCGAAGGGCACGTTGGGATCGTGCTGCCAACTGGTCGCACCCGCCTCGGTGCCCGCCTTGGCATAGGTGGTCGCGGCCACTTTGCGGCGCCAGAACCGGCGGACGGGACCTTTCATCCAGCCCATGAGATGGATGCCGTTGGTGATGTGGCCGATGGGCACGTCGGCGACCTTGTGGTCGCGATAGAGGCACTGCCACATCTCGCGGCTGACCTGGCCGTGGAGTTCGCTGACGCCGTTGGCGGCGCGGGAGAGCTTGAGCGCGAGCACGGTCATGCAGAACGGCTCGTTTTCATCGGTGGGATTCACGCGACCGAACGCCATCATCTGCTGGTGGGTGAGCTTGAGTTGCGTGGCAAACTTGTGCGCCGCGTAGCTCATCAGCTCGCTGCTGAAGCGGTCGTGCCCGGCCTCGACGGGCGTGTGCGTGGTGAAGATGCACTCCTTTTTGGTGGCCGCGACCGCGGCGTCGAAGGACAGGAGCTGCGCCATTTTCTCGCGGACCAGTTCCACGGTGAGGAAGGCGGCGTGCCCCTCGTTCATGTGGAAGGTCGAGGGCTGGTAGCCGAGGGCGCGCAACAGGCGGACACCGCCGACGCCGAGGAGGATTTCCTGCATGATGCGCGTGGTGCTGTCGCCGCCGTACACGCGCAAGGTGAGGTCGCGGAAATGGGATTCGTTTTCCGGGAGATTGGTGTCGAGGAGGAAGACGGGGTTGCGGCCGACATTGACGCGCCAGGCCTTGAACGACACCTGGCTCATCGCGATGCGCACCGAGCAGATGACGGGATCGCCCGCGGCGTTGAGCACGGGCTCGATCGGGAGGTTCCGCGGGTTGAGCAGGGTATAGTACTCCGTCTGCCAGTTCTCCTGGTTGAGCGCCTGCTGAAAATAGCCTTCGCGGTAGAACAGGCTGATGCCGACGAAACCGATGTCCAGGTCGCTGGCCGATTTGGCGTGGTCGCCGGCCAGCATCCCGAGACCGCCGGCGGCGATGGGGAGGGTTTCGTGAAAGCCAAACTCCGCGCTGAAATAGGCAACCGGATTCTGGTGCAGCGCCGGGGCGTTCTGGCGACCCCAGGTGTCCTTTTCCTCCATGTAGGATTTGAAATTGTGCAGCACCCGGCGGGCGTGGGCGGCAAACTCATGGTCCTGCAGGCGGGTGCGCAGTTCGTACTCGGACACCTCGTGCAGGATGGCCACGGCGTTGTGGTAGAGGTTCTGCCAGCCGCGCGGCGACAATTCCTGAAACAACTCCTGCGCGTCCTGATTCCATGTCCACCAGAGATTCCGCGCCATGCGGTTCAACCCCACGACGATCTCCGTGATTTCCTGCGCCGATATTACTTTGCTTTTCATAGCCTGATTTTCCGATCCGAATTTGCTGTCGCTCCCTAACGCCTGTTTCAAGGAAGCGGGACGCTAGGGACGCCAATCCTTGAATCCAAGAGCAATTTTGCCCGGAGCGGGCTTTTGCGCATGAAACTTTTTCTCCCGGATCACGGGCCGAATTGATAGTCCGGCGGCGGCTGCGGCGGGCGGCCGATCCGCCGTCGTAGCCGCTCGCAGAGGCGGTTTTCTGGGCGGCGGTAAACCCCTTGCATTCCAAATCTCCTCTGCTATCAAACCGGCCTTGTTATTGGCCGGGTGGGCTGACCAGGCCGGCCAATGCGCATATTGTGAATGAGAGTTGCATGGTGAAAGAAGAGCCGATTGCGTTGATGGGGACGGTGACCCAGGTGTTGCCGGGCACCATGTTTCGGGTGGCTTTGCCGAACGGCCACGAAGTCCTCGCCCATATCTCCGGGAAGATGCGGAAGAATTTCATCCGCATCAGCGTGGGGGACAAAGTGGATGTCGAGATGTCCCCCTACGATCTGACCAAGGCCCGCATCAGTTTCCGCCATCGGTAGCTGCGGTGCGGGCGGCGGGGAGTGACGGGTGGAGGCGGGGAGATTCTCCAGCCGGAGCCGCGCGATTTCCGAGCTGAGCCGTAACGATTCAGTGAGGGCGACAGGAGCGCGGCCTTCAGGCCGCAGAAACGTCCGCCCGCAGCGACCGTGTCACACGCTACGGACGCGTCCTCCCACTCACCATTTGGTGAGTTCCATAAAGTGTTCGGAAATTCGCCCGCCCTCTACAGGACGCACGCTTCTGCGGCCTGAAGGCCGTGCTTCTTGCGCCCTCACTGAATGGTTACGGCTGAGATTTCCAATCTCAAATTCCCAATCGCAGATCGCCGCGCCCATCGCGTCCGCCCGCCGCCCGCCTCACGCCCACATCGTTTCCTCCGGCACGATCATCTTGAACCGGGGAATCCGCGCGAGCACCGGGCGGCCTGCCGCATCGACGCCGAGATAGCTGCCTTCCGCCACCGCGCTGGGCGTATCGAGCAGGTGAAAGCTGTTGTACGAAAAACTCTCCCCGGGCGCGATGCGCGGCATCTGCCCCACGACGCCTTCGCCTTCCACCGCGAGGACCTCGCCGGTGCCGCTGGTCACGACCCATTTGCGCGCGCGGACGGTGATCGCGAGGTCGGTGTCGTTGTGAATCGTGATGAAATAGACAAAGCAGTGCGGGCGCTCGGGCGGGGTCTGCGCGTCGGGTTGATGGAGCACGCGGTCCACGGTCACGCGGAAGCCGGCCGGCTCGGAGTATTGCGATGCGGGATTCATGCGACGGCGCTCAACGCGGAGCCAGACCGGCGAGGCTGAGCTTGATGTGGATGTCGTCGGCGACCTTTTCTTCGGCCTTCCCGGCGTTGATGCCGAACTCGCTCCGCTTGATCACGAAACTGGCGCGCACCACCAGGATGTCGCCGTCCTGCTGGCCGCCGCGCGCGCGGAGCTTGTCCTTGAGATAGGTGAACGTCGCCGGGGTCTTCAACTCGCGCGTCACGCCCTTGATGGTCAGTCGCCCGGAGACCACGGCGCTGGTGACATTTTCGCGCGTCCGCACCTCGGCGACGCCGGTGGTTTCAAAGGTGATTTCGGGATGACTCTTCACATCCAGCCACATCGCGCCGTGCAGGTGCTCCTGCATCGTCGCGTTGGGCACTTGCAGCGACGCCGCCTGAATCGTCACTTTTCCGCGCACGCCGGCCGGGGCCGCGGGATCGAACACCACCTCGCCGCTCACGCCGTTGGCGGTGCCGGCGATGGCCTCCAGCGGTGCATCAAGCTGGAAGGTCGCGTGGTTGACCTTCTTCGGATCGGCCAGATCGAACTTGATCGGCGCGGCCTCGGCGGCGACGAGGGCGAGGAAGCTGAGGGTCGGGACCAGGAGTTGTGACAGGACAGTTTTCATAACGAGGAGGTTTGGTTTTGGTTGGGCGCACCTATTTGGGGCGCGCGGCAGAACAGCGAAACGGCGAAGAAAACTCCGGCCAGGCCGAGCGTTCCCGCCACGAAATCCACGCCGGGCACGAACCGTTCTTCATACTCGGTAAATTCGATTTCGGTCACCGGGTCCAGCTTCGCCACGGGAACGCGCGTCTTCGTCCAGCCCAGATTGGGGCCGCCGAAAAACCAGAACACCATGCCGACCAGCGCCACGGCCAGCGCCGTCAGGCGCAACGCGCGTCTCATGCCGCGCAGTGTACGAGCGGGGCAGGGGAGGGGGGAAGTAATTAGTAACTGGCGATTAGAAATAGGCGGGAGCAATGGGCTGCACCGGTATCTCCCTGCCGCTCCGTGGGCGGTCAGTGCGAACATTTGGGCTGGAACTTCGTGACATGCCAAGGCTCCCCACCAATTACTAATTACTTATCACTAATTACTTTTCCCGCCCCGCCCCGCTACAGCCCCTTCATCACCCGCGCCGCCGCACTCACCGTGTGCTCAAGGTCCGCCTCGGTGTGCGCGGTCGAGAGGAAGCCGGCCTCGAACTGCGAGGGCGCGAGATACACGCCGGCATCGAGCATCCCGTGGAAGAATTTTTTGAAGCGCTCGCGATCACTCCTCATCGCGTCGGCCAGATTGTGGACCGGCTCGGACGTGAAATAGCCGCAAAACATCGAGCCGCAGCGGTTGAACCGCACCGGCACGCCCGCGGATTTGGCGGCTTGCCCCAGGCCGGTTTCGAGCGCGGCGCCGAGCGTTTCGAGGCGCGCGTGGGCGTTGGTGGCGCGAAGTTCCTCGAGCGCCGCGAGGCCCGCGGCCATGGCGAGCGGATTGCCGCTGAGCGTGCCGGCCTGATACACCGGCCCGAGCGGCGCGAGGTAATCCATGATGTCCGTGCGTCCGCCGAACGCGCCCACGGGCAGACCGCCGCCGATGATTTTCCCAAAGCAGCTCAGGTCCGGCGTGATGCCGAAGCGCTCCTGCGCCCCGCCGAACGCGAGCCGAAAGCCGGTCATCACTTCGTCGAAAATGAGCAGCGCCCCGTTGGCCGCGGTGACGCGGCTGAGGAATTCGAGATAGCCCGGGCGCGGCAGATACAGGCCCGCGTTGCCCGGGACCGGCTCGACGATGATGGCGGCAATCGCGCCCGGATTCGCGGCGAACGTCGCGGTCACGGCGGCCTCGTCATTGAACGGCAGCACCAGCGTATGCTTGGCGAAATCGGCGGGCACGCCGGCGCTGTCGGGATGACCGAACGTCAGCGCGCCCGAACCGGCCTTCACCAGCAGCGAGTCCGCGTGGCCGTGATAGCAGCCGTCGAACTTGATGATCTTGTCGCGCTTCGTGAAACCGCGGGCGAGGCGGATGGCCGACATGCACGCCTCGGTGCCGGAGTTGCACATGCGCACTTTGCCCACGCTCGGGTAGGCGGCCTTGATGAGCTTGGCCATCGTGACCTCGAACGGATTGGGAATCCCGAAGCTCGTTCCGTGATCGGCCGCGGCCTTGATTGCCGCGATGATTTTCGGATGCGCATGCCCGAGGATCGCCGGCCCCCAGGTGCCGACGTAATCGACATACTCATTGCCATCGACATCGCGCACCCGCGACCCGGCGGCGTGATCGACGAAAAACGGCCGCCCGCCCACCGCGCGAAACGCGCGCACGGGCGAGTTGACGCCGCCGGGAATGTGTTCGAGCGCTTCGGCAAACAGGGCTTCAGATCGGGCAAGTGATCGCATGACGGTGAAACTAGCCGCGTGGTCGGAATGGGTGCGACGATTTTCTCTGGGATGGCGGGAATCGGAGCGCCTGCGGACATGGGCCGCAGGAGCGCGGCGTTCACGCCGCAGAAGCGTTGAATAGGAAGGGAGCGCTGGATTTATCGGCACCTTCTCTCCATGCGGACGTTTCTGCGGCGTAAACGCCGCGCTCCGCCAGGAAGGGGCGGTGTCGAGTTACCTCGGGCGTCACTCCGGCACGAGTCGCCCATCCCGCTCGACGCGGTAGCGGATGCCGCGCCAGACGACGTGATTGCCGAGAAAAGCCAGCGCCCAGATCAAAGCCTGCAACAGGTCTTTCACGGGTGCCAGCCACGCGGGCGACGTGTCGCGCGAATCGCCCGCGAGGCGCGTGAGCAGGATGCGGGCGGACGCGATGCGGAACGCGAGGCACAGCGCGACGCCAAACAGCGGCTGCGTGAGGGCGGTGGCATTCGCGGCCGCACTGGCGGCGACGGCAAGCCAAAGGAGCGGCCACACAGTCGCGTTGCTGAGGATGCTGAAAAAGTAGGGCAGGGGCTGGCAGATGCGGATGGTTCGCGCCCACCGGAGTTGGTGGGACCAGACCTCCGCCGCGGTCATTGACCCGGACCAGCACTCGACCACGACGGGACAAATCGCCAGGCGATGGCCCCGGCGGGCGATGCGGTTGCCGAGCTGGTAGTCATCGGCGAGGTGATTCACGACGGCGGTGAAACCGCCGATTTCGCCGAGCTGTTCGCGGCGCGTGAGCATGACCGCTCCGAGCGCGAAGTTCATCGGTTGGAGCGTGAGTGACTGCGTTACTTGGCTCCAGAAGTCGGCGTTTACGGCCACGGACTCCCAGTGCATCGCGAGGTTGGCGGGATTGGCGAGGCGATAGAAACAGTTCACCAAACCGACGCCGGGCTCGGCGAGCGGGCGCACCGCCTGCGCGAGAAAATCCGCGGGCACCCGAACATCGGCGTCGCTGACGACGATGACCGGATGGCGCGCGAGCCGTTCCAGTTGCACGAGCGATGAGACCTTCGCATTCGCGCCGAGAGATTCGCCGCAGATCACCAACTGGGCGTTCACGCGCGGAAAACGGGTGAGGAGTTCGCCCACCAGTTCGCAAACCGGATCGGAAGGCGAGGCGACGCCGAACATAATCTGCACGGGCGCGGGATAATCCTGCGTGAGCCAACTGGTGAGGCACGCGGTGGTCTCGGCGTCGCAGCCCTTCAGCGGTTTGAGGATTGTGACCGCCGGGGGCGCGGCCAGCGGCGCGTGGCGGCGATGCAGGGGAAAGCGGAGCGCGGCGATGAACTGCCACAGCCCGATGAACACGCTTAGGGTTGCCAGTGCGGCGAAGGTCCAGAGCAGCATGGTCTTTTGCGGCGAGCGGTCGAACTCAGCCGCAACCGAACGATTTTGGAACGCCATTCTCGCGCCGGTGATTTCCCGTGGTCAGGGCGTGGGCGACAGGTTCCCGTCCCGGAGGGACGCCGCAGGAGATTAGCCGGGGGCAAGTCCGCAGCAGCGTACGCCGCCCCCGGAAACCGTGCCGAATGGTTCCGTGCCCCAGCGGGGCATCGAAGAACTGGCCCGGGACGCGCGCCAATCGCTGACGGCCCGAGCTGCCCGAGGCGACGAGTGATGACGGAGACGCTGCGGGCCGGGCGACGCCAAAAAATTCTCCGATGCCCCGCTGGGGCACGCCCCGTTCGGCGTGGCAACCGGGGGCCGCGCCCGCTGGCGCGGGCTTGCCCCCGGCTAATATCCTGTGGTGTCCCTCCGGGACCAATCGCCCGGCGTCGTCGGCCATCTGCCGGTGTTCTGATGGTTGCCAGCGCGACTGCAAAATTCGCGCGGCGCGCGAGGGCTTTTCGCGGCGCACGGCTGTGCGAGCGGAGCACCAGCCGCAGCAGGTTGGTCGCAGGGGACGCCTCCGAATCCAACGGTTGCCCACGAGGTTTCGGGGCCGCTGCGGCTGGTCCTCGGCGGACACAGCCGCGCTCCTTGGGTTGCGGCTCCGCCGCGCTGTGTTCATCGTATCTCTATGGTCTCGTAGGCGGGTTCAACTTCAAGGACTCGGCTCAGACCCCCTCCGCCGACACCACGCGCATCACTTCTTCGAGCGGCACCTGGCCGCGGGCGACGCGGCGGAGGCCGGCCATCCAGAGCGTCACCATGCCGCGGTCGGAGGCAATTTTTTGGAGCGCGCGATTGGGCAGTTTCTGGAGCACGGATTCGCGGAAGACTTCATCGACGACCAGCAGCTCGGTGAGCGAGGTGCGGCCGCTGAAACCCGTCTCGAGACATTCCGCACAGCCCACGCCGCGGCGGAATTGCGCGCTGGCGATGTAGTCCTCGGGCAGCGTTTTGAGCAGCGCATCGTCGGGCGTGTAGGGCTGCGCGCAGAAGGAGCAGACCTTGCGGACCAGCCGGACGCCCATGACGCCGATGATGCTCGAGGCCAGCAGAAACGGCTCGATCTCCATGTTGATGAGCCGCGCGAAAATTCCCGCCGTGGTGCCCGAGTGAATCGTGCTGATGACCAGATGCCCGGTCAGCCCCGCTTGCACGGCGATGGCGGCGGTCTCGGCGTCGCGAATCTCGCCGACCATGATGACCTGCGGGTCCTGCCGCATGAGCGAACGGAGCGCGCGCGGGTAGGTGAATTCCATCGCGGGATTCACCTGCGCCTGGCTGACCATGGGCAGATGGAATTCCACGGGGTCCTCGACGGTCGCGATGCTGATCGTGGGGCCGTGCTTTTTGATGAGGTAATAAATCGACGCGTAAATGGCTGTGGTCTTGCCCGAGCCGGTCGGTCCGGTGAGCAGGATCAGGCCGCTCGGGCGGGTGAGCAGATGCGTGAAGCCCTCCAGCGTGTCGTCATCGAAGCCGAGGCCAACAAGGTCGAACGACCGGTTGCGCGGGTCGAAAATGCGGATGACGATTTTTTCGCCGCGTACTGTGGGGAAAATGGAGACGCGCAATTCCACACCGCCGATCTCGGGGATCGCCGCCGCGTGCCCTTCCTGCGGCACGCCGCTCTGATACGACACGAGGTTCGCCATGATTTTCAGGCGGCCGGAGATTTTGTCGCAGAAATCGAGCGGCAGATGGATCAGCTCGTTCAAGACGCCGTTGAGGCGGATGCGCACGACGAGCGTGCTCTCCCACGGCTCGATGTGAATGTCGCTCGCGCCGGCCTTGACCGAGTCGATGAGGAGATAATTGACCAGCGTGCCGGTCTCGATGTTGGCGTCGTCGCTGATCGATTGGAGGTAACGGGCGGTGAGGCTCACAGGTTTGCTCGGGTTAGTTTCTAGGGCGGAAGCTGATAACAAGCGGGCAGGGCCTTCGCGAGCATTTAATCCGTGGCGGCGAGCGGTGCGCGCCGCCGCAGTCGTTTGTAGGAGTCAAGGTAACGAGACTCTGACCTGTTCTGTACGAGCAGCGGACTGCGTTGCGTGGGCTGACGTGGGCGGGGCGTGGTGCGGGCGGCCTTGCCTGCCGGTTCGCTGGGCATCCCGGCCCCGTGTTCCGCCGTGGTGACCATCCCGCCGCCGACCGCTGGGAACGGGAGGCAGGATGCCGCCCGAACTGGCAGGCTGGAAGCCTGCCCCACATTTCCGCGCCTACGCGAAACCCCGCAGCAGCCGCAGCAGCCAGTCGATGCCGAGCAGCGCGCTGAGCAGGAGGAGCAGCGCGTAGCGGTTCCACAGGTCCACGGTTTGCACGCGGACGACGGGGACTTTTTCGAGGCTCTCGAGTGCGCGCCAGGTCGCCGGGTCCGCGCGGTCGAGGTGCTGGCCGCCGGTGTCGCGGGCGATGCGGCGGAGGCCGGCGTCGTTGATGCGCGTGTCGGCTAGTTCGGCGCTGCCGGCCTCGACATCGAAGGCGATGAGCGCGTCGGCGGCGGTTTTGTCGTCGGCGATGACCGTGGCGGCGACCTTGTGCTGGCCGGCGCGCGTGGTTTCGAAACGCGCGGTGAAGGAGCCGGGCGCGGCCGGGTCGGGGACAAAATCCAGCGGGAGTTGTTTGCCATCGGGCAGCGTCACCTGCGCCTGCACGCGGGCTTTCGGCAACGATTGGGCGGCTTGCACGTCGGCGCGCAGCACGACGGTCTGGCCCGGCTCGTAGCGGCTGCGGTCGGGTACGAGGTTGAGGTTCACGTTGCCCGTGCTCTGCCGGATGGGCGCGAGCGCGCGCAAGGCCTGCTGCCAGAAAACCTGATACGGCGTCGGACCGTCGGCGGCCGCGCCGGTCATCTGCCATTTCCACAGCGTGTCGGTGCCGACGAACAGCACGCGTCCGCGGCCCACGGTGTGTTCCGCGATGAGGATCAATTTCCCGTAGGTGTTGGCGAGTTTCTCGGTCTCGACCAACGCGGTGGCGGCGGGTTTTTTGCGCAGCGGCGGGTAAATCTGGTCCACCGGCGGGAGCGCCGACCAGTAGCCGCCGGGCACGCCCGTCGGCGCGGAAAAGAACGGCGTGGCGAGGCCCTCGAGCGTCACGCGCACGGGCACGGGGCCGGGCAGCGGTGTGCCCGACTCGGGCGACAGCTCGACGGGGAGCAACGCGGCGATGGGTGGCTGCGCGAGCATGGCGCGCAGGTTCGGGCCGCCGATGACGATGAGCGATTTGCCTTCCTCGACTACCAGTTCCTGCACCGCGCGCGCGAAGCCGCGCGGCCAGCGGCGCGGGTCCGCGCTGCCGATCACGAGGGTGTCGAAGCCCGCCAGCTCGGCGCGGGATTGCGGGAAACCGGTGGCCTGTGTGCGCCGGTCCGGCTCGGCGAGCTGCACGAAGGCGTTCTCTCCGCGCGCCAGAAACGCCGTGAGCGTGAAGCTCGGATCGTCCTCGAAAATGCGGCGGAGAAATTTGAACTCCCAGCGCCAGTTGTCTTCGAGGAAGAGCACCTCGTTGCGCGTGCCGACGACTTGCACGCTGAACTTGTGGGTGTTCGCGGTGTCGGCGTCGGCGGCGGGCGCGGCGGCGGGCGCGGTGGCTGGCGCGCCGTCGATGGTGATTTGGTATTCCTTCAGGCCCGCTTCCTCGGGGCGGAAGGTGACGCTCACGCGTTTTTCCGTTTCGTTCGCGGCGAAGGTCAGGGGCTGCGTGGCGACGAGTTTGTCGCCGTCGCGAAGCTGGAGCGTGAGCGGTTTGCCCGCGAGGCCGGTGGCGCGCAACGCGACGCTGAAGCGCGATTCCGCGCCGAGCAGCACGCGGCGCGGGGCCTGCACCTGGGCGATGGTGAGCTGCGCCGGCTCGGTGCCGCCGCTGGCGCTGGCGGGGGCGAGGGTGTCCACGACCAGCCCGAGCTGGCGCGCGACTTCGGTCACGTCGCGCGTGCCGAAATCGCGGCCATCGCTGACGAGCAGGACGCGTCCGCCGGGGACGAGCGGGGCGTCGGCATTGCGCTGCTGGCGGTAGTGTTCCCACGCGTCGGCGAGGCTTTCGCCGTAGCGGGTGGTCGCGCCGTTGGGCGTGAGAGTCGCAAGGTCGGCCGGGGCGGTGGTGCGCGCGTGGGAATCGAAGGCGAACCAGTGGGTGTTGGGGCGCGCAGCGAGTTTGTTTTTCAGGCCGGACTGTTCGAGCCAGCGCAGCGACTCGGCGAGGCGTCCGCTGGGCGCGGCGGCGTCCTTGACTCCCATGCTCAGCGAGGCATCGAGCAGGACCAATACGGGCGGGCCTTCCGGCACGGTGCGGCGGAACGAGACGATGGGCTGGAGCAGGCACAGCGCGAACACCGCGACGATGGCCACGCGCAACGCGCCGAGGCCGATGATCCAGCGGCGCGGCAGGCGTTTCTGCGCCAGCAGCAGCGAGCCGCGCCCGAGCAGCGCGAGCAGCGCGAGCGTGAGCAGCGCGATGAGCCACACGGGCAGAACGGGCATCCAACTGATGGTGAGGGAGGGGAACATTTCAGTGAATCAAACTCGAACTCTCCGAGATTTGGGACATGGCGTGGCAAGGGTAGCTCGACATTCCAATGTCGAGTTCGGAGATGCCATCCACGCGCGCGGATCTCGACATTCCAATGTCGAGCTACTGTTCCGTCTCATCGTGCCACCTCGGCTTTGGTGGTGGGGGCGAGGATGCCGTGGCGGGCGACGGTGGAACTGGTGACGGCGGGGTTCATCACGGGACAGAGGCGGTGGACGAAATACATCTCGGCGAGCAGCACCAGCGCGGCGAGCGCGAAGAGCCACGGCCAGAGCAGCACGCGGCTGGTGGCGACGGCGGTCTCGGGTTTTTCAGCGGGATCGGGATGGATGGTCTCGAAGGCCGCGCCGGCCCACCACGAGCGCAATGTTTCGACATCGGTCTTGGTGACGGTGCTGTCGCCGCGGCCGACGTGGACGACGAAGTTCATTTCTGCCGCGCCGCTTTCGCCCCGCGCGGTGAGTGTGTAAATGCCGGCTTCGTCCGCGGATTCGAGCCGCACGATGGTTTGCGCATCGAACTGTTGGAGCGCAGGCGTGAGGGCGCGTCCAGCGGGCGTGGTGATGGTGGCGGTCGCATTTTTCCCAAGACCGGGAACGGAGAGCGCGACCATTTCGCCGGCGCGGAAATTCCGGCTGAGGCGCGTACCCGCGAGGCGGTTGAGCGCCTGATCGAGGAACGGGACGAAGCTGTTGCGGCGCGGGAGGTCGCTCCATTCGTCGTTGGCGGTGGCGTTGACGATCAGCACGCGGCCGGCGCCGCAGGCGTGTTCGAGCAGCGCGGGCGCGGCGTCATCGAACCATGCGAGGGCCTGGCTGGCGTCGCCTTTCGGGGCGTCGCCGAAGCGATAGAAAAAGCGTCCGCGCACGCGCGCGAAGTCGCCGAAGGTCGGGTCGAAGAGCGGCGCAAGCAGCGGATGGGTCCAGTCGATGCGCGTGAGGCGGGCGAGTTCGCCGCTGGTCTGGTCGGCTTGCGTGAGCTGGAGCAGCGGGCGCGGGAGGAGGCTGTCGGCGGGGCGTTCGGGATTGTGCAGCTTCGAGTTGTAGAACGGCGCTTGCACGGCGGGGCCGAGGAACATGAGCAGGCCCGCGCCCGAGCGGACGCGGTTTTCGAGCGCGAGCAGGCGGTCGTCGGTCAGGTGCCCGACGTTGGCCAGCACGATCACGTCGGCGTTGGCGAAATCGGTGGCGGCGACGGCGTCGGGCTTGCGGCGTGTGACCTGCACGACGCCGGTGTCGCCTTCGCTGAGCGCGCCGAGCGCCATGCGCAGGGGAAAGCCCGGCTGCAACGACTCGATCTGCGTGCTGTCGGGTTCGAGGAGCAGGACGCGCACGCTGGCGCGGGCGTCGAGGTTGAGCCAGAACTGGTCGTCGTCGGGGAGGGCGTCGCGCGGCTCGAGCACGAGTTCGGCGAGCTTGCCCTGGAGGTCGTAATCGTCGGGGAGCGGGAGGTTCACCTCGGCGAAGCTGCCGGGCGGTATGGTTACCTTTTGCGAGACATCGCCGAGGCCGGCGAGTTGTTTCACGCGGACGGTGCGTTCGAGCGGTTCGTTGCCGGACGCGCCGAGGCGGGCGTGCAGAAAACGGCGGCCGCCGGCTTCGACGGGACGGGCGTCGGCGATCCAGGCGTTGCGCGGGGCGGAGGGGCCGACGTCGATGACCTTCACGCTGACCGGAATTTTCAGGCCGTCGCTGAAGGACGCGACCGCGCCCTGCGACCAGACGCCTTGATGATGGTCGGTGAGGAAAACGAGTTCGGTGCGCGTGTTCGGGCGCGGCGCGGCAAGCAGCGGGCGGATGACGGCAAGCGCGGAGGAGAGGTCGGTGTCGCCGAGGCCGGCGCGCGCGGCTTCGAGGCGCGCAACGTAGCGGGTCGGGTCTTCCGCGAGCGCGCCGAGGGCGGTGGTTTTGTTCGCGGTGAGCAGGACGGTGGCGCGGTCGCCGGGGAGGCCTTGGGCGAGGAGGGCGCGGGCGATTTTCTTGGCCTGGATGAAGGGCGTGTCCTTGCCGGGTTGCTCGTAGTTCATGCTGCGGCTCGTATCGAGGACGATGAAGCGCTCGGTGAAATGGCGCTGGCCGCTGGTGGAGAAGATGGGTTTGGCGAGCGCGAACACGAGCAGCAGCAGGAACGCCGCGCGCAAGAGGAAGAGCAGCACCTGATGCCATTGGATGCGGCGCGAGAGCTTGTGCTGCGAGGTCCGCAGCCAGCGCAGGCTGCTGAAGGGCATCGTGCGCACGCGCTTGGGCTTGAGCAGGTGGATGATGACCGGGATGGCCAGCAGCGCGGCGGCGGCGAGGGCGAGGGGGGCGAGGAGGGTGAACATCGGTCAGTGCAACGGGAAAAACGTTTGCATCAGCGGATTGGGCGGGGCCTCAGTTGAGGCAAAGTTTCCGGGCCTCCAACTGCGGCGTTGGCAGTGAAGCAGGTCTGCGGCATTCTTTGGCCATGACAATCGCTCTCCAGATGCCGGACTTGATTGCGGCGAGGCTCGCGCAGTCCAGCGGCAACGTAGCCGATGAAACGCTGCGTACCGTGGTTTGCGGGCTTTATCGCGAAGGCCGCGTGTCGGCGGTCGAGGCGATGAAGTCGCTGGACATCACCAGCCGGGCGGCGTTCGAGCGCCTCATCGCGGAGCATCGAGCCGAGCGGGAGTGGCCGGACAGCGAAGTGGAGCGAGAGCTTGCCACCATCGGCAAGCTGAACCGCTGAGGGCGCATGGTGGTCTGCAACACGTCGCCGCTGAACTACCTGATCCAGATTGGTGCGGTTGAACTGCTGTCGGCGTTGTATCGCGAGATTCATGTGCCGCAGGCTGTGGTTGAGGAGTTGCGAGATCCGGCTGCGCCGAGTGGCGTGCGGTCTTGGGGAGCTTCGCCACCCGCCTGGCTGGTGATTCACGCAGAAGCTCCCGCCATTTCCAGCCAGCTCGAACATCTCCATCGTGGCGAAGCGGCGGCGATTTCGCTGGCGACGGCGACGCGCGCGGATTTGTTGCTGATGGATGATCTGGACGGTCGCATGGCCGCGGCGAATGCGGGCCTCGTCGTCATGGGGACGCTGGGTGTCCTCGATGCGGCGGCGATGAATGATTTTGGGGATTTCCACACGCTGCTCGATTCCTTGCTGAAGACAAACTTCCGTGCGCCCCGCCGGTTGATCGAGGCGTTGAAAGAGCGGCATCGGCGGAAACGTTGAGGCTTCGGGCTGCATCGCGGATCGCGGGTTGATTTTTAGCCGCGCAGCTTTGCGCGGCGGTGGAGGTAGGCGGTGAAGGCTTCGTCGTAGGGCTGGCGCGTGTTCAGCGGGACGTAGTCGATGCCGACTTCGACGAGGCCTTTGCGGAACAGCTCGGTTTCGGCGGTGAGGTTTTGCAGGTAGCTCTCGCGGACGGAGGCGGGGTCAACCTCGAGTTCTTCGCCGGTCTCGAGGTCGCGGAAGACGGTCGCGCCGTCGAAGGGGAACTCGACTTCGGTCGCGTCGCGGATTTGGAAGACGATGACGTCGTGGCCGTGGCTGCGGAGGAGGCGGATGGATTTGAGCGTTTCGGCCGGGTCGTCGATGAGGTCGCTGATGAGCACGATGAGGCCGCGGCGCTTGAGGTTGCGCACGAGGGCGCGGAGGCTGGCGGCGACGTTGGTTTCGCCGGTTGGAGGGTTGGCGGTCATCGCCTGAATCATCTGGCGCAGGTGCGAGAGGCGCGAGCGCGGCGGGAGCAGGAGGCCGGGCTTCGCGCCGAAGAGCGAGAGGCCGACGGCGTCCTGCTGCTTGATGATGAGGTAGGCAAGGCAGGTGGCGAGGAAGCAGCCGTAGTCCCACTTGGTCACCTTGCCGGTGCCGAAAGCCATCGAGGCCGAGCGGTCGAGCAGGATGTAGGCGCGGAGGTTGGTCTCCTCTTCGTAGCGCTTGATGTAGTAGCGGTCGGTGCGCGCGAAGACCTGCCAGTCGAGATACTTGAGGTCGTCGCCGGGGACATACTCGCGATGGTCGGCGAACTCGACGGAGAAGCCGTGGAACGGGCTGCGGTGAAGGCCGTTGATGAAGCCTTCGACGACGAGCTTCGCGATGAGCGGCGAGAGGGTGAACTTGTCGAGCAGCGCGGGGTCGAGGTAACGGCGCGGGTCGGGATTGCGCGAGACTTCGGTGATGACCTGGGGGTTGCCGCGCTGGACGACCTCGCGGTGGAAGCGGTTGGCAAAACCTCGTGCGCGCGTGCGCAGGGCGGTTAGGAGCGATGGGGTGGTGCCGGGCATCTGGTTGAAGGGTTGAAGGGTTGAAGGGTTGAAAAGTTAATGGGTTGAAGGGGAGGCGAGCGGTGCGCTGGCCGCGCTCTTCACGCTTCAACGATTCAACTCTTTAACCCTTTCACTCATTTTCGCTCACGACGTCGCGCGCTCGCGCACTTCCTTCAGCAGCCGCTCCACGATGGTGTCCGTCGTGATGCCTTCGGCCTCGGCGGTGAAGCTGGCGAGGATGCGGTGGCGCAGGACGGGCAGCGCGACGTGGCGGACGTCGTCGCAGGAGACGTTCACGCGGCCGGCGAGGGCGGCGTGGGTTTTGGCGGCGAGGACGAGCGCCTGGCTCGCGCGCGGGCCGGCGCCCCAGCCGACTTGTTCCTTGATGAACGCCGGCACGCCCGCCTCGTGCGGACGCGTCGCGCGCGCGAGGTCCACGGCGAAACCGGTGACGTGCCGCGAGACGGGGATGCTGCGGATGAGCTGCTGGTGCGCGAGGAGCGTCGGGCCGTCGAGAATCGCGCGCACGTCGGCGTCGGTGTTCATCGTGGTCTGCATCACGATGTTCTCCTCCTCGTCGAGCTTGGGATACTTGATGAAGGTGTTCATCAGGAAGCGGTCCTTCTGCGCCTCGGGCAGCGGGTAGGTGCCCTCCTGGTCAATCGGGTTTTGCGTGGCCAGCACGAAGAACGGGTGCGCGAGCTTCCACGTCTGGCCCCCGGCGGTGACCTCGCGCTCCTGCATGGCTTGGAGCAGCGCCGCCTGAGTCTTGGGCGGCGTGCGGTTGATTTCGTCCGCCAGGACGATGTTGCTGAAAATCGGGCCGCGCACGAAGACGATCTCGCGCTTGCCGGTCTCGTGATTCTCCTCGATGACGTTGGTGCCGACGATGTCCGAGGGCATGAGGTCGGGCGTGAACTGGATGCGCTTGAACTGGAGCGCCAGCACGCGGGAGAGCGTGCTAATCATCAGCGTCTTGGCGAGGCCGGGCACGCCTTCGAGGAGGTTGTGGCCGCCGGCGAAGATGGTGGTGAGGAGTTGTTCCAGCACCTCGCGCTGGCCGACCACGACCTTGCCGAGTTCGGCGAGCATGTCGTTTTGGCAACGGTGCAGTTTTTGGATTTTTTGTTCGATGGATTCTTTGCTCATGGGTGGGGTTGCGTTGGAAAAGGATTGGGTGCGGCGTTGTTGGTTGGTTTGAGACTCTTTAGAGACGTGTTGGGCGCAATTCAGTTTCTTGCAGTCTGGCAGAGAGAACGGCCTGAAAGGCCGTGAGAGTCCAGCCCAGGGCTGAGTGCGGCAGCACGATGCCCTGGGACCACGCACGCCCGGAGGATAGCGCCCTGCAAGGGCGCGAGAAGGGATGAAGAACGGAGGGCATCAGGAAGCACACGTCCGCGAAGCTTCGTAAAGACCGCTCTCTCGCCCCTTCAGGGCGATGGCTGTGGGGGACGGGTGTTCCCAGGGCATCGCTGCGCTCAGCCCTGGGCTGGGTTCTGGCGGCCCGTTGGGCCGCAGGGGAAATGGTCCGCGGGAAAATGGCGGCTGCCTGGGTGTCGAAGCCTCTAGGTCTCCCTGCAAGAAAGGGAGATGCGCTCGGCGTGCTTGGGGTCGCTACCAAATCTTGTTCGACCGCTCCCAATGGCGTAAGCAAGCCACATGAGCACCATTGAACTGGCCATGCAACGGGTCGCCGCGCTCGACGAGTCCCAAGCCGTCGAGTTGCTCGCCTGGCTCGACGGCCAGCGATGCTCCCCATCCGCCCCGCAACAAGAGCGACCGCTGGGTGCTCACGCGATGATTGGCTTCGCGTTGCGGGAAGGCCGTGCGCCACGGGCCACGGCGGATTGGATGAGAGAGCTTCGGGAAGGAGATGCGGGCTAGTAGGCCGGTGGTCGTGGATAAGTCCCCTCTCATTAGCACCCGGCTTCAGCCGGGTGTTTGGCGACATAGGGAGATACAACCGCTTCAGCGGTTTCCCGACCGGTCCGTGACACAACGGGGCACCGCCGAAGCCGTTAAAACGACTGGAACTCACTACGGCGGAAAACACCCGGCTGAAGCCGGGTGCTAATGAGAGGGGCACCTGCCACTGACAGCCCCAACGGGGCTGCGGCCTCCAGCCCAGGGTTGCGAGGCACGAGCTACCCTGGGGAAACGATTGCTCCCAGCCGCCAACCCCAACGGGGTTGTGTCCGGTGTGCCGCCCGAGCCGCAACCCCGTTGGGGTTGTGCTGGTTTGCGCCTGACACCCAAGGTAGCGCCGGTGGCGCAACCTTGGGCTGGAGGCCGCAGCCCCGTTGGGGCTGGCTGAGCCGGGCCGGCAAGAAGGGGAAAGGTTAGTCATTGGTTGTCATTGGCAGCCGGTCGTTCGGCTCCGGTTCGACACGGGGTGCCTGCGACAAAATCTGCTGCATCTGCTCGGCGCTTCCACGGCTAGCCCGACGGCGAACGTAGGACTCGGCATGTCCGCGCTGCGCGGACGTGAAATCATACCTCTCCGCTGCTCTCCAAAAAGCACCTGCGACGCGCTGTAGTAATTCATGTTCCAAGTCCGCGTCGCCAAGGTCGCGGTCAACGTGGTTGAACATGCCGTCCGTGCCAACCTCCAGCACGACCCACTCGCCCGTTGGCTTGCACAGCAAGTCCACGCAGCCGAAGGAGTCCCAAAGATTCGTGGCCTGCAAGGCTCGCCGCGCAGCATCCAGAGCCGCCGTCGGTGGCTGGCCGAGCCGCACGTAGCGAGCGCCGCGAGCGTGCGCCACCCATGGAGACACTCGGGTGCCCTCGGGGAAGCGTCTGGAAACCCAACCGAACAACTCACCTCCAGCGCAATAGGTGCGATAGACCTCGGGGCGCTCCAGCCGGATGAACTCTTGAACGATGAATGGGCGTGGCCAGTTCGGCGGCTCAAAGCTTGTCGCCGAGACCAATCGATGCCCGCTTGCTCCACAACTCGTCGGGAACTTGAGGCACCACTCGCGGTCGGAATACTCACGGACGTAATTCAGGACTTCGGAGTAGGAATCCAGAAGTCTGGTCAGCGGTGTCGGGACCCCATGTTTACGGAACATTGCGGCGAGGAGGCGCTTGTCGGACGCAAGGCGTATGGACTCAGTCGGGATGAAGACGTTGCACCCAACCAGTTGGTCAGGACGCTCGACGTGCAATAGATAGTTGAACCGGCGTGGCTCACTCGAAACCTCAACGCTCAGTGACGACGCCAGTTGGACCGCCAGCGGCTCGAAAGCCCACGCGCCGCTGCCGCTGTTCAATACGCAGCAGTCTTTAGGTGAAATGCTCATCGTCGAGGTGCGCTCAGAGGAGACTTAATTGAAGTCCCCCCTCAATGACTCAGCGCATACGTGATGACGTTCAGCGCCACGCGCAGGGCGTCGGTGGGTTCGAGGCCCTTGGCGTAGGCGTTGGACTCGCGGTTGAGCGCGCTCTGGAAATCGAAGGGCGTGTAGAGCACCGCCAGCCGCTGGTCGAGGAAGAGGCCGTGGAACTCGGGGTGTTCCAGCGCCGGGTCGTCGCGCAGCGCGGGCGCGGTGAAGGTGACTTTCTCCAGCGGATTCCAGCCGGCGGTGAAGATGGGGTGCGTGGGCGGGAGTTTTAGAAGTTCATTCTTGCCGAAGACTTTTTTCAGCTCGCGCCGGAACGCGGTGTCGAAGGGCTTCAGCCCCGCGCCCGCGCTGGCGACGAGCATCCCGCCGCGTTCGAGATAGCGGCGCAGGCCCTCGATTTCCTTGGAGGTTAGCTCGAAGTCGTAGTGCCCGGTCATGAAGAGCAGCGGGTAATTGCCGAGCTGCGGGTCGTCGAGCGCGATGCGGTGGGGCGCGTAATCCACGTCAATCTTCGTGTTGTCGTTGAGGCCGATGGCGATGCTGTTGTGCAGGCCGGGGTGCAGGTCCCAGCTCCCGCGATACATCACGGTGGCGTGGCGGAAGACGTCGCCGGGGCGTGACTGGCCGTCGTAGAGCGGGAATTGCTGCGCGAGGAAGCGGCCATACTCGGTGCTGCCGAGGACGTAGGCGACGAGGTTCACGCCCAGCCGCCACGCGGTCTCGCCGGTGATGTGTTTGCCGGCGGGATGATATTTCGCGCTGCTCCACGCCGCGCCCAGGCCCGTGGGCACGAGCAGCACGGCGGCGCGCGTGCCGATGTCCATGGAGTAAATCTCGGGCGGCTGCTGGAACTGCACGCCGTTGACCAGCGTCATCACCTGCTGGATGCGGTAGCGGGAGTTGAAGACGGGATGGTCGAGCGGCAGCCGCATGAACTGCTTTTGCGGAAAGACCTTTCGCATCTCGCGCGCGACGGCGAGGGAGAATTCGTCGATGCCGCGCGCGGCGTTGAAGATGATGGTACCGCCGGCGGTGAGGTATTTGCGGAGGTTCTCGACCTCGGCGGGCGTCAGGGTGAAATCGTAGTCGCCCGTCATGTAGAGAATCGGGATGTCCACGGGGTCGAAGCCGGAGCTGGCGAGGGGCTTGGTGGCGTATTGGTAATTGTTGCCGTCGGCGAGGCGCTCGTTGCTGGCGACGATGAGTTTCTGGGCGTCGCCGGGGTAGCTCTGCCATTGCTCGAAGATTTGCACCGTGCCGTCGGGGTGGACGTATTTGAGCTTCTCGCCGTATTCCACCTTATACATCACGGTGAGCGTGGTGGGCGGGGGCGGCGTGCGCTCCTGCGTTTTGCGCATCGTGGGGCCGGGGTCGGGGATGACGTCGGTCTCCTCACCGCCGGTCTGGGTTTTCGGCGGGGCCTTGGCGGGCGCGGGTGGTTTGCCTTGGGCGGGAGGGAAATTGACCTGGCGCTGGGCGAGGGCGGGGCAGGGGAGGGTGAGGAAGCCGAGGAGCGCGAGGAGCAGGCAAAGGCAGGGCGCGAGTGCCCCAAGAGTGCGCGCCGTCCCGGCTCGCGTCGTCGTCGCCAGCGGAGAGAATGGGGTAAGTCCGGAGCGGTCATTCCCAGCGCGGTTGCTGCGGGCGGGGACCGCTTGCGCGCCCAGGGAGGACGTGCGGAAGCGTGCGAGACGAGTATTTGCGGCCGTTTGCATGGGCGCCTTCGACGGGAGGTGGCGGCGGTTTATTGGTTTGCGGGGAGGATTGTTTTGGGGCGGTTTTTCAAGCGGGAAAATGTGGGTTTGGAGGCGGCGGGCTGGGCGCGTTGGGCCGTAACGCGGCGGGGGAATTCTGGCGGAATTCGGCGGGCGGGGAAAATTTTTGGCGCGGCGAGGGGACGTTGAAACTCGGTGGCGCGCCGCCCGGCCGCGCTCCGGTCGCTCTCCGCGAGCGGTGCATGGATGCGTGTCGCGGCAGGGCTTCGTCATCCGGGCGAAGGTTCTCGCTGCCCAACCCGCGCCCGCAGGCCTCCCGCACCCACTACATGAACCCCGCCTCCTCCTACCGCACCGGCCGTGAGATCGCCCGGGGCACGGGGCGCGAGCCGCGGAGGAGCGAGTCGGAGCGGAGACCGCCGTTCCGCCACCCAATACCAACGGTTACACTCGATAGAACTCAACCGTGCGCCGGATACCTTCGGCAAGGGAGGTGGTTTTCCAGTCAGGATAGAGAGTAGCGATGGGGCGTGGGCTGGGTGGCAGGTGGGCGGGAATGGGTGGACCACTCAGCGATAGTCTCGGGGCGGCCTCCGGCACCACGGCGACGATGGCGGCGATGATCTGACTGACATCCGCCACCTCGCCGGAGAGATCGACGACCGGTGCGCCGGGCGGAGTCTCCAATGCGCCGCGGACGAAGGCCCGCGCCACGTCCTCGACATAATCGCAACCCACCTTGCCGGTGTAACTGATGCAATAACTCTCGCCCCGCGCGGCGGCCCGGGCGGCCAGCGACGGCCCGGCGGTCAGACCGACCTCGCGCTCCGGTCCGTAGGCCACCTGCGGGCGGATGCCGACAGACGCTATTTGAAACTCCCGCCAGTATTGCGCAGCGATCAGTTCCACGGATTTCTTGAACACACCGTAGAAGGTCAGGGGCTGACTCTCTCCCTCCGAGAGACTCTGGGCGTGGTCGGGTTCATCGCCAAACACCGCGACTGAGCTGGCATAGGAGAAACCTTGGATGCGGATGGGAGACAGTCGGATTTGTTCCAGCAACGCCACCGTGCCGAGCACGTTCACGCGGCAGCCTTCCCAAGGATCGGACTGACACGCGGGCGTTAGCAGCGCGGCCAGATGAATGACCTGAGTGACCTGATACTCTGCAAAAACCCGCGCCAGTGACTCCCGGTCCAGCAGACTACCCTGCACGAGTGACACGTCTTCGCTCGCCGCGCCGATGACCCGTCCCCAGCGCGCCGGGCGTTCCCCCGCATCCAGCACCACCACGCGTAGTCCGCGTCCCACCAACTCGCGCACCACCCAGGTTCCGATGAACCCACAGCCGCCGGTGACAAGGACAGTCGCAGCCTGGCCAACCGAGGAGGTGACCGGAGCCATGGGGGCGGCCGTGCTGGTAGGGACTGCGGCACGCACGTCTCGCTCACGAATGCGGCCGGTCCGACCCGTGCCGCTCAACTTAGTCCAGTCCACACCCAGCTCCCCCGCCACCCGCAGCGCCCGCGGACTGATGGCAGGAACGCTGGCGATGCGAGCGACCGCTGGAACAGGCGGTGCGGCTGGCGTGACCGCAGCAGCTTCCGCCACGTGCTGTGGTGCTGTGGCTGGCGGCGGCGCGGCGACCGGACTCGCGCTCGCCGATTTGGCAGCCGGCGTTAGTTCGGCGGCTGCAACCAGGTGTCCGAGCACATCGCCAACGCGCACCGCCGCGCCCGGCTTCGGGCAGTTCGCTGCGATGCGCAAGATACCGTTGTCGATGGACTCGATCTCCTGGATGGCCTTGTCACCCTCGATGCTGAAGAGCGGCTCACCGGCCTTGACCAGCTCGCCGTCGCGCTTGTGCCACGCGACGAACGCGCCTTCTTCCATGGACCAACCGAGCCGGGGAACGATGATTTCAATGGGCATAGGGAGAGGAGTCAGGAGTTAGGGGGCAGGAGACAGGGGACAGATGAGTCGCGGTGAAATCGGCTGGGGCTGGGGCATCGCACAGTTTCTCCCTCACCCTTGCCCTCTCCCGCTGGGAGAGGGAGAATGTTCGCCGCCGTCCCGACCAACCGTAGCGTTCTCTTGTCAACCAACGCGGGCTGCGTGGCTCCCTCTCCCAGCGGGAGAGGGCAGGGGTGAGGGAGAACGGCCAGCAAGTTTACTGGCTCGCGATAGGAGTCGGTCTGACTCCTGTCTCCTGTCTCCTGCCCCCTGTCGCCTGCTACTCTCATTCGCTCAACAGGTCTCGGATGGCCGCCACCACGTCATCGACTTGCGGTATCACGGCCCGCTCCAGCGGCGGGCTGTAGGGGGTGGGGGCGAAGGCACCGTTGAGGCGGCGGATGGGGGCGTCGAGGTCATCGAAGCCGGTGTCGGCAATTTGGGCGGCAATTTCCGCGCCGAGACTACAGGGGGAGAAAGCCTCGTCCACGATGAGCAGTCGCCCGGTCTTCTTCACGGAAGCGAGAATAGTCCCGGTGTCCAGTGGCGAGACCGTGCGCGGGTCGATGACCTCGACCGAGATACCCTCCTTTGCGAGCAGTTCCGCGGCGGCGAGCGAGCGCTGCACCATCAATGCGATGGCGACCACCGTGACATCACGGCCCTCGCGGGCGATGCGGGCCTGGCCGAATTCGATTTCGTAAGACTCGGCGGGCACGAGTCCTTTGGTCGTCATGAGTTCGCGCGGCTCGAGGAACAGCACCGGGTCACTGCAACGCAGCGCGCGGGTGAACAATCCCTTGGCATCGTAGGACGTGGACGGCACCACGACGCGCAGGCCGGGGATGTGACTGTAGATCGAGTGATAACTACCCGAGTGATGTGTCGCCGCCGCGTGCCCGATGCCGATGCAACCGCGCAGGAGAATGGGCATCCGCAGCCGGCCGCTGCTCATATATTGCATCTTGGCGATTTGGTTGATGAGTTCGCCGAAGGCATCGTTGAGGAAGTCGATGAACATGAAGTCAATGATCGGCCGGGTACCTGTCATAGCCGCGCCACAGCCCAAACCGACAAATCCACGCTCGCAGATGGGCGTGTCCCGCAGGCGCTCGGCCCCATACTTGGCAAACAGGCCCGTCGTGGTGCCGAAGTTACCCCCGCGCACGCCGATTCCTTCCCCGAGCACAAAGATTCCCGGATTGCGGGCCATCTCATAATCCAATGCCTCCACCGTCGCGGCCACGAATGAGATTTCCCGCTGACTCTTCTCCCCTGCCCCCTGACTCCTGCCCCTTGTCCCCTGCTCCCTGTCCCCTGCTCCCTGTCCCCTGTCTCCTGACTCCTCACAATAGACATGCGTCGTGGCCACCGCTCCGTCCGGTGCCGCCGCCTGCTCGGCCGCCTGATTCGCCGCCGCCACCTCGGCCCCTATCTCCGCGTCGATGGCATCGAACTCCGCCGCCGTTGCGAGCTTCTGTTCCAGCAGTCCAGCGCGCAGCCGCTTGATCGGGCACCGCTCGCGCCAGGCGGTGACTTCTTCGCGCGTGCGATAAGTATAGTCTCCCATGCCTTCGGAATGCGGCCGCGTGCGATAGGTCTTGCACTCGAGCAGAGTCGGTCCGCCGCCGGAGCGGGCGCGCTGCACGGCGGTGGCGGCGGCCTGCGCCACGGCAGTCACATCGTTGCCATCCACCTCGACTCCCGGAATCCCGTAGGCCGCGCCCCGACTGGCGACACTCGGATTCCCGGCGACATGCTGGAAAGGAACCTCGGTGGCGAACTGATTGTTCTCACACACGAAGAGCACTGGCAGCCGCCAGATGCTCGCCATGTTCAACGCCTCATGGAACGCGCCATTGTTCACCGCGCCATCACCAAAGAACGCCACGGCGACCCGGTCGGTCTTGAGCAGTCTGAAGCTATAGCCCGCACCTGCCGCCTGTAACATGCTCGGTCCCACGATGCCGCTGGTACCCATCATCCCTATCTCAGGCGCGAAGAGGTGCATCGAGCCGCCGCGCCCGCGGGAGCAGCCGCTCGCGCGCCCGAACAGTTCGGCGATGAGTTCAACCGGTGGCATTCCTTTGGCCAGCGCGTGTCCGTGTCCGCGATGGGTGCTGAAGACCACGTCATCGCTGCGGAGGTGGGAGCACACGCCTGTCGCGATGGCTTCCTGCCCGACGTAGGTGTGACACGCGCCGTGGATGAGTCCGCGCTGGTGACAGCGGGCGAGCTGCTCTTCCGTGTGGCGGATGAGCTGCATGGTGCGATAGAGGGACAGGGGACAGGGGACAGGAGGCAGGGGACAGGGGACAGGGGACAGGGGGCAGGGGGCAGTCGTCGTAGTTTGCATTAGCGTGTGGGGGGAAGGAGGAACGGATCGGGGTTGTTTATCATGGAGCCGAGCATTTTGCAGACTTCGGTGTTGAGAGCTTTGAGTTCAAGGTGCTCAGCGTCGGTGATGTAGCCACAGTCCTTGGCAAAATCTAGAGACGTATCGGTTTCGTTGCTCTCGCCGTCGCAGTCAGTGAGCTTGCTGACAAAGTGGGAGGGATAGCGACGCTTGGCCCACGCTTCGCGCAAATTGTTGCAGACGGAGCGGGATGATCTCCGAATCTGACCGGTGAGGGCAAAGCGCTCCTCGGTGGGAAAGCGCTTGCTGATCTGGAATACCCGCATCGCGAGCGCATACCCCTTTTTGTAAACCGTAAGTTCCTTCGCTGTTCGAACAGCCATAATATTCTTCTATTTCCGATTATTTCCTGATTTCTGCTTCCTGTCTTCTGCCCCCTGTCCCCTGCCCCCTGTCCCCTGTCCCCTGTTCCCTGTTCCCTGTCCGCGGCCCCACCGAGCCGCCCGCATTCACAGCGAGATTCCCTCCATCCATCGGGATAAGTGCGCCAGTGATCCAGCTCGACGCATCGGACGCGAGGAGCACCGATAGTCCGCGGATGTCATCGGGCTGGCCGAAGCGTCCGGCGGGGATGCCGCTGAGGAATTTTTCGCGGAGGGCGGGGTGGTCGGCCATGCGCTGTTGCAGGCCGGGATTGATCACTTGCGCGGGGAGGATGGCATTGACGCGGACGCCGCGGCCGGCCCACTCGGTGCTGAGTTCACGGGTCATCTGCGCGACCGCGCCCATCGCCATGCTGTAGGCGATGTGGCTGCGTCCGAGCGCGGTGATGCTCGCGAGGGAGCCGATGTTCACGATGCTCCCGCGTCCGGCGGGCAGCATGCGGCGGCCCGCTTCCTGACACGCGCAGAAGCGGCCGAGCACGAGGTTGCGCCAGCATTTCTCCACGTCATCGAGGGAGATGTCTTCGGGGGGGCCGAGGATGCCGTCGCCCGCGACGTTGCCGAGGAAATCGATGCGGCCAAACTCGGTGTCGAGTCGGCGGAAGAGTTCGCGAATCTGCGTCGGGTCGGAGACATCGCAGCCGGCCGCGAGGGCGCGACGGCCAAGCTTGTCCAGGGTTGCGGCGGTTTCCCGCGCACCGGCTTCGTTGCGGTCCACGAGCAGCACGTCGGCGCCGGCTTCGGCAAGCGCGGTGGCCATGGCGCGGCCGAGGCCTTGGGCGGCGCCGGTGACGAGGGCGACTTTGCCGGTGAGATCAAACAAGGGGGAAATCATAGGTGAAAATGCGGGGATGGAATTGGCAGACGAATCGGGGCAGACGAATAACAAAAAGGAATTTGTCCTTTCCCATTCGTCTGCCAAAGCGGTGTTTCGGGAGAGGGGCAGCGGAGGTTGGGGCAAAGGAATGGAGGCAAAGGAATGGGGACGGGAATTGTTTGCCTCCATTCCTTTGCCTCCATTCCTTTGCCCAATCCGTTTTGGGGAGCGAGGGACGGTGGCGGGGGGAAGGCCGCAGCTTAACTCCCGATCCGCCGCCAAGGTGCGACGGCGCATGGGTGCCGCAGGCGTCCGGTCTGCGAGTCTGCGGGGCGTCTTGCCCCGAGTCGGAACGGGCGGCGAGACGCCGCCCGAACTCGCAGGCGGGACGCCTGCGGTACGCTGGCCGCGGGCCGACTGCTCGGTGCGGGGGGCGCGGCATTTACGCCGCTTCAGCGTGGGGCAGTCGGGCGGGACCGAACGCGCCGTGACGGTGGAACGGTGAAGCGGCGTACCCGCCGCGCTCCGGGCGCTCATCGTTTCACTCCGTTGACGACCGTGGTCAGCGCCTCGCCGCGCACGGCGGCGAGCGCGATGTGGGCCACGGATTCGCGTAGTTTTTTCACCGCGGGCACGCTGCACGAGGCGATGTGCGGGGCGAGAATGACGTTCGGCATCGCGAGCAGCGGATGGCCGGCGGGAATGGGTTCGGGATCGAACACATCGAGCGCCGCCGCGCCGAGGTGGCCGCTTTGCAACGCGGCGGTGAGCGCGTCGGGATCGGCGAGATCACCGCGGCCCACGTTGATGAAAATGGCGCCAGGCTTGAGCTGCGCGAAGGCCTCGCGATTCATCAGGCGGCGCGTCTGCGGCGTGGAGGGACAGTGGAGCGTGAGCACGTCCGCGTTTCTCAGGAGGTCGCCAAAGCTCACGGAGCGCGCGCCGAGCTTCTCGATTTCGGCGGCCGGTACCACGGGGTCGAACACCAGCACGGCGCACTTGAACGCGAGCAAGCGCCTCACCACCTCGCGTCCGATGCGCCCGCAGCCGACGACGCCCGCCGTGAGATCGCGCAGCGTCTTCATGCCCGCGAGCGGCGTCGCGAGGCCCCATTTGCCGGCGCGCAGATGGGTCGCGTGGGTCACGACCTGGCGCGTCGTCGCGAGGATGAAAGCGAGCGTCTGGTCGGCGACTTCGTCGATGCAGTAGTCCGGCACATTGCACACGGGGATACCGCGCGCGCGGGCTGCGTCGAGGTCCACGTTGTCCACGCCGATGCCGTAGCGCACGATGGCGCGCGCTTTTTTTAGGGCGGCGATGACGTTGGCATTCACGCGCGCGAATTGCGTGATGACCGCGTCCGCGTCGGTGCAGAGGGCGATGAGTTCCGCCTCGGACTTGCACTGGCGCGCGAGGAGTTGGAGGCCATGGGCATGGAAGATTCCCGCCTCGACGCCGAGGTCGGGGAAGGTCCAGTCGGTGATGACCACGGTGGGTTGGGCAGCGTTCATGTTTTGAAATCGGGTTGCAATGGCGGCGGCGGGCCGGCGGTGGTGGTCTTTTTCACGCTCACGAAACTGACGACGATGCCGCCGAGCAAATAGCACGCGGCGAGGAAGAACAAGCAGGTGCTTTCGGTCGCGTCGTGCTTGCGCAGCCAGCCGGTGAAGTGGTTGCCGAAGTAGCCCGCAAGGTTCGCGAGCATGTTGATGAACCCGATGGAAACGGCGGCGGTCGAGGCCGTGAGCGTGACGGTCGGCAGCGCCCAGAACGGCGACGGCCAGAAAAACGCGACCAGCCCGGTGGCGAACAGCCAGGTCATCACGAGCGGGAACGGCTGGCCGGGAAGCGCGCTGCCCGCGAGGCACAGCGCGGTCGCGACCATGCCGCCGACGCAATGCCATTTGCGGTCGCCGCTGCGGTCGGAGGATTGCCCCGAGACATACACGCCGATCATGCCGCAGGCGAAAAACAGGCCGCTGTAGAGCAGGGTCGCGCGGTCCGAGCCTTGCGAGAGATTCTTCACCGTCGTCGGCAGCCAGAAGGCGAGGGCGTAGCCGCCGGTGTTGGCGGCGAAAATGCCGAGCGCGAGCAGCCAGACATTGCGCAGCCGCAGCGCCTGCCAGACGGTCGTGCCGCCGCCGCTGTCCTTGGCGCGCGCCTCGGCGGCGAGCTGGTTTTCGAGATGATCGCGCTCCGCGGGCGTGAGCCATTGCGCGTGGCGCGGCCGGTCGGTCATCCAGAGCAACGTCACGACGCCGAGCGCGACGGCGGGCAGACCTTCCACGATGAAGAGCCATTTCCAGCCGGCCAGCCCGAGCCAGTTCACGTCGAGCAGCAGGCCCGACACTGGCGCGCCCAGCGCGAGGCTGAACGGCACCGCCATGACGAGTCCCGAGAGCGCCCGCGCGCGGTCCCGGCTCGTGAACCAGTGCGTGAAGTAAACGATGATGCCGGGAAAGAATCCGGCCTCCGCCACGCCGAGCAAAAAGCGCGCGACGTAAAATTCCATCGGCGTGCGGACAAAGGCCGTGAGCGCCGAGATGAAGCCCCACGAGATGAGAATGCGGGCGAACCATTTCCGTGCGCTCCAGCGCTCGACCAGGAGCGCGCCGGGGATTTCGAGCAGCAGGTAGCCGATGAAGAAAATCCCGATGCCGAGGCCGAACACTTCCTCGGAAAATTTCAGGTCGGCGGCCATGCGCAGCTTCGCGAAGCCGACATTGGCGCGGTCCAGATACGCGACGATGTAGAGCACGAATACGAGCGGCAGCGTGCGCCACGCGACCTTGCGGCGGAGGTCGGGGAATTCGGTGGCGGCGGCGGTGGTCATGCGAGCGGCGCTGGCGTTCGGTTGGTGGCGCGCCATGCGCGGCAACGATCGCGATGGTCCGGGTTGTTCGCTGCGTGGCTGGGAGTTCGGAGCGGTTCTCCCTCACGCCAACCATCGCCCGCCGGGAGCGGGTGGCGATTCCGCCGTCCCCAGCGGGGGCGGGCCGGCGTGAGGGAGCGCGCGTTCATTGAACCAAGGGAGCTGGGAATTTGCCGGAGCCTTGTCTCCGCCTGGCAATAATCCGGGCCGCTGCGGCGCGGTTTCATGCTGGGCAAATGGAGTGGCGGATGAATGCCCGTGTTTATGACTGCGGCTCCGGGTGTGGCCAGAAAAAATTTCCCCGCGGCTGCGGTCGGGGCGCAGCTCGACACTGGTCTCGACGCGGCATAGCAGCCCCTGCGGAGCGCCGATCTCCGATCCGGCGCGCAGTGCCATCGTGCTCGCAGGCCGCGGGTCGGAGGCCGCGGGGTCGGAGGCCGGCGCTCCAGGGGCAGTGTCAGGATGCGCCCGGAGCGTTGGGGCGCAGCTCTGTTTCTTGCACGCGGATTGGCGTCCGCGCCAGCCGGGTGGGGCAGGCATCTTTGCCTTCCAGTGGGCGGGGCATCTTTGCCCCGTCTTCCCAGTTCGGCGGGGGTGCTCGGCCATGGAAACGGGCGGCAGGGACGCCGCCCGAACTGGCAGGCAAGGATGCCTGCCCCACCGCGCCCGCGCGCGTGCCGCCGCAGGTTGCAGGAAACTGAGATGCGCCCGGGAGCGGCGCTCCGGGCGCATTTTGCCTGTTCGCCTGCGCGGTTCGGTTGCTACGGTCGCGGCACGCTGGCTGTCGCCAATTTCCTGAAACTAAAACGAACGACTTATGCCGAACCCGTGGACTGGAAAAGGTAATCCCTACACCCGCAAAGAAGTCGTGGAGCGGCTGCGCGCCACGTTGAAAAAAGGCGACGCCATCATCGCCGCCGGCGCGGGTTCGGGCATCAGCGCCAAGTTCATCGAGCAGGGCGGCGCGGACCTGCTCATCATCTATAACTCGGGGCGCTTTCGCATGATGGGCCACGGCTCGACCTGCGGCCTCATGGCCTACGGCGACGCCAACGCCATCGCGATGGAGATTGGCGAATACGAGGTGCTCCCGGTCGTGGAGGAAGTGCCGGTGATCTGCGGCGTTCACGCCACGGACCCGCGCCGCCGGATGTGGCACTGGCTGGGGCGCGTGAAGGAGATGGGCTTCAGCGGCGTGAACAATTTCCCGACGCACACGATTGTGGACGGTCACTTCCGCGGCGTGCTCGAGGAGACCGGCATGAGTGTGCAGAAGGAATTCGAGATGGTCGCGCTGGCCCGGAAAATGGACCTGTTCTCCATCGTTTATGTCGCGACGCCGGACGAAGCGGTCGCGATGGCCAAGGCGGGCGCGGACGCGATCATCGCCCATGTCGGCACCACGGTGGGCGGCAGCATCGGTGTGAAAAACGCGGTGGTGACGTGGGATTTCGCGATCCAACGCACGCAGGAAATCATCGCCGCCGCGCGCCGCGTGCGGAAAGACATCTTCTTCCTCGCCCACGGGGGCCCGATCAACACGCCCGCGGACGCCGGGCGCGTTTTGCAAAACACCGACGCCGTCGGCTTCGTCGGCGCGAGCAGCCTCGAACGCATGGGCATCGAGGCGTCGCTGACGTCGCTGACGCGGGAGTTCAAAGCGTTGAAGGCGCCGGCGACGAAGCGGGTGGGGAAGCAGAAGTAGGTGCCTCTCGCCGACCAGCGTGCCGGCGTTAAGGAGTCGGCGAAAAATGAACCGGGCTGTCCTCTTGGCTCAACTCGCGTTGATCTGGCCACCACAAATGGCACAACTGGCGGCATAGATTTCGGTGCGTCGCTGTCGGCAGAGGCAAAGACATAGTTCTGAAAAACAGCAGAGCTTTCCCATCTTTTACCCCGCATCTTTTACCCTCACTTCAGGGTCGGGCGCTGGATCAGCTTGCTTGCCTGCGCCGCCACCTCGTCGAGCCGGTCCGGCAGCCCCGTGATTGTGAAAAGTTCAGTCGATGGGTGATCGCTCGGCGAAGGCCTGGCCACTGTTCGTGAGGGTGATTCCGGGGAAGTTTTTGGTAAGAGATGGGCGGTAAAAGATAAGGAAATGAGGTCCATCGCCTTGACTCAACTCCCGTTGGTCTTGCCAGCAAAAATAGCACGATTGGCGGTAAGAATGTCGGGGCGTAGCTGTCGGTTGAGGCAAGGGAATAGCCCTAAACATGAATCTGAAAACGGCGGTTCGACCACGGGGGGACACGGATTAACGCGGATAGGAACGGGGGGGTGGAAAGTCGTGTGTTTACCGGGTAGGGGAGGCGGATCGCCCCGCATTTCGGGCACGTCCCATCCGCCTCCTCACGTCGGCGGCTACGGACTGGGGGTGGTGAGGAGTTTCCAGACGCGGAGGGCTTCGGTGGCGCCCCAGGCTTGGGCGTCGCAGCCGCGCTGGGTGTGCGGGGTGTCGCCGTCCACGATTTCGGGGAGGTGGCCGAGGCAGCCGGTTTTGAGGAGGCGGTCCATGCTGCCAAGGTAGGCGCGCGCGGCGGCGGTGGCGGTGGGGGAGAAATCCCAGGCGCGGGCGAGGGCTTCGCAGAAGACGGGGAAGGTCCAGGTCCACGCGGTGCCGTTGTGGTAGGCGGGCTTGCGGCGGGTGTCTTCGTCGCCGTCGTAGCGCGGCCAGTAGGGTTCGGCGGGGTTGTTCAGGAGTTGTCCGTGCGGGCCGTGGATGGGGAGGGGCGATTCGACGGGGAGCGGGGCGAGGGTGCGGAGCGCGCCGGGGACGACGAGGTGTTGGAGGGCGGCGGCGACGCAGCGGCGGGCGCGTTCGCCGGTGAGGAATCCGAAGGCGACGGCGAGGAGGCCGTTGCTGCGGAGGGCGGTGTCGAGTGTGGCTTCGGCGGCGCGCTGGCCGGGTGTGGCGATGATGAGGTCGGCGAGGTAGCCGCGGTCTTCGAGCCAGAAGTGGCGTTCGAACGAGGCTTGGGCGCGGTTGGCGAGCGTGGCCCAGCGGGTTTTTTCGCGGGCGGGGGAGATGGTTTCCAACTGGCGCAGGAGGCGAATCCAGAGGACTTGGATTTCGACGGGGTAGCCTTGGCGCGGCGTGCCGGCGGGGTAGTTGGTGTCCATCCAGGTGAAGTGGCTGGGACTCCAGACAAGGGCGGATTCGTCGTCCACGCGGATGCCGTTGGGCGTGCCGCGAAGGTAGCCCTCGGCGATTTCGCGGAGGACGTCGGCGAGGGTGCGGGCGTGGTCATCGACGGGGGTTGCGTAGAAGGCGGTGGGGGTGTGTGGACGGGGTGGACCCGACTGACCCGATTGACCCGATGGACTCGATGGCAGAGCGGTGAAAGCGGCGGCGGCTTCTTCGCAGACGACGCCGAACCAGAGCGGGGCGTCGGTGGTGTCGCGATTGGTGGCGTCTTCGCCGTGGATGGTGTTGGGCAGGGTGCCGTTTTCGGCGAAGCGGCCGAAGACCTGGAGGAGCTGCCGCACTTCGTCGAGCATTCCGGCGGCGAGCAGGCCGCGCGCGCAGATGAGCGAGTCGCGGCCCCAGTCGAGGAACCAGGGATAACCGGCGATCACGGTTTTGCCCGCGCCGCGGCGCACGACGAATGCGTGCGTGGCAAGGGCGAGCTGGCGGCCGAAGTGATCGCTCTCGGGAAGCTGGGCGCGCTGGATGGCGGCGGCATTCGCGGTGCGGCGCTGGGCGAGCAGGAAACGGAGTTGCGCGGGCGCGGGGTCGTGGGCTTCGGCTTCGGCGTTGGTGGCGAGGCAGGCGTCGGCGCCTTTTGCGAGGGGAATCTCGAACCAGCCGGGGCTGAACGCGTCGCCCGCGCCTTCCTGGCCGCGGCTGGCTTCGATCACGTGCGGGAGATTGTGCGACCACTCGGCTTCGTGATGATACGCGCCGGCGGTGGACCAGGCGCGCATCTGGCGGTCGGGCGCGGGCGTGAAGGCGAAGCCGGGGCGCTCGCGCAGCGCGTGGCTGTGGCGGGTGAAATGATGATGTGAGCCGTCGTTGTGCTTGGTTTCGGAATGGAAGCCGCGGTCCTCGATGTCGAGGCGCACGGTGAGGGTGACGCGGCATTCGTCGGGCAGATCGCGACCAAGCAAGGGCGCGGCGGCGGGGCGGCTGAAACGGAAGACGACGAGGTTTTGATCTTCGGCGAGGTCGGCTTCGAGATGAATTTCGGCGCTGCGGCCGTTGCCGGCGTTGGCGACGAAGCGCCAGTGCGCCGGCGGGCCGGGCTCGAAACGCACGAGGTTCTCGATGTTGAGCGCGGTGATGAAGCCGTCGGCATTGACCCAGACGCGGGCGCGCTTGACGAAGACGTGGCGGTCCACGGGCACGGCCGCGTGGAGATTCGCGGCGAGGACGCAATCGTACTTGGATTTCACCGCGCCGAGATCGACGGCCATGCGGGCCATGCCGCCGCGGCCGTTGGTGAGCAGGACCAGCGGGGCTTCGAGCGGCGAGGTGGCGATTTTTTTGGCGGAAAAAACGGGGGCGTCGAGATCGGGCGGCAGCGTGAGGTAGCGGACGCGCGCGGCGAGGCGGCGGTCGGCGAGGCTGGCGGCGGCGAAGCGTTCGAGGTGCAGCTCGGCGTCGGCGGCGTGCTCGCGCGGCGGGAAGCAGGCGACATGGCCGTCGCGCACGGCGATGGATTCGACATTCACCGGGCGGGTTTTGTCGCCGAGCTGGAGGTGCGCGCGGAAGGGAAGGTCGTCGTGGATGAGCAGCCAGTGGTGCGGCGGCACGGGCACGATGCGGCGGCGGTCGGCGAGCCGCCAGGTGACGACTTGCGGGAAAAGATTTTTGTCGAGCAGGCGCACGAGCGCTTCAGCCCAGTCCTGGCGCGCGAGATCGCGATCGACCTGCTGGATGGCCGCGAGGAATTGCGCGGGGCGCGTGTCCACGAATTCGGCGAGGACCGCGCCATCGAAGACGGCGACATTTTCAATCGGCCAGAAGCGGCTCAACGCGGTGAGGCCCCAGGCGGTTTGCGCGCGGGTGCGGCGGTAGGTGTCGCCGGCGGGAGTTTCGGGAAGGGCTTGCGCGGCGAGGCAGTGGCAGGCGGCGGGTGCGAGCTCGAGGGCGATCTGGCCGAGGTGATTGGGCTGGGTGTTGGGGCGCGGCTGGCCGAGGAGTTCGTGGCGCAGGTCGCCGAGGGCGCGGTAGTGGGCTTCGCTGAGATGGAAGGTTTGCGCGCGCTCGGGGTCGGTGTTGACGAGGACGAGCAGGGCGTCGCGGCCGATGGCGGGTTCGCGGAGGAGCGCGTACACGGGCGAGTCGAGTGCGCTGAGACGCGTGAGTTTCGCGCCGTCGAAGAACGCGGGATGATGCGCGAGGAGATGATTCAGGCGGGCGAGTTCGGGGACGAGATGGTCGGAGTTGCCCCAGTTCAGGCCGCGGCTGGAGTGGACGTTGACCTGTTCGGCAGCGAGCCATTCCACGCCGCAGGTGAAGCCGAAACCGCCGCTGACGCTGGTGAGCGCGCAGAGGCGGTTGCGCAGGAGCGACCAGGCGCGACCGCGGGCGGCGAGGCGGTTGTTATCGTGCGTCTCGCTGTAATGAACCATGACGCCGACATTGCGGGCCTGCGGGCTGTTCTCGAGGTAGCCGGCGACTTCTGCGCCGGTGTAATTTTGAAACAACTCGGAGTACGCCCACTGCATGCCGCCCTCGGTGAGGAGCGTTTCGGTGGCCGCCCACGAACCGCCGAGGCCTTCGAGGAGAAAGATCGTGTCGGGAAATTCCTGGCGGACGCGGGCGGTGATGTACTGCCACGCGACGGTGGGGACTTTGTAGCCGGCGTCGCAGCGGAAGCCGTCCACGCCGCGGCGGCACCAGGTGAGAAAAACTTCGGAGAGATATTCCCACAGCTCGGGGTGCGTGTGTTCGAGTTCGACGAGGTCTTCCCAGATGTTGCCCCACGCGCCGGGGCTGATGAATTCGCCGTCGGGTTTGCGGAGGTACCATTCGGGATGATTTTCCCAAAGCGGCGCGCCCCAGCCGGTGTGGTTGATGACGATGTCGAGGAAGAGGCGGCCGCCGCGTTGATGCACGCCGTCGGCGAGTTCGCAGAACTGGTCGATGCCGGTGGTTTGTTTGTCGAACTCGACGAGCGCGGGATCGACGCCGGTGAGTTCCTGGCACGCGTACGGACTGCCGAAACGGCCGAAGCGCGCGTAGGTCGTGGGCGTGGGCGTGACGGGCAGCAGATGGAGAATGCGGCAGCCGAGGGTGTCGAAGATGTGCGGGAGTTCGCGCGTGAGGTCGCGGAGTTTTCCCGAGGGCGGGATGACGGTGTAGCCGTTTTGGTCGAGGAGCTGGAGGCGTTGTTCGAGATGGTCGTCCTTGGTTTTCGCGGCGGTTTTGCCGGGGCCGAACATGCGCGGGAAGGCGCAGTAGATGGTGTTGGCCGTGCGATAGGAATCGGGGTGGACGGTGATGCCGAGGTCCGAGCCGCCGGCCCAGAACTGGCGGCCGAGGGCGTTGAGCGCGTACGGCTTGGCGCGGAAGTAGCCGACTTCGGTGAGCGGAATGGTGGCGGTCCAGTGGTCGTTTTCCCAGCGCATCGGCACGTCATGCCACGACGCGCCGGCGAGCGGCACATGGTGAAAATGGGAGCGGATGATTTCCTGGCGCAGCAGCGCGGCGCGGCCGAGGTCGGTGCGCAGACGGGCCTGCCAGCCTTGGTCGGGCGCGAAGTTGGTGCCACCACCGCCGAGGGTGAACTGGGCGGTGTCGCCGACGTAGCGGAGGAGACGCGTGCCGGCGGGCGGGGAGATGGGGGGTTGGTCCATGCGGGGAGGGGGATGGGGTCTGGGGGCTGGGGGCTAGGGTCTGGGGTCTGGGGTCTGGGGAGGGTGATTCGTGATCCGTGATTCGTGAGGGGAGGTTACGGGTTGTTGCCTGCTAATTACTAATCACTAATTACTCCCGCTGTCTGACTGCCGCGCGGTTGGTCAGCGCTTCGGCGCGCCGTCTGTCTTGCGCGGGACGAATTCAAGGGCGCGTTGGCGACCGGCGAAAAGTTGTTCAACGGTGAGTTTGTCGGCGACGGTGTCGCGGTCTTCGATGGCCTTGGGCACGCCCTGACGGGCGGCGAGCGTGAACCATTTGTAGGCTTCCACGGGATCCTTCTCGACGCCGTCGCCGTTGAAGTACAGCACGGCCAGATTGCACTGCGCCTCGGCGAAACCTTGCTTGGCGGCGAGCTCATACCACTTGCGGGCCTCCTTGTAATCGACGGCGACGGTTTCGCCGCGGTCGTAGGCCACGCCGAGGTTGTATTGCGCCCACGCCACGCCTTGGTCGGCGGCTTTGCGCCACCATTTCAGGGCTTCGGCGAGGTCCTGTTTCACACCGCTGCCCTTGGCGTAGAGGCCCGCGAGATTGGCCTGGGCTTCGGGGAAATTCTGTTCGGCGGCCTTGAGGTACCACTTGGCGGATTCCACGTGATTGGGGAGTCCGCCGACGCCGCGCGAGTAGAGTTCGCCGAGCTGATTCTGCGCTTCGGCGTCGCCTTTCTCGGCGGCTTTCTGCAACCACTTCGCCGCCTCGGTCGCGCTCTTGGGAACACCGAGACCTTTGTCGTGGAGGAGGCCGAGACTGAACGCGGCGTCGGGGTCGCCCTGCTCGGCGGCCTTGCGATACCACTGGGCGGCGGCGGCGTAATCCTGCGCGAAACCAATGCCGGCTTCATACATCGCGCCGAGATTGTACTGGGCGCCGGCGAAGCCCGCTTCGGCGGCCTTGAGCGACCACTTCATCGCCTCTGCATAATTTTTCGGCACGCCATCGCCGATGTAATGCCGCCAGCCGAGGGCGGTTTGGGCGGCGGCGTCGCCCTGGTCGGCCTTGGCGCGGAGGGACCCGAGCGACTCGACCGCGTCCGCACCGGCCAACGGGCACGCCGCCGCGCAGAGCAGCACGAGGGTGAGGGGAAAACAGCGGAGCAAGTTCAAGCCGAAATGAAATGGTGGGCGCGGCATTTTTTTCGGAGGACGCGGGTCAAGCTCAACGCGGACTTCGCACCGGAGAGGAACTCGTCGCGGAGGGGAGAAACCGGGTCGTGGCACGGGAAATCTTCACGCGGCGGAGAGGGCGGACGACAGGCAATCCAAGCTTAACGGCGCTCGCGGTTCTGGCTGAATTTTCCATCCCGCCGGACGCGCGCGCCGCGTCCGCGGGCGGCGTAATCTTCCCGGTTGTTGTTGGTGTCCAGATACAGCCCCACCAACTGGCCGCGGCTCAACTTGTCCTTGGGCGGACCGGCAAGGCTCGACATCAACCGGCGGAGTGGCTTCAACAAGAACTTCATAGGACTGGCCTTAACTACGCCGTGCGGCGCGACAATTCGAGGGAAAACTTTTTCCGCGGCGACGGGAAGGGGTGGTTTCACACAGCTTGCGGAGCGCGACTGGTCCCCGGCCGCAGCGGCGGCGCGCAGGCTGAGACGGGTGAAATGTACCGGCGCCACGGTTAGTTTCGCGCCGCTGCGGGCGGGTACCCGTCGCGCACCTCTCCGAGACGCGCCGGACGGGCGTTGGCCGCTCCGGGGCGGCGACCCACCGCGTCCGGCGGGTGCCGCGGGTTTTTATTCACGGTTCGGGTTTAATGTCTTGACCCGGCGAGAGGGGCGCACGTACTCTCGCGCACTAAATAAGATATTTTTCATGTTTGCTCAGCTTAAGAGCCTGTTCTCCAACGATATAGGCATCGACTTAGGGACGGCGAACTCCTTGGTTTACGTGCGGGATCGGGGGATCGTGTTGCGTGAGCCTTCGGTGGTCGCCATTCAGGCTGGCACCACCAACGTGCTGGCCGTCGGCGAAGAGGCCAAACGCATGTTGGGGCGCACGCCGGGCAACATCGTGGCCATCCGGCCGATGAAGGACGGCGTGATCGCGGACTTCGAGATCACGGAGGCGATGCTGCGGTATTTCATCCAGAAGGTTCACCACCGGAAACTGATCGCGCCGCGCGTCGTCGTGGCTGTGCCCTCGGGCATCACCGAGGTCGAGCGCCGGGCGGTGAAGGACTCGGTGACGCACGCCGGGGCGCGGGAGGTTTATCTGATCGAGCAACCGATGGCGTCGGCCATCGGCGTGGGGCTGCCGGTACAGGAACCGGCGGGCAATATGATCGTGGATATCGGCGGCGGCACCTGCGAGATCGCGATCATCTCGCTGGCCGGCATCGTTTTTTCGCACAGCTTGCGGGTCGGGGGCGATGAGTTTGACGAAACCATCGTGGCCTACATGAAGCGTGCTTACAATTTGTTGATTGGCGAACGTACGGCGGAAGAAATCAAGATCCGGATCGGATCGGCTTACCCGCTGGAACAAGAATTGAACATGGAAACCAAAGGCCGCGACCTCGGGACCGGCCTTCCCAAAACCATAACCATCCGGTCGGAAGAAATTCGTGACGCACTGAAAGACCCCCTCAACAGCATTTTGGAATCCATCCGCCTGACGCTGGAACGCTGCCCGCCCGAGTTGTCGGGCGACTTGGTGGACCGCGGCATTGTCATGGCCGGCGGCGGCGCGTTGTTGCGCGGCATCGACCGGTTGGTGGCCAAGGAAACCGGCTTGCCGGTCCATATTGCGGATGATCCGCTGAGCGCCGTCGCCGAGGGCACGGGCCGGGTCTTGCAGGAGTTGCAATTTCTGAAGCGCGTCGCTTCTTCCAGCCAGTCTTGATCCTTTTCGTGCGTTCGCCCGTTCGGTAACGGGTGAACATGTTCAAACGTCCGCATTACGTCGCGACCCTGTTTGTCGTCCTGCTGGTGGTGGGGATTCTCAACCTGCCCCAGCCGACCTCGGCGCGCCTCAAGCTCGCGATCAGCGGGCTGTATCTGCCGTTGTTCGGGCTGGTCAGTTTCTTCCAGTCCACCTCGCATCGGCTCTCCGACGCCTTCACACCGCGGCAAACGCTCACGCAGGAACTGGATCAACTCCGCCGGGAAGTCCAGGAGTTGCAGGTTCAGTTGCGCCAGCAGGAGGAGCAAAACCGCGCCAACGCCCAGTATCGCGAGATGCTTGGCTTTGCCAAAACCGCCCCGTGGAAACTCAAGGCCGCGCGCGTCATCGGCCGCGATCCGGCGAACTGGTGGCGCTCGCTCCAGATCGACCTCGGCACGCGCGACGGCGTGCGTGCGAATCTCCCCGTGATCTGTGCCGAGGGCTTGGTCGGGCGCATTGAATCGGTCAGCTTCAATCGCTCGCAGGTCGTGCTGCTCGGCGATCCCGCGTGCCGCGTCGCGGTGCTTATCAGCGAAACTCGCGAACACGGCGTGCTGGTGCCCGGCTCGACGAGCCAGCTCGATCAGACCTTGGTGGATCTGAAATACCTGCCGCGGAACAGCCAGGTGAAGCCCGGCTCCAGCGTGGTCACCAGCGGTCAGGGCGGCATTTTCCCCAAGGGCATTCCCGTCGGCACGGTCGGGGATGTGCGGCAGGTCGGCTACGAATTGTACACGGCGGCCCGCGTGAAACTGGCCGTGGACCCCAGCCGGGTCGAGGAAGTGTGGGTGGTTTTCTGATGAACTTCCTCAACCCCATCCTCACCCCCGTCGCCATCTTGCTCGCCGCATTTGTCGCGGCGTTTCTCGGCGCGGCGGTGAATCCGCTCTCGACGTGGCTGCGCGCGCAGATCGACTTCCTGCCGGCGGTGATGGTTTTCGCCGCGCTCACCGCGGGCATCACGACCGTCACGGTCACCGCGTGCCTCGGCGGGCTGTGGCAGGACTCGCTGTCCGCCAATCCGCTCGGCATCAGCATCCTGCCGTTGTTCCTCGTGGGACTCATCGTTCACCGCTCCCACGAACTCATCCTGCGCGACCAGCCATTTGCGCAATTCGCCGTGGGCCTCGGGGCCAGCGCGTTCGCTCCCTTCCTCACCGTGCTGTTGCTCTACACGATGGGTCGGCAGCCGATCGTCGGCTGGGGTTCGCTCTGGCAATGGCTCGTCGTGTCGCTCATCGGCGCGGTTGCCACGCCGATAATTTTCTGGGCCATGGGTGGATTGACCGCCTCGCTGACGCATCCCGTGTTCCACGAATCCAAGCATCGTCCCGACCGCTCGATCCGCCGCGGACGCCTCTGAAATGCTGATTTTCGACCAACTGAAAAAGACCGACCGCCCCTTGCAGGTGCTGTCGGCGTTGGTGTTGCTCGGGCTGCTGGTGCTGCTCGGCGGCCTGTGGTACGTGCAGGTCGTCTCGTCGCAGCGCTACGTGGAAACCCTGCGCAACCAATCCTTCCGCAGCGTCCGCATTCCCGCCATCCGCGGCCAGATTCTGGACCGCAACCGCGAGTTGTTCGCCGAGAGCCGCCCCAACTACAACCTCAACCTCTACCTCGAGGAACTCCGCGAGCAGTTCCAGCAGAAGTGGGGCGAAATCCGGCCCAAGACCAAGCTCGCCCGCGCCGCCCGCAGCCAGCTCGAACAGTTCGGCCGCTTCCTCGTCGTCAGCAACCTCGTCGAGCAGATGAACGGTTTCGCGCTCGACATTCCGCAGCTCACCGAGGCGACGCTGCACCGGCATTTCACCAACAAACTCGCGCTGCCGATGGCGCTCATGGAAAATCTCAGCCAGGAACAAATCGCCCGCTTCATGGAGCAGGGCGGCAGCCTTCCGGCCATGGATGTCGAGATCATGCCGATCCGCACCTATCCGCAGGCGAGCGTCGCCGCACATGTGCTCGGCTATCTCAATCGCGACAACAGTTCCGCCGAAGACGAAGAGGCTTTTTTCAACTACCGCCTCCCCGATTACATGGGCAAAGCCGGCCTCGAATCCTCCTTCGACCGCGCCCTCCGTGGCCGCGCCGGCGTGAAAAACATGCTCGTCAACAACCTCGGCTACCGGCAGTCCGAGGAACTCGTCGCGCCCGCCGAACCCGGCCACAACGTCGTCCTCACCCTTGATCTCGAGATTCAACGGGAAGCCGAGCGCGCCCTGCGCCAGGGCAATCCGCACCAGCGCGGCGCCGTGGTCGTCATGGACCCCAACAACGGCGACATCCTCGCGCTCGTCTCCGCGCCGAGCTTCGATCCCAACTCGTTCATCCCGCGCATGTCGCAGCGCGAATGGGAGCGCCTCGACGATGAAACCCAGCGCCCGATGATCAATCGCGCGACGCAGGAGCGCTACCCGCCCGGCTCGATTTTCAAAATCGTCGTCGCCCTCGCCGCGCTCGACGCCGGCACGCTGCGCCCCAACGAATCGGTGTACAATCCCGGCTCCTTCCAGCTCGGCAAACGCAGCATTCACGACACCGCGCGCCCCGGTGACTACAACTTCCGCCGCGCCTTCAAGGCCTCCAGCAACACCTACTTCATCACCCACGGCCTGCGCTGCGGCATCCGCCGCATCATCGCCATGGGCAATCGTTTTCATCTCGGCGAACTCACCAGCGTGCTCTCGCGCCAGGAGGTCGAGGGCGAATTCCCGACGCTCCAGCAGGTCAGCCACGCGTGGTCCGACGGCGACACCGCCAACCTCTCCATCGGCCAGGGACCGATCACCGTCACGCCCATCCAGATGGCCGTGATGACCTCCGCGATTGCCAACGGCGGCAAGGTGCTCTGGCCCCGCGTGGTCATGAGCATCGAGCCGCCCGAGTTCCGCCCTGATGATCCGAAAACCGAGTTCCCCGCAGGGCGCGTGCGCGAGGAACTCAACATCCATCCCCAGCACATGAATGTGTTGCGCGAAGCCATGCTCGCCGATGTCGAGGAACCCGACGGCACCGGCCGGCGCGCCGCCGTTCCCGGCATGCAGGTGTGCGGGAAAACTGGCACCGCCGAGGTCAAGCACGGCCACACCCGCGTGGATCAGATCACCTGGTTTGTCTCGTTCGCGCCGTTCGACAAACCCCGCTACACGGTCGTCGTCATGATCGAAAGCGGCGTCTCCGGCGGCTCCTCGTGCGCGCCCGTGGCCGAGCAGATTTATCGGTTCCTCAAGACCTACGACCCCGCCGCCGCCAAAGCGCGCAAGACCCTCGCCACCACGGGAGGAGGCCGATGAAGCTGAGCTGCGAAACCAAACGGGGAGCGCACGCGGCCCGCGTGCCGGTTTGGGCGGCCCGCCCAAACCGCCGTTCCCCAGTCAGCCTTTTCTTCAGCGGGGAAAAGTTAGTGGCACGAGGTTTTCGGCGAGCCGCCGAAAACGGCACGCCAGCGGCGTGCGCTCCCCGGCGCGACGCGCGCCAAGAGCGCGGCGTTCACGCCGCTTCAACGGGGAACGCGAACGGCACATCCGAACAACCCGCTGCCATCGCGCGCCCGAGCGGCTTACGCCAGGAGCGCGGGCGGCCCGCCCGCGAGTTCGCCCGCGTGAATTCCCACCGCTCGCCGCAGCCCTCCGCCTCCTCACGTCGGCGGCTACAGCCGCACGCCCCAAACCCACCGCGGAGGCCCGCATGAAATCCACCACCGCCAAAAACTTCCTCGCCGAGTTCGACTGGCTCCTGATCCTGGCGCTGCTCGGGTTGATGGCTGTGGGCGTGGCGTTCATCTACAGCGCCACGATGGTGAACCCCGCGGCGGCCAGCGCGCCCTTTCACCGGCAGGTCTGGTTCAAGCAGGGCGTCTGGTGCGCCATCGGCCTCGTCGGTGCCGTCCTCGTGTGCGCCATCAACTACCAGCGCATCGCCCGCTTCGCGCTCATCTTTTACTGGACCAACATCCTTTTCCTCGCCGCGGTCCTGATCCCCGGCATCGGCTCGATGCGGTACGGCGCGCGCCGCTGGATCGACCTCGGCTTCTTTCAGTTCCAGCCCTCCGAGTTCGCCAAGCTCTCGCTCATCTTCGCGCTCGGCCACTTCCTCAGTCGGCCCAAGGACGAACTGCGCCAGCTCAACAATTTCTTCAAAGCCCTCGGCATGATCGTCCTGCCGTTCCTGCTCGTGTTCAAGGAACCGGACCTCGGCTCGGCCCTGCTGCTGCTGCCGGTGGGCCTGGCGATGATGTTTGTCGCCGGCGTGCCGGGCCGCTACCTCGCCAATCTGGTGGGCGGCACGGGATTGCTGATCCTCCTTCTGCTGGTGGACATCCTGTTCGCGCCGCCCAACTGGCAGATCAAGCTGGAGGAATATCAACGCCGCCGGTTGCTCGTGTTTTTTGGCCGGGAAGTCGGCCGCGCCGATTCCTACAACATCGTGCAGGCGCTCATTTCGGTCGGTTCCGGTGGTCTCACCGGCAAAGGCTGGATGCGGGGGACGCAAAACGCCCTCGGCTACCTGCCGCGCGCCGTGGCCCACAACGACTTCATTTTCTCCGTCATCGCCGAGGAGAGTGGGTTCGTGGGCAGCGTGATCGTGCTCACGCTCTACACGGTGGTTCTGTTCGTGGGCATTCGGATTGCCAGCGAGGCGCGCGACCGCCTCGGCAAACTGCTGGCCGTGGGGGTCGTCACCCTCCTCGGCTGCCACGTCTTCATCAATATCGGCATGAATATTCGGTTGATGCCCGTGACGGGCGTGCCACTGCCGCTCTTAAGTTATGGCGGATCCTCAGTGCTCTGCTCGTTGATCGCCGCGGGCCTTTTACAAAACGTCCACATCCATCGCCGGTCTTGAACCCCGGCCCAAATCTATGAGTGATCGTAATTTTTCCCGTCGTCGCGGCCCCCAGCGCTTCCGTCCCGCCGGCGGCCTCACCCCCAAGATCAAACCCAGCTCCGAGCGCGATGCCACCGAGGCCCGCGCCGACGCCACCGGCCCCAAGCTCACCGAAGAGCAGGTCTTTAACCGCGGCCGCTACCAGGGCGAGATCGAGCGCTCGGAAAATCTCGCCGCCGGTCTCCCCGCCGACGGCGAGGCCCACGCCGCCCCCGCCGGCAGCGCTTCGGGCACTTCGCGCGACCGCGAATTCCGCGAACCAAACCGCGCCACCGCCGACGAGGCCCACGAGGATTCCACGTTCACCCCGGTGAAAGTTCCCGACAAACCTCAGGGCATCGTCGAGACCCTCCGCAACGCCGCGAACAAGGTCATCCACCGGGTCAAGAAGCTGATAAAGCCCGAGAAGAAGGTTCACAAAGAAGTCATCATCAACTCCGAGTCGCTCGAAACCCGCGTCGCCGTCCTCGAAGACGGCAAGCTCGAGGAATTCACCATCGAACGCACCGAGGAGGAACGCCTCGTCGGCAGCATTTTCAAAGGCAAAATCAAAAACCTCGAGGACGGCCTCAAGGCCGCCTTCGTCGATATTGGCTTCGAGAAAAACGCCTTCCTCCACTATTGGGACATTGTCCCCAGCAGCCTCGACAGCGGTGTCGAAGTCGTCGAACGCGAGAACGCCAAACGCCGCGAGCGCCCGCGCATCACGCAAAAAGACATCCCCCGTCTCTACCCGCCCGGCAGCGAGATCATCGTTCAGGTCACCAAAGGCCCCATCAGCACCAAAGGCCCGCGCATCACCACCCATCTCGCGCTGCCCGGCCGCTACCTCGTTCTCCTGCCCAACTCCGATCAATGCGGCATCTCCCGCAAAATCGAGAACCACGAGGAACGCCAGCGCCTCAAAAAAATCGTCCGCAGCCTCACCATTCCCGACGGCATGGGCGTCATCATCCGCACCGTCGGCGAAGGCCAGCAGGCCCGCTACTTCGTGCGCGACCTCGCCCTCCTCCTCGAGGAATGGACCCAGATTCAGGAACGCATGACCAAGCAGCCCCTGGCCACCTGCGTCTTCCAGGAACCCGACCTCGTCGAACGCACCGTCCGCGACTTCCTCACCGAAGACGTCGAGCGCATCGTCATCGACAGCCAACAGAAATACGACGCCATGCGCGAGATGATCGGCCGCATCTCCAAACGCTCCATCGCCAAGGTCAAGTTCTACGCCGAATTCCAGCCCGTCTTCGACCGCTTCAACATCACCCGCCAGCTCAACAGCGCCTTCGCCCGCCAGGTCCACCTCAAGAGCGGCGGCTACATTGTCATCGACGAAACCGAGGCGCTCGTCGCCATCGACGTCAACACCGGCAGCCACAAAGGCAGCAAAGACCACGACTCCACCATTCTCAAAGTCAACACCGAGGCCGCCGACGAAATCTGCCGTCAGCTCCGCCTCCGCAACATGGGCGGCCTCATCGTCCTCGACTTCATCGACATGAAAAGCGGCCGCGACCGCGCCCAGGTCGCCCAGCGCATGAAAGACGGACTCCGCCGCGACAAGGCGAAGACCCACATCCTCCCCATCTCCCAGCTCGGCCTCATGGAAATGACCCGCCAGCGCCACACCGAGAGCGTCCGCTCCGCCATCCTCGACGACTGCCCCTACTGCACCGGCCGTGGAAAAATCAAAAGCTCCGTCACCATGAGCGTGGAAATCCAGCGCAAGCTCGGTGAAATCCTCAAACGCCGGCACCGCGACGAAAGCGATTTCCAGCTCAAGATCATTGTCAACCCCACCGTCCTCGAGCGCCTGCGCAAGGACGACGAGAAGATCCTCATCGAGATGGAGAAACGCTACTTCGGCAAACTCTCCTTCCGCGCCGAACCCGCGCTGCACCTCGAACACTTCAAAATCATCAACGCCCTCACCAACGAGGAACTCGCCACCTCGGATCACTGACGCGCCAACAGCAGCGGCGCCGGTGCGCCGGCGGTCCCCGCGCAGCGGCTCCACACCCGCGACGGTGCCGAAAATGTCGTCGCGCCCGGCAGTCTGGAACTCGTAGGCGGGGACGCCTGCGAGTTTCAGCGGCGACCCGCCGCCCTGGGAGTTTGGACATTTTACGTTCGGCTCCTAGCGCGCGCCTTACCGCGCCGCCGACTCGTGCCGGAGGCACGCAAGAAATTAGCCGGTGGTGAAGCGCAGCGGAACCACCGGAATAACCGTGCCGAAAACCGCTGCGCCCCGGCGGGGCGCGAGAACCGCGAAACCCGCCGCTACGCCACGCATGGCGACGTTTCATTATTGACCGACCTTCCGACTTGCCTGCAACCCAGTCGGCGTGCGCCGGCCGGAAGGCAGTGCGACGGAGGATGTGTCGTAAAGGTGAGTGATATCGGCTTGTTTTCACGACTCTCGCGCCCCGCCGGGGCGCACGGGTGGGTTGGTGCGGTGGGTCCGGTGGTTCCGCTGCGCTTCACCACCGGCTAATATCTTACGTGCCTCCGGCACGACGTGTAGGCGCGGCCGGGTCCGAACGAAAATTTGAGGCAAAAAAAGAAACTCCTCGCGATTATCCTCGTCCCATTCCTTTGCCTCCATTCCCTTGCCCCGAACTCCCCTGCCCAATCCGGCTGTGCTCGCGGGCGGCTCCTGCCAGCGCCGCCAATCAAATCAGGCCTGTCCCTCCGCACCCGCAGCGCGCCGGCCGGGCACACGTCATTGGAAGTTTCCGCTGCCCTCACGCTTCCCGCGCTGCGACCGGGGACCGGTCACGCTCCGCTTTGATTGCGGCTTCGCCGCTCTGTTTCCATCGAGTCTCTGTGGACCACCAAAACCAGCCCAACTGGCTGATCCCGGCTCAGCCCAGTGCCCGAATCATTTGGCGATTTTTTCCGAATAGATCGCCACGCCTTCCCGCGCAATCTTCTCGAGCAACCGTGGGTTCTGGGTCCGCTCCGGGCGCACCACATCCACCTCATAGATGATGGGGGCTTCCTCCAATGCTTCCGTCAGTTCCAACCACTCGTGCGCACTCGCGGCGGGAGCGGAAATGGCGAGGTCAATGTCCGAGGCCCGGCGCGCCTGCCCCGTGGCGCGGGAACCGAACACGCGGACTTCGCTTACCCACGGGAAACGTTGAAACGTCCGGCGTAGCACCGCCAGATCCTGATCTCGGAGCGCGAGCGGCTTCATAGGCTCAATCCCAATTCAATGCCTGGATTTTGCCCGCCATCGCGCGGAGCAACGGCGCATAGTCGGCGACGATATTCCGGTAAATCCGGCGGGCGAGCGCTTCATCGTAAGCGTGGCTGGTGAGATTGCGGTCTTCGAGCATCTGGAGCCAGACATCGGCCTCCCCGGGACTGGCAATGAGATTTTCCGCAAACGCCTTCTTGAGTGTGGGACGGGGGCCGCCGCACTCGTAGCCCTGCCGCTCCAGATAAAGTTTCAGCGCTTTCCACACGACCTCGAACGTGAATTCAAAACGCTGGATCGTGGCGTCCCGGACCAGCTCGCTTTCCGGCTCCGCGACCGCTTCCGCCAGCCGGGCGGCGCTGTCCCGCACTTCGCCTTGCCGCTCGGCAAATCGTTCTTTGCTCATGCGGCAAAGTTTAGCGCGTTCACCGCGGAGCGAATAGCGATTTCCCGTTTCGGACTCGAGCCAGAGCAGTCCTCGCTGGCGACACTCGGATGCGGACGGTCACGGAGAACGGGAACCATGAGTGGTGAAAGTCTGTCGCCGCCGTCGCGTGAACTGAGTGTCAAAAGCACGGACTGATCCCGGTGGCGAAGGGATCGGTTGTGCGGAGGGGCACCGGGTTTTTCAGCGGCCGAGGATTTCGGCGATGAGGTTGGTGGCCTCGCGGACGTTGTAGGGTTTGCCCAGGACGTGGGCGCCGTAGGAGAGCTCGATCTGGCGGCGCTCGTTTTGTTCGAGGTAGCCGGAGGCGAGGATGAACTTGGTTTTCGGCCAGCCGGCGGAGACTTCGTCGATGAGCTGCAAACCGGTTTTGCCCTTCATGTTGAAGTCGGTGAAGAGGAGGTCGATGGGGACGGTTTCGCGCTCGAAGAGGATGAGGGCTTCCTCGGCGCTGGTGGCGGTGAGGACGTCGTAGCCGGCGGCGAGCAGGAAGCTGCGGGCGAACTCGAGGACGAGGTCGAGGTCATCCACGACGAGGACGCGGCCGGTGCCTTGGCTGAGGTCGGGCGCGACGGCGGGGAGGCTGCGGGCGGTGCCGGGCTGGGTGGCGGGGAGGAAGACGCGGAAGGTGGTGCCGCGGCCCAGCGCGGTGTCGATCTCGAGGAAGCCGCCGCAGTGCGCGGTGATGTTGTGGACGATGGCGAGGCCGAGGCCGGTGCCTTTGCCATTTTCTTTGGTGGTGAAAAAGGGATCGAACATGCGGCTGAGGACTTCCGGCGGAATGCCGGTGCCGGTGTCGGTGACGCTGCAACAGGCGAAGACGGCGCCGGGGACCTGATGCGCCTTGGCGGCTTGTTCGGCGGTGAGTTCCACGAGGTCGTTTTTCACCACGATCGTGCCGCCGTCGGGCATGGCGTCGATGGCATTGACGCAGAGATTGAGGAGGACCTGCTGGGTGCGGCTGGCGTCGAGGCGGGCCATGAGCTGGCCGGGGTAGGGCCGGAGTTCGATGGCGACGTTGTTGCGCAGCGAGCGGTGCGCGAGGTGGCTGACTTCCTCGATGATGTGATTGAGATCGACGACGCTGTCCTGATCTTCGGTGGGGCGGCTGAAGGAGAGGAGCTGCTGGGTGATGTCGGCGGCGCGGACGGCGGCCTCGTCGATGTGCGCGAGGCGGGCCAGGTGGGGCGGGGCGAGATTTCCCTTGAGTTGGAGGAGCGTGACGTTGCCGCGGATGGCCTGGAGGAGGTTGTTGAAATCGTGGGCGACGCCGGCGGCGAGCGCACCGACGGTCTCCATTTTCTGGGCCTGGAAGAGCTGGCGCTGGAGTTCGTGAATCTTGGTGTGTTCGGTGACGATGTAGATGAGGCCGATCTTTTCATTGGCCTGCTGCCACGGGGAAATCTTGATGTTCCAGCAGCGCTTTTCCGAGTCAGTGACCTCCATGTGGTGCGGTTCGCCTTTGGCGAGGACGCCTTCAAACAGGTAGTTCAACTCGGAGCGGTGATCGGGATCGGTGACGAAATCGAGCAGCGGCATGCCGGTCGCGGGCGGGGTGGTGATGGTGAGCCAGCCGTGTTGCCCGGGCATTTTGCGCCAGCCGTCGTTGACGTGGCTGAGGCGGAACTGGCGGTCCATCGTGTACACGGCGGCGTCCAGGGAATTGAGGATGCTCAGGGCGTACTTGCGCTCGCGTTCGAGCTCGCCTTGCAGGCGTTGCTTGGAGGAAATGTCGCGCTCGAAGGCGGCGTGGCCGATGAGCACGCCGTTCGCATCGAAGATCGGCGAGATGGTGGCCTCGACGGGATAGGTGGTGCCGTCGCTGCGGACATTCAGGAGTTCGCCTATCCAGTCGGAGCCTTTCCGCACCGCGGCGAGGTAGTCGTGAACTTTGGGACGGTCGGATTCGGCGCGCAGAAAAATCGCGGGGCGGCCGAGGACATCCTCGAGGGAGTAGCCGGTGACGGTGTGGAGGGCGGCGTTGGCGAAAATGATTTTGAAATCGGCGTCGGTCAGAAAAACCACGTCGGGCGTGGAATTGACGGCGGTCATCAGGCGCTGGACGTGGGATTCCATGCGCCAGCGGCGGCTGGCGTCGCGGATGGCCAGCAGCCAGGTGTGGGCGTCCAGCGCGGTGAGGTGGACATCGACGAGGTAGCTGAGGAAACCGGGACCGACGAGGCCGACGGCGGGGATGACCTCGGTGCGGCGATGCGGGCGGCGGAGCCACTCCTCGATTTTGTGGCCGACGTTGGGCGTGAAAAACTCGAAGACCGTGGCGCGGCGGCGGGCGGGGTCGGCGGTGAAGCCGAGGAGCTGGCAGGCCCGGCGGTTGGCCTCGAAGACCTCGCCGCGGGCGGAGCAGATGATCTGGGCGTCCTCCGATTGCTCGAAGAGGCAGCGCCACCATTCCTCACGTCCGGGCGGTCCGACGGCGGGTGTGATTGTTCGTTCTCGCAAAACCATGATACCGATCAAGCAGTCACGATCAGTGATTGGGTTATCGGATTAATCCGGTTGTGGTTTCGCAATTTATCGATGTTCAGCTCACTTAATCGCTCGCCGTCAGGCAGGAGGAGCATGCCGCTCGCGGTATAAATGCCTTTGGCGAGGATCATGCCGGGGCGCAGTTCGGTGAGCATGACCTCACGTTCGCGGTGCGGCAGGACGGTGCGCGGGAGGACGCGGAGGAAGGCGCGGACAGCGTCGGGATCGTAGAGGGAACCGCTGGCGTGCTTGACGGCCTCGAGGGCTTCCTCGCTGTGCAGCGGGCTGGCGGCGTAGCCAACGGCGACGGCGAGCAGCCGGGCCAGCCAGGGGATGTTGTCGGCGGCGAGCCGGTCGGGGTAGCCGTGGCCGTCGAAGCGTTCGTGGTGGCCGCGGATGATGGGGCCGACGGGCTTGAGGTGGTGGACGAAGGCGGCGAGTTCCTCGCCGAGGACGGGGTGCTGCTCGACGAGGAGGCGTTCGTTTTCGCTGAGGTTGCCGGGGTTTTGCTCCCACTTTTTGATCAGCGACCGGGGAATGCCGACGAGGCCGATGTCGTGGAGCCACGCGCTGATTTCGAGCACCTTGCGGTCGTTGGGCGGCAGCCGGAGTTCATCGGCCATGGCGAGGCAGAGCTGCTGCACGCGGCGGGCCTGGTTGCCGAGCGTGGGGTAGAAGGTCTGCATCGTGCGCAGGCACAGCTCGACGGAGCGCTGGAGGTTGGCGTCGAGGGCCTGGTTCAAGGTGGCGAGCTGGGTGTTCTGCTCGGCGATGCGGGCCATCTGCTGGGCGAGCGATTGGTTGAGCTGCCGGAGTTGCTCGTTCATCGCGAGCGTGGTGGCCTGGAGGGCGGCGTTGCGGCAGATGAGATCGTAGCGCTGGACGGCGTTGCGGAGGGTGGCGAGGAGTTCCTCGCGCAGCCAGGGCTTGACGATGAAGCGGTAGATTTCGCCCTTGTTGATGGCTTCGATGACGGTGGTGAGATTCAGGACGGCGGTGATGAGGATGCGCGTGGCGTCGGGCTGGATCTGCTTCACCTGGGCGAGGAACTCGAGGCCGGTAAGCATCGGCATCATCTGGTCGGTGAGGATGGCGGCGAATTTTTCGCGCTGCAAAATGGCCAGGCCGTCCATGGCGTTGGTGGCGGTGACGACCTGGTAGCCTTCGCGGCGCAGGGTGTCACGCAGAGCGACGAGGACGATTTCTTCATCGTCCACCACGAGGACGCGGTAGCTGGCGGCGGGGCTGGCGGCAGGCTCGGGCATAACAGCGGGCTAGGTGGGCGGACTTAGGAGTTGATCCAGGCGGGCGAGGATGTCCGGCCCGGAAAGCTCGGGCGGGATGAACAGGTCGGTGGCGGCGAGCCAGCGGGGGTCGAGGTCATCGGCACCGCAGCCGAGTACTTGCAGGATCGTTTTCACCGGCAGGGCGCGCTGGCGCACCTCGCCGGGGAGGTCGCAGAAATTGGGATGGTCGCGGTCGGTGACGATTACCAAACCGTCGAAACGGTGCCCCGGTGCCGTGAGGATTTCGAGTGCGTCTCGCGGCGAGCGGGCGTTGGCGACGTAATAGCCGGCGACGCGCAGGCGCTCGGCGGTGGCGGAGCGGAGCTGGCCCGCGGGGCCGGCGAGCACGAGCTGCCGCCGGGCGATGGGCGGCGGTGGAGCGCTGGCGGCACCCCCGGAGGTGGCGGTTTCCGCTTCGTAGAAATTGGGCAGCGGCAGCCAGACGCGGAAGACGGTGCCAACGCCTTCGACCGATTCCACGGAGATCATGCCGCGGTGTTTCTCGACGAAGAGTCGGGCGTTGTAGAGGCCGAGGCCGGAGCCTTGGTTGAGCGCGCTGGTGGTGAAGAAGGGCTTGAAGATGGCCTCGAGATGCGAGGTTTTGATGCCGCAGCCGGTGTCCGTGACGGTGAGGCAGACGGCGGGGAGCCGCGGGCGCAGGCCCTGAATATGGGCCAACGGCGGCAGGGTGTCGTGCTGCGAGGTGTGGAAGGTGAGGGTGCCGCCTTCGGGCATGGCGTGCGCGGCGTTGAGCGCGAGGTTGATGATGACCTGCCGGAACTCGACGGCGTCGGCGTAAACCGGCAGTTGGCCGGCGGCCAGTTCGGTGCGGATTTCAATGCGGCGCGGGAGGGTGAGGCGGACGAGGTCCACGTTGTCCCGCGCGATTTCGTTCAGGTCGTGGTAATTCCATTCGCCAATTTTTCCGTGGTGCAGGCTGATGATGCGGCGGACGAGCTGGGTGGCGTGCCGGGCATTGCGGAGAATGAGCGTGAGGCCCTCGTGGAAGGGATGGTCGGCGGCGAGGCCCGCCAGAAAGGAATCACTCAGCCCCTGGATGCCGGCCATGCTGTTGCTGAAATCGTGGGCCAGACCCATCGTGATGAGGCCGAGGGTTTCCTTCCACGCCGCCGAGGCGAGGCGCTGCTCGGCGATGGTCTGGCGCGTGATGTCCAGCCACACGCCCTCGTAGCCGAGGAGCAGCCCGCCGGTGCTGCGGATGGCCTGGCGATGTTCGAGCACGTAGGTGACGTGGCCGGTGTGGACATGGCGCACGCGGAAGGTGCTGGTGACGCGCTCGCCGGTCTGCGCGGCGCGGAGGCATTGCTGCTGGAGATCGCGCGCGTCGGCCTCGTGGATGACCTGCCAGAAGGGTTGCAGCCGCCGCCGCCATTCCGCGGCGGGAATGCCGGTGAGTTCGGCAATCTGCGGGCTGACAAATTGAAACGTGAAATCGGCGCTCTGACTGAAAATCACGCCGGGCCAGCGCTGGGTCAGGTTTTCCAACTGCGACTCGGCGCGCAGCAGGCGCACGAACAGGTCGCGGCGCGAGGATTCATTGCGGAGGTGTTCTTCCCACGGCGCGTCGGCCAGGTCGCGCGCGGGCGGGAGGACGGAGTTGAGGCGGACGACGCTGCCGCCGGGATGCAGGGTGCGCTCGAGCTGGAACCAGGCGCGGGCCGCCTCGGCGGGCGCGCCGCCGGCGTGGGCGGACGAAAGCGACAGTTGTGCGAACGGGGCGGGTGCCTGGCTGAACTCGCGCAGCGCGTCGGCGGCCGCGGGAAACCGCGCGAGGAGCAGCGGCCAGAAGGGTTTTCCGGGGAGCGTCTCGGCGGAGAGTTCGAGCCAGTCGGCGAGCGGGCGACTGAGCTGGAGAATGTTGCCGGCCGAGTCGAGCGTCGCGTAGCCGGTGTCCAGCCAGCGGCGAATCGAGACGAGGGCGGCGGCGTGGGGGTGGGGGTGAGGAACCGGGGGCGGCTCCACCGCGGTGGCGGTTTTGGGTTCGCTCGAAAGGGCAGTCACGGCGAGGGATATTTTAGGGGCCACAGCACGCTTCACCGGCCAGTCCGCGCCGGAAGCGTTGACGGTACGACCGGCCCGTGCGGCTGGCAATCATAAGCAAACACCCAAGGCATCGGCGGAGGCGACGCGGGACTTGAGGGGGATTTTGCGCGAGGTGGCGGCGACGGTCCGCAGTTGTTGGTGGCCGACTGAAATCGGTTGCTCATGCGACGGGCGCGAACGTCTGGGAACACTGAGGCCGTGCGGGCGGCGAGCAGTGGCCCCCGAGTTTGACCGTCCTCGGCCGCAGCGACCGTCGCACGCCGACTGCGTCCGGGCCGGCTGGGCCCGCGGAGTCGCCCCGGCTATCCCTCCCGATCGGCCCGGAGAATTTTCGGCAGCACACAGACCGCCCAGATCACCACGCCCGCGATCCAGCACCACGCGGCGCTCACGTAATGGCTGAGCGTGGACTTGGGCAGGAAGTCGCCGCTGACCCGGCTCAGCATCGCGAGAAACAGCAGCACCCCTGCGGTCGTGAGCCACGGCTGGAAGCGATCCAGTTGCTCGCGTTCGCCGCTGTGACCGAACACCACGCGTGTCCCGACTCCGAGCGTGATGAGTCCGAAGCCGGTGATCAGTTCGATGTGGGACAATCCCACCCGCGTGTCCGGCAGCCATGCCGCCGTGAGCACGCCGAGCGGCAGACACCCGAGGCCCACGATCAAAAACCACTGCACTCCGCTCCACGACCAGCGCAACCGTTCGAGCGGCATTTCGTTCCACAAATACGCGACCATCGTGAGCGCCCGCAGCGTACCCGCCCAGCGCGTCCAACCTGCGGCCTCCAGCGGATAGGACGCCACGATGAGCAACCCGGCGCTGCCCGCCACGGCCACGGCCCGCCGCCATTCCGGAGTGGTGGCGATTGAGGTTTCAAACTTTCGTCGCGCGCCCAGCCCGAGAAAACGCGGCAGCAAGAACCCGCCCGCGCCGAGGATGCACAGCAAGATGAACGCGTGATAACTCCACAGGCGGCCGAGCGGTTCCAAGACGGTCGCGTTTTCCGCCCGCGCTCC
>CAMAUZ010000045.1 GCA_945861535.1 Akkermansia muciniphila | reverse complement strand
AAATCGATCCCGACGTGCGTGGTCCCTTCCTCGCCGGCTTCCGCCAAGAAAATCACGTCACGGTCCAGCGGCACCTTGAGCCGGTGCAACTGGAGGAAAATCTGGAGGAACGCGCTGGCCATGCCTTTGTCGTCGAGCGCGCCGCGACCATAAATGTAGCCGTCCTTCACCACGCCCCCGAAAGGGTCCACGGTCCACTTGGCGCGCTCGACCCCGACGACATCAAGATGGCCCATGAGCAGGAGTGGTTGCTTTTTTCCATTGCCCTTGAGGCGGGCGATGAGGTTGCCGCGGCCCGGTTCGAGTTCGAGGATTTCGGACGGGATGCCCTCGCGGTCGAGGATGGCCTTCAAATACACCGCGCCGCGGGTTTCGTTGCCCGGCGGATTCACCGTGTCCACGCGGATGAAGCCGCGCAGCATCTCGACCGTTTCCGTGAGCGCGGCCGGAAAATCCGGCCGCGGCAGTTCAGCGGCACGGAGGGGAGCGACGGTGACCGCCGCAAGAAGCAAGGCGGCGAACCGGAGAGAGGGAACGAAGGCGGGGAGTCGAGAAAACATAATAGGTGCGTTGGTCGGATGAATTGCGCGCCATTAAACGGACCGGGGAAATTTCCGCAAGGCTGGCGGCATTCGCCCGACTGCATCCCCATTTCGTCGAGCGGATTTTTTATCTCATTAGCACCCGGCTTCAGCCGGGTGTTCTGCGAAAGGGAGACGGCCCAACCGTTTCAGCGGTTTCTCCGATTTGCCGCCGTGGATCGCGCGGCCGGCAAAGCCGTTAAAACGGCTGCTCGATTCCCCTTTCCTCAACACCCGGCTGAAGCCGGGTGCTAATGAGATAGCAAATCGGCATGAGAACTCTGGACAGAATCAAATCCGTGGCGCGATGCGTTCGGAAGTACGAAGGAAGAATGGCAGGGGAAGATTAAACCGTTTCGCGCGGAGCTTGGTCAGACCGGGATTGATTACGTCACGAAAGACGCGGTTGACCGATATGGAAACCTCCGTGTGCTAGATGAAACTTTTTCGGACCGACTCAAGCGGACACTTCGCCAAAAGAACGCGCAAGCGGCTAGGGAAATTAAATTCGCTTGCTGACGGCAAATTCGACTAGGCGAGGGTTTCGGAACAATCGTCCAAGGTCATCATTGCGCCGCAAGTTGGGCAGGCAATCTGGTGTCCTTCCATCTGCTTCGGGAAAGCAACCTTCTGCTGACAGGCCGGACAGAGCGCTTTCGGTTCCTTCGGCGTTGCGGGTTTTGGTGCTGGCGGCGGGACGGGAGGATTGGAAAGCTGGTTAGCTTGAGGGGGGGGCGGGCGCGGCGGACGCTCTGGCGGCTTTGTCCTGCTTGCCCCGACAAGGAAACCGATGCCCATGCCTAGCGCACAGAGCGCTCCGGCACCCTTCGCCCACTTCTTTCTCTCAAAGTCTTCAACTTCTGCCGTCAGTTTGGCAATTTTGGCTTCAGCTTGCTGACTCTCAGCCTTTTCCTCGCTGTTCATCTTCTTGCCAAATCTTGCCTCCATGAAATCCATTAGTGCTTTGTTCTCCTGCGCCTCCTTTTTCAGGAGGATTATCAAGTCCACTTGCATTGCGAAGCTGCGGCGATTCGCATCGAAGCGGTAGGACAAGCCCAGCCAAAAGGCGAACATCAAAACGATTATGCCAATTGCGTAGGCAGAGAAGCTTTTGCGGCGGGCGCTGTCCCGCATGGGCGGCGCGCTCCGAACGCCGGGAAGCCCCGGACGCGCAACTGTTTTTATGCGAGCCGCGATGAGGAACATAGATGCCCCAAACGCAAGCGCCAAGCCACCGCCAACCCCATACTCCAGTCTCATGCGGTGCATACGAACCATTCCCGCCCTTATCACGTCGCGTTGTTGAATCAACCCGGCCTTATCCTGTTCACCAAGGCTCTTTAGTTTACTGAGTTCGTTCTGCACATACGCGTCGCGCTTAACTCGTTGTCGGTCCAGCTCGAAGAGTTCTGGGATTCTATCAAATTTCAAAAACAAATTATAGCCGCGCTCTCGTATCGCCGCCTCTACTTTCTTGTCACTTACCAGATTTTCAATCTTGGCGATTTTCTCCGGTAAAGATTGCTCGTATTCATCCACCTGCTTTTGAAGGCTTTTTACGTCAAGTTCAAGGAACTTGAATCCGCAAACCGCTGCGACCAAACAGAACGAGATCCCGAAAATCAACGGTACGAGCTTTTTTCGCGCCGTAACCTTTCGCTGCCAGTCGGACAGCGATTCCCAAGAACTCCCGCCGACAGCGCAGAGTTGCGTTGTTTCCTCGATTTCTCCGCGCAAGAACTTGCCAGTGAGTTCCTGTTTTGTGAACGGACCAGCGTTCCTACCGTCGATACTAAGAAGATACGATTTTCCCATACACTTCTTTTGGTCAGGTAGTCCGCCCGGTTCACCGCCAATTTCAGTCTATTCCCGCTTTAGCAATATTTCTCCCGCTTCGCTTCACACCAACGCCTAATTTCTGCGCAGATTTCGGGATTTGCCCCCTCGGGACCACTAAGAATAATGCCTGCCGGGTCGTGCGGACTGTCGGAAATGTCGGCATTTAGGCCCGAAAACTCCTCTTCTGCGGCCTCGCACAGATTTTTCGCCCCACCGGGGTCTTCGCCACCCGCCACAGTTACATAGTAGCCCTCGTATTTGTTCATGGAATCAGGCATTTTGGCGTTTAACTGGTTGCTCTGAATTTGATAGCGAAGGGTACCTTTAGGAAGTGTTTAAGGCAAGGTGAAAAAATCATGGTGCATCAGTGCCAGATTCTCCCGCCGCAATCGTCTTTCGGAAGCGCCTTCGTGCGCTGCGGAAACGCCTTGGCTGGACACAGGAACAAGCGGCGGAAGCTTGTGGAATCGGCCAAAAGCTCTTCCAATTTTACGAGCTTGGGATCAAGGACAACCCCGGCCTGAAAACCCTTGAGAAGATTGCACATGCCTTCGGAATCGGCGTCCACGAATTGCTAGCGCCGGAATTTCCCCCTGCCAATACTCCTGTTTTGAAGGGCAGGCGTGGCTGATTGCTGAACCAAAGTTCGGGCAGTGAGTTCACGGGGTGTCGTTGCCTTGGGGCACCGGTTCTAGCGTTCTCTCCGCTGTGCGAGTTCGACGCGTGCTTCAACTGGAACCAGCCGTCGTGCGCTTTCGCTCGCGCCAACCACGCCACGCGAGCCGGACCACCCGCAACGCCGCCAGCTCCACGCACGCCCAGCCGAACACATCGCCGGGCCGCGTATAATACGTCAGCACGCGCTTCTGACCCTCGGGCAGCAGCGGAATACGGACGGTCTTGAAGCCATCGCCGCAAATCTCAATATGAGAACAACTGCGTCTCAAAAAGGGCTGATTCTGCGCCGAAGTTGCTCCTACCTCGCCCCAAACGACCACCGCACACTGAACGGCCAGTAAACAAAGAACGATTTCCCGATGACATTCTCGCGCGGGAGGTCGCCCCAGCCGCGGGAGTCGAAGCTGTTCAGCGTGTTGTCGCCCATCGCCATGTAGCGGTTGTGACCGAGGGTCACTTCGGAAGTTCCGGTGGGGAATATCGGCGCGAGGCCGGGCGCAGTCGCGTTGTTCACATGGCCGAAGTAGTGGTTCGGCTTCGGCTCGCCGCGGTCGAAGCGGTACAGGCGCTCGAAATGCGGCGTGGCGGCGTCGAGGCGGACGCCGTTGACGACCAGATGGTTGTCGTCGCCGATGCGCAGCTTTTCATCCCCGAGGCCGACCAGGCGCTTAATGTAAAACTGATCCTGCGGCATGTTCGGATGCAGAATGCCCTTGGTCTCGAACACGATGATGTCGCCGCGCGTGGGCTTGCGGAAATTATAGGACATCCGGTCCACGAACAGATGGTCGCCGCTGGTGACGCGCAGCTTGATGATGTCCTCGCCGCGTTTGAAGGATTGCCCCGGATGAAAGCCGGCGCGCCCCCGCAAGTTGTCCGGCGGAAACCAGACGGTGTACCAGCGGCTGCCGACGAGGAGCTTTTGCTTTTTGACAAAGGGCAGCAGCAGCACCGCCTCCTCTACGTTCAACAGTTCCCCATCCTCCTCGGCCACGAGCTGATAATAGGAAATCCCCCGAAACCACGAATCCACAAACCGCGTGACGACGCCGGGAATCTCCACCCCGGGTTTGCCGCGCAGGTCTTCGTGCGTGATGCCGTAGAGCGTCGGCTGCATCGAGCCGGTGGGGATTTTGAAGGGCTGCAGGAAGAACGTGCGGATGGCCATGGCCACGGCGATGGCGACGAGGATGACCTCGACGTTTTCGCGGATCGAGGCGTGGGGATAGGGCTTGAGCCACTTGGCGGCGACGAGCTCGAGGTTCTCCATCCTGGCCAGCAGCGCCGGTTTGTCGGCCTGCGCTTTCACGGCGGAATCGAGTTCGGCCATCGCCTCCTCCATCGCGGTGATGGCGGGCGGGGAGAGGATGTCGCGCTGGGAATTGAGCAGCTTGAGCGCGTGCTTGCGCATCTCGGTCGCGTGCCGGGCGGTGCGGGAACGGAGCCAGTAGAAAAGCATACGCCGTGACAGCTCAGGCCTTGAGCACTTCGATGAAGGCCTCCTGCGGGATGTTGACCGAGCCGAACATTTTCATCTTCTTCTTACCTTCCTTCTGCTTCTCCAACAGTTTGCGTTTCCGAGAAATGTCGCCGCCGTAGCACTTGGCCGTCACGTCCTTGCGCATCGCGCTGACCGTCTCGCGCGCGATGATTTTGCCGCCGATGGCCGCCTGAATCGCCACGGAAAACTGCTGCGAGGGGATGACCTCCTTGAGCTTGGCCGCCAGCGCGCGCCCGCGGCTCTCGGCCTTGGAGCGATGCACCAGGCACGAGAAGGCGTCCACCGGCTCCAGGTTCACCAGCATGTCCAGCTTCACCATGTCCGCCTCCTGATAGCCGATCTCCTCGTAGTCCATCGAGCCGTAGCCGCGCGTCATGCTTTTGATGCGGTCATGGAAGTCGATGAGGATTTCGTTCAATGGCAGCTTGCTCGTAATCATCACGCGGCGCGCGTCCAGCGTCTCGGTGTGCTCGGCGCCGCCGCGTTTCTCGGAGAGCAGCGCCATCATGTCCCCGATGTTTTCGTTGGGACAAATCACGAACGCCTCGACCATCGGCTCTTCGATTTTGAGGATGTAATTCACGGCCGGCATGAACGCCGGATTGTCGATCTCCTTGGTCGTGCCGTCGGTCAGGGTCACCTTGTACACCACGCTCGGATAGGTGGTGATGATGTCCATCCCATACTCGCGCCGCAGCCGTTCCTGCACGATCTCCAGATGCAGCAGCCCGAGGAAGCCGCAGCGAAAACCAAAGCCCAGCGCCACCGAACTCTCGCTCTGAAACACGAAGGCCGAATCGTTCAACTGCAGCTTCGCCAGGTTCACCTTCAGATGCTCGTAGTCCGAGGTGTTGATCGGATAAATCCCGCTGAACACCATCGGGTGAATCTCCTTGAAGCCGGGCAGTTCCGGCGAGGGATGCCGCGCGTCGGTGATGGTGTCGCCCATCTTCACTTCGGCCGGGCTCTTGATGTTCGCCGTGATGTAGCCAGTCTCGCCCAACTGAAGTTTCTCGCGGACGTACGGCTTGGGATTGAAGCTGCCGACCTCCTTGATCTCGACCGTTTTTCCCGAGTGCAGGAGCTTCACCAACATGCCCGCGCGCAGTTCGCCGTTGAAGACGCGCACATGCGACACCACGCCCTTGTAGGTGTCGAAGTAAGAGTCAAACACCAGCGCCTGCAAACTCGGCGCGCCAGTCCCCTTCGGTGCCGGGATGCGTTTCACGACCGCCTCGAGAATGTCCTCGATGCCGATGCCTTCCTTGGCGCTGGCGAGCACGGCCAGCTCCTTCGGGATGGCGATAATGTCCTCGAGCTGCTGCAAGGTCTGCGGAATGTCCGCGTGCGGGAGGTCGATCTTGTTGATCACCGGGATGACCTCGAGGCTCAGCTTCATCGCCAGATGCACGTTGGCGACGGTCTGCGCCTCGACGCCTTGCGCGGCGTCAATGATGAGCAACGCGCCCTCGCAGGCGGTGAGGCTGCGTGAGACCTCGTACGCGAAATCGACGTGTCCGGGCGTGTCGATGAGGTTCAGTTCGTACACCTCGCCGTCCCTGGCGGTATAGAGCATCGTGACCGGATGCGCCTTGATCGTGATGCCCCGTTCCTTTTCCAAATCCATCGCATCGAGCAACTGCTCCTTCATGTCGCGCGTGGCGATGGTGCCGGTGCGATGCAGCAACCGGTCGGAGAGCGTGGTCTTCCCGTGGTCGATGTGGGCGATGATGCTGAAATTACGAATGTGCGCGGCGTCCATTGAACTTGAGGCGGATAAACGAACAAACCGCGACAGCCAGATGGCCCCCGCGGCGTTTCGACTCTTCCGCAAACTAAACCGGGGCGCAAGATACGGGCGTTCCCCTTTAAGGAAAGGGCAATTTTGGCGGGGCGAAAACGGCGCGGGGTCGCGGGGAGCACGGCCGCCATGCTGCTTCGACCGGGAACGCTGCAAACGGGTCCGAACGCGCCGAGCCACGCGGACAGCCAGGCAGCGCAAACCCGGCCGAAACCGGGCCTGACGCCGCGGATGATTCTTGCCCGTGCGGCGAATGCCCGGCAGATTCTCCGCACATTTTGCGGAGATTATGGGATACATTCATGCACTGCCCGACTGGCCCCGGTTGACTTGGGATGCCGCGCGGCTCTCGTCTTTACTGGCGGAGGTGCGGCATCGGCAGGGGCGTTTGCTCGGGCGCATGGAGGGGCTGGGTTTCCGGCTGCGTTCGGAGGCGAGCCTGACGACGCTGACGGCCGACGTTCTCAAATCCAGCGCCATCGAAGGCGAACACCTGGACGCCGAACAGGTGCGCTCATCCATTGCCCGACGTCTCGGACTAAACGTCGCCGGATTGAAGCCCTCGAGTCGCGACGTGGACGGCGTGGTGGAGATGATGCTGGATGCCACCCAGCATTATGACCAGAGGCTGACGGCCGAGCGCCTGTTCGGCTGGCATTGCGCGCTTTTCCCGACCGGCCGCAGCGGAACGACCCGCATCGCGGTCGGCCGATGGCGGCCGGTTTCGGCCGGACCAATGCAGGTGGTGTCCGGCCCAATCGGGCGCGAGCAGGTGCATTTCGAAGCACCCGAGGCGTCACGGTTGGACGCCGAGATGACGACTTTTCTGAAGTGGATGGACGGCTCTGCGGACGGTGATCCGGTATTGAAGGCCGGCGTCGCGCATTTCTGGTTCGAGACGATCCATCCGTTTGAAGACGGCAACGGGCGTATCGGGCGGGCCATAGCGGACATGTTGCTGGCTCGCGCCGATGGCACGACCGAGCGCTTTTACAGTCTTTCAACTCAAATCGAGGCGGAACGCCAAGCCTACTATCGCATGTTGGAACGCAATCAGCGCGGCACGATGGACATCACTCCCTGGCTGGAATGGTTCCTCGGCTGTCTCGGCCGCGCCATGTCCGGCGCCGAGACCGCGCTCGCCCAAACGCTGCTCAAGGCGCGGCTCTGGGAGAAGGTGAACCATCAGCCCGTCAACGAGCGGCAGCAAAAAGTGCTCAACCGGCTGCTGGACGGCTTCGTCGGAAAGCTCACGTCCTCCAAGTACGCGAAGCTCGCGAAGTGCTCGCCGGACACGGCGCTGCGCGACATCCAGGTGCTGCTGGAACGCGGGATTTTAAGGCAGAGCGACGCCGGAGGCCGCAGTACCAGTTACGAACTGGGACCGATCGGTGACTGAATTTACCAATGCACGGCGGCGGGCTTCAGCCACGAGGAACTGCGACTTCCACCGCAATAGACGGTTGCTTTATGCCTCACCGATTTACCGGTTTATGAGGCATATCGTGAGCGTTTATTGCTCACGCAGAATGCAACCAACCTACGGATTCACGCCGCAATTGGGGTTTTCAAATCGGCCCCGCACGCCGCGCGAACCCGACCGTCCCGCCCATTGAATAAGGCCAACGGGATGCGGGTCCGCGAATCGCCTTGCTGATTTTGATGCACCCCCGCCCTGATTCCCGGAGGGAACTCGCGGCTGGTCGCGACGCCCGAAAAAACCGCTGAAACAAATGAACAACCGGCCCGCCAAATTCCTCCTCGCCGCCTTCGCCGCCCTGCTCCTGCTGCCGCTCGCCGCCCTCCCCGCCGCCGACGCCGCGCGCAAACCCAACCTCGTTTACATCCTCGCCGACGACCTCGGCTACGGCGACGTGCAGTGCCTCAATCCGCAGCGCGGCAAGATCAAGACGCCGCACCTCGACAAGCTGGCGGCGCAGGGCCTGACCTTCACGGACGCGCACAGCGGCTCGTCCGTCTGCACGCCCACGCGCTACGGATTGCTCACGGGGCGCCATGCCTGGCGCACGCGGCTCCAGAACGGCGTGCTCGATGGCTACGTCGCGCCGCTGATCGCCGCCGGCCGGCTCACGGTGCCCGCGTTGCTGAAGCAGCATGGCTATCACTCCGCGTGCATTGGCAAATGGCATCTCGGCTACACCATCGCGGGCGCAGACAAACGCGGCGGCGGCCCGGGCCAGGGCAAGCTCGCGGGCGCGCCGCTCGGCGCGATCACGCGCGACGGTCCGGTCACGCGCGGCTTCGACACGTTCTTCGGTTTTCATCACGCGCGCATGATGAAGTCGGTGTTTGAAAATGACCGCGTCACGCAAATCATCGAGCCGGTGGACCTGCTGCCCGCGCTGGTCCGGCGTTCACGCGAACACATTGCCGTCCGCGCCCAAGCCGGCGGGCCGTTCTTTCTCTACCTCGCGCTCAACTCGCCGCACACGCCCATCGTCCCGAGCCGCGAGTGGCAGGGCAAAAGCGGCCTCGGCGAGTACGGCGACTTCGTGATGGAAACCGACTGGGCCGTCGGCGAAGTGCTCGGCGCGCTCGAGCAGGCGGGCGTCGCGAACGACACGCTCGTCATTTTCACCAGCGACAACGGCTGCTCGCCCGCCGCCGGCACCGCGAAGCTCGAACAGCAGGGCCACTTCGCCAGCGCCCAGTTTCGCGGCTACAAGGCCGACATCTGGGATGGCGGTCATCGCGTGCCGTTCTTCGCGCGCTGGCCCGGCAAGGTGAAACCCGGCACGCAGAGTTCGCAGCTCATCTGCCACACCGACCTGCTTGCGACCTGTGCGGAAATCCTCGGCGCGAAACTCCCCGCCAGTTCAGGCGAAGACAGCGTGAGCCTGCTCCCCGCATTGCTCGGCCGCGACCCCGCGCCGCTGCGCGAAGCCGTTGTGCACCACAGCATCCACGGCCGCTTCGCCATCCGGCAGGGTCCGTGGAAACTCGAACTCTGCCCCGGCTCCGGCGGTTGGGGAAAACCCGGCGACGCCGACGCCAAGCAGCAGGACCTGCCCGACGTTCAGCTCTATGACCTCGCCACCGATCCCGGCGAAACGAAGAACCTCCACACGAAGCACCCGGAAGTGGTCGCCAAACTCTCCCGCCTGCTCGAAGACTATTTCGCCAACGGCCGCAGCACGCCGGGCGCGAAACAGGCGAACGACGTCAGCATTGCCATCACCCAAAAAACCAACCCCGCACCGAAATGAAAAACACGTTTCTCGTTTTACTCACGGCTCTGTTCGTCGCCGCGCCGCTTCGGCTGCACGGCGCGGAAACGGTGGTTTACAAAAAAATCGGCGACCGCGAACTGAAACTCTCGCTCGTGAAACCCGCCGACTGGAAGGCGACCGATCAGCGCCCCGCGCTCGTGTTCTTCCACGGCGGCGGCTGGGTCGGTGGCACGCCCACGCAGTTCACCGAGCAGGCCGCCTATCTCGCACGCCGCGGCATGGTCTGCGCGCAGGTCGAGTATCGGTTGCTCAAGGATATTCCCGGGCCGCCGGAAATCTGTGTGCGCGATGCCAAGTCGGCCATGCGCTGGGTACGTTCGCACGCGGGGGAACTGGGCGTGGATCCCAAGCGCATCGGCGCGGGCGGCGGATCGGCGGGCGGACATCTCGCGGCCTTCGTCGGCCTGGTCGAGGGCCAGGACGATCCGCAGGATGATCTGAAAGTGTCGCCCAAAGCCAACGCGCTCGTGCTCTTCAACCCCGTCTTCGACAACGGCCCCGACGGCGGCTGGGGCCAGCAGCGCGTGGGCAATCGCGTGAAGGAATTTTCGCCCGCACACAACATAAGTTCCAACTCGCCGCCCGCCATCGTGTTCCTTGGCCGCAATGACAAACTGATCCCCGTCAGCACCGTCGAGCGTTTTCAGGCGAACATGAAAGCCGCCGGCGCGCGTTGCGACGCGGTCTTCTACGAACAGCAGGCGCACGGTTTCTTCAACCAGGAGCCGTTCAAATCGAAGACCCTGCTCGAGGCGGACAAATTCCTCGCCTCCCTCGGCTGGCTCACCCGACCGCCCACGTTGAAAGAGCCGCCAATCCCTGTTCCTGCCAGCGCCCCGACACCCGCAAACAAACGGAAGCTGGCCACCGAGTGATCGTTTCCAATCGCACCGGCACCGCCAAAAAATCGGCGGGCGCGGGGTGCCACGACCGCGGAACGCCGAACTCCCGTTCCGCGCGCCCCGCCACTCCGCATCCACGCGCCGTTTTGGAGATCGGCGTTCCCTACGCCGCGGCACCCCGGTGCGCGGCTGTGTGCGCGGCGAACAAGCCGCTGCGCACTGCGACGCGCGAATTGAAACTGTTCTGAATCCGCAACGCCCGCCACAGTCCGAAAACGCGATGCAGAATTTCTCCATGCCTTTCCGAGTGGCCGCCGCGGTGCCGCGGACGAAAAACAACGCTTCCGGCGCGTCGCCGGCGCTTTCCCGATGAAACGCTTCCTCCTTTTCTCCGCCGTCCTTTTCCTCGCCGATGCCGCCGTCGCGCAAAGCCCGCCGGGCGCGCCAGCCGCCCCGGCCAAGCTCGAGTTCAACCGCGACATCCGGCCGATCCTGTCCGAGAACTGCTTCTACTGCCACGGCCAGGACGCGAATCATCGCAAGGCCGATCTGCGCCTGGACGTGCGCGCGGAGGCGCTGAAGGCGAAGGCGTTCGTGCCGGGCAAACCGCAGGAAAGCGAACTGGTGAAACACATCTTTTCCACCGATCCCGACGAGCTGATGCCGCCGCCCAAAGCCAATCGCACGCTCACCGCCGCGCAGAAGGAACTGCTCAAACGCTGGATCGCCGAGGGCGCGGAATATCAATCGCACTGGGCGTATCTCGCGCCGCAGCGGCCTGCGCCGCCGTCGGTGAAACGCGCCGATTGGCCGCGCGGCGACCTCGACCGCTTTGTACTCGCGAAGCTCGAGGCGGCGGGTTTGTCGCCGTCCCCCGAGGCGGATCGCGCGACGTTGATCCGCCGGTTGTCGCTGGATTTGCTCGGCCTGCCGCCGAAGCCGGAAGAGGTCGATGCGTTCATCGCCGACACCGCGCCGGACGCGTACGAGCGGCTCGTGGAACGCCTGCTGAAATCGCCGCACTACGGCGAGCGACTGGCGCTGCCGTGGCTCGACGCCGCGCGCTACGCGGACAGCAACGGCTTCCAGCAGGACGGCGACACGTTTCAATGGATGTGGCGCGACTGGGTCGTGCGTGCGCTCAATGCCGATCTGCCGTTCGACCGCTTCTCCATCGAGCAGCTCGCCGGCGATCTCCTGCCCAAACCGACCGATGACCAGCTCATCGCGACGGCGTTCAATCGAAATCACCTGCTCAACGGCGAGGGCGGCGCGATCGCCGAGGAGCAGCGCTTCAACATCCTCTTCGACCGCGTGGACACAACGGCGACGACGTGGCTCGGGCTGACGATGGCGTGCGCGCAGTGCCACGATCACAAGTACGATCCGCTCACGCAGCGCGATTACTACGGGCTGATGTCGGCGTTCAACCAGGTTTCGGAAAACGGCCTCGCGGGCGGCGGCCCCGGCCCCAAGCGCATCGCCGCGCCGTTCGCCGAGTTGATGACCGACGAGAACAAGCTGTGGTTCGCGGCGCACGAGGCGAAGATCAAGGCCGCGGAGACGAATGGACAGGCGAAGGAAAAATTTGAACTCGCGCTCGCGGCGTGGACCACCGGGTTGACGCCTGATTCCACCACGCCCGACGCCAAGCCGCTGCCGCCGAACCTCGCGGGCATCCTCAAAATCGCGGGCGACAAACGCAGCGACGCGCAGCGCAAGGAACTCGCCGCCGGCTTGCGCACGGCGTTTGAAACCAAAGTCTGGCCGGGCGTCGCCGCCAAGGACGCCGCGGCGAAGGTCGTGGATGACCTGAAAAAACAGGCGGAGAAATATCGAAAGGAAGAGGTGCCGCGTGTGATGGTCATGCGCGATGACAAGCCGCGCGAGACGTTCCTGCTGGACCGCGGCGAGTATTTGAAGCCGAAGGACAAGGTCACTTTCGCCACGCCCGCCTTCCTCCCCGCGCCGTCGAAGAACGCGCCGCCGAACCGGCTGGGCTTCGCGCAGTGGCTGTTCGCGCCCGAGCATCCGCTCACCGCGCGCGTGCAGGTGAACCGTATGTGGCAGACGTTTTTCGGCGCGGGATTGGTGAAGACGGCGGAGGATTTCGGCGTGCAGAGCGAGCTGCCGTTGCACCTCGATTTGCTGGACTGGCTCGCGGACGAGTTTCGCGCGCGCGGCTGGAGCATGAAGCAGATGCACCGCCTCATCGTGACCAGCGCGACGTATCGCCAGAGCAGCCGCGTGAGCCGCGAGCTGCTGCAGCGCGATCCCGAGAACCGCCTGCTCGCGCGCGGCGCGCGCTTCCGGGCGCCCGCGATGGTTTTGCGCGACGTGGCGCTCGCCGCGAGCGGCCTGCTGGACCCGCGCATCGGCGGCAAGCCGGTGTATCCGTATCAGCCCGACGATGTGTGGGAGACGCTCGCGATCACGAAGGAGCGTGACTTCACCTATCCCGCGTCGAGCGGCGCGGACCTTTACCGGCGCAGTCTCTACACGTTCTGGCGGCGCACCATCGGCCCGGCGAACATGTTCGATGCCTCCAACCGCCAGACCTGCAAGGTGCGTGTCTCGACCACCAGCACGCCGCTGCACGCGCTCACCACGCTGAACGATCCGACCTGGGCCGAAGCCGCCCGCGTGCTCGCCGCGCGCAGCATGGAAGCCGGCGCCGACGCCGACGCGCGGCTCACCTTCGCCTTCCGCCGCGTGCTCGGCCGCAAGCCGGCGGCGAATGAAATTGCCACCCTGCGCCGCGCGTTCGAGAAGCAGCGCACCTTCTTCCAAGCCGACGCGAAGGCCGCCGCGCAAGTCGTCGCCGTCGGCACCGCACCGCGCGCGCCGCAACTCGCGGCGACGGATCACGCGGCGCTCACGGCGGTGTGTCTGGCGATTTTCAATCTGGATGAGGCGCTGACGAGGGAGTGAGCGCGGTGAAAGACCGCGTGCTCCAGCCAATCGAGCAATGAATTCAACCCAAACGCCGCAATTAAACTGGGTAGCACAGGCGACCCGCCTGTGCCGTCCGGCCACTGGCCGGACGGAACGGCGGGAAGGCCGCGAAACCCGCCGGGGAGCGCACGCGGCCCGCGTGCCGGTTTGGGCGGCCCGCCCAAACCGTCGTTCCCCAGTCTGCCTTCTCCCCGGCGGGAAAAAGTTAGTGGAACGAGGTTTTCGGCGGGCCGCCGAAAACAGCACGCCAGCGGCGTGCGCTCCCCGGCGTGCCGGGCTGCGCCCGGCTCCTCCCGCGGAGTTCGCGTCAGGGCCACTTCTGCGCGCGTCGGTAGGCAGCGCCAAGCGCGTCGGCTTTCCGCGCGGACGGCGTGTCCTCCATTATTCCCACAACAGTCGTCCAGTCCTTGATTTTGGCCGGACGCCTTCCCCGTTGTTGGCGCAGCTCCGCCACTTGCTTTTCCAAATCGGCAACACGTTGTTCCAAGGTCTTTTTCATAGCCCGAGTTTTACGCAACGATACGCCGCCAGCCAATCACCCCTTTAACCTCCCCCCCTCCACTCCTCATGCTCCCCGAACTTCTCACCAATCACCAACGCGTCACCCGTCGGCAGTTCTTTGGTTCCACGGCGCAGGGCCTCGGCGGCGTGGCGCTCGCGTCGCTCCTTGGTTCTCGCGGTGCCAGCGCCGCGCCGGCGGGCCAGCCGGGCTTGCCGAACCTGCCGCACTTCGCGCCCAAGGCGAAACGCGTCGTGTGCCTGTGGCAGGGCGGCGGACCGTCGCACCTCGACCTTTTCGACCCCAAGCCGGTGCTCGGAAAAATGAAGGGCCAGGACATTCCCGACAGCGTGCGCGGCTCGACGCGGCTCTCGACGATGTCGGCGAGCTACAAGAAATGGCCCATCCAGCCGGCCATCAAACCGTTCAAGGCCTACGGCAAGTGCGGCACGGAATTGAGCGAGATGCTGCCGAACATCGGCGCGCTCGCGGATGAGATTTGCGTGGTGCGCTCGATGACCACCGAGGCCGTGAACCACGCGCCGGGCGTGACATTTTTCATGACCGGCGCGCAGGTGCCCGGCCGCCCGAGCCTCGGCGCGTGGCTCGCGTACGGCCTCGGCTGCGAGGCGAGCGATCTGCCGGCGTTCGTCGCGATGACCTCGTCGGACAAGGGGCGGACGTGCGGCCAGCTTTTCTACGATTACTACTGGGGCAGCGGTTTTCTCCCGAGCCGCTATCAGGGCGTGCGCTTCCGCAACACCGGCGATCCCGTGCCGTATCTCCAGAATCCGCCGGGCATGAGCCGCGAGCAGCGGCGCGCGTTGCTCGACGACATCCAGGCCATGAACGCCGCGCACCTGAACGACTACGGCGATCCCGAGATCGACACGCGCATCGCGCAATACGAGATGGCCTTCAAGATGCAGGCGAGCGTGCCGGACCTGCTGGATTTCTCGAAGGAGCCGAAGTCGGTGCTCGAACGCTACGGCCCGGACGCGCTGACGAAAGGCACCTTCGCCAACAACTGTCTCATCGCGCGCCGGTTGCTCGAACGCGGCGTGCGTTTCGTGCAGCTCATGCACAGCGGCTGGGATCAGCACGGCAACCTCTTCACGCAGCTCGAAGCCCAGTGCCGCGACACCGACGCGCCCGCCGCGGCGCTCGTGCGCGATCTCAAGGAGCGCGGGCTGCTCGACGACACGCTGGTTTTCTGGGGCAGTGAATTTGGGCGCACGCCGTTCGGCCAGGGTGACCCGGCGAATCCGAAAGGCCGCGATCATTTCGGCCGCGCCTACAGCATGTGGCTGGCGGGCGGCGGCGTGAAAGGCGGCACCACGTTCGGCGCGACCGACGACTTCGCGTGGAACATCGTGCGCGACCCGGTCCACATTCACGACATGCAGGCCACAATCCTGCATCTGTGCGGCATCAATCACGAGGCGCACACCTTCCGCTACCAAGGCCGGCAATTCCGCCTGACCGATGTGCATGGGCAGGTGGTGAAAGGTATTCTCGCGTGAGGCGGATGGGGCCGCCACCCGAACTCCGAAACCGGGGAGCACACCGGGCTCCAGGTGTTGTTTTCAGCGTCCTCGCGGAAAACCCGTGCAGCACGGGAGCGGACGGATTTTCATGACGGGTGTGCGGAGCCGAAGGTCGGCGGCGAGGGCGCGCTTGCTCCCCGAAGTTTCGGCGTAGCCGCCAAGGTGACGAGGGCGACAGCGAGCAACTCCGGCCCGGCGTGGCCTTTCGGCCGCCTCACGTCGCCGGCTACAATCAGGCTTTCAGCCGCCGCTCGAGCACTTCGCCGACGAGGCCGGGGTTGGCTTTGCCTTTGCTCAGCTTCATCACCTGGCCCTTGAGAAAATTCAGCGCGGCGATTTTGCCGGAGCGGAAATCGGCGGCGGGTCCGGGGTTGGCCGCGATCACGTCGTCGCAGAATTTCTCGATCGCGCCCGTGTCGCTCACCTGCAACCAGCCGCGCTGCTGCACGATGGTCGCCGGCGTGGCGCCGGTCTCGAACATCTCGGTGAACACGTCCTGCGCGATTTTGCTGCTGATCTTGCCGCTGTCCACCAGCCCGGCCAGTTCCAGAATGCTCTCCGGCTGGAACTTCAAATCGGCGAGCGTCAGCAGCCGCACGTCCGCGGCCTCGACGCCGAGCGCCGCCTGTTCGGCAGCGAGCTTGGTGTTCGCCTCGGTCAGGCGCGCGCGGAGGTTGTTGATCACCCAGTTCGCCACGGCCTTGGGATTCTTCGCCTGCGCCGCGATGCGCTCGAAATAGGTGCCGAGCGGCACGTCGTTCTTGAAGGTCTCGGCGTCCGCCGCGGGCAGTTGGTAATCCGCCATGAACCGTCGTTTGCGCGCCAGCGGCAGCTCGACCACGCGCCGCGAAACCTCCTCGAGCCAGCCTTCCGTCGGCGAGAACGGCATCAGGTCCGGTTCGGGCAGATAGCGGTAATCATGCGCGTGCTCCTTGGTGCGCATCTCTTCGGTGATGCCCGCCACGTCGTCCCAACGCCGCGTGGACTGCACGAGCTTGCCGCCCTTCGACACCACGTCGATCTGCCGCGCGATCTCATACTCCGCCGCGCGTCGCACGCCGGAGAAGCTGTTCATGTTCTTGATCTCGATCTTCGCGCCCAGCTCCTTCGCGCCCTTGGGTCGCACGCTGACGTTCACGTCGCAGCGCACCATTCCTTTCTCCATGTCGCAGTCGCTGATGCCGCCATAGATGAGGATGTCCTTGAGCGCGTTGAGATACTCGCAGGCCATGTCGGCGCTGGTCAGTTCCGGCTCGGAAACAATCTCGAGCAACGGCACGCCCGCGCGGTTGAAATCCACGCCGCTGTGCCGGTCGAAGTGAAAATTCTTCGCCACATCCTCCTCGAGATGCGCGCGCGTGATGCGCAACCGCGCGACGCCGCCCTGAAACTCGAACTCGACCACGCCGTTGCGGGTCGAGGGTTGGTCGTATTGGGTGATCTGGTAGTTCTTCGCGACGTCAGGATAGAAATAATTCTTCCGGTCGAACTTGGCGAAGCCGGGGATTTCGCAGCCCAGCAGGTAGCCGGTCAGCACCGTGAGCCGCAGCGCCTCATCATTGGCCACGGGCAGCACGCCGGGCATGCCGAGGCAGACGGGGCAGACATTCGTGTTCGGCGGCGCGCCGAACTCGTTCGCGCAACCGCACCACATCTTCGATTTGGTTCTGAGCTGGACGTGTGTTTCCAGGCCGATGACAGCTTCGTATTCCATGACAATTTGCAGCGGAGCATTGCGGGGCGCGGCCCTCTCGACCAGCCTCATTTTCAACCCGCGTGGCGAGGGAAGGTTGAGGACGGATAATTAGTACTGAGCCGTATCGATTCAGTCGAGCCGCTGCAGATTGACCACAGAGACACGATGAACACAGAGAAGACAAAGGACTCGCCAACCCAGATTGAGTCACTGATTGGTGCCTTTCCGAGGCCGACGTTACCGCTGGTCGTTCTCTGTGTTCATCGTGTCTCTGTGGTTGTTTCATCGGTTTCCACTGCTTAGACACGGCTTAGTGATTAGCAATTGGTAACCTGGGAGTAGCTTGGATCCGATGGTGCTGAACCGGGGAAGAAGGAAAACCACTAACTGGCACTAACCGGCACTAATAAGCGGACCGAACGAAATTCAGTTGGAGAATGCGGGGCTGGCTGATTTTCATTGGTGCCGATCGGTAGTTTTAAGCCTCTGCTCCCAATCGTCTGCCAGACCGAGGACTGGCAGTCCGGAGCTAGCGAACCTTTCCCGCGAATTACTAATCACTAATTACTGATTACTCTTCTCCCCGCCGCCCGCTCCCGGCGCTTCGGTCGGCGCCTTCTCCGTCGGTTTGCCGAGAAACTCCTCGAGGCACCCGACCAGCGTGGCGAGGCTCACGGGCTTGGCGAGGAACTTCATCCCCGCGCTGATCAGCCCACCTTTGCCCGCCTCCTTGGGCGACACGGTGGTGGTGAGGAACACGATGGGCACCTGGCGCAGGACGGCGTCGTTTTTCATGCGCGCCGCGATTTCCCCGCCGTCGGCGCCGGGCATGATGACATCGAGCAACACCAGGTCGGGCCGGAACTCGCGCGCGGCTGCGAGGGCGTTGACGCTGGAGTTTTCGCCGCGCACTTCGTAGCGGCCGGTGGATTCGAGATTGAGTTTCACCATCCGCGTGATGGCGTGTTCGTCGTCCACGATGAGGATGCGATGTTTGGTCATAAGGGTGGAGGGGAGTTTCCCGAGGTTAGAGTTTGAAATGAAGCGTGACGCGCAGCCCGCCTTCCGGGCGGTTGCGCAGGCGGATGGCACCGCCGTGGGACTCGATGATGTTGCGCGCGACGGTCAGGCCCAGGCCGGTCCCGGTGCCAGCCGGTTTGGTGGTGAAGAACGGGACAAACAGCTTGTCGAGATGCTGGTCGGAAATGCCCGGGCCGGTGTCGTCGATCTCGACCTCGAACACGCTGTCGCCGGGATGGAAGAGAATGCCCTGCCGCGACCCGGCCGCGCGCTGGAATTCGTCGGGCGCAATCGCCCGCTCGCGGGTGCGGATGGTGAGGATGCCGCCTTCGTTCATGGCGTGGCAGGCGTTGGTGCAGAGGTTGACGAGCACCTGGGTGATCTTCGCCCGGTCAAACACCACGCCGGTCTCGCCTTTGCAGAACTCGCGCACGACCGCCACCCGGCGCTGGGTGATCTCGTGCCGGACCAGGGCCAGCACGCCTTCGATCACCGCGTGCGGATTCTCCGGCTGGAGCGCGAGGGCGCCGGGTTTCGAGAGGTTCAGCAAGTCCCGCACTATCGCGTCGGACCGCCGGACCGCGTCGGTCATGTCTTCCAGCACGCCGCGCGTGGCCGCGTCACCCTCGCCGCACTGGCGCGTGAGGTAGTCCAATCCCATCTGAATGATCGCGAGCGGATTCTTGACCTCATGGGCGACGCCGGCGGCGAGCAGGCCGACAGTTTGCAACCGTTCGGCTTCGATCAGGCTGGTCTGGGCCTGCTGCAGCTCGGCGTGCGATTTGCGCAATTCTTCGTTGGCCTGCCGCACCTGCTGCTCGGCCCGTTTGGCGTCGGTGACATCCCAGAAAATCCCCTGCGTGCCGATGATCTTGCCCGCGGAGTCATGGATCAGGCTCTTGATCACATGCACGTAATGGGTGCCGCCAGTGGCCGGGACGTGCTCTTCGACGCCCTCGATCGTGGCGCGTGTCGCCACCACCCGGCGGTCGTCATCGACATATTTTTGCGCCAGTTCCCGGGGGAAAAAATCGAAGTCGGTGCGGCCGACGATCTCGTTCAACGGGCGGCCGAGCGTCGCGCAGAAATTCCGGTTGGCGAAGGTGAAACGTCCCTCGAGGTCCTTGCGCATGATGCTGGGCGGCAGATTTTCCACCAACGAATGGTAGAACGCCTCCGATTCCCGCAGCGATTCCTGCGCCCGTTTGCGTTCGATGGCGTAGTTAATCGAGCGCAGCAGCAGCCGCGGGTTGATCTGGCCTTTGACCAGAAAATCCTGCGCCCCCGCCTGGACGAACTGCGTGGCCAGTTGGTCGCTGTCATTGCCCGACAAGACGATGATCGGTACTTTGCCGGCCCGGGCCAGGGCGCTGTGGAGCGTCGCTTCGCCATCGCTGTCGGGCAGGTGCAGGTCGAGGATAAGGAGATCGAAGGGGAGCTGGACGAGGGAGGCCAGGCCACGTCCCAACGTGCCGGCCTGCACGAGGCGGAAGCCCGCGGGCTTCGCCGTATCGAGCAACAGCCGGAGCACCAGTTGCTGCTCGGGGTCATCTTCGATGTGCAGGACGTTAAGTGGTTTGGCTTCCATGACCGGACAGGTTCGGCGTGGGCGGAGGAGCGGCGGCCTCAGTTCAATTTGATGGGCGAAAGCATTACCGCGCGTGCCCGGTGATAGGAAGGACAAACCCGGCGGTGATTCGAGGGCGGGCCGCCTCGCAGATTATCGCAACCGATTCCCCCTGCTCAGTAGCGCCCGGCTTCACAGACTGCGTGGAAACTCCAGTGCTTCCCTGTACCCACCGACGCGAGGAGGGGGATTTCAGCGCATTTTGCCCACGACCCTTCCGCCTCCTCACGTCGGCGCACACTGGTCAGCCGGTCTTCACCGCTCAGCCGAACCATCCCGGCCGCACCTCTGGCCAGACAACTGACCAGCGAATGGGCGGGCAGCTTGGCTTCCTCCAAATCCGCAACGCCTTCCGTTTCCGCACCGTGCCGACATACCAACCGACCGTGAACGAGTCACAGCCATTGGTGGGAGTCTTGTAGATTGTGGCGCGCGTTCGCCCCACCCGAATCACCACCGGAAACTGAGCTGTTTTCGGGTGGCCAAGTCTGTCAGGGACGAAAACCCTTCCTTGTTTTTACCAATAAAAAGTGGCGGGAGTGGCGGGGCTCGAACCCGTAACCTCTGCCGTGACAGGGCAGCGCTCTAACCAATTGAGCTACACCCCCGCAAGGGCGCCGAGATTACTCGGAATAATCGCTTGGCCGTCAACCAAGGAGTCAATCAGACAAAAAAAGCGATTCGGGCAGCAGACGCCAAGGAGGTGGGGGTGGGGAACCCCGCTGAAGAAACGTGCTGCCGCCCGAATCAAAATCTGCCGCGAGGTTAGCCCGAACGGAGGGGATGTCAATATGGCTTTGATTATTTCCCTCAAGTTTTTTTGCGTAAGCCTTGGAACGTGTCCCGGGGGCGCTGGATGGGGAGTCGGCGAGGGGGCGCGAGTCTTCGCGGGCCGGAGATTGCGCTTTGAACTTTGGCCTTCCAAATCTATAAGAACGCCCATGTTGCCGAAGTTGCTTTCTGCGGGTGGTCCGGTGGCGTGGTTGCTCCTGGTGGCCGGAGCGGTGGCCATCGCCGTGTTCTTGGAACGTCTCCTCCGCTTTCATAGCGACCAGATCAATTCCACCGAGTTCATCGCCGGCATCCGCAACGTACTCAAGCGCGAGAACATCGTCGAAGCCCTGTCGATCTGCGACGCCACCCCGGGACCGGTGGCGCGCATGGTCAAGACGGCGATCTTGAGCCGTGACCGGGGCCGCGAGGGCGTGCGCGAGGCAATCGAGGAGGCGGGCTTGATCGAGATGCCGCGCCTGGAGGAAAAGCTGGGATTGATCGCGACCATCGCCCAGGTGGCGCCGCTCATCGGCCTGTTTGGCACGGTGCTCGGCTTTGTGGACATCCTGCGGGAAATGGAGGCGCACGGTCTGGCGGCCAGTCCGGTGTTGCTGACTGGCGGGGTGTGGAAGGCGCTCATCAGCACGGCGCTCGGTCTCGCGGTCGCGATTCCCTGCTATGTCGGATACAACTATCTCGTCAGCCGGGTCAACGCGATCGTGCGTGACATGGAGAAAATTTCCACGGAGATCGTGAATCTGGTGGGCGAGATGGGCAGCGGACGCAAGGGATGAATCGGAAGCCAGCAGCAGGAACGGAAAATCCACCGACAAACACCGATGAGCACGGACGAAAACCGCCGGGATACACCGCCCACACCGGATCAAGACCGGGGCGGTAGATTGGCCGCTCCTATCCGTGTCCCTCGGCGTCCCTCCGTGGTTGAACAACCCGCTTTCGCATGAAATTCCCCCGCAATACGCGAATGTTTCACGGACCACTGGATGCCGCGCCATTTGCCGGCGTGTTTTTTCTGCTGCTCATCTTTCTCGTTCTCATGTCCTCGTTTGTCTTCACGTCCGGCGTGCGGATCAATCTTCCCGAAGCCGGACGTCTGCCGGCCACCGGCAAACCCACCATCGTCGTCGCGGTGGACCGCGGCGGGCTGTTGTATTTTCAAAGCCAGGTCATCCAACTAGATCACTTGAAAATCCGGCTCCAGGACGCCACCACACGCGCCCGCGGCGAGATCACGCTGGTCGTGCAGGCGGATCTGGCGGTGGCGCACGATGTCATCCTGCGCCTCGGCCTCGTCGCCCAAGAGGCGGGCATCAAGGACATCATCCTGGCGACGCGGCCGGCCGGCGCACCGGCGCGCGTGACGCCGTCGCCATGAACAATCCGCCGGCAGTCCCTCCTTCCTGGTCACGGCAACGATGGTGCGGTGCGGTGACGCTGCTTTTCCTGGCCCAGCTCGCGCTCCTGTTCGTCTTTTCGGAAAAAACGCCCCCCCCGCCGGCGCCTCCGATCCCCGGCCCCGGAATCGCCCTAGTGCTCGACGCCAACGTCAACCGGCAGGTGCTCGAAACTCTCGGCGCGAGTGATCCCACGTTGTTCGCGCTGGTCAGCCCCAAGAGTTTTTCGGGCAACGGCTGGCTCAACGTCCCGCCCCGGCAACACCGGCTGGAAGATTGGACCGAGCCGAACCCGGCCCTGCCCCCGAGCTCCCCAGCCGTCGGCGGCATGTTCGCCTCGTTCCTGCACACCAATCTTGCCGCGCTGGAACTGGGCGCGGAGAAACTCTCGCCGGAGATTCGCTCGCTGGCCCGGCCGATGTTGTCACTGCCCTTGCTCACCACGAACCTGGGTCCGCCCGAAATCGCGCGCCCGCAGGTGGCCCGCGCCCGCAGCGTGCCAGTCTGGTCAACGACCGATGCGCGCGAACCCCTCGACTGGCTGCGGCCGCAGTTCACCTCCGTGGGCGGCGCATGGAGCGCTCGGACCGCGACCAACTCCGGCGCCCTCGCGCCACCGGCTCCCCAAGTCACGCCCACGCCGATGCCGACGAAAACCCACCCGGTGATTGTTCCCCCCGCTGCGACGAAATCCACCAACGCCCCCCCTGCCCCACCGCCGACGCCACTTCCAGCACGTCCGCCATCCGTCCCGCCCGGCTCATGACGATCGACCAACTCCTGTTTGTTTACCTCGCCGCAATGCTCGTCGGCATCGCCATCGTCGCCGTCTATTACGAACGCCGTCGCCGCCGCTTCGAGCCCATGCCCAGCAAAGACCACATTTTCCGGTGCTCGAAATGCGCGTTCGTGTACACCGACGACGAGGATGTCGATCGTTCCCGCTGTCCCCAATGCGGAACGGTGAATGAAGAAATCGAGTTCTGATCCGCGGCCTCCCGGGTCGAGTGAAAACACAGCCGACGAGGCGACGAGGCGGAGACCGCTCATGCGGGCGGTGCGGGAATCCGCCTCCTCACATCGGCGGCTGCCTCGTGCGCGGAGCAGTTTCCCACCATCAACCTAAGAACGGCAGTTGCCAGGCTTGCCAACGGGCGCAAGTGACTGGTGCAATGAGGGATGCCCTTACAAATAGCCCCGTTGGAACCTCACCCACCGGGTGCAGTGGTCGATCCCCGTCGGGCAGCCGCGCAGGCCGTGCGCAACGCGCCGCTGCCCGTGGACACCCACGGGCGCCGCTACCACGTCGAGTGGGATCCGGCGGCCCCGGTCACGCCGCTGGGACAGTTGGTTTTCTTCTGCCAGTTTCTGGCCACGGCCGGACTGTTCCAAGAGTGGGTCCGAACCTGTCCGCTCCAGTTCACCAGCAACAACGCGCCCACCCACATCAATCTCCTGGGCACCATCGTGCTGGCGGGGTTGTCCGGGCATCAGCGCTACAGCCACGTCACCGCGTTGCGGGCCGACCGGGTCAACCCGCCCGGCCTGGGCATGGACCAGATGTGCAGCGAAGACAGCGTCCGCCGCGCCTTCACCCGCGCCGATCCGGTCGCCTGTGCGAACTGGCACGCCCAGGCCCTGCGCCAGACCTATCTGCCCGCGCTGCGGATGGATTTGGACGCGACCGTGAAAACCATCTACGGCCACCAGGAAGGGGCCGAGGTGGGCTACAACCCCCACAAGCGCGGCCGCCCGAGCCATGTTTATCACAGTCTGTTTGTCCGGGGCCTGCGCCTGGTACTCAATGTGGACGTCCGCCCCGGCAAACAGCACGGGGCCACCCACAGCCGCCCCAACCTCTGGCACACGTGGGACGAGCTGCCCTTCGCCTGCCGGCCGTGGCTGCTGTGCGGCGACAGCAGCTACGGGCACGAAGGGCTGCTGGCCGAGTGCGAGGTCCGGGACCAGCGGTATCTCTTCCGCGTGCGACACACCAAGGGCGTCCGGCAACTGGTGCAGTTGCTGGAGCGGCAGGGAGGCCGGCAGCCCACGGTCAACGGCTGGGAAGGTGCCGAGGGCCGCTTGCAACTGACCGGCTGGACCCGGCGGCGGCGCGTGGTCGGGCTGCGGCGCCTGCGGGAACGCCCGCCCGCCGCCCCGGTGGCCACCCCGCTCCTGACCGGGCCGTGGCTGACCGAGTGCGGCCCGACACCCCTGTATGAGTACCAGGTGCTGGTGACCGATCTGACCGTGGAGTTGCTGACCGAGGCCGACCGGTACCGGCAGCGGGCGGCCGCCGAGAACAGCTACGACGAATTGAAGAACCACTGGGGCTGGGGCGGCTTCACGACCCACGATCTGCTGCGCTGCCAGGTGACGGCCCGCCATGTGGCCCTGGTGTACAACTGGTGGAGCCTCTTTGTGCGCTGTGTCGAACCGACGCGCGCCCGCGAGGCGGTGACCAGCCGCCCCTTGCTGCTGTCCGCCGTCGGCCGGGTGCTCGAGAGCGGGCGGCAGTTCACGCTGCGCCTGACCAGCACGCATGGGGACGCCGCCGAGGCGCAGACGCTGTTGACGAACCGGAGCACCTTTTTAACCGGTCTGAAAACCGCTGCGGAGCAGTTGACGCCGGCGGCCTGCTGGGAACGGATTTGGGCGCGAATTTTGGCTCCGTTGCTGCTGCCGCAGGCGGTCTTACCCGCGCCCAGCGGCTGAGGGGGGCGGACGGGGCGGGGACGCGGCAAATTTTGCGCTCACCGGCGGGCTTCCGAGCCGCCGCAACGGCGGAGCGCGTTCTCGACTGCCTTTTTTTGGGTTCAGGGAAAACCCGCCGGGGTTGGTCGGAGGATGTCTGCACAAACTCTCGCAACGACTGATGTTTCGGCGCTTACCGATTGGGGGAATTATTTCCTGAACACGGCGTGGTCGGGCTTTCCGCTGGCCTCGAACCAGGCGAGGAGGTCGAGGATTTGGTCGGCGGTGAGGGTGTTGAGGAGTTCGGCGGGCATGGGCGAGACCGGCGAGTGTTCGCGGCGGCGGATGGTGGATTTGGTGATTTCGAGGGTGTCGGGGGAGAGGGGGTTGGGGCGGAGGAGGAGCTTGGTGGCGTCCTCGGTTTCGATGGTGCCGGAGAGGTCGGAGCCGTCGGCGAGGAAGAGGGTGGTGGTGCGGAATTTCTCGTCGATGATTTTCGAGGGGTCGAGGATTTGCTCGAGGAGGTCGCGGCGGTTGAAGCGGCTGGCGACACTGGTGAGGTCGGGGCCGAGGACGCTGGCGGGCAGCGCGGCGTCGGCGCTGACGCGGTGGCAGAGGACGCACTGGCCTTGCACGAACGCGGTGCGCGCGCCTTCCCACGAGCGGCCGCGCGAGGCTTCGGCAAGGCGCGGGACGAGGTCTTCCATTTTCCAATTCTTCACGAAGGCGGGCGGCGTGGCGGGGACGGCGGGAGGCTTGAAGGAGGACGTTAGCGGAGTGAAGTAGGAGGGCGGGAAGACTTCGCGCTCGGCGGGAGTCAGGTCGGCGACGAACTCTTTGCGGATGTCCTGGATGGCTTTGAAATATTGCCGCGCACCGGGGAGTTGCTCAGCACGGGCGAGGGATTCGAAGACGGTACGGCGGGCGTCGAGGGTCCACTGAGATCGAAGATTCCAAGTTTGTTTTGGGGAGCCGTCACGGAAATCTACGTATTGAAGGTCGTAGACCGAGTGCAAGGTGACGTAGCGAAGATAGAAGGTGTATTGGACGAGGTCTTCGGAGGCCGTGGCACCGCGGAGTAGCGCCGTGGTTTTGGTGATAACATTCGGGGAGTGGAGATAGACCTGGAGTTCGACGAGCGCGTGGTTTACGTGCTGGCGCGCGGGCGGGTAGAGCGGTTCGAGCCAATGGAGACAGACCTGGCGCTGGGTTTCGGCTGGTGCGCCGAGTCGGATGAAGACGAGGGAGAGGACGCGGAGAGTGGCGAGTTGCTGGTCTTCGGTGAGATTCGAGAAGGGAAGTTGAGAAAGGCGTTCGAGGATGCGCGCGGCGGAGTTGGTGTCGCCTGCGCGGATGAGGGCGAGCGAGGTGGTGAGCACGGAATTGGGCTTGGTTTCCGCGAGCGCGGCGGCGCGCCAGGAATCGAGCGGGAGGCGTTCGAGTGCGGAGCGCGCGGCATGGCGGAGCGCGCGGTCCGGCGAGTCGGTCGCGGCGAGTGCGAGGGCGGGCGTTTCAGGAAATGAGAGTTTTTCGAGTTCGCGGCGCTGGTCGCGGGCGGCGTGAAAATTGTCGGCGAATTTTTCAGATTCGAGCGGCGTATTTTCAATCGGCTGGGTGTAGCTCACGCGGTAGAGGCCGGACTGGGTGCCGCGTCCGCCGGTGGTGAACCACATCGCGCCGTCGGGGCCGATGGCGACGTCGGTGACGTTGAGGGGGCGGCCGGAGATGAAGAGTTCGCTGGTGCCGGTGTAGGTCGATCCGTCGGGCGTGAGGTGGACGGCGAGGATGCGTCCGTAGGCCCAGTCGGAGATGAAAAAGGCGCGGCGGTATTTGTCCGGGAAGCGCGCGTCGTAACCGAAGGTGACGCCGGTGGGCGAGGCGAGGCCGATGTCCACAACGCTCGGGAGCGTGTCGGCGAACCACGCGGGGAAACGGCCGGTGCCGCGTCGCCAGCCGAAGTCCGCGCCGGGCAGGACGTGGAGGACGCGGTTGGGCATGTACCACGGCGTGCCGACGTCCCATTCCATGTCGGCATCGAAGGTGAATAGATCGCCGTGATGATTGAAGGCAAGGTCGAGCGGGTTGCGAAAACCGCCGGCGTAGAGCTGGACTTCGGAGCCGTCGGGTTTCACGCGGAGGATATGGCCGGCGGGGAGCTGGACGTTGCCATCGAACATGCCGGCATCCCACGGATTCGGGATGAGGCGGTCGTGGGCGTAGTTTCGCAGCGGGGAGTTGGTGGAGAGATTCTTGGGGAGCAGAACGTTGTTGCCGTGCGCGATCCAGAGCCAGCCGTCGGGGCCGAGCTTGAGATGATTGCGACCGTGGCCGACGCCGCCCTCGGTGCGGAGGAGTTCGGTGATTTCATCGAACTGATCGTTGCCCTGCGTGTCGCGGAGGCGGAAGAGAGCCTTGGTATTATTGGCGTTCGCGAACAGCGCGCCGTGGGCGTAGAGGAGGCCGCGGCATTCGAGGAGCGTGTCGTTGATGACTTCGACGCGGGTGACTTCGGGCGCGGGCGAGGACGTGGGAGTGATCGTGGCGGTGGGAGGCTCGCGGCGCTGGCTAAGGGCGGGCGCGGCGAAGGTGAGGCGAAGCAGGCCGCGTTTTTCGCGCGCGAGCGTGAGGCGTCCGCGGGGATCGAAAGCGAGGGCAACCCACGAGCCTTCGTTGGTGGTGGCGGAGCGGATGAGTTCGGCGCGGAAGCCGGGGAGGAGCGTGAAGGTGGCGGGATCGGTGGCGACGGATTGGCTGTTGGCGAGGGCGAGTTTCCAACTGTTGTAGGCGTCGATGGCTTTGTCGGGCGTGAAGGGGTTGGCATTCGTGCGCGCGTCGGCACGGCCGAGGGAGCGGGCGGCGGAAAAGTTGGTGGGCCGGTTGGTGCGGTTAAACCAGAGCGGGTCGGTGATCGGGGCTGCGCTCCAGTTGGTGTCGGAGATCAGCCATGACTGGCGGGAGAGGTCACCGTTCAATTCGAGCAGGAGGGCGAAGGCGGCGACGTTGGTGGCATGGGCCACGCGGACCTCGATGAGATTGGTTGCGCCGGTCTTGATCCGGCTGGTGACGTCGATGCTGACGGCTTTGGCGCTGCTGGAGAATTCTCCGAGGCGCTGGCCGTTCAGAAGGAACTCGGCCTGCCCCTCGGCGGCACCGAGCAGGACGGATTTGAGCAGGGGCGCGGGGGCGAGGAAGGCGCGTTGGAAGTAGATGAACTCGTTGGTGCGCGCATGGGTGGCGGTGATCCATTCGGGCACGGGCGGGCGGTTGACGATTTGGGAAAAGGCGCGGGGCGCGGCGAGGGGAGCGACGGCAGCGAGGAGGGCGGCGGACAGGGTGTGGAAAATGGCGTGCGATTTCATGGGTGGAACTGCAGGTGATTAATGAGCGTGGCGACCGCGTTGGCAAGCGGGCAGAGCGGGCGGACAGCGGGGCGGGGTGATGGAAAGTGGGTGCGGGGGGCGGGGATTTTGGAGTGCGGTGGCAATCGGCTCCCCTCCGTCGGAACCCTCACCCACTTGCAATCACACTCGCATCGCGCAGCGGCCCAACTTGCGGCTGGAATGGGCCGGGACGCCTTGCTAGCGTCCCGCGCATTATGATTCGTAAATTCGCCGGGTGTATCGCGGTCGTGATCGGGTTGGCAGTCGTGATTCCAGTTTTCGCCGAGGAGACGGGCAGCGAGATCATCCGACCGCTGGAAATCAAAACGTACCGGGGCTGGCAGGAGAGCATCATTCTCAATGCGGGCCGGATCAAAACGGTGGTGGTGCCGGCGGTGGGCGGGCGGATTGTTTTCTACGGTTTCAATGGCGAGAACATGTTGTTCGAGAATCCGGCGAGCTTCGGCAAGACGCTGGCGGGCACGAGCGAGGATTTTTGGATGGGTGGATATCAGTGCGATCTGGGCCCGGAGTTGCGCGGAATTCCGGCACATCCGGGATTGTGGAAGGGGCCGTATGAATGGGCGGCGCGGCGCAATGCGGTGAAGGTGACGAGTCCGCTGGATGCGGCCCTCGGGGTGCGGTTGGAGAAGGAGATCTTTATCGCGCCGGACAACGGCGATCTGGGGATCACGCAGCGTTTGATCAATGAGAGCGGGCGGGAGATTTCGTTTTGTCTGTGGGACCGCACGTTGTGTGTGGGCGGCGGCTTTGCGCTGATTCCGCTGAACAAGAGAAGCCGTTTCAAGGCCGGGTGGTCGCTGTACACGACGGTGGACGGCAAGGACAGCTATGATGGCGACAAGCCAGCGTCGCCGAACGTGCAGGTGCTGGGCGGCGTGTTGGTGGCCAAGGCGGACGGGCCGGTGGCGACGAAGCTGGGCGCGGACAGCGACGCGGGCTGGATCGCGTATGTGAAGGGTTCGCTGATGCTGGTGAAATATTTTCCGTATTTTCCCAAGGGCAATTACACGGACGGCGGGAATTCGGTGGAGCTGTATTTTTACAACAAGGTGGCGGAGTTGGAGCCGCTCAGTCCCGAGTTCACGCTGAAGCCGACGGAGCGGTACGACTTCCCCGAGAAGTGGACGCTGATCGAACTGGGCGACGAGATCAGCACGCATCAGCAGGCGCGGGAGTTGGTGAAGCGCATTCCGCCGTCGCCGTTTGCAAGATGATCGGGGGGGGAAGCTCAAAGAGTCAAAGCTCAAAGCTCAAGGGAAGCGACAAGGGACAAGGAGCAAGCGGTTGGCGGCGCGGGAGGGAGTTGCTCGGGAGCAGCGCAGCGATTGGCAGGGGAATTTGGGGCAGGGGAATGGGAGGGGATGAATTGGTGGCGGGCCGGGCTGGCCACGCGTGCAAAGGCAAGATACTCGCGGCGCGCGAGGATTTTTCCCGGAGCGCGACTGGGTGCGCGGCGCACCAGCCGCAGCGCGTTGGCCGCAGGGGACGCCTCCGATTCCAACGGGTGCTTCCGAGGTTTTGGGGCCGCTGCGGCTGGTCCTCGGCGGACACAGCCGCGCTCCGTGGGCTGCGGCTTCGCCGCACGACGCTTGGTTCTTGGTCCTTGGTCCTTCCCTTGAGCTTTGAGCTTTGAACTTTGAGCTTCGCAGCTTCGCAACGGGTTTTGGAAAATGCGGTTGCTCCGGTCCGGCAAAGTTTGTCTGATACGCCGCATGTTTCACCTTCGCTGCTCCCTTGGTTGGTCGCTTTCCCGAGTTGTGGTACTGAGTTTCGCATTGGTCGCGGGGTTCGCTCCGGGACGGGCGTGGGCGCAGTTGCCCAAGCTGTTGCCAGGGGCGAGACCGCTGGCGGGGACGCAGCCATTGTTCATGGAGGGAGATTTGTCGGCGCAGATGGTGGCGGGGATTGACCGGTTTTTGCGACGGGAACTGGAGCAGTCGGTGGGGGCGCGGCAGAAGTTGTGGCAGCGGGATTTTTCCTCGAACGAAGCGTACGAGAAATCGGTGGCGGGGAATCGGGAGCGGTTTCGCAAATACATCGGCGTGGTGGATGCGCGGGTGCCGGTGACAGCGCTGGAGTATGTGAGCAGCACGAGCACGTCGGCGAAGGCGGCGGAGACGGACGGATACACGGTGTATGCAGTGCGGTGGCCGGTGCTGGCGGGGGTGCAGGGCGAAGGGTTGTTCGTGCAGCCGAAGCGCACGCCCGTGGCGCGGGTGGTGGTGTTGCCGGATGCGGACCAGACGCCGGAGATGTTGCTGGGGCTCGCGCCGGGTTTGCCGCCCGAGGCGCAACTGGCGCGGCGGCTGGCCGAGCAGGGCTGTCAGGTCATCATCCCGACTTTGATCGACCGGCAGGATACGGCGTCGGGGAACGCGCTGGTGGGACGGTTCACGAATCAGCCGCATCGCGAGTGGATCTACCGGCAGGCGTATGAGATGGGACGGCATGTGATCGGGTATGAGGTGCAGAAGGTGCTGGCGGCGGTGGATTGGTTTTCGAGTTTGAATCAGGGCTTGGGCGAGGGCGTGGTGAAGCCGCGCATCGGGGTGGCGGGTTACGCGGAGGGCGGGCTGATCGCGTTGTATAGCGCGGCGGTGGACACGCGGATCAATGCGACGTTGGTGAGCGGGTATTTCGATGCGCGCCAGAAGGTGTGGCAGGAGCCGATTTATCGGAATGTGTTCGCGTTGTTGCAGGAGTTTGGCGACGCGGAGATCGCGAGCCTGGTCGCCCCGCGGTCGCTGGTGATCGAGTATTCGGCAGTGCCGAAGATCACGGGTCCACCGGCGCCGCGCGACGGTCGCGCGGGGGCGGCGCCGGGGACGTGGGAGACGCCGGATTTTATTTCTGTGGAACTGGAGGTCCAGCGGGCGCGCACGCTGCTGGCGGAGCCGGGGCGTTTCGCGCAGGCGATCCGGTTTGTGTATGGGAATGAGGGCACGCCGGTGGGGCCGGGATCGGTGCCGGCGTTGCAAGGGTTCATGACGGGGCTGGGCTGGCCGGCGCGGTTGAACGAACTGGCGGCGACGGGGCCGGTGGAATTGCGGGCGGGCGTGGACGTGGCGGCGCGGCAACTGCGGCAGGTGCGCGAACTGGAGGCATTCACGCAGGAACTGCTGCGGCGTTCGGAGAAGGTGCGCGCGGACCGGTTTTGGAACAAAGTGCGGCCGACGCCGACGAATGATTGGGGGGCGGCGCGGCGACCGTTTCAGGAGGATATGTGGACAGAGGTGATCGGGCGTCTGCCCGCGCCGAGTCAACCGGCAAATCCGCGCACGCGGCAGATTTACGACGAGCCGAAATGGACCGGCTACGAGGTGGTGCTCGAAGTTTGGCCGGACGTGTTTGCGTGGGGCTATCTGCTGCTGCCGAAAGATCTGCAGCCGGGCGAGCGGCGGCCGGTGGTGGTGTGTCAGCACGGGCTGGAGGGCGTGCCGGAGGACACGGTGACGACGGACCCGAAGAGCAGCGGCTTCCGGTATTACAACGCGTTCGCGGCGAAACTGGCGGAGCGCGGGTTCATCACGTTCGCGCCGCACAATCCGTACCGGGGGAAGGACAATTTCCGGGTGTTGCAGCGCAAGGCGAATCCGCTGAAGGCGTCGTTGTTCTCGGTGATTCTCGGGCAGCACGAGCGGATTCTGGACTGGCTGGGGGAGCAGCCGTTTGTCGATCCGGCGCGGATTGGTTTTTACGGATTGTCCTACGGCGGGAAGTCGGCGATGCGATTGCCGGCGTTGCTGGACCGCTATGCGCTGTCGATTTGCTCGGCGGATTTCAACGAGTGGATCACGAAGAATGTCACGGTGGAGGGGCGGTATAGCTACATGTTCACGGGGGAATATGAGATGCCGGAGTTCAATCTGGGCCACACGTATAATTACGCGGAGATGGCGATGCTGATCGCGCCGCGGCCGTTCATGGTCGAGCGCGGGCATCACGACGGCGTGGCGCCGGATGAATGGGTGGCGTACGAGTTTTCCAAGGTGCGCCGGCATTACACGTTCCTGGGAATCCCCGAGCGGGCGACGATCGAGTATTTCAACGGTCCGCACAGCATTCACGGCGTGGGGACGTATGACTTCCTGCATCAGCACCTGAACTGGCCGAAGCCGCGGTAGACCGGCGGACGGGTGCGGGAAAACGGCGGCGCGCGGGGATTCGCCGGGGCGCGGCGCGGTGTCGTGCTACGGGCGGCCGGTGTGGGCGGCGGCGGCGAAAACGCTTTTTGGGGGGAGCATCGTGACGGCGCTTCCGTCACGGACCGTTCGTTCCAGCGGCAATCCACTTCGCCCCGGTTTCAGGCCTTCTCACCCCCATTTTGCGCTGTGATCGGATTTGGTGTGCTATTGGTTGTCGTCCAGAAATTGGACAACGAACTGGAAAAGGAATGCAGGTTGCCGGCTGCCAGTTTGGCCGGCACCGGCCAGTTGACCAAGGAAGCCCATGACGAATCAGCAAGTCCACTCCGCGCCCCGTCTCCTGACCCCTTCGCGGCCCACCCCGGCCGACGCCACCAAGCCCGCGCCACCGGTTATCGCCGCGACGCCGGACCGCCACTCGGTCCGGACCGACCTGCCGGTCGCCTTCGCGCTGGCCGGTGACACGTTGGTCATTTTGTTGTCGCAGGCGCTGGCGTTCTGGCTGCGATTCCGCTCTGGCTGGTTCGCGGTGGACCCCGCGGCGGCCACGATGTTTTTTCTGGAGTATATGCGGCTCATCATCGTGGGCACGACGCTCCTGCTGTTCACCTTCGCCCATCTGCGGGTTTATTACGCCCGGAACCTGATCAATTTCCACGAAGCCGGCACCGCCATCCTCAAGGGGACGGCCGTGTGGGTGTTCGCGTTCCTGGCCATCAGCCTCGCGCTGGATTTTCAACCCCCGATCTCGCGCCTGTTCGCGCTGCTGTCCTACTTTGGCTGCGTGGCGTTGCTGTTGCCGTGGCGCTGGGCTTATTCCCGAATTCTGCAGCAGGATGGAATGATCCGGCACTTCCGTCGGCGGGTCTTGTTTGTGGGGTGGAATCGCGACGCCGACCGCATGGCCGAAGCGATCAGCAAGGACCGGCATCACCTCTACGAAGTCGTTGGCTGCATCACCTCGCCGACCGGGGTGTTCCAGACCCAGCCGCCCCGGCAAACGAATCAGCTGGGCGACTACCCGGCGCTGCGCGAAATCCTCGAACGCCAGAAGGTGGACGTCGTGGTGCTCACCGACCTGCGCCTGGTGATGGAGGAGGTGGTGAGTCTGGCGAACCTGTGCGAGCGGCAGTATGTCGATTTCAAGGTGGTGCCCACCTACTTTCCGATGGCCATGACCAAGCTCCATCTGGAGACGATCAGCAGTGTGCCGATTCTGGGCGCTCTGCCGGTGGAGAGCGAAAATACCTTGGGTCGCTGGTTGAAAACCGCCCAACGGTGATTTATCATCAGCCGCTTTAACGAAGGCCCGATACGACCCGATTTATGGAGATCGCAATGGCAGCAAAAACCAGAACTGGCACCGCGCGGACGGAGGAACAGCAGCCTCGCACGGCTGCGCCCCCCCCCGGCCCTCCCCAAACCGGTCCCGCACCAGAACCACGTCAAGGATTCCCACCGCGACCTCAAGGCGGTTGATTTTTGGATTTCGATTGCGCTGCTGGGCGACACGTTGGTCATTCTGTCCAGCCAGATGCTCGGATTCTGGATCAAATTCCGCTCCAGTTGGCTGCCGGTCGGCATCGACACGCCGGACATGCCGTTCCACCACTACGTCCGGTTGATCGCCATCGGCACGATGTTCCTGCTCTCGACGTTCGCTTTCCTCCGGCTCTATTCGTCCCGCAATCTCCTCCGCTATCGGGACGTGGCCATGGTCATTCTGAAAGGCACGACCTTCTGGCTCTTCGCCTACCTCGGCCTAAGCCTGGAACTGAAGTTTAATCCGCCCATCTCGCGGCTCTACGTGGTCTCCTCCTACGTGGTCTGCATCGGATTCCTGCTGGTATGGCGGGCGATTTATTACCGCCTGCTGCGAGTCGAGTGCATCGCGCGCAACTTCCGCCAGCGCATTCTCTTTGTCGGTTGGAACGCGGACGCCGGGCAGTTGAGCACCGCCGTCGAAACCGACTCCCGCCATCCCTACGACATTGTGGGCTGTGTTTCGGCCGAAGGGGATCGCTTTCAAATGGCCCCGCCGGAGAAGATTGCGCAACTCGGTTCCTATCGCGACCTGCCGAAAATCCTCGCCCGCAAAGAGGTCGATATCGTCGTGCTGGCGGACATCGAGCGTTCGTTTAATGAAATCGTCGATATCACCAACCTGTGCGAACGCGAGTACGTCCAGTTCAAGGTCATCCCCTCCTATTTCCAGATGACCCTCGCCGGGCTGCACTTGGAGAGCATCAGCAGCGTGCCGATTCTCGGGGCCGCCGAACTGCCCCTGGACCGCCTGTCCAACCGCGCCTTGAAGCGCACGGTGGACATCGTCGGCGCCTTGGTCGGCCTGTGCATCTCCGCCCCGCTCATTTTCACCTGCGGCCTCCTGGTGTACCTCGAATCGCCCGGCGCGATTTTCTACCGTCAGGTCCGCACCGGGCGCAACGGGCGGAATTTCGAGATCATCAAGATTCGCAGCATGCGCCTGGACGCCGAAAAAGGCGGCGCGCAATGGGCAAAGAAAAACGACCCCCGGCGCCTGCGCATCGGCGGCTTCATGCGCAAGACCAACATCGACGAGACCCCGCAGTTCTGGAACGTCCTCAAAGGCGACATGAGCCTCGTCGGCCCGCGCCCCGAGCGTCCCGAACTGATAGCCAACTTTAAGGATGAGATCCCCCACTACAACGCCCGCCACGCCTGCAAAACCGGCATGACCGGCTGGGCGCAGGTCAACGGTCTCCGCGGCGACACCAGCCTCGTCGAACGCGTCCGCTACGACCTCTACTATCTGGAAAACTGGAGCCTCTGGCTGGATTTCCAGATCATGTTCCAAACCTTCTTCAAGCGCGAAAACGCCTACTGAGCGTGGGACGGGGGGGGAAAGCTCAAAGCCCAAAGCTCAAAGCTCAAGGGAAGCACCAAGCCTCCAAGTGCCGATTCGGCTCCGGCCGTCGCGAGGGCTTTCCGAGTCCAATCTGGTGACGGCGACGGAAGTAAGACAACCCCGGCCTTGAACCTTGGCCCTTGCTCCTTTCCTTGAGCTTTGAGCTTTGAACTTTGAGCGTCCTGTTCCTTCGCCGAGTTCGCGGTTCCCGATCCCGTTTTCTTTCGTCGGCACCATCGGCGCTCGATTTTTCCGGCAAGTTCCAGATGCCTCTTGAAACTGAGTCTCAACACGCGTACTTTCCGCCGCAATGAAAGTGACCGGCGAATCAGCTTCCTGCGGCGAAGGCCCGTGCCTTGGCCCGGAGCTTTGCCCCCTGAGCAAAGTGCGCGCCGGCACTTCCGTCCGCATCAAGCAGTTGACCTCCTCCCCGGAAATCAGCCATCGGCTCCGCGAAATGGGCTTCTGCGAAGACCAGCAGGTGCGCCTCGTCAGCCACCAGCACAACGTCATCTGCCAGGTCTGCAACATGCGCCTCGGTATCAGCTCGCAGTTGGCCGACAGCATCCTCGTCGAACCCCTGCGCCGCTCGCCCGTTCCCGCCTGAACATGCCCGCGGTACGACAGCCTTTGAGCGCGCTGCCCTTGGGAACCAAAGGCACCGTCGCCGAAATCCAGATCCCGCCCGAAAGTCGCGGTCGCCTCCTCGAAATGGGCCTCCTCGTCGGCACCTCCGTCGAACTCATCCGCTTCGCCCCGCTCGGCGACCCCATCGAAATCAAAGTTCGCGGCTACCACCTTACCCTCCGCAAACACGAGGCCGACCTGATCCTCGTCCAGCCGGCCTCGTAGCCCGCCCTCCCCCGCCCCGCCCCACCTCTCCGCGGAATCATGAGCACGCCCAACCCCGCCGCCACCCCGTCCGGATCGCCACCGGCCGCGGCTCCGGGCGGCCCGCTCTACGTCGCGCTCACCGGCAATCCCAATTGCGGCAAAACCACCGTCTTCAACGCCCTCACCGGCCTCCGCGCCAAGGTCGGCAACTACGCCGGCGTCACTGTCGAACGCAAAGAAGGCCAGCTCAAAAACGCGCCCGCCGCCACGCCCATCACCATCCTCGACCTCCCCGGCACCTACAGCCTCAGCCCGAAATCCCTCGACGAACAAATCTCCCGCGACGTCCTCTTCCACCGCCTGCCCGACGTGCCGCCGCCCGCCCTCGTCGTCGTCGTCGTCGATGCCTCGAATCTCGAGCGCAACCTCTACTACGCCACCCAAGTCCTCGAACTCGGCTACCCCACGCTCGTCGCGCTCAACATGATGGATGTCGCCGCCGAGAACGGCCACGAAATCGACCTCGTCGGCCTCGCCGCGCGCCTCGGCGTCCCCGTCCTCCCGCTCGTCGCCAGCGCCCACGAAGGCATCGACGCCCTCCGCGCGGCCATCCTCCGCACCGTTCCCGCGCTCGCTCAGACGCCGGTCGCCGCCCGCAACTTCTGCGCCCTCCCGCCGCTTTTCACCCGCGCCGTCGGCGACCTCGCCGCGCGCCTCGACACCCTCTTCCCCCACCACCGCACCGCGACGCCACCCGAAGCCCTCCTCCTCCTCACCGACGACCAGGCCCTGCTCTCCGCCGGCGCGCATTATCCCGCGGAAATCCGCACCGCCGTCGAGCAATCCCGCGCCCAGCTCACCGCCGCCGGCCTTGACTGGCGCACCAGCGCCATCGAAGCCCGCTACGCCCGCCTCGGCGAAATCCACGCCGCCACCGTCCACGAAACCGCGCCGGAAGGCATCACCTTCAGCGACCGCCTCGACGGCCTCCTCACCCACAAAATCTGGGGCCTCCTCATCTTCGTCGTGCTCATGGCCCTCATGTTCCAGAGCATCTTTACCTTCGCGAAAATCCCGATGGATTTCCTCTCCGCCGTCGTGGACGGCATTGGCGCGCATGTCGGCTCGCTCATGGCGGAAGGCCCGCTCAACGACCTCCTCGTCAACGGCGTCATCAAAGGCGTCGGCGCCGTCGTCATCTTCCTCCCGCAGATCCTCCTCCTCTTCCTCTTCATCAGCCTCCTCGAAGACACCGGCTACATGTCCCGCGCCGCCTTCCTCATGGATCGCATGATGAGCCGCGTCGGCCTGCACGGCAAAAGCTTCATCCCCATGCTCAGCTCCTTCGCCTGCGCCATCCCCGGCATCATGGCCACGCGCACCATCGAAAGCCCCAAGGACCGCCTCGTCACCATCCTCGTCGCGCCGCTCATGAGCTGCTCCGCGCGCCTGCCCGTCTATACCGTCCTCATCGCCGCGTGCATCCCGGACATCCACGTCCTCGGCTTCTTCAAGCTCACCGGCCTCACCATGCTCGCCATGTACCTTCTGGGAATTGTCGTCGCCCTCCTCATGGCCTGGCTCTTCAAGAGCACCCTGCTGAAAGGCGCAACGCCCATCCTCATCATGGAGCTGCCGCCCTACAAACGCCCCGTCCTTTACATAACGCTGCGCCACATGTGGGACCGCTCGAAGCTCTTCCTCCGCCGCGCCGGCACCGTCATCCTCGGCATCAATATTCTCCTCTGGGCGCTCGCCACCTATCCCAAAGACCCGACCCTCGCCGAAAAATCCTTCCGCGACCGCAACGCCGTCATCCAGGAAGCCTTCCCCACCATCACCAGCCCCGCCGACCTCGCCCTGAAACTCGCCGCCCTCCAAGCCCCGCCCCCCGCCGACGCACCCCCCGCCGCCACCAACTCCGTCGAAACCGCCGTCCGCGAAAAACTCGAACTCATCGACCGCGAAGAACAAGGATCCAAACTCCGCCACAGCTTCGCCGGCCGCCTCGGCCGCCTCATCGAACCCGCCATCGCCCCCCTCGGCTTCGACTGGAAAATGGGCATCGGCATCGTCGCCTCCTTCGCCGCCCGCGAAGTCTTCGTCAGCACCATGTCCGTCGTGTACAACATCGGTGACTTCGACAAATCCGACACCGCCACCAGCAGCCTCGCCAAGGAACTCCAAGCCCAGCGCCACGCCGACGGCACCCCCGTCTATACCACCCTCGTCGCCGTCTCCCTCATGGTCTTCTACGTCTTCGCCCTCCAATGCGTCAGCACCGTCGCCGTCGTCCGCCGCGAGACCAACTCCTGGAAATGGCCCCTCTTCCAATGGGCCTACATGGGTGCCCTCGCCTGGCTCCTCGCCTTCCTCACCTACCAGGGCGGACGCCTCCTCGGCCTCGGGTGAAAATGCGCGACGCGGAAAAAGCTCCAAGGCTAAAGCTCAAAGCTCAAGGGAAGTTCCAACCGCCAAGTTCCAAGTCCAGTGCTTCACTGCGGCATGAATCAGCTCCGCCAAGTGACCCGCATTTTTCACTCGGTCCACATCCTTGCTCGCCTGTTTGAACCTTTGAACTTGGTCCTTCCCTTGAGCTTTGAGCTTTAATCTTTGAGCTTGTCCCACCTCCCCGTCGTGCCAGAGGCACGCAAGGTATTGGCCGGTCGTGCAGAGCAGCGGAACCACCAAAAAAACCGCACCTATGAGCGCTGCGCCCTCGCATCCAGCTTCGGTCTCCGGGCTTCCAGCTCCGCACACCTCGCGTGGAAACTTCGCGCGCGCTCGTGCCACACGGGTTTTCCGCGCGGGCGCGGAAAACCGCCGACCGGGGAGCGCACGCCGCTGGCGTGCGGTTTTCGGCGGCCCGCCGAAAACCTCGTTCCCCGATCTTGCTTTTCCGGGGTGGCAAGCAGACAGGGGAACGATGGTTTTGGGGCGTCGCTCAAACCGGCACGCGGGCCGCGTGCGCTCCCCATTCGGCTCCCTGAAATTGGAGTTCAGGTTGGATCGAAACCCTAACTGGGCAGCAAATGGTGGCATTCGGGACCAAACAGCACCCCCGCCTCCCAATCTTTGCCGCTTGCTGAATCCCACGCCTTCCACGCCGTCCATCGCGCCTCAATTTGAATGCCCATTGACGCCCACCAGCCACGACCTATCAACCCTGCTCGGGCCAAGATGTATTGGTTGCTGGCGCTGCTCCTGAGCACCGCCCTTCTCCCCGCCGCCCAGCCGCCGCCCGTCCCCGCCACCAACTCCCCGGCCGCCAAACCACCGCAGGACAAATTCGTCTGGCCCGCCTGGACCATCCCCGCCGCGCCCATCAAAGCCGGCACCGACCTGAACTTCCTCTCCGACCCCGACGCGTCCTCCACGCGCCCCACCACCAACGACACCGGTCAGGCCATCCTCGAAAACTCCGCGCTCCAGCTCCGCGTCAATCGCCGCGAAATCGTCCGCGGCTCCATCCCCATCGCCACCACGCCGGTCGTCGCCTGGACCAATATCGTCCCCGGCGTCTATCGCATCACCGCGCGCGTGAAATACGCCGGCGACTCCCAGAGCATCGGCACCCCCATCGTCCTCGGTGTCACCACGACTCTCAGCAATCGCCATGCAAAGGCCGAGCAATCCTACTACGCGTCCGACCTCGCCGAACCCGAGACTTACTCGGAAATCTCCCTCCTCTACGAAGTCGATCCCACCCTCTCGAAACAGCTCCCTGCCCGCCGCCCCCGCCACGCCTGGCATCATTCCGACTTTCTCGCCGAAGCTTATCCCGGCGGCACCAATCGCCCCGCCCCGCCGCCTCCGCCCGTCATCAAACCTCCGCACGGCCTCCAGATTTCTCTCTCTCTCCCGCGCACCACCTACAACGTCGGTGCCGGTCTCCCGCCCAACTCTCTCCGCACCGTCACCGTGGATTGGCTCCGCTGCGAACGCATCGCCCCCTCGCCCGGCCTCACCGTCCGCCACGTCCGCGCACAGAAGCGTTGGCTCCGTCCGGGCGAGGAACAGTCCTTCCACACCGCCGTCGAAAACTTCACCCGCGAACCTCTCACCCGCACGCTCGTCCTCGTGCTCGAACGCGGCTGGGGCGAATCCCAAGAACTCACGCGTCAGGAAGTCACCCTTGCTTCCGGCGAAGCCAAAGCCCTCACCCTCCCCTGGCTCACGACCACCAACACCGCGTCGTTCGGCTGGGAAATCCGCGCCGAGACCCGCGCGGGCGATAAGTTGGAATCCTCGTCACGCGATTTTTTCAGCATTCACCAACGCGCCTACGACGTGCAAATCGCCGGCGGCAATCACCGCCGCCTCGATCCCTTCCGAGAAAAAGAAAGCCCGCAGAATCTCATGGAAGTCTTCGCCGCGACGCCGGGCGATTGCGCGCAATTGCTACCCAAGACGGACGCGTGGATTTGCGGCATGTCCGCGGTCGCTCAGAGCTATCCCATCGTCCGCGCCGTCACCGCGCACAACCGCGCCATGGGTGTCGCCACGCACATGTATCTCTTCGCCGGCGGCACCGGCGAGGCCGTGATGGACATGCACATCCGCCGCCCCGACTGGCTCGGCGGACATCCGAACGCCACCGACCAAGTCTATTATCTCCGCTCCGCCGCCCGCGAGGCATTGCAGAAACACGACTACACCAAAGGTCCCTTCTCGATGCCCAAGATACCGCACATCGAAGTCAGTCTGAACCATTGGTTCCCCGAACTCATGGACCAGATAACCCGGGACGCCGTCGAGTTCTCCAAGCGCACCGGCTACGAAGGCATCCGCTTCGATGTCGGTCTCTTCGCGCCTAACCGTACCGTATCGGTGCTGGGACAGAAACTCCCGTTTCAGGAATCGGATAAGATGCAGCACGCGGCGAAGAATTTTCAGCAATTCGAGCAGGCCCTGCGTCGCGCCTTTCCTCAATTTGAATTCGGCGCGAACATGGACTCATGGGCCTATCTCGAAAATGTCGGCCTCCGCGGCATCACTCCGCCCGCACCCGAGACCTATCCTGAATTCATCGCCTTCGCCAAGGCCGGCGGCATGTTCATGGACGAAGGCACCATGAGCGCACCGCTGCTTGATCACTACATGAACCGTTTCCAAGACGCCCTCTGGAGTATGGCGCAAAAACGCGAGATGGCCCGGCGCTTCGGCGGCGTTTACCAACTCTTCTCGCCGCACCGCGACGGTTCCGGTCACTTCGCCCACGACGACATCTATTGGACCACGATGACCATCGCCTCCGGATCCACCTACATTGGTTCCTACTCCACCGCGCCCTATTCCGAAGACAGTCCCGGCGAATTCATCACTCGCTATTCCGAATTCTTCCGCAGCCCCGGCCTCAAGCCACTCACCAATGCCGAAGATATTATCTATCTCGACTCGCCCTCCGTCCTCTGGTTCGCCGACACCGCCGTCGCCGAAGACCGCGGCCGCACCCGCCGCTATGTCATCCCGATCATAAATCCACCGGTCCACGAGCGGATGCGCCGCAACAAATCCAACGAGTTACCGCCGCCTATCAACGACCCCTTCCGCATCGAAGTAAAAATCCCCGCCGGCTTCCGCACCGCCCGCGCCTGGATGCTCACCTGGGAACCCCGCGTCGCCGCCATCCCGCTCCCCACCACCCTCGCCAATGGCAAAGCCCGCGTACAATTCCCCGGCATAAAACTCTTCCGCACCCTCGTCATGGAGTTCGAACCATGAGGACGAGATTCGTAAAGGTACCGCAGGCGTCCTCGCCTGCGAGTTCGGGCGGCGTCTCGCCACCCGTCCCCACCGACGTGTGGAGGCCAACAGAAATCCCTCCCCATTACCCTGCCCCAAATTCCCCTGCCAAACTCCGCTGCTGTTTCGAGCATCAGACTTCCAGTCCCGCAGCGCTTCCCCCCGTCACCCCCTGCGACCAACTTTCCCGCGCTCTACCTAGGGCGTGCCTCCGCCCCTCTGCATCCCCCGCCTCCCTGTTATCACTCCTCGCCCTCGCATTCCTGCTCCTCACCCCCACTGCCCTTGCCCAAGAGCGCCAGGGCGCCTTCATCGCCGAACTCACCGACGACGACGGCGACCAAGTCATCCTCATGGAAACTGACTGGATTTCCATGCGCCTCATGCCCGGCATCGGGTCCACCGTCATCAACTTCACCTTTCGCCCCACCCAGAACGACATCGTTGACCTGACCCAACCCAAGAACCTCATCGGCGGCGGCGGCATGTTACAGGACAATGTCTGGGAACAAGACTGGCGCTTCCAGGAACTCCGCGGCAAATGGTACGACTACCGCATCACCCGCCGCGGCCCCGACGAAGTCCAGGTAGTCTTCGAGACCAAACTCGACGGCTGGATCGGCCAGAAGGACAGCGGCATCATCTCCAAGCTGCTCCAAGACCTGAAAATCCGCCGCACCGTCACCCTTCGCCAAGGCACGCCCCACTTCCTCTTCGATGTCGAATTCCTCAACGACACCCCCTTCGCCAAGCTCCCCCTCTACTGGATGCACAACTGCGACCGCATCGACGCCACCGCGCCCGACCATGTCTTCCGCCCCTCCGTCACCGGCATCAATCACCTCCCCGGCAAAGGGGAAGAGTTTGTTTACAACTTCAACCACGGCTGGAGCGCCCGTGTCTCCCCCACCCGCCGCGAAGGCGTCGTCTATCTCATGGACTACGACTACGTCAGCTTTCTCTACAACAACCAGCCTAACAGTCCCTACACCGACGAATGGGTCTATGACAATTTTCTGATCCTCAACAACCAACCCCGGAAAACCCGCATCCATGTCATCCCCGTCATGGGCCTCGAACGCGTGGACCACGCAACCGAATACTTCATCGCCCAAGTCCAACCCACCCGCCAGGACGGCCGCCTCCGCATCGCCTACAAACTTACCTCCAGCTACGAGAAGGTCCGCAAGATCACCCTCATCCCGACCCTCGTCCACAACCTCCTCGGCACCCCCGAGCGACGCGATGTCCTCGCCGCCATCGAAGTCCCCAGCCTTGGCATCGAACCGCACCTCAGCGAAGTCGAATTCCCCGGTGACGCCGCCGACCCTGTCATCGTCCGCACCAAAGCCTTCATCGAACTCCCCGACGGCTCCCTGATTGAACGCGAGTTCGAGCATTTCCACACCGGCGACTACAGCCTCGGCGGCAACATCCTCAAAGACCTGAAAACCCCGGTGAAACTCCTGGCCCGCACGCCGCAAAACCCCCTCATCCCTACTCCGACCGCCGCGCACAACGTCAACCGCACCAACTTCAACGTCTTCGGTCTCTTCGGCTCCACCTCGCGCGTCCTGAAACTCGAGCACGCCTTCCGCACCATCCCCAATCTCAAGCTCGACGCCGGCTATCACCCCGGCGTCGTCGTGGACCGCAACGGCCTGACCGACTTCCCCTACGACTACGACCGCCTCTTCAACTACCGCGCCATCGTCCTGAACAACTCCGTCTTCGAGGTCGCCCGCCACATCGGCATGAGCATCCTCATCAACTACCTCGACCGCGGCGGCGGCCTCTTCTACGGCGGTGGCCCCAACACCTTCACCGGCACCCCCGGCACCCATCCCATCTACTCCTATCTCCCCATCGCCTCCGCTCCGATAGACAAAGCCACCCTGCGCCTTAACTCACCCCTCAAAGACCACCCTATCTTCCAAGGCATCAACCTATCCGATCTTCCCTACACCTACTACGTCCACGCCGCCAAATTCCGTGACCAACTCCCCTCCGCCCCCAAAGTCCTCCTCAAAGCCGGCGACCATCCCTTCCTCGTCGAATACGCCCCGCGCACTGGCCAGCGCGTCATGATCCTCCTCGGCCTCGCCTTCGGCGACCCCGCCGACAACCCCGGCAAACCACCCTTTTACGACTGGTCCGAATGGCAGAGACTCGTCGCCAACATCCTCCGCTACTCCGCCCGGGACTTATGACCTTCTACTCGAAAAACTACTGGCAGAAAAATAGAGGCAAAAAAAATGGGAAATCCAATTCGGACAGTCCTTTGTCCCCCTATTCGTCAGTCCCCATTCGCCAGTCAAAGTCCTTTTCCCCATTTTTCTGCCCCCATTTTTCTGCCATCTTCCCCCCCCAGACCCCAGACCCTAGACTCCAGCCCCTACTGCACCCATGACTCACTCCCAATTCACCTCCCAAACCTCCGCCCTCAAAGCCGAGATCGCCAAAGCCATCGTCGGCCAGCACCAGGTCGTTGATCACGTTCTCCAAGCCATCTTTGCCGGCGGCCATTGCCTCATGGTCGGCGTCCCCGGCCTCGCCAAGACACTCCTTGTCTCGACGCTCTCGAAGGCTCTCCATCTCTCCTTCAAGCGCGTCCAGTTCACGCCCGACCTTATGCCCACTGACATCACCGGCAGCGAAATCATCCAGGAAGGTGAAGATGGCCGCCGCCACTTCACATTCATCAAAGGCCCGCTCTTCGCCAATTTCGTCCTCGCCGACGAAATCAACCGCACGCCGCCTAAGACCCAAGCCGCCCTGCTTGAAGCCATGCAGGAACACCGCGTGACCGTCGCCAACAAAACCTACGATCTCGAAGAACCCTTCTTCGTCCTTGCCACGCAAAACCCCGTCGAACAAGAAGGCACCTACACGCTCCCCGAAGCCCAGCAGGACCGCTTCATGTATTTCATCACCGTGGACTACCCCGAACGCGCCGAGGAACTCGAAGTCATCACCCGCACCACCAGCCGCGCCAAACCCGACGTCAAACCCATCCTCAACGCCGCCGACCTTATCACCGCCCAGGCCATGGTCCGCGACGTTCCCATCGCCAGTCATCTTATCGCCTACGCGCTCGACCTCGTCCGCGCCACCCGCCGCCAGCGCGGTGCCGAGGGCGACCTCGCGCCCGACTTCGTGAAGCAATATGTCGAATGGGGCGCCGGCCCGCGCGCCGCGCAATACCTCGTTCTCGGCGCGAAGGCCCGCGCCCTCATGGCCGGCCGCACCCACGTCACCGCCGAAGACATCCGTGCCGTCGCCCACCCCGTCCTCTCGCACCGCATCATCCTCAATTTTGCCGGCACCGCCGCCGGCATCAAGGTTGGGGACCTCATCAACAAACTCCTCCAAACCGTGAAAGTCACCGAGGCGTGAAGAGACAGTCAGTGGAAATATCCTACCATCCCTGCGCGCCCCGGCAGTTCCTGCCCCTGGGAATAAACCCCGCAGTTATGCGAGACCTGCCTCGGAGCCTGCAATGGGTAGGGCGGGGTGTCCTCACCCCGCCGTCGGGCACCCGGACCCTGCGGATTCTTCGCGGCGCGGTGAGGACACCGCGCCCTACCACCGCTGGCTACCGGGCTAAGCTCCAGGAAGTTCTGAAATCATGGGTTTCGTCCCGTCCAGAGAAGTCTGGGGTCAAGGCGGACTGCCACGAATCGCCAAGCCGCTCCCCCTTCTCTGAACGTTCAACGTTGAACGTTGAACGTTGGACGTTCCCCCCTTCGCCCTTCCCTACTTCCCCCTTCTCCCCCGCCGCGCCGCCCCATGCAACCCGCTGACCTCCTCAGTCCCAGCGCCGTCGCCCGCGTGCAACAGCTCGAGCTGTTCGCCCGCACGCGCGTCGAGGGTTTCCTCAAAGGCCCGAACCGCTCCCGTTTCAAAGGCATCTCCGCCGAGTTTCTCCAGCATCGCGCCTACGTCCCCGGCGACGATCCCCGCCACCTCGACTGGCGCGTCCTCGCGCGCACCGACCGCCTCGTCACCCGCGAGTTCGAGGAATTCACCAACGCCGACCTCGTCCTCGCCCTCGACTTCTCCGGCTCGATGGCCTGGGAACACGCGGCGCTGCCTAAGAGCGAATTCCTCCTCCACTGCGCCGCCATGCTCGCGTGGCTCGCCAATTCGCAGAACGACCGCTTCGCCCTCGCCGCCTGCGGCCCCGCGCTCACCGGCTGGCTCCCGCCCGGCAGTGGCAAACGCCACCTCGCCGCCGCGTTCCATCTCCTCGTCAACCAGCCCTTCACCGGCGAAGCGCGCCTCGACCACTGCGTCGAACTCCTCCTCCGCCAGCTCACCCGCCGCTCCATCGTCATCCTGCTCTCCGACTGCTACGAAGAACCCGCGCCCCTCTGCGCCGCCCTCGGCCAGCTCGTCGCCCGCGGCCACGATGTCCTCGTCTATCAAACCGTCCACCCCGCCGAACAAGACCTCGCCTTCAGCGGCTTCACCCTCTTTCGCGATTTGGAAACCGGCCACACCGACGGCGCGGACCCCGCCGAAATCCGCGCTGCCTACCGCGATGTCGTCGCCGAACACCGCCTCGCCCTCCACAACGGCACCGCGCAACACGGCATCGAATTCCGCGAACTCCCCGTCACCGCCGACTGGGACGCCGCCCTCGCCACCCTCCTCCACGCCCGCCGCGCCTGAACCGGAGGATTTATGATTTTTGATTTACGACTTATGATTTTTCAAAACCGCTTGGAGAGATATTCCCGCCCCGACCTTTTGCCACCTTTCGCCCGCAAAGCCGAGTCGCTGCCAGTTCCCAATTCATCATTCATAATTCATAACTCATAATTCCCCCTCCCCCCGTGTTCCTCCACCCCGCCTTCCTCTGGAGCCTGCTGGCCGCCGTCACCCCGGTGGTCATCTACCTCCTGTTGCGCCGCCGCAAAAAGGAAGTCGCGTGGGGCGCGAGCTACCTCCTCCGCAAAACCCTCGCCAGCAAGCGCAAATCCTCCGTCTGGCGGCAATACGTCGTGCTAGCCGTCCGCACGCTCATCCTTGCATTGATGGCCCTGCTCATCGCGCAACCCTTCCGCCCGAATCCGCATCCCACCTTCCTCGTCCCCGAGCCGCCCGCTGAACCCGTCCACCGCGTCCTCCTCCTCGACCACTCGCTCAGCATGACCGTCGGTGACGCCGCCGACACCCGCCTCAGCCGCCTCAAATCCGCCGTCCGCGCCCTCCTCACTGCGCAACGCCCCGGCGACGAAACCACCGTCCTCTCCCTCCTCGACCCCGAGACCCCGCTCACGCCGCAACCCCTCGCCGGCCGCATCTCCGCCACCGCCGCCCAATCCGTCCTCGACCGCATCATCCCGCGCGAAGCCGCGCTGCGCCTCCCCGCCGCCCTCGCCCGCGCCACCGCCGCGCTCGCCACCACGCCGCGCCTCACCGCCGAGATTTTCCTCCTCTCCGACTTTCCGCGCGACCTCGCCACCGACTTCGAACGCCTTGAAAACACTGAGGGAAAATCCACCGCCCGTCCCCTTCGCCTCATCGCCGTGAACCTCGCCGAAAGCCCCGCCGCCCCGCGCCCCAGCCTCTCCCTCGAATCCGCCACGCTCGGCACCGACCTCGTCATCGCCGGCCTCCCCGTCAATCTCCACGTCGAAATCGCCAACCGCAGCGACGCCGAAACCATCGGCCACCTCCGCCTCGCCGCCGACGGCCTCGCCGCGCGCGACGAGGCGGTAGTACTACCGCCCAACGCCCGCCGCACTGACCCCCTCTCCGTCACCTTCACCAAACCCGGCGTGCAACTCCTCACCATCACCGCCACGCCCAGCCTCCTCCGCTCCGCCTCCGAAACCACCCTCAGCCTCGACGTCCGCCCGCAACTCCACGTCTGGCTCCTCGAAGACCCCGCCGATCCCACCAACCCCACCGCCCTCGGCGAAGGCGAATTCCTCCGCCGCGCCCTCACCGCGGCCAGCACCACCACCACAAACAACAACACCAGCGCGCTGAAGCTCACCCCCATCAACCTCCTCGACCTCACCCGCACCATTCCGACCAACGTGGACGTCGTCCTCCTCGCCGGCCCGCGCATCGTCACGCCCGCCATCGCCGAACCCCTCACGCGCTTCCTGCGCCAGGGCGGCGGACTTGTAATCGCCATGTCCCCGTCCGTCGTCCCCGCCGCCTACAACGACAGCCTCAAAACCCTCCTGCCCGCCCCGCTCGAAACCCCGAACCGCAATGGCTTCGATGCCGAGAATTTCCAAACCCCGCGCGCCGAAACCCTCGCCGCCACGCCCAGCCTCTTCGCCGAATTCGGCGACGGCCTCGGTGCCGAACTCGCCGCCGCGCGCTTCTACAACTTCATGCGCCTCGGCCCGCTCGCGGAAAACTCGCGCACCATTCTCGAACTCACCGACCGCCAGCCGCTCCTCCTCGAACGCCGCATCGGCCGCGGCCGCGCGCTCTTCCTCGCCAGCTCGCTCGGCGTCTCGTGGAGTTCGCTGCCCGTGCGCCAGAGCTACGTCGCCTTCCTCCACCGCCTCGCGCACGCCGCCGCCGCTACCCGCGGCTACCCGCGCAACCTCGCGCCCGGCGAACCCTTCCTCACCGCCTGGCCCGCCACCAACACCGTCAACGTCACCCTTCTCGCCCCCGACCAAAGCGAAACCACCGTCCCCACTATTGAATCCGGCGGCCGCCATTTCCTCAGCGTTCCCGCGCCCACCCAACGCGGCACCTACACCGCCCGCGCCGCCGACAGCGCCCACACCGAAACCTTCACCCTCGCCACGCCCCCCGCCGAATCCGATCTCCGCCCCGTCGATCCGCAACAAGCCCGCCACCTCGAAACCCTCCTCGGCACCCCGCTCCACGCCAGTTGGCCCGCCGCCGTCGCCGCCCTCGGCCCCGCCGACGCCCGCCACGCCGCCTGGCCCTGGCTGCTGGCGGGGCTGCTGGCGTTGTATCTCTTCGAGTCCTGGTTCATCCGCCGCCTGTGAAAGTCATTTTCAAAATCTTGGCAACCGTAGCCGCCGACGTAAGGAGAACCCGAGCGCTGCAACGGCTCAGCACGGGGCCAACTTCCCCGGAACCTCGCGGGTTGGACATTGGCGTCGACCGGCGCACTGCCGATGGGGGCGTGGGAGCGGGGCAGCGGAGTTTAGGGCAAAGGAATGGAGGCAAAGGAATAGGGATGGAAAAACTTTTTGTCTTCATTCCTTTGCCTCCATTCCTTTGCCAAATCCGTTTCGGGGATTGGGGTTCAGATTCCGATTGGCTACGACTTGTTCCTCGGGCTGCTGTCGCCAGTAGCGGGCGGAGAACTCGAACGCTGATCTGGCGCAGCTTGGCACCACCGGCGGTCGGAGGCGGGGACGTTAGCAAGCGGACGCTCCATCGCATGCGCGACCAATCCGCCGCGTCCCTCGTTCCCCCCATCGCGGACCGACCTTACTCGCCAACCGATTTCAGCGCCTGTTCGCGAAGCTCGTCGGCGAGATACATGCCTGCATCGCGGTCCAGCTTTTGGAGCAACGTGCGCGCGGAAGGAATGAGTCCGTTCCTTTTCGCCAGCAGCACCACGCCGAGCAAACCGATGACAGGAACGCCTTCCCGGGCCGCGAGCCTGCGGCCCTTGCGCTCATCGATGAGCAACCGCGCCGCATGGAGTTCCTTCGCCAGTTCGATGGCTTCGGCTTCACCCGCATCCACCGATTGGGCAAAACGCCGAACCTCGGCAGAGTTTTTCACGGCTTCCACACGCAACCAAGCGGGCAGGGCGGCGTGGCCTCGCAGCAATTCATCGCGCACCGCCTCGGGGATAACGACCTCGCAGAAAAGCCGTGGAAGAATGTCCGCCGCTCCGACGGTGAACAACGCCGTCAGCGGCGAAGTGTCCGACACGACAATCATTGCGCGGCGAGCAACTCAACGGCCTGCAAATCCTCCGCCAGTTCTTCCGCGCCGTAGTGCATCGGGATGCGGCGCCGTCCGAGTTCACGGAGGAAATCGCCTTGCGACAGGCCTGCCACTTCCGCCGCCTGCCCCAGCGTGGCTGCCTCGGTCACGAAGAGTTCCACCGCCTGGTGCAACGCGGCGGCGCGCGGCGTCAGGCGTTGTTCGAGAACTTCCGGCAAGGTCAGTTGCATGGTCGCAAGATGCCCCGCCATCGCCACTGGTTCAAGAACGGAGCCTGCACGCATGACCCCCACCCTCACGCGCCAACTCCTCACCACCGGTTCCCTCCCCGGCTGGCTGGCCCTGTTGCTCTTCGCCGCCCTCGGCGCATTCGTCTGCTGGCATCTCCACCGCGAACTCGCCGGCCAAACCAACCCGCGACTCCTCCGCATCTTGTTCGCCCTCCGCCTCGCCATCGTCGCCCTCGCCCTCTGGCTCCTTTGCCGCCCCGTTCTCCTCATCACCGAACGCTGGCGCGAACAACCCCACCTCGTCCTCCTCACCCCCAACCATCCCAGCCTCGGCGTCACCGAAGATTTCGGCGGCCCACACCACCGCACCGACGTCTTCGAAGCCATCGAACAACGCCAGTTCGAAGGCCGCGTCACCGGTGCCTCCGCCCTCGCCCGCTCGCTCGAACATCTCGCCACCCTCGCCACCAACGCCGCCGCCCGCATCACACGCGAAAGCGAACACCTCGCCAGCGCCCTCCCGCCGCGCCCCGATTTCACCCGCGCCCTCCCCGAATTGAAAACCTCCCTCGCCGCCGCCCGCGACGACCTCTCCCGCCGCCAAGGACTCCTCCCACCCAAGCTTGCCAACGAAACCCTCACCACCACGCGCGCCGCCGCCGCCAGCCGCCTCGCCGCCTTCTCCAGTTCCGTGCAAGCCACCGCGCAAGAAGTCGAACTCACCCAAACCCAGTTCGGCACCTACCCCGAACTCCTCCCCAAACTCGCCACCCGCCTCACCACCCTCGCCACCGAAGCCCGCCGCCTCGCCACCGACTGGCACGCCCTCCAAGCCGCCCTCGACGAAACCGCCGCCACCACCTCGCCCACGCTCAAAGCCGCCCGCGACCGCGCCCTCACGCGCCGCGCCTTCGCCACCGCCGCCGCGCAACACCTCGCCACCGCGCGCGATTTTCAAACCACCCACCTCACCGCGCCCACGCTCGCCGACGGCCTCCGCAGCGCCGCTCGCAACAGCACCCGCCCACCCACCGCGCTCCTTGTCCTCGACGACGCCACCGCCCCGCTCACCCCCGCCGACCGCGCCGCCGCCACGCAACTCGCCGACGCCGGCATCCCCATCCACACCGCGCTCATCGGCGCCGACGGCTTCGAGCCGCCCGACGCCGGCCTCATCGCTGTGGACCTTCCCGGCATCGTCCCCGTCGGCAAACGCATCAATGCCCGCGCCCTCGTGAAAGTGCAACTCGCCCGCGGCAACTCCGCCCGCCTCCTCGCCCGCACCGTTGAAACCGTCCTCGCCCAAGCCACCCTCACCTCCAACCGCGTCGTCGAACTCCCGCTCCGTTTCGACACCGAAGGACGCTACTCCGTCGTCTTCGAAATCCAGACCGAAACCCCCGACACCCAGCCCGCCAACCAAACCTTCGCCACCGTCATCGACGCCGTCGCCAAGCCCCCGCGCGTTCTCATCGTCAGCGACTCGATGAGCGCCGACTTCGTCCTCCTGCGCGGCGTCGCCGAACAACTCCCCCACCTCCGCCTCGACGCCCTTCTCCTCGATCCGCAACTCGGCAAACTCACGCTCGGCGGCGAGCTCGGCCAATTCCCAGCAACGCCCGAGCAGTGGCAATCCGTCGCCGCTCTCGTGCTCCTCGGACGCCCCACCACCAACCTCCCGCCCGCCGCCCTCGCGAATCTCCCCGCCGCCGTCACCGCCGGCCTCCACGTCCTCCTCTTCGCCAACGCCGACACCAACGCCTGGCCCGCCGCGCTCAACCTCAGCATCCACCCCATCGCCGGACCCCAACCCCTGCAACCCCGCCCCGACCTCTGGCTCCCCTTCTACTCCCTCGCCCGCGACGAATCCGCGTCGCTCGCCCGCTGGCAACAACTCCCAACACCCACCGCCTCCTTCGCCCCCACACCCGCCGGCATCCCGCTCCTCACCGGCGACACCAACGCCCCGCTGCAACTCCTCCTGCGAGGCCGCGGCGGCATCCTCTTCGCCGGTCTCCCCGACCTCTCGTCCCTCCGCGCCCATGACAACGCCGCGAGCATCAACCGCCTCCTCGCCGAACTTCTCGAACTCACCGCGCGCCCGTGGCTTGAAGGCGATTCCGGCCTCCTTCTCTTCCCGCCCCAACCCGTCGCCGGCCGCAAACAACTCGCGGCCTTCAGCGCCGCGCTCACCGACGTGAGCGGCGCAACTCACACGCCCACCCCCTGGGACATGCAATGGCTCACCCCCTCCCCCACCGACGAACTCGCGTTCACCGCCGGCACCCAAAAATTCCGCCGCCCCATCCACCCGCTCCTCAACGCCGCCGACTTCACCCTCACCGCCCACGCCGCGCCCCTCGAAGAACTCAGCCGCCTCGGCCACGGCCGCTTCGCCCCGCTCGTCGATCTCCCCGAACTCCTCGCCGCGCTCAAGCTCGCCCCCGCCCACCGCCACCACGTCACCTCCCACCGCCTCTGGTCCGGCCCCTGGCCGCTCATCCTGCTGCTCCTCCTCGTCACCACCGAATACCTCCTCCGCCGCCACGCCGGCCGCGTGATGTGATGCGATGCGATTTGAAGCGATGAAAAGCCTTTCCCATTCCCCTGCCCTCAATTCCCCTGCCAAATCCGGCCGGGCTTACCGGCGGCTCCGTCCCGCGACCTGACGCCATGAACTTCCCCCCGCAAACCCCCGCTGCCGTCCGCACTGCCGTCACGGCCTACGCCGACCGTCACAAAGCCGTCACCCTCGGAGCGCTCGCCGGCTTCAGCATCGCCACCGTCCTCCTCCTCACGCTCGCCAGCCTTCTCACCGATCGCTTCGTGGAAATGCCGGTCCTCGTCCGCGCCGCCGGCCTGCTGCTCGTCCTCGTGACCGCCGCCATCTGCCTGCCCCTGATCCTGCGCGCGCTGCTCCGTCGCGAACCCCCGCGTGCCATCGCCATCCGCCTCGACGCCGCGCTCCCGCAAAATCAGGACCGCTGGGCCACCGCCCTCGAACTCTCCTCACCCGCCTCCACCGCCACGCAACCCGCCTCGCCCGAACTCGTCGCCCGCCTCCTGCGCGAGACCGACGCCAACACCACACCCGCCGCCGCCACCACCATCGTTCCCACCCGCACGCTCAAACGCGGCCTGGTCTTCCTCGCCCTCGTCCTCGCCGCCCTTGCCCTCGTCGCCACGAATTCGCATTTCAACTTCCGCCTGCTCATGCAGCGCTTCCTGAATCCCTGGGCCAACCTTCCGCGCGACAGCACCACGCAAGTCCACTTCCTCAACGTCAACCAACACACCGCCGAAAATGGCCGCGTCCCCGCCGCCGCCTGGCGCGTGCTGGAAAACGACGTCTTCGCCCTCTCCATCGCTCTCGCCCGCCGCAACCAAACCACCAACACCACCGCGTCCGCCGCGGTGCCCGCCCCCACCCCCCGCCTCGAAATCCTCCGCCCCGACGGACGCCTCATCTCCCAAGATTTCCTCCGCGCCGGCCGCGCCTGGACCTTCAGCCTCGGCGCGCTCACCGACGACGTGACCTTCCGCATCCGCGCCGGCGACGCCCTCACCGAGACCTTCCGCGTCGCCGTGCAACCGCGCATTCGCATCACCACCGTGCGCCACACCGTGCGCTTCCCCGGCTACGCCCGCCTCGCGGAAATCAAAGCCCAGCCGCTCAAAGGCGACCGCCTCAGCCTCCTCGAAGACGCCCAGATCGATTTTGAAGTGGACTGCGACCAGCCCATCCGCGACCTCACCGCGAGTTTCGAACTCCTCGACAAATCCCGCGGCGACGACGCCCCCGCCGCCAAGTCCGCCCGCGAAGCCGTTGCCGCCCAGCGCATCGCCGGCACGACGGGCCAGCCGGAGAAAAAGCCCGATGCCCCGCGCACCCGCTCGCTGCCCGTGAAAATTCGCCAGAACAACCAGGCCACGCTGCGCCTCAAACTCGACCAACCCGGCCTCCTCCGCCTCCGCGTCACCGGCGAAAACGGCCTCACCGGCATCGAGCGCGTCATCGTCGTCGAGCCGGTCCGCGACACACCGCCGCGCCTCACCGTTTCCGGCCTCGAGCCGGACACCTACATCGTCCCCGGCGAAACCCTCGCCTTCCAATACACCGTCGAGGACGACCTCGGCGTGAGCGACGTCATCATGGACTGGGCCGTCGCCGGCTCCGCGCGCACGGGAAATCTCGCCGGCGAAGAAGCCCTCGCCACGCCCGCCGCCGGCCAGAAACAACTCACCGGCCAGCGCCTCCTCCAGCGCATGAACTACTACGTCTATGGCGGCTCCCCGATGGAGATCACCCTCATCGCCGTGGACTCCAAAGGGCAGGAAGTCCGCTCGCCCACCTACCGCATTTTCCTCGAATCCGATTCCTTCGCCACGCGCTTCGCCAACGGCCTCACCTTCCTCCGCTCCGTGCAGGCGCAGGCCAATCAGCACGGCGGCCACGTCGGCGGTCTCTTCAATCAAACTAAAATTCTCGAAGCCGCCGCCGGTTCGAGCCGCACCTGGCCCGCCGCACAAAGCAATCTCCTCGCGCGTTTCCTCGAACAAAGCGCCACCCGCCCCGCGCCCGCGCAACAGCTCTACGTCGAGCAATATCACGGCGGCTGGCCGCAGCGCCTCCTCGAATCCACCGCGCTCGCGCTCAGCCTGCGCCGCGCGCTCGTCGGCCATCCCGACGTGCCCGCCGCCGGCCCGCGCCTGCGCGACACGCAGGACCTCCCCGCCGCGCTCACCGAGACCCGCGCCCTCCTCACCAATCAAGTCCGCCTCGCCTCGCTCTGGCGCGCTGGCATTGATGCCGAGACCCGCCGCTTCGCCCCCGAGACGCTGCTGCAAAAACTCCGCGGCATCCGCCTCCGCCTCGCCCGCTCCGAAGCGCAAACGCAGAAAGCCAACGCCGAAGTGCAAACGGCGAATCTCGAATTTTATCAAAACGAAACCAAGGCGATCATCACCAATGCCCGCGGCCTCGATCCGCTCGTCGCCGCGCGTTTCACCAACGACGTCGCCGCCCTCGAGGCCGCGCTCGCCGCCAAGGAAACCGCGCCACTGCTCCAGCGCCTCACGCAATTCGAGCGCGCCCTCGCCGCGCACGCCCCGCCCGCCAGCGACGAACTGCAAACCGCCGTCGCCGAGATCGCGCAGCACGCCCGCACCAACGCCCCTGCCAAACGCCAGTTCCTCCACGCCCTCGCCGACCTCCTCACGCTCCGCGAATCCGAGGCCGGCACCGCGCCGCTCGACGACCTGAAACTCTGCCGCGCCTGGCTCACCGACACCGTGCCCGCGCCCGCCGCGCTCCTCACCGCGCCCGCCGAACCGCTCGACCTCTGGCTCCTCACCGAGCGCCTGCTGCGCGACTGGCGCACGCTCCTGCTCGATGTCGAACTCCGCCGCTTCGCCCTCCAACCCGATCAGCAGGACGACGCCGAGGCCGGGCTCCGCGAACAAGCCCTCGCCCTCGCCGACCGCCTCGCCCGCGGCGTGAGCACCAGCGCCGCGCCCGCGCTCGCCGAATCTCTCCGCACCGCCCTGCAACCCGCGCTCACCAGCGACTTCACCGGCCCCACCGGACGCGTCCACGCCGACCGCCTCGCCGCCGTCACGCGCCAGCTTGAACCCGTCGCTCGCCAGCAACTCACCGCGCTCCAGCCGCAGCTCACGCAAGACTTCGCGCTCATCGGGAAAAAACTCCTCACGCTCGCCGACGCCTACGACGCCCACGCCGCCGCCGTGGACGCCGCCTACGCCGACTTCCAACGCCAGCCCGACCTCGCCGGCAAACACGCCGCGTTCTTCGCGCGCTTCCCCATCGAAGCCGAGGAACTCCAGTCCGCGCCGCGCCTGCTCGAAATGAGTTTCCGCCTCGTGCAATTCCTCCGCACTCTCGCCGCGACCGAAGCCTCCGCCGACTGGGCGCGCACCGAGCCGTGGCACCTGCTCGAATTGCTCTTTATGGTCAACGGCCAGGGCGGCTACGACAAAGTCGTTTACCGCTACGACACCCGCTACAACATCCGCACCGTCCAGGGCTACACCACCGTCGGCCCCGTCGTGCGCGGCTTCGCCGCGCAGTTGCGCGTGCAAGCCGGCCTGCTCCAGCGCGCCGTTGCCGGCCAGCCGCTCGACTTCGATTTTCCCCGCTTCCTCATCGAGAACAAATTGTCCGGCATCCCCGAGCGCACCAAGGCCGAGTTCCAAATCGCCGCGCAGCTGCTCGCAAAACCCGACGCCACCGCCCGCGCCGCCGCACTCGCCGATTTGAAGAAAGCTCCGAACGCCGCCCTGCTCGCCAAAGAAACCGCTGCGCAAAAGGCCCTCGCGCAGACCGCGCAATTCGCCACCCCCGACGCATCCCGCGCCACGCCCGCCACGCTGCTGCCCGCGCTGAAATCTCTCCACTCCTCGCTCGCCGACGACTCTGGAAAATCCACCGTCGCCGAACTCAACGACGCCCTCGCCGAACTCGAAGCCCTCCCCGAAGCCCGCCGCACCGCCGCCCTTCCACCCGCATGGACCGGCCGCCTCGCCGCGCTGCGCACCGCCGTCGAGAGCGAACTCAACACCCGCTGCACCGCCCTCCGCCTGCCGCCCGTCAGCACCGTCAGCTCCGTCAATCGCCGCGACCAGACCGCCGTCGCCAAGATTTTTTGGACCATCCGCACGGGCATGGACAACTTCGACCGCCGCTGGGCCACCCGCATGCGCGACACCGAACTCATGTGGCTCCGCAAAGTCCACCACGCCGCCGCCGCCGCGCCAGCCACCGACGCAGCCGCCCGCGCCGACCTCGCCCTCACCACCGCCGTCCTCGGCGAGCTGCGCGCGCGCCAGTTCGGCCGCGAATCCCGCGCCAACAAAGGCATCAACCTCCTCCCGGAAGACACCGGCCCTTCGCTCAACCTGCCGCCCCACATCGCCCAGGAATTCCTCCGCGCCCGCACCGCCCGTCCCCCCGCCGCCTTCGCCGACCGCACCGAAACCTATTTCCAAAAGCTCTTCAACGACCTGAAACGATGAGCACCGAACTCCAATCACCGCTGATGAACCTCCCGCAGATTCAAGCGGACCGCAGCCGCCAGACAAATTCGCACCATTCCCCCTCACCCCAGCCCTCTCCCGCCGGGAGAGGGAGAACCATCTCCTGCGTCCGATTGGCCCGCAGCGCCTCTGTTTCTCGGACACGCAAGACGGTCCCCGAACCAATGCCAGCGGCTTCGGAGACCATGACGCTTGAATCTACCGAGCGCGTCCGAGGCTGTCCCCTCTCCCAGCGGGAGAGGGAGAACGGCGAGGCAAACCCCAGCGCGCCCAAATTCGCAGCAGCCACCTTCCTCACCAGTGGAATCACCCGGCTGGGCTGGCTCCGCCGCTGCTTCTCCATCGGCCTCATTTTCACGCTCTTCCTTCCGTGCGCCAGCGCCCCCGCCGCCCCCGCCGCCCCCGCCCCCACGCTCCACGCCGCCCTCAATTTCCTCGCCACCCAGCAACAACCCGACGGCTCCTTCGGCGGTCCCCAGCCGCACCTCAAAAGCGCCTTCGCCCTCCTCGCGCTCCTCTCCGTCGCGGACACCTCCGCCCCCACCAACACCGCCGCCCTCACCGCCCGCGCCGTCGCCTACCTCGCCAAAGACGCTCGCCCCGACGGCTTCCTCGGCGACGAACTTTTCCCCACCGAAAGCCACGCCATCACGCTCACCGCCCTCCTCAACGCCCACGCCCGCTTGACCGCGCCCGAGCAGCGCGCCGACACCGGCGACCGCATCCAACGCGGCCTCCGTCACCTGCTCCAACTCCAGGACCGCAGCAGCGCCTCCCCCTCGCGCGGCGGCTGGAGCATGGAGGGAAAACTCGGCCGCCCCAACGACCGCCGCGCCACCGGCTGGGCGTTGCTCGCCCTCCGCACCGCCCGCGCCCACGGCCTCGAAATCCCCGCCGCCAATCTCGACCGCGCCACCAGCTTCCTGCTCGGCTCGTTCAAGGAACAAGCCGACAACTCGAGCCAGATCGGCGGCTTCAGCGTGGACAACGAAGGTCTCACGGTCGAACTCATGAGCGCCCTCGGCGGCTGGGTTCTCGCCACCACACCCACGGCGAAAGAAGACTGGCGTCGAAAAAATCTCACCTGGCTGGCGAAACATCCGCCCGCCTGGACCGGCCCGAATTATTTCTACTCCTCCTACTTCCGCCTCCGCGCCCTCAAGTTCAGCGATCCCGACGACGCCACCGCCACCGCCCTCGCCCGCGAACAAACCCACCGCCTCGCCACGCAAATCGCCGATCACCAGAAAGCCGACGGCTCCATCCTCGTCCCGCCCGGCAACGCGCAAAACACCGTCTCCATGGGCCCCGTCTTCTCCACCGCCCTCGCCGTCCTGATCCTGAACACCCCCGACAGCCGCCTCGCCACCGACGAAGATTTCCGCCTCCCACGCCGGTTTTGAGGGGATGCAATCAGCGGCGTCCCGCCGCGGAGTCCCTGGGGAGCGCACGCCGCTGGCGTGCAGTTTTCGGCGGCTCGCCGAAAACCTCGTTCCACTAACCTCTTCCCGCCGAAGTTAAGGCAGATCAGGGAACGACGGTTTGGGCGGGCCGCCCAAACCGGCACGCGGGCCGCGTGCGCTCCCCTTCGCGCGTGGCCGCGCCGGTTTGGAGAGGACCCGAGCGGCAGTGGACGCGTGACACGGAAACTATGGAGTGCGGTGACTCGTCACCGCTTTCGCGCAGGCGACTTGTCGCCGTCAAACGCCCGCACGCGTCCGATCACGCCCACCCGCCACCGCTGGCGCGAGCCGTGAACGCCCCGCTCGCACACGGACGTCCGCCGCAGTTCGACGGCGACAAGTCGCCTCGCAAAAGCGGTGACAAGTCACCGCACTCCAAAGCGGCCGCGCCTCTGGCTGTGCGGCCAAACGCGCCATTCCCCATCCGTGTCCATCCGTGTCCATCCGTGGTTAAAAAAAACCCTTAAACCTTGATCTTCCGCGGGAACTGCTGGTTGGCCTCCCAGTACGTTTTCTTGAGCTTGATGCGCGGATCATCTTCGGCCGGCTGCACCGTGCCGTTCGCATCCGTTGCACGCGAGACGAGCGTGTGTTCGCCGGGCGCGGCGCCTTTCCAATCGAAAGACCAAAACGTCCACGAGTACTCCGAGCGCTCGCGTTCATCGAGCTTCACCGGCTGCCACGCGGTGCCGTCGATTTTGAGTTCCACCGACTGCAGCGGCGTGCCGTCCGTCCACGCCGCGCCGAGAACGCGCAGGGTGCCGTCCTTCAGCCGAAAAACGCGCGCCACGATGCTCTTCACGTTCATGTAGCTGACGGAGGTCTCGCGATAGAGCAGATGCCCGTCGCGCTCTTCACCGCGGATGGTCACGTATTCGCGCCCCATGTATTTGCTCATGAACCGCCGGTCCTGCACCTCGATGCGCGAGAGCCACTTCACCCACGCGATGCCATACCAGCCGGGCACGACGAGCCGCAGCGGGAAGCCGTGCTCCTTGGTCAGCGGTTTACCGTTCATCTGCCAAGCCAGCAGAATCTTGTCCTGCATCGCGTCGCTCAACGACAGGCTGCGCGAGAAACGCATGTCGAACTCCTGGTCGCGCACCTTCTCCTTTTTCTCGTCGCCGCCGAAGAACACGACCTCGATGCCGCGCGCCTTGATCCCGCACTCCTTCAGCAACGGCGCGAGCGGCGTGCCGCCCCAGCGCACGTTGGCGACCGCGCCCATGAAGGTTTTGCTCGCGCCGCTGCCGCCGCATTCCAGCGTGGCGAGGCTCTCCTTGAAGGGCCGCTGCTGGAGTTCCGCGAGCGTGAACGTCTTCGGCTTCTCGATCATCCCGCCCAGTTCGAGCTTCCACTTGGCCGCGTCCACGGCGGGCGTGCCGTAGTGGCTCACGACATACACCTGCTCGTTGGGCGTGACCCAGCTCTTGAGTTCCTCCCATTGCACCATCGGGCGGTTGGGATTCTTGGGGAGCGGATCGAGAAACGCGACCGGCGTCGCGCCCTCCTCCGGCTCGCCAAAACCAAACACGGACAACGGAGCCTGGGCGAAGGCATACGCGGCGAACGCGACGGTGCCTTTGATCAAACTGCGACGGGAGACACGGGGCGTGGGAGTCTTCATAAAATGTGGCTGATTTCCGCGGAACGTGAACCGGGTGACGGAAATGCACAATCGCGAATCAGTCCGGAACGGAGCGGACTATCCGCAAATCCGCCGGAACGGTCGCGCGCGCTCCCGCATTGAGCTTCCCGTCGAAAGCCCCTACAACCCCGCCGTGTCGCGCGTGAAATGGCTCGTCGTCGTGCTCGCCGGGCTGCTGCTCGGCGGGTTGGGCGCGTGGCTTTACTACGACTGGCGCGAGCACCATCAGGACGGGCCGATCCTCGCGGCGGCGCGTCGCTACGGCGTGGATGCCGCGTTGGTGAAGGCCGTGGTCTGGCGTGAGAGCCGTTTCAATCCCCGCGTGCGGGGACGCGCGGGCGAAATCGGCCTGATGCAGATCACCGAGACCGCCGCGCGCGAATGGGCCGAGGCCGAGCGGCTCGATCAATTCCAAGCCGAACACCTCCTCGACCCCGCCACCAACACGCTGGCCGGCACCTGGTATCTGCGGAAGCTGCTGCGCCGTTATCCCCAAACCGATAACGCCGTTGCCTATGCGCTGGCGGATTACAACGCCGGTCGCGGCCACGTCCTGCGCTGGAACACCGGCGCGGCCGCCACCAACAGCGCGGTATTCCTTCAGCAGATGACCTTCCCCGGCACGCGCAAATACATCGAGGCCATCGCCCGTCGGCAGCGGCACTACGCCAGCTGGGGCGCGGGTGCGAATGTCCAGTCGCGGCCCAGTCAGTGACCGCCGCAGGGTGCGCTGCCGCGCCGTAGCCACCGACGTGAGGAGGCGGATTGCCCCACCCGTCGCGTGAGTTGCTCCGCCTCGTCACCTCGGCGGGTGTGATTGAACGTGGGTGTGGGGGGGCGGGAATTTTGGAGTGCGGTGGCAAGTCGGACGCGACACCGCTATTGGACGCGCCAGGCGGTGAGAAAGCGGTGTC
>CAMAUZ010000044.1 GCA_945861535.1 Akkermansia muciniphila | reverse complement strand
AAGCGGTAGTGCCCGTCCGCATTGCGGTTGAGCAACGAGCGCCCGCCGAAGTGCAGCTTGCTCAGATGCCCCACCGCCTCGTGCTGCGCGATCAGGAGGTTCAGGTCCCGCTCGCTCAACGTGCGCTCACCCTTGCGCTGCAAATGCTCCGCCGCCGCCCAGCACGCCGTGCGCAGCGCCTTCGTCGTGACGCCGCTGATTCCCTGCTCGGCGAGCTTCCGCTGCTCGCGCTCGAGCCACGCCTCGGTGAGCGCCTGATACACCTGATACTCGCCCCACTCGCCGACGAGCAGCTTGGAGTCAACCAAATCCTCGACGTGCGCCAGCAGCATCGGGCGGCAGCACAGGTCGCGCATCTGCCCTACCAGTTGGCTCGCCTTGACCTTCTTGCTGTTCTCGCTGAACCAATGCAGCAACCCGTCGGGGTAGCGTTTCTCGAGATATTTCCCGACCTGCTCCTGGTCGAACAACGAGAGGAAAATCATCGGGCACGAGAACCCGTCCACCTTCACGCGCCCGAGCACCTGGAATGTGTCCTTCTCGGTCTCGGGAAAAAACTGCGTGCGACACGAGAGGATGACGCGGCGGAAAGAATGGGTCGCGGCGAGCAGTTCGAGGAGGCGCGCGCGGATGTTGCCCCAGGCCGTGCGGTCCTCGTCGAGCGCGTCGAGCAGCAGCACGGTGTCGCCGGGCGCGGAGATGGCCTTGAGCCGTTCGAGCGTGTCGGGGCCGAGCTTGAGGAGTTCGCAGTGAATCTTGGACGGCCAGAACTTCAGGAGCTGCGCCAGCTTGAGCATGACGAGCAGGGAACTCTTGCCCATGCCCGCGTCCGAGAGGACGAACATCTGGTTGCGCCCCGCCGCCGCGACGGCGAACTCGCCCGCGAGAAAGTCGTTGATGGTCTTAAAGACCGGGCATTTCACCACGGACTGCGGCTCGGTGTCCTCGTGGCGATTGGCGGGATTGATCTGCTGGCAGTCCGGCTCGATGTAGAAGCGGGCGAGCTGGCGCGGGTCATCGAAATCCTTGAGGATCTGCTGAATCTCCTGGTCGCGCGCGCCGCGGATTTTCTGGAGCTTTTCCCACAATGGCTTGAGCCACGCGGACGACAGGAACGAAGTGGTGCTGACTGGTTCCGGCATACGCGGTCACGGTAGCGAAGCCGCAGGCGCACAAGCAAGCCGCGCCTCGTGCCCCGGAGAGGGGCATCAGTCGTTGGCAAAGCAGGTGCAGATACCCACCAGCCCAACCCCGGAGGGGTTATCCCTGAATAGCCGGGGGTGCGCGAGGCACGAGCGCACCCCCGGAAAATACGGCCTCAATGCCCACCACCCCGGCGGGGTGGCCCCATTCCCTTGAGGTGCCGAGGGTCCGGTGACTGGAGAACCCCTCCGGGGTTCACGAACGCTGCGGCGGGATTCCGGGGGTGTCGCTCGTTCCTCGCTCCACCCCCGGCTATTCACGGGGAACCCCGCCGGGGTTCGCCCGTGGGGATGCCGGCATCCGACCAACTGACCAACTATTACAAAAAGTCGACACTTGGGCGGCGCTGGCGGTGGGAAAGGCAAGTCCGTCCGATTTCGTGCCCGGCACCGGCTGCCGCAGGTCCGACTCTTTCGCTGTCGAATCGCGGCTACACAATCTGCCCGATCACATTGCCTTCGACGAAGGTGAGGCGTTCATCGCGGCCGAGGTGGGGGTAGGTAAGGCGGTTTTGATCGAGGCCGAGCTGGTGGAGGATGGTGGCGTGGATGTCTCGAAAGTGGACCGGGTTCTCGACGGGGCGCAGGCCGATGGCGTCGGTCGCGCCGACGTGCTGACCGCCCCGGATGCCGCCGCCCGCGAGCCACATGGTGAAGGCGAGGTTGTGGTGGTCGCGGCCTTTGCCGGATTCAGCTTCGGGCGAGCGGCCGAATTCGCCGCCCCAGAGGACGAGCGTTTCGTCGAGGAGTCCACGGCGTTCGAGGTCGCGCAGCAGGGCGGCGACGGGCTGGTCGGTCTCGCTGGCCTTGCGCAAGTGGTTTTCCTCGATGTCGCCGTGGGCGTCCCATTGCTGGTTGCCCGCGCCGCCGCCGGCGACGACGCAGACGAAGCGCGTGCCGTTCTCGACGAGCTTGCGCGCCAGCAGGCAGCGGCGGCCGTAGTCGTTGGTCGGTTCACGACCGATGCCGTAGAGCGCGAGGGTCTCGGGGGATTCGCCGCTCAGGTCGAAAACGCGCGGGGATTCGGTCTGCATCTTGAAGGCGAGATCGTAGGCGTTGATGCGCGCGCGGAACTCGGCGTCGAGCGGGTCGGGCGTGGCCTGGTTCAGGTTGCGGATGAGGTCGAGGGTGCGGCGGCGTTGCGCGAGGGTGATGCCGTCGGGGAGGTCGAGATTCAGCACCGGGCGCGCGCCGGGGCGGAACATCGTGGGCTGATAAACGGCGGGGAGAAAGCCGTTCCCATACATCGGCTGGCCGGCTTCGACCGCGCCGCGCGGGTCGGGCATGACGACAAAGGACGGCAGCGAATCACTCTCCGCGCCGAGGCCGTAGGTGATCCACGATCCCATGCTCGGCGAACCGGGGACGACGCGGCCGGTGAAGAGTTCGTACTGCGCGGCGGAATGGACGACTTTGTCGCCATGGCACGAGCGGATGATGGCGAGGCGGTCCACCAGTTGCGCGGTGTGCGGGAAGAGGTCGGAGACGTCGAGGCCGCTCTGGCCATATTTTTTGAAGGTGCGTTTCGAGCCGAGCAGGCGGGCGTCGGGTTTGATGAACTGGTACTTCGCCTCGCCAAATTCGGCCGGGCGTTTCTGGCCGTTGAGTTGATTGAGCAACGGCTTGGGATCGAAGGTTTCGAGATGGCTCGGGCCGCCGGCCATGAAGAGGAAGATGACGGACTTGGCCTTGGCGCGAAGATGCGGCGTGCGCGCAGCGAGCGGATTGGAGGCGACTGCGGAACTGGCGCGGGCCTGTTGCGCGTGCAGGAGCGACGCCAGCGCGAGCGAGCCGAAACCGCAAAAGGCGTCGCGCATGAACTCGCGGCGGTTGCGCGTGGGGCGGGTGTGCTCGCGGTGATCGGTAGCCGCCGACGTGAGGAGGCGGAGGTCCGGGCGCTCCGCTCGCGCGAGGATACCGCGGGCGTCCCCGCCTGCGAGTTCGCGGGGCGTCTCGCCACGAGTCGGTACGGGCGGCGAGACGCCGCTCGAACTCGCAGGCGGGGACGCCTGCGGTACCGGGGAATTGCTCGCGGGGTCGGACGCCTCCGCCTCCTCACGTCGGCGGCTACGGAGGGATGATGGCTCACTCGACATAGAGAAAGGCGTTCAGGTTGAAGAGGGCGAGGGCGAACTCGCGGAGCGGCTGGGTTTTCAAAAATTCGGTGCCGAGCGCGCGCTCCTGCGGCGTCGGTGCGCGGCCGAGCGCGAGCTGGCTGGCGCGCTCGACGATGCGGGCGGGATCGCCGTCGGACTCTCGCGCGAGCCGTGCGGCGAAGGCGGTGGCGAGTTCGTTGGCGAGGCGGCCGTTGAGCAGCTCAAGTGCTTGCGGTGCGTGCGTGCTGGATTCGCGGCGGCCGCAGCTCGCGAGTTGCGGCGGCTGGTCGAACGCTTCCATGAAGGGCAGGCGCAGATTGCGTTTGCTCAAGAGGTAGATCGAGCGGCGGTGGTGCTCGGTGGCGTCCTTGGCGACGGCCCACTGCACGGGCTTGTAGAGGAGGCTGATCATTTCGGGATCAACGGGAACCATCACGCTCGGACCGCCAACGCGCGGCGAGAGTTGCCCAGCGACGGCAAGCATCGAGTCGCGAATTTCCTCGGCGGAAAGGCGGCGGCGTTGGAAGCGCCAGAGCCAGCGATTGTCGGGGTCGAGCCGCGTGACGGCGGCGCTGGCGGGCGTGTGCGAGGATTGCTGATAAGTGCTGCTGAGGAGGATAAGGCGGTGGAGAAGTTTGAGCGACCAAGGTTGAAGAGGTGAAGGGTTGAAAGGTTGAAGGGTTGAAGCGGGGGCGGACGCCCCGGTAACTAATGCACCTTTTAACGCTTCAACATTTCCACCCTTCAACGTTTGAACCGTTTTGCCCGGCTTTAGCAATTGTGTCGCCAGCCAGTCGAGCAGTTCGGGATGACTCGGGCGCTCGCCGTGACTGCCGAAATCGTTGGGCGTTTTCACAAGGCCGGTGCCGAAGTGATGCTGCCAGATGCGGTTGGCGAGCACGCGCGCGGTGAGCGGGTGATTCGGATCGGTGAGCCAGCGGGCCAGCTCGGTGCGCGGACGCGTCGCGTCGGCGGGGAGTTCCGCGAGGCCGTCACTCACGAGCACGCTGAGCGGGCGCGGGCCGACGAGTTCGCCTTTGCGCTCCCATTCGCCGCGCTTGAGGACGTGGATGGCGGTGCGTTGCGCGGGATCGTTGCGGACGGCGGGGATGGTCGGCGGGGGCGGCGGCGTCTGGGCCTCGAGGGCATTTAGCTCGGCGGTGAGCGCGAGTTTCTTCTCGCCCGTGGTGGCATCGGCGGCTTTTTGCAGACGGCTGATTTCGCTCTTCAGCGTCTTGGCTTTCTCCTCCCACTCGCTTCGTTGCGCGGCGGTGCCGAGGTTGATGTCGTGCTCGTGCGTGGCGGCGAGATAGGCCTGGAGCCGGTAGTAATCGCGCTGTGGGATGGGATCGAGCTTGTGATCGTGACAGCGCGCGCAGCCGACGGTGAGGCCGAGGAACGCCGCGCCGATGACGTCGGTGCGCTCGGTCAGGACTTCGTTGCGACTGAGCGCAATGTCGGGATTGCCGGCATTGAGCCGCACGGGGCCGAGGCGATGGAAAATGGCGGCGGTCTGCAACTCGGGATTCGGCGGCGTGAATTCGTCGCCGGCGAGTTGCTCGGTGAGGAACCGATCGAAGGGTTTGTCGCGGTTGAAGGCGTCGATGACGTAATCGCGGAAGCGCCAGGCCTCGGGCAGATGGCGGTCGTACTCGAAGCCCTCGGTCTCGGCGAACCGGACGGTGTCGAGCCAGTGCTGCGCCCAGCGTTCGCCGAAATGCGGACTGGCGAGCAGGCGGTCCACGAGCCGCTCGTAGGCGTCGGCCGCAGGGTCGGCGACGAACGCGCGCACATCCTCGGGCGACGGCGGGAGGCCGGTGAGATCGAAGGAAACGCGGCGGATCAATTCGGCCTTCGTCGCGGGCGCCGCGGGGTGGAGGCCGTGCTTTTCAAGCTTCGCGAGAATGAAACAATCGAGCGGAGTCTGCGCCCACGCGGTGTTTTTCACCAATGGTGGCGGGGGTTTCTGAATGGGCCGAAACGACCAGAACTGGCGGGCCGTGGTGAGGTCCGCGGCGTCGGGGGCGGCGGCGCGGGCGGAGTGAACTGCGGGGAGTGTGAGAAGCAGCAGAAGGAGCGCGACGAACGGCGGAGCCGAGCGTGGGGCGGTCGCGCGCTCAAGTTGTTGGTGACCGGGTCGAGTCATTGATTGCCCGCAACATCCCACGGCGAGCAGTGGGTGGGAAGCGGAGACACGCAGGGATTGGGGCGATGGTGCAACTTGAGGCTGCGGGAAGAATTGCGCGCGCGGCGGGCCGCCGGCGGCGAAGCGCGGCGCTCAGACCGATCCCCGGCGCTCCGGGCGGCCCGGCGCCGTCCGCTCGTGCCGCGACCTTCGTCCGCAAATCAGGGCATCCGGAAACTCCGCCATCCGCATTTCCGGCCCCTCAGGGCATCGACAAAACTTTGTCGCATATACGACAAAGTTTTGTAGGGGTGAAATCTCGCACCCCGGCACGACCGCTCGCGACACGCCCCGCTCGACGTTCGCGATGGGCTTCCCTACGGTGCATCCAGAATGAACATTTCGCGCTGCGCGTTCGCGCTCATGCTGCTGTGGCTGGCGGTGATTTCGCCCGCTCTGGCACGGGCGGCCGAGCGCTTCGACACGGTTTATCTGTCGGAGTTTTTGGCGGACAATCGGCAGGGTTTGCTGGACGAGGATGGGGAGCGTTCGGGCTGGATCGAGTTGCACAACGGGGGCACGGCGGCGGTGAACCTCGGCGGATGGTTTCTGACTGATAGCGCCACCAATCTGGCGAAATGGCGCATCCCCGGCGTGGTGCTGCTCCCGGACAAATATCTTGTCGTATTCGCGTCGGCGAAAAATCGCGCCACCAATCTCGTGCATCTCCACGCCAGCTTTCGCCTCGATCTCCAGGGCAATTATCTGGCGCTGGTGAATCCCGCGAAACAGATCGTCTCGGAGTTTTCCCCGCTCTCGCAAAGGCCCGATGTCTCCGACGGGCGCGTGCGTGGTGAACCGGCGTTGCGCGGTCATTTTCCCAAGCCGACGCCGGGAAGGCCCAATGCCAGCAGCGGTCCCGGCTTTGCGCCCGAAGTGAAATTCTCGCATCCGGGCGGGACTTTTACCGCCCCCTTCACCCTGACGCTCACGAACACGGCGGCCGACGCGGTGATCCGTTACACGCTGGATGGCAGGCTGCCGACGCGCGCCTCGCCCGAGTACGCCGCGCCGCTCGTCATCACCAACACCGCCTACGTCCGCGCCCGGGCTTTTCGCGAGGGCCTGCTTCCCGGGCCGCCGCGCAGCGAAGCCTTTCTGCTCGTGAACACCAATGTCGCGGGCTTCACCTCGACGCTGCCGGTTTTGGTCATGGACACGTTCGGCCGCGACACGCCGGTTTCGACCCGCAGCCTCTTCGCGCAGTTGTCGTTTTTCGAGCCGGTGAATGGCCGGACCTCGCTGACCAACGCGCCCACGCTCGCGACGCGCGGCGGCTTTCACATGCGCGGCTCGTCGTCGATGGGGATGCCGCAGGCGAGCTTCGCGCTGCAGTTCCTCGATGAGTTCAACCAAGAGCACCACCTCGCGCCGGTCGGTTTGCCGGCCGAATCGGACTGGGTGCTCTACGCGCCGAACGGCTTCGACCCGGTGATGATTCACAATCCGTTCGCGCACCAGTTGAGCCGCGACATCGGGCGCTACTCGTCACGCACGCGCTTCGTGGAGGTTTATCTCGTAAAGAGCGCGGGCGCGGTGAAAGAGACCCACTACCACGGCATCTACGTGCTCGAGGAGAAAATCAAAATCGGCAAACACCGCATCGACATTGCGCCCGTGCGCGCCACCGATCTGCAACCGCCCGAAGTGACCGGCGGCTACGTTTTGAAATTTGATCGCACGGGTCCGGGCGAATCCGGCTTCGGTGCCGGCGGGGGCGGCATGGTTCACGTCGAACCCAAGGAGCAAACTCTCCGCCTGCCCCAGCGCGCGCCGCAGTTGCAATACCTCACCACCTACTTCAACGACTTCGTCCGCGCGCTCAACGGCCCGAACTGGAAAGACCCCGTCGTCGGCTACCGCGCCTACTTCGATGTCCCCGCTGCGATTGATTTCCATGTTCTGGAAGTGCTCACCGGCAACGTGGATTCCATGGCGTTGAGCACGTATTTCCACAAGCCCCGCAACGGCAAAATCACCTTTGGTCCACACTGGGATTTCGACCGTGCGCTCGGTTCGACCGACGGCCGCGACGCCGAGCCGCGCAACTGGAACACCGGGCCGTTCTTCGGCTTCGCGTGGTGGCCGCGGCTCTTCAGCGATCCCGATTTCTGGCAGCTCTGGGTGGACCGCTGGCAGGAATTGCGGGGCGCGCAGTTTTCCCAAACTCACATCAACGGGCTTATCGACCGCCTCACCGACGAACTGCGCGAAGCCCAGCCGCGTGAGGTCAAGCGGTGGGGCCTGCGTCCGCGTGGCGGCTCGTATCAGGGCGAAATCAATCACCTGAAAAACTGGCTCTCCAACCGTGTGGATTTCATTGACCGCCAGCTTACCCAGCCGCCGCGACTCGCGCGCGAGGTCGGCCCCGTCGGCACGCCCCTCGTCACGCTCACGGCCAATACCAACGCGACGATTTATTTCACCGTGGACGGCACTGATCCCCGCCTGCCGCAAGGCGCGATCCGCACCAACGCGGTGGTTTACAGCCGTCCGATCCCGCTCGGTCCCGAGGTCCGCCTCGTCGCCCGCGCTCACGATCCCAAGCGCCGCCAGACGGGCGGACCGCCGTCCTCCACGCCGTGGTCGGGTCCGGTGACCGGCGGCGGAAGCACAGGGGCGCGGTGAGGCGGGGAGCCGTGCCGGCACGATCCCCGCGACAACCGCAAGAACTTACGGGTTTATAGAATATGCAGATCGCGAAATCCCTGAGCGGCGACCGTCGCTCCTTCCGCAGCTCCGTTCGTGCGCTGGTGGCCGGCTCGTTTGGGGCGATCCTCCTTCTCTGCGTCGGACCGCTGCCGGCGACCGAGGGGCGGGCGGCGAGTTCACTGCTGCAAGTGCAGTCGCAGCGGGACGGACTCCACGTCACCGTCGTCGCCCGCATTCCACTGGCGCAACAGGCGAAGATTCCCGCGGGCAAATTGGCACCGGAGCAGGGTGAACGTTGGCTCCGGTTGGTCGTGGCCGCCGCAGAGCCGGCCTCCGCCGCGGAAGCCATGCTCGGGGAGTACGAGCGGCGCGACGAGATGCTCATGTTCACGCCGCGCTATGCGCTGGTGCCGGGGCAGCGGTATCAAGCGCGGGTCGCGTGGGGCGTGGCGGGTGCGGTGGAAACGGTGGTCGAGTATCTGGCGCCGGCGTTGAAGCCCGCGCCCGCCACCCAGGTTGTGGCGATCTATCCGACCGCCGCGGAACTGCCCGCCAACCAGCTCAAATTCTACCTGCACTTCTCACAGCCGATGCGGCAGACGCGCGCGATCTTTGACCACATCGACCTGCTCGGGCCGCAGGGCCGCCCGGTCGAGGACCCGTGGCGGCGGACGGAATTGTGGAGCGAGGATGGCCGCCGTCTGACGCTTTTGATTCATCCGGGGCGCATCAAGCAAGGCATTCAGCTTGGCAATTTGCTCGGTCCCGTTCTGGAACCCGGGCAGAGCTACACGCTGATCGTTCACGCTACGATGCTGGACGCGAACGGTCGTCCGCTGGGGCAGGCGTTCACGAAAAAATTCCGCACCCAACCAGCCGAGCGCACGCTGCCGTTGGTGAAGGGCTGGCGGCTCGCCGTGCCGCGCTCGGCGACAGACGAGCCGGTGAGAATCACGTTCCCGCGACCGATGGATCGGGCGCTGCTGGACCGGATGCTGACGGTGAGAACTGAGCGGGGAGAGAATGTTGCCGGCCGCATCGAAGTCCGTTCCGAAGAGACCGTTTGGGATTTCCACCCCCACCTTCCTTGGCGTAACACGAAATACATCGTCGCCGTTGACCCGCGACTTGAGGACCTCGCGGGAAATAGTCCGCAGCGTTTGTTTGACGCGGCATTTGCCGAGACGGAGGCGGTGGCGACGACGCTGGAAATCCCCTTCCAACCCGCGCCGCGCTGAGTTGCAGCGCAACGCCGCCACCGCTCCGGAGTGCGGCCTTCCGGGCCGCAAGAACGTCCGCACGCACGGGGGCTTCGGAATAGTCCAGCACTTCACCGCGCTCCACCAGCTGCGCCCGGGGACGGGCGCTCTCCGGCCACGCTTCCGCGTGGCGCAAATCCCCATACCGACATCAGGCCAGTTTCCCCCGACATCATCCGGATGCGCCCGAACCCGCTTGTTCCTTGGTGTTTCCCGTGAGCTTTGAACTTTATTCTTTGAGCTTCCCCCGGCCTTCCACCGCCCGCGCCGCCCTGCCCTGCTTCCGCGTCCGCCACCGATTCCCCGCTCGACATCGCGGCGGCGCTCCATATTTTCTCGCCCTCAAATATGACTGACCCCCGCTATTCCAAACTCGCCAACCTGCTCATCAATTATTCCGCCAGCCTCAAAAAGGGCGAACGTGTCCTGCTCGACATGATCGACGTGCCCGATGAATTCACGGTCGAGATGATGCGCGCGGTCCGCGCCATCGGTGCGATTCCGCTCGTCGAGGTCCGGCACAGCCGCATCACGCGCGAAATCGTCCGGGCCACGGATCAGGCGCACGCCAGCCTGGTGCGCGACGTCGAACTGTTCCGGATGCGCAAGGTACAGGCGTACATTGCGATTCGCGGCAGCCACAACGCCAACGAGTCCAGCGATGTCGCCAGCGACAAGATGGCGTTGTACTCCAAGGCGCTGCGGCCGGTGCTGAACTATCGCGTGAACAAAACCCGCTGGTGCGTATTGCGCTGGCCGACGCCGAGCATGGCGCAGGCGGCGGGCATGAGCACCGAGGCCTTCGAGAATTTTTACTTCGATGTCTGCACGATGGACTACGGCCGCATGGCCAAGGCGATGGTGCCGTTGCGCGACCGCATGAGCCGCGCCGACCGCGTCCACATCACCGCGCCCGGCACCGATCTCAAGTTCAGCATCAAGGGCATCGGTGCGATCCTGTGCGAAGGCGCGCGGAACATCCCCGACGGCGAGGTGTTCTCCTGTCCGCTCAAGAACTCGGTCAACGGCCACATCCAGTTCAACACGCCGACGCTCTATTCGGGCACGCGGTTTGAGAACATCCGCCTCGAGTTCAAGAACGGCAAAATCATCAAGGCCACCGGCAGCAACGAAAAGCGCCTCAACGAAATCCTCGATACCGACGCCGGCGCCCGCTACATCGGCGAATTCTCGCTCGGCTTCAATCCGTACATCATGAGTCCGATGTGCGACATTCTCTTTGATGAAAAGATCGCCGGCTCGCTGCACTTCACGCCCGGCCAAGCCTACGAGGTCGCCGACAACGGCAACCGCTCGGCCGTTCACTGGGACATGGTGCTCATCCAGCGGCCCGAATGGGGCGGCGGCGAAGTGCGACTCGATGACGAGGTGATCCGCAGAGACGGCGTGTTCGTGCCCAAGGATCTCCAGCCGCTGAATCCGGAGAATCTGAAGTAGCCACATGCGGGGCCGGCCCGCCGCCGTGGCGTGCGGGTTCCAGGCCGCAGAAACGTGCGTCCGACCAAGGCGGCGCGAGTTTGCAAACGGAAATCTCCCGGCTCATCAAGGGGCGAGGATTGCTTGCGCTCGGGTTGGCTGGGACCGCGACCGTAGCTGCGGGTGCCCGCTTCCGCGGTCTGGAGGTCGAGCTCCCGTCGCCCGGACGGCGTCGTGACAGTTTGGAGCCTTGGCGACTTGGGCCTTTCCTTGAGCTTTGAGCTTTGAGCTTTGTCCTTTGAGCTTCCCTGAAAAATGGTGCCAGAGGAGGGAATTGAACCCCCGACCAAAGGCTTATGAGTCCTCTGCTCTACCCCTGAGCTACTCTGGCGAACCACGCGACTCGTATCCGCTGCCCGGCCAGGCGGCTTCCGGCGCACCCGCGCGGTGCGGGTTGGTGAGCGGAATTATCGCTCGACTGCGCCAATCCTCCCCGGCCGACTGCGGCCCCGGAACGAATCAACGCCGCCACCTTACGGAGACTCAAAAGCGACTGGCAAGCAGTATTGCGGCGGAGCAACGCGGGAATGGGGATTTCGGCCCGTCGGAGCGCGGCCTGCCCTTGGGAATCCCACGGGCATCACTCCTCGTCGCCCGCGGGCGCATCTCAGTTTCTTGAACGCGGCTTGGCGTATGCGCCGGCCATCGCCCAGTTTTCTGTTTACCTTTCGCGCACCCTGCCGTTGACTCGCGCGCCTATGAAACTCCGATTTATCCGCCATTTCTCCCTGCTCCTCGCCCTCGGTTTTGGTCTCGCCGCTCCGGGCGCGTTCGCGCGCACCGAGGTGAGCATCGCCGCTGACGAGATGGTCGCCGCCGCCAACAAATTCCTCGGTGCACTCGATCCCGCGCAGAAAACGAAGGCGACCTTCGAACTCAAGAGCGACGAGCGCCTCAACTGGCATTTCATCCCCAAGGCGCGCAAGGGGCTGCCCTTGAAAGAAATGACACCCGCCCAGCGCGGACTTGCCCTGGCGTTGCTCAAGTCCGGCCTCAGCCAGCGCGGCTACGTGGCCGCCACCACGATCATGAGCCTCGAAGAAATCCTCCGTGAACTCGAGAAGGCCAATCCGAGAATGGTGCGCGATACGGAACTCTATTACGTCTCGATTTTCGGCACGCCCGACGTGAGCCAGAACTGGGGCTGGCGCGTGGAAGGCCACCATTTCTCCTCGAACTTCACCGTCGCCAAGGGCGGCGCCATCGCGGCGACGCCCAACTTCATGGGCACCAATCCCGCCGAAGTCCGCACCGGCGAACGCAAGGGACTCCGCGTGCTCGCCGCCGTCGAGGACCTCGCCCGCCAGCTCGTGAAATCGCTCAACGCCGAGCAGAGCGCCGCGACGATCATCACCAACACCGCGCCGGCCGACATCTACACGGCCGCAGCCCGCAAAGTCACCCCGCTAGCCGCAGTCGGCCTCCCGGCGTCGAAGCTGAACCCCGAGCAAACCGCGCTGCTCAAAAAGCTGATCGAGGAATACGTCGGCCGCGTGCGCACCGAAGTGGCCGCCAAGGACCTCGCCAAGATTCAGGCGGCGGGCTTCGACAAAATCCTCTTCGCCTGGGCCGGCGGCATCGAGGCCGGGCAGGGCCACTACTACCGCGTCCAAGGCCCGACCTTTCTGCTCGAGTACGACAACACCCAGAACGGCAACAACCACATCCACGCCGTCTGGCGCGACTTCAACGGCGACTTCGGCGAAGACCTTCTCAAGGCCCACTACGAGCAGGAAGCGCATCCGAAGAAGTAATTCCCCGCCGCCGGACCCGCCGCGCGCGATCGCGCGGCGAACCGGCCGCTCCCCAGATGGCGCCGGCGCAGGCAAGGCCGGCGCCTAATTTTTTCCCCTCATGAACGACCACCCGACGACACCGCCGCCGACACCAACACCGCCGCCGCCCTTCAAGATCGGCGACGCCATCACGCTCGAGATTCAGGACATCGCGTTCGGCGGGGAGGGCGTCGGCCGCGTGGATGGCTTCGTGGTTTTCGTGCCCTTCGTCGGCCGCGGGGAGACCGTCACCGCCGAGGTGACGGAACTGAAGAAAAGTTTTGCGCGCGCCAAATTGCTCCAGGTCCTCACCGCTTCACCCGACCGCGTCGAGCCGCAATGCCGCTACTACATGCAGTGCGGCGGCTGCCAGTACCAGCACCTCGCCTACCCGGCGCAGTTGCAGTTGAAACACAAACAAATCTCCGACCTGCTGCGCCGCATCGGTGGCTTCGCGTCCGCCGTCATCGAGCCGGTCATCCCGTGTCCGCAGCCCTACGGCTACCGCAACCGCCTGATGGTCCGCAGCCAGTGGAATCGCGACACGCAGGCGCTGGTCATCGGCTTCCTCCGCGCCGACAGCCGCCTCGTCGTGGACATCGACGAATGCAAGATCGGCGAGCCGGCGTTGAACGAACAAATCCTCCACGTTCGCGCGCATCCGCCGCCGAAGGGCGGCATCAAAGTTGTCGTTCGCATCGCCCCCGAGGGCTGGGAACTGCCGCGCGATTCCTTTTTCCAGAACAACTTTTTCCTCCTGCCGAAAATGGTCGCGGCGGTCCGCGAAACCCTCCAGTCCGCCGGGACCAAGTTCCTGATCGACGCCTACTGCGGCGTGGGTTTTTTCAGTGTTGAACTGGGCGATCTCGTCGAGCATTTCGCCGGCGTCGAGATCGACATCCCCGCCATCAAGGCCGCGCGCAAGAACGCCGCCAACCGCAACCTCACCAACGGCGAGTTCATTGCCGGCAGCACCGAAGAAGTGCTCCCCAACCTCATCACCCGCTTCGCGCCGGCGGACACCACCATCGTCATCGATCCGCCGCGCACGGGCTGTTCGCCTGCGAGCATCCAGTTGCTGCGGCAGGTCCGGCCGCGGCAGGTCATCTACGTCTCGTGCCATCCGGCGACCCTCGCGCGCGACCTCGGCGCGGTGTGCGCCGACGACGCCTACGAAGTCCGCCGGGTCATCCCGCTCGACATGTTCCCGCAAACCCAGCACGTCGAATGCGTGGTCGATGTGCGCCGCAAGGAGAACGCGTAGCCGCCGACGTGAGGAGGCGGACGGCCGCGTCTCTCCTGAGCGTACCAATTGCGCCGCCGTCCCCGCCACGGCGCGCTGAGATGTTCGCTGTGGTGGACACACGCGCCTTACCCAATCCACTCAACTCAGAACAGCGGAGCACCCAAGCCGACTTTCACCCCAAAAGCCCGCAACAAAACTTTGTTGCATATGCGACACAAAATCCGTCGCCGGAAAGTCAGGCTTTCCCGGCGCGATAGGTAGCAGCAGGAAATTCTTCCCCATTTTTCTGCCCCCATTTTTCCGCCATTCCCCGGCCTTCAAGCTTGTTTCCCCCCGGCCGTTGTTCTCAACTCTGCCCGCACGATCAATGGCCAATCCTCCGAATTCCACATTCTCCGCCACCAAGCTCCCATGGCTGCTGGCCGTCGCAGGCTTGGTGCTCTTCCTCGCGACCCTGAACCACTGGATCACTCTCGCCAGCCTGGGCTTGGTGGCGAAAATCACCGGCTGGGATTGGTGGACGCCCACGCTCCAAGCCCCCGTACTCCTGATCCTCACCTATCCCATCCGTTGGCTGCCACCCGGTGCCCAGCCGCTGGCGCTAAACCTCTTCACCGCCCTCTGCGCCGCCGCCACGCTGGGACTGCTCGCCCGCTCCGTCGCGCTGCTCCCGCACGATCGCACCAAGGAACAACGCTGGCTGAACCGCGATTCGCGCGGCCTGCTCATCACCCGCTGGGCTTGGGCGCCCGTCATCCTCGCCGTGCTCGCGTGCGGTCTCGAACAAACCTTCTGGGAACACGCCACCGCCGCCACCGGCGAAATGCTCAACCTGCTCCTCTTTGCTGCCCTTGTCTGGTGCCTGCTCGAATACCGCCTCTCGCGCAACGACCGCTGGCTCCACGCCTTTGCCTTCCTCACCGCCATCGCCGTGACCAACAACTGGGCGATGCTCGGCTTCCTCCCGTTCTTCGCCGTGGCGCTGGTCTGGATCAAAGGCACGGCGCTGTTCAATCGCGCGCTGCTGCTGCGTCTCGCGCTGCTCGCGGCGCTCGGCCTTTCGCTCTACATCGTCCTGCCGTGGATCGCCAGCCGCGGACCCGACGCCCCCGCCGGCTTCTGGCAATCGCTGCGGATGGAACTGGGATCGCAAAAAAATTTCCTCTTCCAATATCCCAAGGGCCGCGCGCTGCTGCTCTCGCTCACCGCGATCCTGCCGCTGTTCATGATGGGCATCCGCTGGTCCGCGTCGCTCGGCGATTCCAATGCGCTGAGCAACCGCATCACCACGGTCATGTTCTACATCGTCCACACGGTGTTTCTGGTGGCCTGCACCGCGGTCGCCTTCAACCCCGTGTTCAGCCCGCGCGCGCTCGGCTACGGCCTTCCGTTCCTGCCGTTTTATTATCTCGGCGCATTGAGCATCGGCTACTTCAGCGGCTACCTGCTGCTCGTTTTCGGCGAGGAAAAGCCGAATGCGTGGGAACGTCCGAAAGGCATTTTCAAACTGGGCTACGCCGCCGTCGTGGGCGTCGTCCTTGCCACGTCGCTTGGCGTGCCGACGGCGCTGTTCCTCCGCAATCTGCCGTCCATCCAAGCCGAGAACGGTCCCGCGCTCCGCCAGTTTGCCGGTCATCTCGCCCAGTCCGTGCCGCCGGAGAAAACCATCATCCTCGCCGACGACGCCTCGTGGCTGGTCCTGATGGCGGCCGCCAATCCCGCGCTCGCGAGCCAGAATCTGCTCGTGGACAAACGCTCGCTCGGCGTGCCGGCTTATCACCAGATGCTCCAGCGCCGCGCGCCGGCGCTGTGGCCCGATATCTTCGGCGGCAAGCTCCCGACCAACTCGCTCCCGCAATCCGTCCAGAACCAGATCCTCACCCGCCTCGCGCTCACCAACGCGCTCTACCATCTCCACGCCACGCACGGCAGCCAGCTCTTTGAGTCCCTCCAGTGCCGTCCGAACGGCCTGGCCAGCCGCTTGATTCCCTATCCGTCCCCCGCTACCGCCAGCGCCGCGCCCCCCGCCGGAACGCCCACGCCGGGACGCTACAAACTCAATTCCAAAATGCAGGACGCCGTCCTCGCACCGCCCCTCACCGCGCCCGAGGTCGCCTTCAATGAGAACTTCTGGAAACGCGCGGACGCATCGCTCGGCGGTTTGGGCAAGACCGGCCCGGCCGCCCCGCGCAGCCACGCCATCATCGCCGCCAGCTATTCGCAGGGGCTTAATTCCTGGGGCGTGGAACTCCAGCGCGCCGGCTCGCTTGCCGAGGCGGAAAAACATTTTGCCCGCGCCCTCGCCATCAACCCCGACAACGCCGTCGCCGCCGTCAATCTCGTCGTGAACCGCAAGCTGCGCGAAGGCCGCGAAAAGCCCGTCGCAGCCGATCCCGCCACGGACCAGAAACTCGCGCGCCAGCGCACCTGGGCGCTGATCCTCAATTCCCACGGCCCCATCGACGAACCGCGCTACTGCACGCAAATCGGCGAAGCCTTCGCCAAGGGCGGACTGCTGCGCCAGGCGGCACAGCAATTTCTCCGCGCCGAGTCCCTCGACCCCGAAGCCTTTGAACCCCGCGTCGGCCTCGCCGATGTCTTCACCCAAGTGCGAATGCCCGACCTCGCGCTCGAGGTGATTCGCGAGACCCGCACCGCCTCGGCGCAGGCGCTGCTCATCAGCACCAACCAGGTCACACTCACCTGCGCGGAAGCCGTGGCGCTCTACAACAAAACCAACTACACCGCCGCCGAACAACTGCTCGCCGACGCCCTCGAAAAATTCCCGCGTGATCCCCGCGTGCCCGCCACGCAGACCAAGCTCAACCTCTTCTCGCGACGGTTTACCAACGCCCTTGGCTCCGTGGAACGCGAACTCAGCCTCACGCCCAACAACCAGCGCGCCCTCCTGAACAAAGGCGCGATTCTCGTGGAACTGAAACAATACGAGAAGGCCCTCGTGCCCTTGGACACGCTGCTGCGCACACGGCCTGAGCACGCGCCGGCGCTGCTAAACCGCGGCATCGCCCACCTGAACCTCAACCGCCTCGACCTCGCCCAACGCGACATCGAGGCCCTCCGCCGCCTCGAACCCACCCTGAACTCCGCCTCCATCGGCCTGGCCGAAATCGCCCTCCGCCGCCAACGCACCAACGACGCCATCAAACACTTCGAAGCCGCCCAACAATTGACCGCCCCCGGTTCGCCCGAATTCCGCTCGCTCGAGAAACGCATCGGTGAACTCAAAGGCCCGCCCCGGTGATCCGCGAAGTCGCAGAGGGAAATTGATAACCACGGACTAACACGGACTAACACGGATTAACACGGATTAACACGGATGAAAACCGGCTGCCGCTCCCTGATTCCCCCGGTGGAAAATGACGCAGCAAATTCTCCGTCCCCGTCCGTGTGCATCCGTGTCCATCCGTGGTTAAAAAATCCCCTTCCCGCCTGAACCGCCCATGCGCGTCGTCCACGTCATCACGCGCCTCATCGTCGGTGGTGCCCAGGAAAACACCGTCGCCACCGTCTTCGGATTGCGCGCCATCGCCGGCGTCGAAGTCAGCCTGATCTCCGGCCCCACCACCGGCCCCGAAGGCACCCTCGAGCCGCGCTTCGCCGCCGCGCCCGGCCTGCTCACCGTCATCCCCGAACTCGTCCGGCCCGTACATCCGTGGCGCGACGTACTCGCGTGGCGACACCTCCGCCAGATGTTCCGCGACGCACGCCCCGACATCGTCCACACCCACAGCGGCAAGGCCGGCGTGCTCGGCCGCCTCGCTGCCCGCAGCGCCCGCGTGCCGGTCATCATCCACACCATCCACGGCCCGTCCTTCGGCGATTTCCAGGGCGCGCTCGCCAACCAAGTCTTCCTGGCCGCCGAGAAACTCGCCGCGCGCAGCACGACCCATTTCAGCGTCGTGGCCAACGCGATGACCGAGCAATATCTCCGCGCGGGCATTGGCCAGCGCGAGCAATACACCCGCATCTTCAGCGGCTTCGATCTCGCTCCATTTCTCCAGGCGGAGAACTCCCCAGCCCTCCGCAGTCGCCTCGGTCTGGCGCCCGATGACTTCGTCCTTGGGAAAATCGCGCGGCTTTTCCGGCTCAAAGGCCACGACGATTTGTTCGCCATCGCCCCGGCGCTGGTTGCCGCGATTCCCCGCTTAAAATTCCTCTTCGTCGGCGACGGCCTCTGGCGGCAGCGCTTCGAGGAAATGGCCCGCGCGCTCGGCCTGGAGCGGCGTTTCATTTTCACCGGACTCGTACCGCCGGAGGAAGTCCCCGCGCTCATCGGAATCATGGATGCGGTGGTGCATCTCTCCCGCCGCGAGGGGCTGCCGCGCGCCCTGCCCCAGGCCCTCGCCGCCGCAAAGCCCGTCGTCGCCTACGACTGCGATGGCGCGCGCGAAGTCTGCCTCGAAAACGAAACCGGCTTCCTCATCCCGCCCGGCGACCTCGCGCCCCTCCGCGAGCGCGTCGCACAACTCGCCGCCGCCCCCGCCCTCCGCGCCCGCCTCGGCCAGCGCGGCCAGGCCCTCGTGCGCGATTCCTTTTCCGTCGAGCGCATGGTCGCTGAAACACACCAACTGTATCAGCGCCTCACCGCCCCGAGCACTGCGGGGAGACACGGGTGAAGGCGGTTTGAAACGGGCTTCGGACGCGGCTCTACTCCTGCCGATGCGCAAGGAGATCCGGAACCCCGTGGACCGCGGGCATGCCTGGGTGAACCTGGGCTACGCGGGTTTTGTCGGCACCGTGTCGGCGATGAACGAGAAACAAATCGCCATCTGCGAAATGGGTGGGCGCGGCGAGGGACAGTCGGATGGCAAGCCGATGGCGCAGTTGCTGCGCGAGATGATGGAGAATGCCGGGCCGATCGAGAGACCCGTGGAAATCCTGCGGCGCGGGTGAACGATGGCTTCGGCGGTCTCACCGCGGAGGGCCGGCGGCACCGGCCGAATCCGAGGGCGCGCGGAAGTGACAAGAAACCACTAACCGGCACTAACCGGCACTAATGGGAAGCCAGACATGCTCCCGACCGGCGCAGCAGCGCCGAACTAGATGTCTTATTAGTGCCAGTTAGTGCCGGTTAGTGGTTTCAACCGGTTCCTTTTACACCAGGCATCCGATTCAGGTTCACTCACTTCGTGCCTCAGACCATCGAGTAACTCCACGGCTGACGCATCTCACGGGCGAGCCAGCCGTTGGCCTCCTTGTCATCGGTGAATTCCTCCGCCACCGGATTCCAGTTCAGCGGACGGCCCAGCCGCACGGCGATAACTCCGAGATGACAGGCGGTCGCCGAACGATGCCCGATTTCCACATCGCAAATCGGCTGTTGCCGCGAACGCACGCAGCCAAAGAAGTTCTGCATGTGATTCTCGCTCGCGTAGAGGCGCGTGGCATTAGCCGGAAGCGGCGTGGTGAGCAGGTCGGGATGACTGGCCTCGATCCGGCCACGAGTGACAAATATCCAGCCATCGGCCCCCTCGAAACGGACGCCATGTTGCTGGAGGGTCTTGTCCAAGACGGAACCCTTCCAGTCATTGCCGCGGGTGCTGCGTATAAGTTGCGTCACTCCATTCGGGTAAGTGTGGGTGAGTTCGTACTCACTGGCCGCCGAGAAGCCTCCGGGAATCATGGCCACCAGCGACTTCCCCTCGACGCGCGTGGGTCCGCCACGCTCGAAACCCGCACCCCACAGCGCGATGTCATTATGATGCGCGCCCCAGTCGGTCATCGTGCCGCCGGAGTATTCGTAGAAATAGCGGAAGGTCACATGCGTCTTCTCCTTCACATAATCGGCCGCCGGGGTCTGTCCCTGCCACATATCCCAGTTCAAACCGGTGGGCACGGGCGCTTTGTCAAACGGTCCCTCGCGGCGGCCATGCGGCAGCCAAACATTGATGTGCTTGAGTTTGCCGAGACGACCGTTGCGGACCAACTCACAGGCGAGGCGGAAATTCTTGTCACTGCGCTGCTGGCTGCCGGTCTGGAGGATGCGTTTGGATTCGCCCACGGCTTTTACCAAGCGCTTGCCTTCGTCAATCGTGAGCGTCAGCGGCTTCTCGCTGTAGATGTCCTTGCCCGCCTTGAGCGCGGCGAGATTGACCAGTGTGTGCCAATGGTCGGGCGTGCCGTTGACGATGAGGTGAACGTCATCGCGCTCAAGCAGCTTGCGAAAGTCGGCGTAAGGCTTCGCGTCCGGCCAGGTCTTGGTGGCCTGCGCGAGATTCGCCTCGTCCACGTCGCACACGGCGAGCATCTGACCCAGCGCCGCGGCCTCGCGGGCGACACCGCGCCCGCGCCCGCCGCATCCGATGAGCGCCACCCCGGGCCGGTCATTCGGGCCGAGCGGCTTGGTTGCCGCGTGGATGGATTCGTCGAGAAACCATTGCGGCAGCGTGGTCGCAGCGGCGACCGCGGCGGAGGTTCTGAGGAAGTGACGGCGAGTGTTCAGGATTTGCATGAGGGGAGGAAGTTATGGGCGCACGGGATGAGTCGTGAGCGAGAAGGGTTATCCAACGCGATGCGGCATGGGTAGAATAGTATTCGCGTCGGGTTCATCGGCGGCGAATTTCTGCCTGTGGGAGCGGGTGTCAATCGTGTTTCTTTGCCGCCAACCCGAATGAGTGTGATTGCAAGCAGGTGAAGGAAGGTAGGTGGTAGGGCGCGTCTGTCCTCAGCGCGCCGCTGCATCGTGCGTACTCGCAAACGGCGCGCTGAGGACAGACGTGCCCTACCCACCGGCGGTCCTTGTCACTCTACTTCGTCGCGTTTGTCCCCATCTTAGTAGTCAGTTCGTAGCTGAACTTCTGTTTCTCGCGGGATTTCAACGGCAGCACAAACTTAACCTTGGTCGCATCCACCTTCTCGAATTGAGTCTCGGTCTTTACCGACCAGTCGCCGGCGAAGGTGCGCCGGATGTCCAGCACCACGTCAATGTCTCGGCTGTTCTGCACCTCGATCTCCCAGGTCTCGCGCACCGTCCAGCCGGTTACATTGCCGTTCGCGGCAAAGCCAAGATTAGTCTTTTCCCAATTCATCAGCGTTGGCTTCACCAACACTTCCGGGTCGGCGCCGAGTTCCAGTTCCACTGACTCACCCATGGGGATGTATTTCACGCTCGTGCGGCCGATGAACGCGTAGAGCTGGTCGTCGGTCACGGTGCGGAAGGCCTGCACGACGCCGTCGGGCAACGGTTCCCTGCCGAGCTTGCTGGGGACGGAGTTGGTGAATCGGTAGTAGCGCATCACCGCATCGCCCCAGCGTTCGCGCTCGAACTTATAGTAGCTTGTGATCGGTACGGCGGCGGTCTTGAAGGACGGCAGCCGCTTGCCCCAGCCGGTGGGAATCGTGTCGCGACCGCCGACGGTGTAGAGGAAATATTCGCCGAGCGCTTCTTTGACCACCTCGCGTTCCAATCGGTCCACCGCCCGGGCCATGTTCGACCTCTCCCGAAATGCACTTCCCAATGGCATCGCCCAGTTCAGCGCCGGCAGCTTCGTCACCGCTTTGAGTTCCTTCTCCTCGCCCAACGCCCGGTCCTGCCGTTGCGCCAGTTCCGCGATGTTTTCCACCAGCCGGATGACACCGACCACCAGTCGCACCTGCGCGTCCTCGTAGTCTTCGCCGCTGTTATTGTTCACCCGCACCTGGCCCGCCAAGGTCATCTGCTTCTCTGTCTTGTCCGCCGCGACGACATAGTCGGCGCTCCAACTTATCCCACTGGTGAAGTAGCGGATTTCCACCTGCACCTCGCCGGCGAAGTCACTCTTGATCCGCCATTCGAGTGTGTTGGTCACGCGCGGGGGAAAGCTCACATCCAGCACGTCCACGGCGTCCGCATGAGTGAGCGCGCGGAACTCGACGCTGGTGGGATCAATGAGGGTGTTCGCCCAGGAAAACTCGAGCTTGTTGACGCCGTTGCGGAACGTCAGCACGCGCGTCTCCTTCACCATTGTCAGGTCGGCGGAGTTATAGATGGTCAACTGCACCGAATCGCGGCCGGGCAGCGTGACAACGTTCACGCGGGCGGTGAGCGGGGGCGGCGCGCACACGCACAGTAAGGCCGCGCAGAAAACGGCGAGCGTTGAGACAAGTCGGAGGCGTTGCGGTTGCATGGTGCGGTTAGACGGCGGTCGGCGGTCGATGCTCCCACGCTGAAGACTGCTAGCCATATGGGCAACGATGGTTTCGGAGTTTTGTCGGCGGTCCACCCCTGCGATCCGATTGACGGAAAAGGTCGGGATCGCTGGCACAGGGCGACCCGTCGCCGTTTTGTCCCCGGAACCGGAGCGCCGAGCATTGCTCGGCCCGAACCGTCCGCAGTCGCCCATGCCGAGCGATGCTCGGCGCTCCGCCGCGGTTGAGCGTGAGGGCTTTTCGGAAACCTCCCGCAGATTCAAGGCGACCACAGATTAAATTCCCCATCTGTGATCGCCTTGAATCTGCGGGAAATCTTTGGCGGTTCGTTGCCCCACTGCGGGCGCCGGTGGCGACGGCTCGAAGTCCTTGTCGAACCACAGAGGCACCGTTAGCGTCCGCCGCCCGTGAAATCCAATTTCGCCGCCAAAATGCCCATGAAACATCGTTCCCCATCCTCGCTCATGCTCCGGTCCGCGTGCGCGTGCGCGTTCGCGCTCGTCGGCGCGCTCGCCCTCACCCTCGCTCACGCCGCGGACAAGCCCACGTCTCCGCCCGCGCCCAAGGCCCCCGCCGCCAAACCAGCCACCCCCGTCGCGGACGATTTTCCCCCGCAGCCGCCCATCCCCGCGCTGTCACCCGCGGACGAACTCAAGACCATCGAGCTGCCCGCCGGCTACCGCCTCGAACTCGTCCTCAGCGAACCCGACATCAAGGAGCCTTCAGCCATCGCGTTCGATGGCAATGGCCGCCTCTATGTCGTCGAGATGCGCACTTACATGCAGGACATCGACGGCACCGGCGAACACGCCCCGACCAGCCGCATCTCGCGCCACGAGTCCACGAAGCGCGACGGCACGTTCGACCGCCACACCGTCTATCTCGACAACCTCCTCCTCCCCCGCATGGTCCAGCCGCTCGACGACCGCGTGCTCGTCGGCCTCACCGATTCCAACGACATCACCGTCCACCGCGACACGAACGACGACGGCGTTGCCGATGAAAAGCGGCCGTTTTACGAAGGCGGCCCGCGCGGCGGCAACATGGAGCACCAACCCAGCGGCCTCCTGTGGGCGATGGATAACTGGCTCTACACCACCTACAACGCCTATCGCCTTCGCTGGACCGGCACCAACGCGCTCAAGGAACCCACCCCGGCCAACGGCGGTCAATGGGGCCTGACGCAGGACGATCACGGCAAACCTTGGTGGTCCAGCGGCGGCGGCGAAAAGGGCCTCTGGCATTTTCAAACGCACGTCCTCTACGGCGCGATCGACGTGCCCGAGCAACAGGCCGCTGACTTCCGCGTGGTCTATCCGCTCGTCGGTCTCGCCGATGTGCAGGGAGGAAAAAATCGCTTCCGGCCCGAGGATAAAACGCTCAACCACTTCACCGCCACCTGCGGCCAGGAAGTCTTCCGCGGCGACCGGCTTCCCGCCGACATGCGCGGCAATGCGTTCATCCCCGAGCCGGTCGGACGCCTCATCCGCCGCGCCAAGGTCGAGGTCAAAGACGGCATCACCTGCATCAGCAACCCGTATCCCAATTCGGAGTTCATCCGCTCGCGCGACGCCAACTTCCGCCCGGTCAACATGATGACCGGCCCCGACGGCTGCCTCTACATCGTGGACATGTACCGCGGCATCATCCAGGAGGGCAACTGGACGCGTCCCGGCTCCTATCTGCGCAAGGCCATCCAGCAATACAGCCTCGACAAAAACGTCGGCCGCGGCCGCATCTGGCGGCTGGTGCATCAAGATTTCCAGCCCGGCCCGCAACCGCGGATGCTCGAGGAAACGCCGGCCCAGTGGGTCAAGCATCTCGAACATCCGAACGGCTGGTGGCGCGACACCGCGCAAAAACTCCTCGTCGTCCGCGGCGACAAATCCGTCGTGCCCGCGCTCACGGCGCTCGCACGCGAGAGCAAAAACTACCTGGCCCGAATGCACGCGCTGTGGGCGCTCGAGGGCCTCGGCGCAGTGGACGCCGGCCTGCTGCGCGAGAAGTTCGCCGACGCCCATCCGCGCGTGCGCGAGACCGCCATCCGCGTGAGCGAGAGCCTCTACAAGGCCGGGGACAAATCGTTCGCGCCCGACGTGCTCGCGCTCGGCCAGGACCCTGACCCGAACGTCGTGCTCCAGGTCATCGGCACGTCGAAGGTGCTCAATTTCACCAACTGGCAGCAAACCGCGCAGGTGCTCGTGGCGAGCAGCAAATCGCGCGGCGTGCAGGAGATCGGCAAACAAATGCTCACCGCCCAGCAGTCCGTCGGCGGCTCGGAATTCACCAGGGACGAGATCAAGGTGCTCCAGCGCGGCGACGTGATTTTCAAGGAACTCTGCTTCTCGTGCCACGGCTTCGATGGCAAAGGAATGCCGCAGCAGGGCGCGGTCGCGGGCCTCACGATGGCCCCGCCGCTCTCCGGCTCGAAGACCATCACGGGCAGCAAAGACGGCATCATTCTCGTCATGCTCCACGGCCTCACCGGCCCCATCAACGGCAAGACCTACGAGGCGCAGATGGTGCCGATGGCGAACAACGACGACGACTGGATTGCCGCCGTCGGCTCGTATGTGCGCAACAGTTTTGGCAACCGCGCTGGCATGATCACCAAGCAGGACGTCGCGCGCCTGCGCAAGGCCACCGCCACGCGCACCGAGCCGTGGACCGTCGAGACCCTGCGCGCCGCCGCGCCGCAGCCGCTCAAGATCACGCCGTCGTGGACCCTCACCGCCAGCCACAACGCCAGCGCCGTGCGGGGCGCAGTGGATGGCAAGATTGACACGCGCTGGGACACCAAGGCGTCGCAGACCAACGGCCAGTGGTTGCAGCTCGAACTGCCCATCGAGCTGAGCGTCGCCGCCGTGCGCCTCGATGCGGGCAAGTCGCGCAACGATTATCCGCGCGGCTACAAGGTCGAGGTCTCCCCCGACGGCAAGGCGTGGGGCAAGCCCATCGCCGAAGGCAAAGGCGTCGGCGCGGTCACGACCATCGAGTTCCCGGCCACCAAGGCGAAGTTCATCCGCGTGACCCAGACCGGCAGCGTGGACGGCAAGTTCTGGTCCGTCGCCGAACTGGAGGTCTTCCGCGCCGGCGAAATGCCGGTGATGAAAACCGGCGCGGTCACGCCGGCGAAGTCACCGTTCGAGTAGCGGAGCGCTGGTAGGGCGCGTCTGTCCTCAGCGCGCCGCAGGACGTGCGGACGCGCAACCGGCGCGCTGAGGACAGACGCGCCCTACCACTCGCACCGGGCTGGCAGCCTCCCGCGAATCCCCCGATGCGCGATCTGCGGCAGCGGTTTGGAGTCCCGCCTTCACGCGGCGAACGCGTCGTGGCCAACCTGAAACTGCCCCCGCTTCCCAAAACGGATCTGGCAAAGGAATGGAGGCAAAGGAATGAAGACAAAAAAACGTCCCCATTCCTTTGCCTCCATTCCCTTGCCCCAAATTCCCCTGCCCCGTTCCCGTGCTCCCCTCGGCACGGCGCCGCTCGCCGCCAACGCGCCCTCCGCCCACCGCCTAAGTTTGCCCCATGCTGCGCTGTCTCGGCGCTCGGGTTCTCCTCACGTCGTCTCCTGCACAACGATTTGTTTCTCCGCCCGCTTGCTTTGCCCCCACTCGCTGCCTAGCCTCCGCGACTCTCAACACCATGCAACTCACCGATCTCACCTCTCCGTTTGTCGCATCGCTCAACAAGGACACGCCCATCGTTTTCCCGGTGGCCGCGCTCGAACAACACGGCCACCACATGCCGCTCTTCACCGACAGCCTGCTGCTCGGCGAAGTCATCCGCCGCGTCGCCGACGAATACAAAAGCCGCGTCGTCTTCGCGCCGCTGCTGTGGCTGGGCAACTCCGATCATCACCTGGATTTCCCCGGCACGCTCTCGTCGCCGCCGCGCACGTATCTCGATACTCTGGCGGGCTTGTACGAGAACTTCATCATGCACGGTTTCAAGCGGCTGGTGATTTTCAACGGCCACGGCGGCAACGACACACCCGGCAGACAAACCGTCTTCGAGGTCCGCCAGCGCCACCGTCACCGCGATGATCTTATGCTTCTTTTCGCCACCTACTGGAGCCTCGGCGCGAAGCCCCACGAGATGGACCGCACTCTCCACCAGAACCGCATGGGCCACGCGTGCGAATGGGAGACCTCGATGATGCTGCGCCTGGCGCCGCACCTCGTCGTGGGCGACGTGAAGGCGCTGAAACCGGTCGAGTTCGGCAACGCCTTCGAGCCGGCGCACCGCGGCTGGATCACCAGCGAACGCACCACGCCCGGCCACATCGGTGATCCCCAGCTCGCCACGGCGGAGAAAGGCGAATCGCTCTTCCGCATTTTCTCCGACGACGTCGCGGCGATGCTCGACCGCGTGCTCGCGTGGGATGGCAAGACTTGGAATGGGTGAGCCTGAAGCCGGACGGCGGGAATTTTTTTCAACCACGGATTAACCCGGATAAACACGGATAAAGACAAGCTTCCGACCAGCCATGAACGCCCGCACAGTTGACCCTTCCCTTTCCCGTTTCCCCTCCGTGTCCCTCCGTATCCCTCCGTGGTTAAAATCATTCCCCTCCGCATGAGCGCCGCCGCTCCTCCCGCACGCGGTCGCTCGTGGACCTGGTGGGTCTGCGGCCTGCTCCTGCTCGCCACGACGATCAACTACATGGATCGCCAGACGCTGGCCAACGCGTCGCGGCGCATCACGCAGGAGTTCCATCTCAGCCAGGAGCAATACGGCAACATCGAGCTGGCCTTCGGTTGGGCGTTCGCGCTCGGCTCGCTGCTCTTCGGCTACGTCGCGGATCGTTTCAGCGTGCGGTGGCTTTATCCGACCGTGCTGCTGCTCTGGTCGGCGATGGGTTTTCTCTCGGGCCTCGTGCAGAGCTACGAAAACCTGCTCGTGTGCCGCGCCTTCCTCGGCCTGTTCGAGGCCGGGCACTGGCCGTGCGCGATCAAGACCACCTACGCGCTGCTGTTGCCCAAGGACCGCACGATGGGCAACAGCGTGCTGCAAAGCGGCGCGTCTGTCGGCGCGATCATCACGCCGCTCATCATGCGCGCACTGATGACCGACCAGCCGGGAAGCTGGCGGTTTGCGTTTCAGGCCATCGGCTTGGTCGGGCTGATCTGGATCGTACTATGGTTCGCCACCATTCGCAGCGATGACTTGAAGTCAAAGCCGGAGGAACCCCTCGCCCCCGGCGCAACCGCCCCGCCCGCGGAGGAATCGTTCTGGCGCATCGTCTTCAGCCGCCGCTGCCTGGCGCTCGCGCTCGTCGTGTTTTGCATCCACACCTGCTGGCATTTGTTCCGCGTGTGGCTGCCGAAGTTCATGCAGGAAGGGCGCGGCTACTCGGAGGCGGAGGCGCTGAATTTCAACGCGTTTTTCTACATCGCCACCGACATCGGCTGCATCGCCGCGGGCGCGGCGACGGTGTGGCTGAACCGGCGCTGGGGCTTCACCGCGCACCGCGCGCGTGTCTGGGTGTACGCGGGTTGCTCGGTGCTGACGACCGCCAGCGTGCTGCTGTTTTTCCTGCCGAAAGGCCCGGCGCTGCTCGCGGTGTTGCTGGTCGTCGCGGCGGGATCACTCGGGTTGTTCCCGTGCTACTACTCGTTCGTGCAGGAGCTGTCCGCGAAGCACGTGGGAAAATTCATGGGCCTGCTCGGCACGTGGGTGTGGGCGAGCAGTTCGCCGGTTCACAAATATTTCGGAAAGCTCATCGACCGCACTGGATCATTCGATCTCGGCATGGCCGCGGCCGGGCTGGCACCGGTGGTGGGGCTGCTCTGCCTGTGGGTGCTATGGAGCCGGCATGAGCTGGGGCGGGGGAAAGAGTGATCCGTGACTCGTGATCCGTGATCAGCGCTGGCGGTCAGGGCCTGCGGGGCCAATCGGAGGCGTGCGCTGACACTGACACTACTGCACGGTCACGTTGACCACCGGCGACCGCGTGCCGATCATCGCGATCCCCTCCTGCAACATCTGCCAACTGAACGCGTAATTTCCAGCCGTCGCGGGGGCGCGGACATCGAACTCAAACGTCGCCACACCGCCCGTTGGCACGTCCGTGGTCAGCACCGCGCGCCAGACGCCCCAATTGCGATTGTCCATGGGCATCTGCACGCCCAACCGCACGGAGTCCACCGCGCGCCACGTTTGCCAGCCCACGTTGGCAAACTGCACCTTCACCCGGTACGTCGCCCCCCTGACCATCCTCGCCGGCACCGTCTGGCTGACGAACCGCGCGTCCCGCTGGACCGCCGCCACCGCGATCCGCCGGTTGGGTGACGGCGTCCCGACCATCGCCGCGCCTTCGCGCAGCACCTGCCACTGGAAATTGTAAGTCCCCGCCGCCGCCGGTGTCCGCACCGGAAAGCGGAACGTGGCGACCTGCCCGGGATTGACCGGCCCCGGCAATAGCGCCCGGTTCACTCCCCACGTCGTATTATCCACCGGATTGACCGCCCCCAACCGATAGAGTGCGCCTTCGGTCCAGACCGTGGTTCCGGTGTTCGTAAAGGCCACGGTCACGAAGTAGCTCTGCCCCGGGGCCATCACCGCGGGCACCGTTTGCAGCGCAAACGCCGCCGCATCGCGGGCCGCCAGCCGCGGGACAAACCTTGCCGTGTACGTCGTGTTCGCCGCCGGCGTCGTCACCGTGTGCGTCGCCGCGCCCCCGTCCGACCAGCCCGCAAAATCATATCCCACGCCGCCGCTCGTCTGCCCCGCCGCGCCGACGCTCCGCAACATTCCCACCACCCCGGTAAACGCATACGGCGCGCTTACCGGCGAACCATCCAGCGTCAGTCGCAGCCCCGTCGGTTGGGTCGCCAACGTCACCACACTTTTCTGCGGCAGGACATCGCGCGTCACTTCCGCGCCCTGCCCGCCGCCATCCACCGCCCGCAGATGAATCCGATACCAGACGTCCGCGCTGACTTCGCCCGTCTGCGGCACCACAAAACTGCCACCGCTCACACCACTCAGCGGCGCGATAAACGGATGCAAATGGTCGTGATGATGAAAATCCACCCACCACGTCAGCGCGCGCGCCGGCAGGATGCCGTCGGTGCTGTCCGTCGCTCCGCCGCCGAAGGTGATGGCCTGCCCTGCGCGATAGGTCAGCCCGCCGGCGGGGTTGTTGATCACGACCACCGGCGGCCGGTTGCTCGTCACGCGCAACGTCGCCACCGCGCTGATTACCTCGCCGTAATCATTCCGCACCCGGCACCGCAGCCGCAGATTGTTCTGCGCCGGGGTCACCGCCGGCAGGCGCACCACCGCGGCGTTGCCATCGAGCATTCCTCCAAAAATCCCGTCGCCATTCACATCCCATTCCCAGACATAAACCAGCGGCCCCGCCCCGTACGCCGTGACGGCAAACTCCGCCGTGCGGCCTTCCGTGACCAATTGATCGCGCGGCTGAGTGCCCAGTTGCGGGGCCGCCTGTCCGTTGAACCGTATCCGCAGCAGCGACCCCGTGCGGTTGTTCGCGTAATACAACGCCCCGTCGTCACCCACCGTCAGCCCGAGCGGCATCTCCCCCGCGCCCGCTCCCAGCCGCGTCGCGAACTCCGTCACCCCGCCCGTTGCCGGATCCAGCACCCGGATCCATTGCTGCCCGCCATCGAGGAAAAAATAGCGCCCCGAAAACTCCGCGGGGAAATTCGCCACCGCCGGCTCGTAAAACGCGCCCCCCGTGATCGCCAGGCTGGCCCCCGGCGTGGACGGTCGCGGATACGCATGCGTCGGCGCGACGAACCGGTTGGTATCTTCCGGCCCTTGCACCAGCGGCCAGCCGTAGTTCGCCCCGGCCACGCCCGTGTTGATTTCCTCCCACCGCCCTTCGCCCACATCGTTGATGAACATCCGCCCCGACGTCCGTTGAAACGTAAACGTAAATGGATTCCGCAATCCCAGCGCCCAGATCGCCTGCGACTGTCCCGTCGTCGTCGCATAGAACGGATTGCTCTCGGGAATCGTCCCGTCCAGATTCAACCGCAGCACTTTTCCATTCAGACTTCCCAACCACTGCGCATTGGTCGAAACCGAATTATCGCCGACCGCGACAAACAGCTTGCCCTCGGCATCGACATGAATGGCACCGCCGTTGTGAATCGCCGCCCCGCCCAGCGCCGGCAGCTCAAAAATCACCTGCTCGCTTCCCGGCACCGCCACGTCGCCCGCGGCCGTCACGCGACTGATGCGATTGTGCGGCTGCGGCGTAGGGACGGTGTAAAAAAGATAAACCCAGCCATTCTGCGCAAATCCCGGATCGAAGGTAATGCCCAGCAATCCGCGCTCGTTCCGCAGATCGGCGGCAACGGTCGCGAAAGGCTGCGCCAGCAAGATCCCATCCTTCACGATCCGCACCCGCCCGCCCTGTTCGCACACAAACAGCCGCCCGTCCGGCGCGAACTCCATCGCCACTGGTCGAATCAGACCGCCCGGCGCCACCACCTCGGTTTCGGAAAAGCCCGCGGGCAGCAGCGTCTGCGCTCGCAGCCCCGTAACCGCGGCCAGCGCCAGCCATGTCAAAACGGCTACCGCACCCCAACGCAGTGAAATTTTCCCTCCACCGTTTCCCTGCCACCACCGCATTCCCGAACCCATAAACAACGTCATATACATATCTTTCCGCCGGCGTAGCAGACCGGGCACCCGCCGTACCGTCAAGAATTCAGCCCAATTTACGGAGTTCTACTTAGTACCGACTCCGTTCCCGGAAGCGATGGCAGCGGGTGCCAGCCGGCTTTGCGCCACCGCGTCTCAGTTACACCGCTACGGTTTCAACTCTTCCGCAACCTACGTCCCCCCCATCGCCCGGGCCATGGGGTGTAACCCGACTGGCATCCGATCCGCGTTTCCCCGCAGTCACCCGCACCGGGTTTTTGATTCGCCACCTCGCCGGCCCCGCCCTACTTTCGCTCCCACGCAATGTTTGCCGATAATCAGCGCTCGCAACCAACCCCACGCCCATGACGCCCCGCTGCGCGGCGTCGAAATGGCCTGAGTCCTCGCAACCCATCCGTCCCACTTCACACACCAACACCAACCCCAATCACCTCATGAAACTCACTCTCCTCACCCTCGCGCTCACCCTCGCCCTCCCCACGCTCCACGCCGCCGACAAGTCCCTCCTCGACGCCCCGGTCAAAGACATCGCCGGCAAAGCCACCACCCTCAAACCCTACGCCGGCAAAGTCCTTCTCATCGTCAACACCGCCTCCCAATGCGGCTCCACCCCGCAATACGCCGGCCTTGAAGCCCTCCACAAAAAATTCGGCACCCGCGGTTTCGCCGTCCTCGGATTTCCCTCCAACGACTTCGGTGAACAAGAACCCGCCGACAACGCCGCGATCAAAAAATTCTGCACCGCCACTTACAACGTCACCTTCCCCCTCTTCGCCAAGAGCCAGGTCAAGCCCGGCCCCGAACAAAACCCCGTCTTCACCGCCCTCACCGGCCCCGCGTCCCCGCTCCCCGGCGACGTCGGCTGGAACTTCGCCAAGTTCCTCGTTGGTCGCGACGGCAAGCTCCTCAAACGCTTCGACACCTCCGTCGAACCCGACGACACCGACCTCCTCAAAGCCCTCGAATCAGCCCTCGCCAAAAAACCCTGACCCGATATTTGGCAGGGTAATTTGGGGCAAGGGAATGGGTACAAACGGATGAGAAAAAACATTCCTTCCCAAAAATTCCCCTGCCCCAAATTCCCCTGCCAATTCCCCTTCCCTCCGATCCTGAAAATTCCCCTCCCATGAAACTCCGCCCCCCCCTGCTCCTCGCCCTCCTGCTCACGGCTCGCCCCCTGCCCGCCGCCATCATCGACGCCGACCTCTGCGTCTTCGGCGGCACCTCTGCGGGTATCGCCGCCGCCGTCCACGCCAGCCGCATGGGCAAAACCGTCGTCCTTGCTGAACCCGGCAAATACCTCGGCGGCCTCACCACCGGTGGCCTCGGCGCGACCGACATCGGCAACAAAGCCGCCGTCGGCGGCCTCTCCCGCGAGTTCTACCACCGCATCGCCCAGCACTATGCGAAGCCCGCCTCGTGGACACTCGAGACCGCCCCCGATTACTTCGGCAAACGCCGCGGCGGCCAGGCCGGCGCCAGCTCCCTCGACGGCCCCGACGCCACCATGTGGACCTTTGAACCCAAGGTCGCCCTCGCCATTTTCCAAGACCTCCTGCGCGAAGCCAAAGTCCCCGTCCACACGCTGCAACGCCTCGCCTCCGTGAAAAAAACCGGCCCCCGCATCACCGAGATCACCATGGAAAACGGCACCGTCTTCCGCGCCAAAATGTTCATCGACGCCACCTACGAAGGCGACCTCATGGCCAAAGCCGGCGTCGCCTACCACGTCGGACGCGAGGCCAACGCCACTTACGGCGAAACCCTCAACGGCATCCGCGCCCAAACCCCGCACCACCAGTTCCGCGTCGCCGTCGATCCCGACGTCCGCACCGGCGACCCCACCAGCGGCCTCCTCCCCTTCATCCAACCCGGCGACGGCGGCAAACCCGGCGACGGCGACCGTTCCGTGCAGGCCTACAACTACCGCCTGTGCTTCACCACCGACCCCGCCAACCGCCTCCCCGTCACCCCGCCCGCCAACTACGACCCCGCGCGCTTCGAACTCCTCGGCCGCTACTTCGACGCCCTCACCGCCGCGAAACAAAAGACCACCCTCGGCCAGTTCTGGAACCCCATCTGGATGCCCAACCACAAGACCGACATCAACAACAACGGCGGTTTCTCCACCGACTTCATCGGCGCCAATTACACCTATCCCGAAGCCGACTACGCCACGCGCGACCGCATCGCCCGCGAGCACGAGGATTACATCCGCGGCTTCATCACCTACATGGCCACCAGCCCCCGCGTGCCCGAACACCTCCGCGACGAAATGAAACAATGGGGACCGGCCAAGGACGAATTCACCGACACCGCCGGCTGGCCCAACCAGATGTACGTCCGCGAAGCCCGCCGCCTCATCAGCGACTATGTGATGACCGAGAAAAACTGCCGCGGCGTCGAAGTCATCACCGATTCCGTCGGCCTCGCCGCCTACAACATGGATTCCCACAACTGCCAGCGCATCGTGAAAAACGGCCGCGTCGAAAACGAAGGCGACGTCCAGGTCGCCCCCTCCAAACCCTATCCCATCGCCTACCGCGCCCTCATCCCCAAGGCCGCCGAATGCGACAACCTCTTCGTCCCCGTCTGCCTCGCCGCCTCGCACATCGCCTACGGCTCCATCCGCATGGAACCCGTCTTCATGATCCTCGCCCAATCCGCCGCCACCGCCGCCGCCCTCGCCATCGACGACAATGTTCCGGTGCAAAAAGTGAACTACGAAAAACTCCGCGCCCGCCTGCTCGCGGACAAACAAATCCTCGAATGGAAAGGCCCCGGCATCACCAGCCCCACTGGCGTCTTCGTCGATCCCAAATCCCTCAAAGGCGTCGCCCTCGACGACAAGGACGCCACCAAAACCGGCGAGTGGTCTGAATCCAGTTCCGTCCTCTGGAAAGTCGGCTCCGGCTACCTCCACGACGGCGACGCCAACAAAGGGCAATGCACCATTACCTTTACCCCCGACATCCCCGCCGCCGGCCGCTACGAAATCATCCTCTACGCGCCGCCCGCCGCCAACCGCGCCTCCAAAGTCCCCGTCACCCTCACCCTCGCCGGCGAAGCCCCAAAAAACCTCTTCCTTAACCAACGCCTCACCGCCCCCGCCGGCGCCCACACCCTCGGCACCTACACCCTCGCCCGCGGCAAAACCCTCACCGTCACCCTCTCCAACGCCAACACCACCGGCCACGTCGTCATCGACGGCCTCCACCTCCTCCCCGTCCCCTGACCCCGCCGCCGCCGACGTGAAGAGGCGGAATCCCCGTGACAAGGGTTTGAACCTTGTCCCTCCCTCCGAACCGGACGGGCGGATCTCCCGCATCCGGCGCTCCAGTCAGTGGGATCGAAAAGCTTGCGTCGGAAACCGCCGTCGGTACGCTGTCAACCATCATGACACCGGCACTTGACGAGACAAATCACCAGCGCATCGCGGCCTTGGGCGCGCGCGTGCTGGCGGGGGGAAGCATCAACCGCGACGAGGCGTTGTGGCTGTTCCATCTGGAGGCGAGCGCGGACATCTTCGACTTGCTCGCGTGGGCCAACCGGATTCGCGAGCACTTCAAGGGCAACAAGGTTCACCTTTGCTCCATCGTGAACGCCAAGGCCGGCGGATGCTCCGAGAATTGCAGCTTCTGCGCGCAGTCGTCTTTTCACCAGACCGGCTCGCCGCGCTACGGCTTTGTCGATCCCGAGCCGGTGATGCAGGCGGCCGACGAGGCCAATCAACACGGCGTGACCGCGGTGGGTTTGGTGGCCGCGTGGAAAGGGCTGAACGAAGGCCCGATGCTCGACGAAGTCTGCGACCGCATCGCCGATCTCGCCAAATCCGGCAAGACCCGGCCCGACGCCTCGCTCGGCATCATCAAGAGCCAGAAGGTGGCCGACCGACTCAAGGAAGCCGGCCTCGAGTGCTACGGCCACAACCTCGAAAGTTCGCGGAGCTTTTTCCCGAAACATTGCACCACGCACACCTACGAGGACCGCGTCGAGACCATCGGCTACCTGAAAAAGGCGGGCATCAAAATCTGCTCCGGCGGCATCATCGGCATGGGCGAGACACGCGAGGACCGCTGCGATCTCGCGCTGTCGTTGCGCGACATCGGCGCGAACGTCGTCCCGATCAACATCCTCAATCCCATTCCCGGCACGCCCTTCGCCAGCAATCCGAAGCTGCCGCCGCTGGAGATTCTCAAGACCATCGCGTGCTTCCGCCTGCTGCTCCCGCGCCGCGAAATCATGATCGCCGGCGGGCGCACGGTGAATCTGCGCGATCTCCAGAGCATGATTTTCACCGCCGGGGCCAGCGCGTTGATGGTGGGAAATTATCTCACGACGTTGAACCAGTCCGTCGAGCAGGACCTGCAAATGCTCAAGGACCTCGGCCTCGACCCGAATTGGGAGAGCCACGATTTCCGCGATCAGGACGAAGCGGCCTGCGGCTGCGCGCCCAAGCCTGCCGCGGCGGAATTGGTGACGGCGTAGGCGGGAGCGGAGCGCCGCCTCCGTGCTCAAACGGGAGCGTCCGCACATTCCCCCGTGTAGCGCAGGTTTCCAAACCTGCTGTGTCGCCGATTTCCAAATCGGCAGGGGCCGCGGGGTTTCGGGCGTGCGCGACAAGCCGAGGCGCTTCCGGTGGTCGGACCGCCTGCGGGTTTGGAAACCCGCGATACAGCAGACTTGGAAGTCTGCGCTACCCGGTTGCGGTGCGTGAGAGTGCCCGTCCCAAAATCCCACCGCGTTCGCACACCTCCGGACGCGCCTCGTGCCCTTTCGGCTTTTGATTTGGAAACGCGCCGTTCTCCGCGCAGCGTCCCGGCATGAATCCTTGGCTTGAATCCCTCGCTGCGGCGCTGCTGGCGGCCGTTGGATTTTTCCTCGGCCAATGGTTCTCGCGCCGCCCGAAACCGTGGTGGCTGGCTGGCTATTTCATCCCGTTGGGCCTGATGATTTCGTACGGATTGGCGCGGCGTTTTCCGCCGCTGTCCTTCGAGCCGCCGCTGTCGTGGATGATGATGGGGCGCAATCAATACGCGGTGATCGGCTTCGTGATTGCGATGGTGTTGAGCACGCTGCTGTCGCGGCTGCAGCGGCGACCGGACCGGAACGCCGTCTGTGTCTTCATCATCGTCGGGGTCATGCACAGCGCGGTCTGGCCGTTCCTCGCGCCAGCCTTCAACCGCCGTCATCTCGAGGGCCTCAAAACCCGGATCGATGGCGACGGCATCTGCCTTCAGAGCAACGACTACAACTGTGGTCCGGCCTCGGCGGTGACAGCTCTGCGCCGCCTCGGATTGCCCGCCGAGGAAGGGCAACTGGCCATCCTCGCCCACACCAGCACGGCCACGGGCACACCGCCGGACATTCTGGCGCGCGCGTTGACGGAGCACTACGGGCCGGACGGATTGACGGCGGAATATCGGGCCTTTCGCAATGTCGAGGAGTTGCGCGCGGCCGGGCTGACACTGGCGCTGGTGAAGTTCAGTTTCACGCTGGACCACTGGGTGACGGTGCTGGAGGTGACGGCGACGGACGTGGTGGTCGGTGATCCGCTGGCCGGCCTGATCCGCGAGTCGCACGCGGATTTCAAAGCGCGCTGGCGGTTTGTGGGCGTGGTGGTGAAACGAACGCGGTGAGTTCAGCAATTGGGCCGGCATCAGACAAACGCGGCCTGCGGGCCGAGGGATTTCCTCGCCCTGTTTAGCTGCGGAGCAGCGCAAGAGAGTAGCCCACGGCGTGAGCCGTGGGTGCCTCGCGCGTAACGGAACCAAGCCCCGGTAGGGGCGACAGAAGCCGCGCGACTCGCCCACGGTTCTTTCGCCCCTGCCGGGGCCTGGGACATTTATCGTCGTCATCCCACGGCTCACACCGTGGGCTGTTGTCTGCCGCCACTCCGTGGCTCGGGGACGCGGCATCTTCTCGCTCCCGCCCGCTCCGACACGGTCCCTCCCGTTATTCCACCTCCGCCGTGATCACGCTGAGGATTTTGGTCTCGCGACGTTGGAGGAGTCGGCCGAGCGGATGGAGCGCGCAGCCGTAGGCGACCACCATCAACGCGGCGAGCGCGAGGGAGAGCAGCAGGTTCACCGGCACGAGGTCCGAACCGCCGGCCTTGTCCCAGAGCAACGCGGCCAGGGGCGGCAGGAACGCGGGCAGCAGCACGACGGGGAAAAACATCTGGCACAGGGCAAGCAGGAAGATTTTCAGGCCCGGCATTTTGGCCGGTTTCATTGAGCCGGCGGGGACGCGGAAGGGCATGAAGATCGCGAGGAGATTCCCGCCAAGCGCGCTGATGAGGAGCATCGCGATGAGCTGCACGACGGTCGCCGCGATGGTCAGGGCCGGCAGCCGGAAGGCAATGGCGGCAAGCACGATCATGGTCAGGCCGAAGGCCGCGCCGATGGGCAGGCAGGCGAGATTTTTGCCGAGCAAAATGTGCCGTCGATCCGCGGGCGAAAGCACCAGCGCGCGGAAGCCGTCGCGGTCGTAGCCGAACGGATTGGCGAGAAATTGCACGAGCAGGAAGAGCGCGAACGCCGCCGCGCCGGTGGCAAAAAACGGTTTTGCCACCGCGGGAATCTGCTGCCCGGTGCCGAGCAGCAGCGACGAGCCGACGAGGACCGGAACGATGAACGATGTGGCCAGCGCCAGCTTGATCTCGGGTGCGCGGAGCTGCGAGCGGAAGGTGGCGAGCGCCAGCGCGGCGGCAGGTTCCGGCACGCCGGGCAGGCGCATTTCGAGAAAGCGCGCGTCCGCGCGGGCGGTGGTGACGGCGGCGGCGAGGCTCTCGGGGGATTCCAGTTTCGCGGGGGTGCTGCCGCCGATCTCGCCGTGGTAGAAGCGCATCGTGCTGCGATAGGCGCGGCGCAATCCCAGCGCGCCGAGCGCACCGCCGCCGAGCGCGCCCAACACAGCGGGCCACACGCTGCCTTCCGCGAGCGATCCCGCGCCGACCGGCAGCCAGAGGAACGGGATGAATTTCGCCACGGCCAGGAGTTGTTCGAACTTCGCGGTCTCGGCGGCGAGGCGCTCGCGGGCCTGGCGTTGCGCCTCCTCGGGGGTGCGGGTGGACGACGCGGGAGCGGGGCGTTGGCGTTGGAAGACGTTGAAATAAAAATTCGGCGCCTGCGCGAGCAGCATGATGGCGAGCGTGATGCCCATGATGATCGAGCGACGGCGGCGCGGGTTGGTCATCATCGCCGCCAGCCAGCCGCGCAGGCAGTAGGACCACGCGGAGACGAGGAACACGAGGCTGAGCGCCAACGGGACGAGCAGCAGCATGGCCGGCCCGCGCGCGAACGTGAGGCCGAGCGCCAGACCCAGCATGGCGGGCACGAAGAGGAGGATGCTCAGGGTCAGATGCGACGCGAGGTAGTTCATCACGAAGAGCTGGCCGAGCGCGACGGGCAGGTGCAGGAGGCGTTGCAGGTCGATGGATTCCGAGCGCTGCACCTCGGTCATCAGCCCGAGCAGCCACCCGAACAAAAACAGCGCCGTCAGCCCGAACCACACGCCGAGCACCACGCGCGGTGAGGCTGTGGCCAGACCGAGCGCTCCCCCGAGCAACCCGCCGACGAAGCCCGCCGCGCACAGCAGCAGCGCGCCGATGGCGACCAGCAGCGCGATCACCGCGCCGACCCCGCCGCCGCGCTGCAATTGGTTGCGGGTGAGCTGCCAGCGCAGCCAGACGATGGTTTTTAGATGTTCCCAGTTCATCTCAGGGTGAAGAATTTTTTAACCACGGATGGACACGGATGGACACGGATGGAAAAGGAGCGCGGCTGTGTGCGGAGCACCAGCCGCAGCGCGTTGAGCGGGTCGGCAGCCTTGGGATTCTTCGGGCCGCTTGGCGGGGCGTGCGTGCTGCGGCTGGTCTGCGACACAGCCGCGCTCCGGGGCGCGCGAGCGCGGCGTGTGGAGTGCGGGGACTTGTCACCGCTTTTTCGAGGCGACTTGTCGCCGTCGAACTGAGGGAGGCGTGCGTGCGGGACTGGGGCGCTCACGGCTCGCGCCAGCGCAGGCGTGCTCGCGTGACCGGACGCGTATCTGAGTTCGACGGCGACCACTCGCCTGCGCGAAAGCGGTGACGAGTCACCGCACTCCATAGTTTGCGTGCCGCCGATTGCGGCCGCGCGTCGTCGATTTGATTGGCTTTTATCCATGTTTCCTCGCTTCCACCGCCTGCCGCCAAGCGCGCCTATCCTTCGAGCCAGCTCAGTTTCTGCGGCTCCGCGCTGTGCTTGCCCACGACGGCGATGAACTTGTCCTCGAGCGATCCATCGCGCTGCAGTTCCGCCATTGTGCCCTGATGCACGAGCTGCCCGCCGGCGATGATGCCGACGTCCGTGCAGAGTTTCTCGACGATCTCGAGGACATGCGAGGTGAGGAAGACCGTCGCGCCGCGTTGCACGCATTGCTTGAGCGTGTCGCGCAGCACGCGCGAAGCGACGGCATCGACGCCCTCGAAGGGTTCGTCGAGGAAGAGCAGGTCGGGGTTCGCAATCAGTGCGGCGGCCAGCGCGAGCTTCTTCTTCATGCCGTGGGAATATTCGAGCGTGAGTTTCTTCGGCTCCTTGGTGAGGTCCATCATGGCGAGCAGTTCCTCGCTCCGTTCGCGCACGGTCGCGGGCGGAAGGAGATACATGCGGCCGATGAAGGTGAGGTATTCGCGCGCGGTGAGGTTGTCGAATAATGCGAGGTTCTCGGGCACCACGCCGATGCGGCGCTTCACCTCCAGCGCGCGACGCGGATCGCTCACGTCCTCGCCGAGGATGCGGATGCTGCCGCCGCTGGGCGCGAGCAGGCCGGTGAGCATCTTGATGGTGGTAGATTTGCCCGCGCCGTTGGGGCCAAGGAAGCCGTAGAAGCAGCCCGTGGCGATGCGGAGGCTGAGTGGATGGACGGCGCGGAAGGGTCCGAAGTCCCGCGTCAGGCCGGAGGTTTCAAGGGCGACATTCATCTTAGAAGACGGAGTTTAACCACGGATGGACACGGATGGACACGGATAGGGACGGCTCGTTCGCAACCCCGTGGTCACGCGGTGAGGGAGGCGGCGTAGCTTGGTTTTCATCCGTGTTTATCCGTGTGGTTTTCCAGTTCAGTTTCCGCTGCTTTTTCAAGGTGCAGGGCTGCGGTGGGGACGGCGCGGGATCGGAAGGCGTGTTCAGGCGGAGCGGTGGAAGAATTTTTTCAGGTAGATCAAGTATCCGAGGAAGGGCACCAGGAAAAACACCGACCCCCACAGCATCATGCTGCGGCTCGGAAAATTGAGTTTCTTGAATTGCTCGAGCTGCTGCGCCGGCAGCCCCATGAGCGAGTACATCTCCATCAAATCGCGCTGGGCGTAGGTCACGAGATGCGAGAGCGACAACACGCCAATGGCGATCACCACCACCCACCAGCCCCGCACGTCCAGCCGGTAAAGCGCCCGCGCGCTCCATGCCCAGACCGTGGCGAGGACCAGATAGCCCAGCGTGCCTGGCCAGCCGGAGAGGAACACGCCGAAAAAGGGCAGCACGCCATTGTAGATCACCGGCATCAACAGCAGCATCGGCACGCCGAGCGCCAGCCAGAGGCTCACCGTCAGCACGGGCAGGGGGCAGGCATCCGTCCAGCGCGGCACCGGGTCGTGCGCCTCGCACGTCGCCTTCACATGGGGGCTGCGGTAGAAGAAGAACCACGCTCCCGGCAACACGACATAGATCACGAAGACCGTCCCGCCGATGAGGATCATGGCGACGGTCTGCGCTGCTTCCGCCAGCGGTGGAGCGCCGACTGGCTGGGCCGATTTGATGAGGGCGCCGAATTGCGGCAGCACGAAAGCCAGCACCACCATCGCGCCCACGCCGATGGCCAGCCCGCTCGCCGAGCCGATCAGCAGCAGCGCCCGCGCCCAGCGCCGGATCATGCACGAGCCAATCCCCAACCAGACCAGCGCGGCGGCCATGCCGCCGTACAAAACAACCAGGAAGAGCAGTTCGCGAAATCTCACGGGCGTGCCGGTGGCTTTCGCGTTGATCGTCTGGCCCAAGATCATCAGCGGGATCAGCAGGGCGAACAGGGCGCCGAGCAGGATGGTGAAAGCGCCGAAGATTTGGAGACCGGTGCGGCGGTCTTTGAACTCTGCGGGAGGCGCGACGGGCGGCGTGAGCGGGGAGGGAGCGGCTTGGTCCATAGGTTTTGCTTTCGTTGATTTCCACCTCCGCCAGAGCGGCTGGCGGTGAACTACAGGTGCCGCTCGGAGCGGGTGGAGGATGGCTGGGGCGTTGCCTTCTGGGTTCGTGGTTCACCGCGAATCGCGGTTTGCAGTGGATGTGTGCGCGGAGGCTACACGGGGACGGGAGTGAGAGAAGGATTTTTCCCAAGGTCGGGACCGCTGTTGTCAGACTCCCGACGTCGTCGCCTACGAAGTCGGCAGCGGATTCCCATTGCACCCGGTTTCTGGTCGGGTGCGCGCCGGCTGTTGGGGATGGAAAATACCGCAGAAACCGGTTTGGCAGACGAATCGGGGCAGGCGAATGGGAACCACCAAGGCTCCGCTTCCAGTCCTATTCGTCTGCCCCCATTCGTCTGCCAAATCCCCTGCCCACGTTGCAGGAGCCGACGGCAGGGGAGTGGGGCAGCGAAATTTATGGGCAAAGGAATGGAGGCAAAGGAATGGGGACAGGGAAACTTTTTGTTCTCATTCCTTTGCCTCCATTCCTTTGCCAAATCGGTTGCGGGTTGTGGGGTTTAGATTCAGGCGGATTCCCGTGTCGTTTGCGGGAGTGGCTCCGCCTCGTCACCTCGGCGTTGGTTTGTCGGTGTTGAGACGATTGACCTTTGAGCTGACGGACGCTGAAGCGGCGTGAACGCCGCGCTCCAGCGCCGCCGTCACGCTTGGCTTTTGCGCGGGCGGGCGCGCACACTGGCCGGAATGAAAATCTCCGTGATCGTCCCCGCCTTCAACGAGGAGAAGCTCATTGCCGCCACGCTGGCCAGCATCCGCGCGGCCACGGCGGGTTTCACGAAACTCGGTTGGGAGGCCGAGTTGGTCGTCTGCGACAACAACTCGACGGACCGCACGGCCGAGTTGGCGCGCGCGGCGGGGGCGACGGTGGTGTTCGAGCCGATGAACCAGATCGGGCGGGCGCGCAATCGCGGCGCGTCGGTGGCCACGGGCGAGTGGTTCATCTTTGTCGATGCGGATTCGCAGCCGAGCGAGGCGCTGTTCGCTGAAGTGGCGGAGAAAATTCAGGAGGGCCGGTGGCTGGGCGGCGGCTGCACGGTGAAGCTCGACGAGCGCTATTTCATCACGGAGCTGCTGGTAGGATCGTGGAATCGCATCAGCCGCTGGCGGCGCTGGGCGGCGGGATCGTTCATCTGGGTCGAGGCCGCGGCGTTTCGCACGGTGGGTGGGTTCAGCAAGGATTTGTTCGCCTCCGAGGAGATCGACCTGAGCGAGCGGCTGAAGAAGCTGGCCCGCGCGCAGGGAAAAAAGCTGCTCATTCTTCACCGGCATCCGCTGCTCACGTCAGCGCGCAAGTTGCATCTCTATTCGCACTGGGAATACGCGCGCTTCCTGCTGCGCGGGTCGTTGATGCCCGGACGCACCCTCCGCAGCCGCGAGGCCTGCCAGCCGTGGTACGACGGGCGACGGTGAACTCGCCACCACGGCTGCTCCTGATTGTGCTGGTCGCCGCGCGCGGTGTTCGCCGCAGCGCGGCGACGCGAACCGAAGGTCCGCCAGCGCCTCGCCAGCGGGCGGGTGCGGGTCACGCAGGAATGCTGACTGGCCGCCGATGTCGAAACTGCGCCGCTCCGCACGCAGCCGCTGCGGTTGATCCCGCGCGGCTTGGGAGACAGCCGCGCTCCGTGGGGCGTGGCGGCGGGGGGTGGGGGTTTGCGTTCCGCGGTGCGCCTGCGAAGGTCGCCGACGTGCAAGAATCTGAAACCATCCAGTGCCCGTTCTGCGGGCAGAGCAACGACCTGGTGCTCGACACCAGCGTGGCGTCGCAGCGCTTCACGACGGATTGCGAGGTGTGCTGCCGCCCGTTCGAGGTGTTCGCCGAGTGCGAACCCGGCGAGGTGCTGTCGGTGGAGGTGCCGGCGAATTGAATCAATTCAAAACCCCAAATTGAACCCATGAACGCGCAAGCCATCTTGGAGGAACTCAAACCGCTGGGTCGCGAGAGCTACAAGAAAGTGATGCTGAATCACGGCGTGAAGGAGCCGTTCTTCGGTGTGAAAATCGAGGACCTCAAGAAGATCCAGAAGCGCATCAAGCGGGATTACCGCCTCGCGCTCGATCTCTACGACACCGGCAATTACGACGCGATGTATCTGGCCGGCCTGATCGCCGATGACGCGCGGATGACGAAGGCCGATCTGCGCCGTTGGGTGAAGAAGGCCACTTGCGGCGGGCTGGCTGGCTACACGGTGTCGGGCGTGGCGGCCGGCGGTCCGCACGGGCGCGAGCTGGCGTTGGAATGGATCGAGTCACCGCAGGACTTCGTGGCCGCCGCGGGTTGGGCGACGCTCGTGCATCTGGTGTCGATCACGCCCGATGCGGAACTCGATCTCGCGGAGTTGCAGCGGTTGTTGCAACGCGTGCGGCAGACCATTCAGCAGGCCCCGAACCACACGCGCTATGCGATGAACCAGTTTGTGATCGCCACCGGGTGCTTCGTGCCGGCGCTCACCGCGCTGGCGTTGCGCCTCGGCGAGGAGATCGGTCGGGTGCAGGTGGACATGGGCAACACCGAGTGTCAGGTGCCCTTCGCACCGGACTACATCCGCAAGGTAGAGAAACGCGGGACCATTGGAAAGAAACGCAAATCGGCGAAGTGCTGAGCGGCAGGGGAATATTCGGCCCCGGATTTGGCAGGGGAATTTTGGGCAGGGGAATGGGGAACGGGCTTGGTTTTTTTGGGATATTCCTTTGCCGCGATTCCTTTGCCAACTCGGCCTTTTGTGAAGTCCCAGACCCGGCATTGTAACCGCGCAATCACGGCTGGATTCGCCGGATGCCTACCGTGATCCGGGAGCTTCGCTGCTAGGGCGCGTCTGTCCTCAGCGCGGCGCCTGCGGGTGCGCACGGTCCGCGGCGCGCTGAGGACAGACGCGCCCTACCCACCGGTGAGCATTCCACGCCAATGGCGGAGACCCCGATTTGTCAGCCCCATCCGCCAGACCCCATCCGCCAGCCCCCATCCCAATCGCGCCGTTGAGTTTTCTCCGTCGCCCACCTACGCTACGCCAATGTCCCACCGCATTTTGATCGCCGGCTTGTTCCATGAAACGCACACCTTTCTCGATGGCACCACGGGTCTTGAGGACTTCGCCATTCTCCGCGGCGAAGCGCTGCGGGGCTGCTGTGGCGACAGCTCGCCGCTGGGCGGGCTGCTGGCGGCCGCGCTGGACTACAATTGGGAAATTCTCCCGACCATCGACTTTCGCGCCGCGCCCAGTGCGATCGTCGAGGACGAGGTGGTCACGGCTTTCTGGAACGAATTCCACAAACGCGCGCTGACCGCGCTGGCCGGGGGGGTGGAAGCCATTTTTTTCGTGCTGCACGGCGCGATGGTGTCGCAGTCGTTTCCGGACGTGGAGGGCGAATTGCTCGCGCGCATGCGCCGCGTGCCGGGACTGGAAAACGTCCCGATTTTTGGCGTCTTCGATTTGCACGCAAACTTCACGCAACGCATGGCGGACCACGCCAACTGCCTGGTCGCCTACCGTGAGAATCCTCACACCGACGCCCGCGAGGCGACGCTGATCGCCGCCGCGTTGCTCGACCGTTGCCTCAAGACCGGCGTGACGCCGCGCCAGTTCTGGCACCACCCGCCAATCATCTGGCCGCCGACCGGCACCGGCACGGCGAACGATCCCATGCGCGCGCTCGAAACCCACGCGCGCCGGCTCGAGGCGGAACTTCCCGAGTTCTGGTCCGTCAGCATCGTCGCCGGCTTCTCCTTCGCCGACACGCCGGACACCGGAATGAGCCTCGTCATCGCGACCACCGGCGCGGAAGCCACCGCGCGCGCGAGACTCGGCGAACTCGCGGAGCACGCACTGGCACTGAAGAATTCGGGCGACGTCACCGATCCGCCGCTCGAACAGATCATGCGGCAATTGCAGCCGCTGCCGCCCGGGTTGACCGTGCTCGTCGAGCCGTCCGACAACATCGGTGGCGGCGCGCCCGGCGATGGCACCGGCCTGTTGCGCGCCTTGGTCGCGCATCAAATCCCCAACGCCGCCATCGCCATCAACGATCCCGACGCGGTCATCGCGCTCACCAGCTTGGCCATAGGCCAACGCCTCACGTTGCCGCTCGGCGGCCGCGGCAGCCGGCTCGATCCCGGCCCGCTCACGTTGGAGGTCGAACTCGTCTCGCGCAGCGACGGCCATTTTCAACTCGAGGACAAACAGAGCCATCTCGCCTCGATGTGCGGCGACGCTTTTGAAATGGGCTATTGCGCCGTCGTCCGGCACCAGGGCCTCACGATCCTCCTCACCAGCCGCAAGACGCCGCCGTTTGATCTCGGGCAATGGCGCAGCCAGGGGATTGATCCCGCGCGCCTCTCCGTCATCGGCGTCAAGGCCGCCGTCGCGCATCGTCGCGCCTACGATCCCATCGCCGCGCGGATGCTGTGGGTGGACACGCCCGGCCCCTGCACCAGCAACGTCCGCTCGCTCCCGTACCAACGCGTCCGCCGTCCGGTTTTTCCGCTGGATGAGGTGGATAAGATCGGGGCTGCGAAGTGATTGGCCGGGGGTGGGGCAGGCTTCCAGCCTGCCAGTTCGGGCGGCATCCTGCCGCCCGTTGCAACAAGGGACTTACGCTGCAACGGAATCAGAAACACGGGGCAGGGATGCCCCGTGAACTGGCAGGCAGGGATGCCTGCCCCACACGTCCCCCCGCCGCACTTCACTTCCCCGCAGTCGTCGCCGGGGCGTCGGTGTAGGTGTCGATCTCCAGAAACATTTTCGGCTGCGCCGCGAGTTGGACGCGGACGGTCCAGCCGTCGTCCACGCCGCGATCAGGCAGGACGCGCAGTGCGAAGCCGTGGAATTTCGCGTCGCCGCTCAGGATCGCGCGGAGGTGTCGCGTCACGTCGAGTTTGAACTCCTGCGCGGGATTCCAGTTGGGCGCGTCGGCCGCGAGCTTGGGGAGGATCACCGTGCCGAGCACGTCGCCGAGCTGGTTGAAATCGAACGCGGCACCCGGCGCGAACGGCGTGCGCAACGCGGTCACGCCGAACTTGGTCGGGGCCTTGTCGTGCGCGCGGGCGACTGGGAACACGAGGCGCGCGCCAGCGAGTTCCTTCAGCGCGGGCAGGCCCTTGAGTTCGCCGCCGATCAGGAACGCGACGGGGTCCACTTTTTCCTGCGCGGTCTTCGGCCAGCGCAGCGCATTGGCCGCGGGCGGTTCGCCGGATTTGGTGACGAATTTTCCCGGCACCAGCGGCAGCATCACGGTCTTGAGCGGACGCACGACGCGTGGCGGAGGCGGTTGCGTGCCGACGTGCAACGGGTTCGGCAGGGTCTTCAGTTCATCGCCCGGCTGGGACTTCGGCGGATGGGCATCGGCCGGGAGCGGAAGCGGCGACTGGCCGGGCGCGAGCACCTCGCGACGCACTAAGACCATGCGCGGATAGACCGCGTGCTGGCCCTTGGGCGTGGGCACGTCGAGATCGAATTTCGCCGGCAGATCGCGAGCGGTGAAAACTTTTTGCACCACGGTCGGTGTCGTGTCCCAGCTCGCGTCGTGGGCGCGGGCGATCTCCTTGCCGGCGAGGAAAAGCTGTTCGTAACTCCGGCGGCGCGCGCCGGGACGGTAGGCGTACGTGACGACGAGGCGGTTGTCGCCCAGCGCCGCCGGGTCAGCGACGGCGACGCTGATTTCATTCTTGCCCGGCGAAAGAAACGGCAGCGCGAACGGGTTGTTCTGCACGGTGGCCTCGAGGCGCAGATCTTTCATGGTGCGGAAGCTCAACCGCACGCGCGCGGTCACCTGGCCGCTGACCAGTTTTCCAAAGTCCGCGAGATTCGCCGGCTTCCAGATTTTGCCGCCGTCGATGCTCACTTGGCATTGCTCGACGCCGTCCGCCGTGCCGCCGGCCTGCGTGAGGACGTAGGGCGATTGCAGCAGCACCGTGACGCGCCCGGGCTGCGCGGGGTCCGCCGCGACGAGCGCGCCGCCGGCGACCTTGGTGTTCTCGACCGTCGCGAACGAGCGCAGGACCGCCGCGTTGGAGAAATCGGGACGGAACACGAGCTGCCCGCTGGCGTAGCTTTCGGCGTTCCAGTCGCTCGCCAGATACGGCTCGGCGATGGGGCCTTTCTCGGGCGAGTTGCGAATCTCCTTGTCGCCGCAGGTATGGGACGGCGGGACCTTCGAGCCGGGCCAATACCACGCGTCGGCGCGCTTGTCCCACGAGCTGGTGAGCGCGAAGCCGGGCGCGAGGCTCACGTCGGCGGAATAGTTGCCGGTCGCGTGGTTCATGCCCGCCCAGCCCTCGGGCGAGCCGGCGCGGCTGCGCGCCTTCACGCCGGCGACGACGCCGGCGAGATCATCGCCGCAGGTGAGAAACGCCGGGGCCTGCCAGTTGGCCTTGTCCCCGCGCAGGTCGAATTCATTGCCGCGCGCGTAGGCGACCTTGCGGGCGGGATCGAGCACGAAGGCGTCCAGCACGAGTTCCTGCGGGTTCGCCGCGAGATCATCCTGACCCGCGATGGTGCGGCCACCGGGGCGGTTCGGGTCGGGCATCCACGCGTAGAATTTCAGAAACACATCCAGGTAATGCCAGCGCCCGTCGTACTGCGCCTCGACCGTTGTGTGACCGGGCCAGCCGACGAAGCGCCAGTTCCAGCCCAGCTCGCGCCACAGCGCCGATTGTTCGGCGTGCAGTCCGCCGCAGAGGCTCCAGCCGTAGGTGTTGATTTCCTTGAGCACCGGCACGCCGCCCGGCTCGCTCGGATACGCGCGATGATAATGCGTGAGCCGCATGAAATTGTAGATCGCGATGGCCTTCTGGTCGTTGGACTGAAGGCCCCGCGTGACGCTCGCGGCAATGGCCTTCAGCGACGAACAATCCGGTGCCTTGTCCGGCAGCACCGTGATGCCGCGGACCACGGCGGGCGCGGCGGGAGCAGCGTCGGCCGCGCGTGCGACCGATGCGAGACCGAGAGAAAACGCCAGCAAAACAGCGGCGGAGACGGTGGGGCGCGAGCGAGTGGGTGATTTCATAATGTGGCTGGCGCGAAGGCGGACGAAGGGCGGGAGCGGTTGCATCATTGCATCGGCGAGGACGCCCGTGACGCACCTTCTCAGTGCGTCTCCGCAAGCAAGCGCAGCACCGCCGTCGCGGCGCGGCGGGTGGCCCCGGGGCCGCCGAGGGAAGCGATGACGGCGGCGAGTTTGCGCTGCACGGCGGCGCGTTGTTCCGGGAGGCGGAGGAGTTCCACCACGGCGTCGGCGAGATTCAGCGCGGTGGCGTCGTCCTGGATGAACTCCGGGAACACGGCCTCACCGGCGAGCAGGTTTGGCATGGCCAGATACTCCACCCGGATGATGCGCCGACCGATCTGGTAGGTGCTCCACGACGTTTTGTAGAGCGCGACCGTCGGCACCCCGAAACAGGCGCATTCCATGGTCACCGTGCCCGTCGAGGCGAGCGCCACGGTCGCGGCACGCAAGGCTTCGGCCAGTCCGCCGACTTGCACGCGCAGACCGGGCACCGCCTCTGTGGACGGGCGGGCGAGGGCGGCAAGGGCGTCGTTCGGCACCACCATGCGCAGCGCCACGCGCTCGACCTCGGCGATGAGGCGGGCCGCCTCGATCATCGGCGGCAGGTGGCGGCGCAATTCCCCGACGCGACTGCCGGGAAGCAGGAGCACCTCGGGCACATCGCTTGCCCGGGCCGTGCCTGCGGCGTTGGCTGCCGACGCGGGCGCGAGCGCAAGTGCGGCCGGAGCGTGGCGGTCCAGCATGGGATGACCGACGCATTCGACGCGAAAATCCGGCGTATGCACCGCGTACCAGTCGCGCTCGAACGGGAAGAGGCAGAGCAGCAAATCAAAGTCGCGCGCCATGGTCACGGCGCGGTCCGCGCGCGAGGCCCACACCTGCGGCGACACGTATTGCACCAGGCGCGGACGCCAGTTGTGGAAGGCGCTTTGCTGGCGGGCGAGGCGTTGCCGCACGGCGTGGGCGAAGCGCCGGTTGAAGCCGGAGAAATCGACGCAAATGATGACGTCAGGCTGCCGCGCGAAGGCGAGGTCGAGCAGTTGATCGAACAGCCGCTTGAACTTGCCGTAGCTCTGGAGCGCCTCGAACAGGCCGATGACCGAGTGCTGGGTCAGGTCGCAGGCCAGTTCCACTCCGGCGGCGGCCATCGCCGGTCCGCCCGCGCCGAAGAAGCGCGGACCAAAGCCGGAGCCATGCGCGGCGAACTGCGCTTGAAGTTCGCGCACCAGTTCCGCCGCCAGCGAATCGCCGCTGGCCTCGCCCGCGATGAACATGAAGGACGTCGGTTGCATAGGTTTTTGAAATTCACTGATTGATGTGTCGCCAGTTATTTCCCGGCCGGACAAACGGCGCATCCTAAATCCTCGCGGCGGGTTGGGTCTGGGCGCGTCCGAGCGCAGTGCCGGAACGCGGCGGTGGGCCAGGCTCGCCGCACTCGCGACAAGCCCCGACGTGCCGGCATGGACGCGGCGCTGTTCGAGTTTTCAACGGACTGCCGCTGGCACGTCGCACATTGTCGCCCGCTCTCCCTCGGTTCCTGTAGCCGCCGACGTGAGGAGGCGGATTGCCCCGGATTTCAGGCACGTCCCATCCGCCTCCTCACGTCGGCGGCTACGTTTTCACACCGTCTGTGAGAGCGGATGCCAATGAGAGGGCTGCAGAGCCACACTCGAAACGCTGGCCACCGGCGCGCGCGCCGCCGCTGGTCTCCCGCCGGCAAAGGTTCGCCGTTTCGTTTGTTCCCGTGCTTCCGTCGGGCTTTGGACTTTGAGCTTGGAGCTTTCGCTCGGCTCAGCGTGCGGCTTGCGCCACGGAGGATTGCCCGATGCAGAAGAGATTTTTCTCGCCGCGAATGAAGAGCCGTCCGTTGCTGATGGCGGGCGAGGCGAAGCTGGGTTCGCCGAGGGGATTGCGCGCGATGACTTCGTATTTCGGCCCCGGTTTTACGACGGTTGTCACGCCGTCGTCGGCGAGGAAATAGACCAGGCCATTGGCGGAGACGAGCGAGGCGTGGTGCGAGCCGACTTTTTCCTGCCACGCGAGTTCGCCGGTGGCGGCGACGAAACAGTTGGCCATGCCGGTGTCGGAAACCACGAGGAAGTAGTCGCCTTCGCTGATGGGCGAGGGGACGTAGGAGACGTAGCTGGCCTTGGTGTGATGCCAGGCGATCTCGTTGGTGCCGATGATGCCGCTGCCCGTGTGCTTCAGGCCGAGCAGATGATGCTCGGGAAAGCCGCCGGTCATGAAGAGAAGGTCGGCCTTGGGATTGTAGACGAGCGAGGCGACGAACTGCTCGGTGGGGCCTTTGAGATACCAGTGCGCTTTGCCGGTGTCGGGGTCGTAGCTGGCGACGGATTTGTCGCCGGAGAGGATCATCTGGGTGCGCCCGCTGAGTTCGTGAATGATCGGCACGCAATAGCTGCGGGTGCGGTTTTGGCGCGGGGTTTTCCACAGGGTTTCGCCGGTCTCGCGGTGCAGCGCGACGATGTAGGATTCGCCGTCGTGGTCGCCGTTGACGATGACCTTGTCCTTGTGCAGCACGGGCGAACTGCAAAAGCCGTGAACGCTCTTGAACTTGCCGGGGCGCACGAGCCACTGCTGTTTTCCATCGAAGTCATACGCCGCCACGACCATGTCCTGCACGTCGAGGAAGGCGACATAGACGAGCTTGCCGTCGGTCGCGGGCGTGCTCGAAGCGTGGCTGTTGAGCTTGTGTTTTTTCTCGAGCGGACTTTTCACGACGCTGTGCTGCCAGAGGACTTTGCCGGACCTGGCGTCCAGCGCGAGCAGGTCACGGCCTTCGGAAGCGGGGATCGCACTGACGACGAACACGCGGTCGTTCCAGACGATGGGGGAGGAATGGCCCACGCCGGGGATCGGGGTTTTCCAGACGAGGTTCTCGGTCGCGCTCCATTTGACGGGCACGGATTTTTCGGTGCTCGTGCCGTCGCGCCGCGGGCCGCGCCACGCGGGCCAGTTCTCGGCGCTGGCGAAGGTGGTGGAGGCGAGCAGGGCGAGGAGGAAGGCGGTGTTTTTCATAAGGCAAAAATGCGGCGCCTCTGACGGGCGCGAATCGCGCGGGAATTCATCCGCGCCGCAAAAGGGATGGGAAAACCCGAAACCACGGACCGGCAAGGATGGGCGGCGGGGCACTCTGAAGCCGTCGCAATGGGGACGCGGGTTTGCGCCCGGTCGCGGAGCGCGGGCGGTCCTCGCCCCCAACGTCCGCCCACCCGCGCGGGTGCCAGGAACATCCGGCACCCCGGCCCCGACGTTGCCCCTGCGACCGGCGACCGGCCGCGCTCTGCTCAAGTTACGGCTTCGCCGTCGGGATGAGCTTCTTGTTGGCGGCCCAGTTTGGATTCGGCAGCGCTTCCCAGACGCGGAGGTTGCGGAAACTCGCGCTTTCGCCCGCCACGGTGAAACCGAAATTCGCCTTCTCGGTGGCGATGAGCGGATCGGCGCCCGCGCTGCTGTTGCCGTTGATCGTCGCCACCAGTTCGTCGCCCTTGATTTCGATCAGCACGGTCTGCCACGTCCCCGGCGCGGGCGGCGCGGCCACGATGTTGAAGGGCTTGGCTTTGTCCGGCCCGTCGTGATCGTGGTCGTCCTTCTGCGCCCGAAAACCGTCCTGGTTGAGGAGCACGCGACAGACGTGGTCCTTGGCGTCGTTCACGCTGAAGGTGGTCATCCGGCAGCCATCGAGGCGCACGTCGTATTGGATGACCGCGTCCTTGAATTGGAACGGAAAGCGGGCGACCGCGCCGTGCATGTCCTCCTTCTGTTCGCTGCCTTTCATTGCGCCCGCGACGAATTCCCACTTGCCCGGACGCAACCGCCAGCCGGTGGTCCACGCGGCGCGGGCCGCCGCCGCTGGCTTGACCGCTGGGCCGTCGGCTGGCTTGGCTGCGGGCTTGGGCGCGCCTTTCGCGGCGGGCGCTGGCAGGGCGGCGGTCGTGACTCGTTTGGCGAAATCTTCGCTGAGCAGCAGCTTGCCGCGCTCAGTCATCAGGGTTTGGGGAAGAGATTCATCGGCGAGCGCAGCGGAAACGGTGCATGCGGCGAGGAGCAGGACGGAGTGGAGGGACGAGTGGGATTTCATAAATGAGTTCGCTCTTCGGACGGCGGCGGGTGGGGGAAGGTTACGGCGTAGCTGCGGTCCGTCACGGCTCGGTGGAAAACTGGCAGCAGCACGGGCGCAGGCCGGGTACCGCAGGCGTCCTCGCCCGCGAGTTCGGCCGGCGCCTCACCGGTCGTCCCGACTCGGGGCGAGACGCCCCGAGAACTCGCAGGCGGGACGCCTGCGGTACCCTTGAGCAACCGTACGTTGGCAGACTCTGATCTTTCCTGTGGGCAAAGTGGGGGCGGGCAAAAGGAGGTCAGAGTCTCCTCACGTCGTCTCCTACAACGGCCAACGGCGACGGCGGATCAGAAAAACGGGTTGTGCTGTTTCTCGAGCGCGACGGTGGTGACCGGGCCGTGACCGGGGCAGATGAGCGTGTCGGCGGGCAGGCTGAAGATTTGTTGCTGGATTTTCTCGCGGGCGAGATCGAGGTGCTCGCGCGCGCCACCGATGGAACCGGCGAAGACGGCGTCGCCGACGACGGCGACGTGGGGCGCGTCTTCCGACCAGGTCCCGATGATGAACGTGGCGCCGTCTTCCGCGTGGCCGGGAGTGTCGCGGTAGGTGATGCGCAGGCTCCCGAGATGGATGAAGTCGTTGGCGCGGGTGCGCTGATCCACGGGGGCGTTTTTGGAACTGGAATGCAGTTTCACCTTCGGAAAGCGCGCGCGGATGGGACCGAGCGCCGCGATGTGGTCGGCGTGGGTGTGGGTGATGAAGAGGTGTTTGAGCTGAAGCTGCTCGGCGTCGAGGAGCTGGAAAATGGGCGCGGCGTCCCAGCCGGTGTCGAAGAGCGCGGCCTCGCGGGAGACCTCGTCCCAGATGAGGTAGCAGTTGACGGTGTTGCCGCCTTCGGTGGTGGCGATCTGACGGAGTTCGCGCCACGGCGAGAGATCAATCACGGGCGGATGCCAGCCGCGGGCGATACCTTCGAGCTTGATGCCGTTGAGACGGAGGAGGGTGGCGAGTTTCTGGAGGTTGGCGGGCGTGGGGGATTTGCCGGTGCTTTCGAGCGCGGCGTAATCGGCGGCGCTCAGGCCGGCGGCGGCGGCGGCGGCGGCGGCATCCGCTGGCAGGTTGGCGGATTTGCGGGCCTTGGAGAGAATGTCGCCGACGTGATCTTCGAGTGTCATGGCCGCGAGGTTAGGTAGGAACCGCAGGGGCGTCCAGCTACTCGTTAGCCGGGACAAGAAATGCGAAACCTCGCGATGCTGTCGATGAACGACCGGGTGAATGGGGACCCTTGTGGTGATGAAGCGCCCCCCGCCGTGGGGCCGCCGTCCGGCGTCTGACCTTCCACACTTCGCGCCTTCGCAGGCGCCCAACCGCCCCCACGCGGAAGAGGGATAGATGCCGCGCTCCGCTCGCAACGAAAGTTCCCGCCGCCCAACGGCTCGGTTTAGCTAAACTCGTTTATGGCAAAGTGCTTGCAGCCATTTCGCCGCGGATGTGCAGGCGCTAAACCATTTTTGCGATGATCACAGGGCGGCGGAGCCGCAACCCAAGGAGCGCGCCTGTGTTCGCCGAGGACCAGTCGCAGCGGCCCTGAAACGGCGTGGGCGCACATTGCAACCAGACGCCTCCCGTGCGGCCGACCTGCTGCGGCTGGTGCTCCGCGCACACAGCCGCACTCCTGGAAAAACCCTCGCACGCCGCGAGGATTTCGGCGCGCGGGCGGTCCCCACTCGCAGCGGCGCCGCACCTGCGACAACGCCGCAAATTCTCAGTACCCGGCGCCGATGTTGCCGCTGCGACCGGGGGACCGGTCGCGCTCCGCTTCGTTGGCGGCTCCGCCGCTCTGCTCTACAACTCTGCAAAGTCCTCGCGGGCCGCAGGCGTCCCGTCTGCGAGGTCTCGAGGCGTCTCGCACCGTGTAGGTACCGGCGGCTTGGCCCCCTGCGGCACCCCGCCCGCGGACCGACCACGCTCGTGACCGAAGGGCACGGGCGCGCGTGAGTAATTCGCCCATCTGGCCCGGTCGGAATTCCCGATTGCGGATTGGCTGGGAACACGGAAGCTCAACTCCATGAAACTCGTCTGTCCGAACGGCATTCTCCTCCCCTTCTGCCTCGTCGCGGGGCTGTTGTTTTCCTCCGGGGTCCAGGCGCAATCCACCGCCTTCAATTACCAAGGCCAGTTGTCCGACGGCGGCAGCCCGGCCACGGGACGGTATGAATTTCAATTCACGCTGTGGGACAGCGTCAGCGCGGGCGCGCAGGCGTCCGCCGCCACGTTGGGCACGCCCGGGGGCGTGGGCGTCACGAACGGCTTGTTCGCGGTGGTGCTGGATTTCGGCGCGGGCGCGTTGAACGGCCAGCCGCGCTGGATTCAAGCGGCGGTGCGCACGAATGGGTCGGCGGCCGCCTTCACCACGGTCGTGCCCCGGCAGAGCGTGCCGGTAGCTCCCTACGCGGTGTTTGCCATGCAGGCGGGCGGCGCCGCCAACGGGTCGATCAGCAGCGCCGCGCTGGCGGCCAACGCAGTGACGGCCGCCAAGATCGCGCCGGCTGAAGTCGTGAAGGGCATCAACAATCTCAAGGACGCGGTGACGCTCCAGGCCGGGGCCAACGTGGCGCTGAACACGGTGGGAAACACGATCACCATCTCGGCCACGACCCCGGCCGGTTCAAACGGCCCGTCGTGGGGCATAGGCGGCAACCTCGGCACGACGGCGAGCAATTTTGTCGGCACGGCGGATGACAAGCCGCTGGAACTGCGCGTAAACAACACGCGGGCGCTGCGCCTCGAACTCAGCGGGGCCGGGCAGCCCAACTTTATCGTCGGCAATACCAACAACGCGCTCGCCGCAGGCTTGGTGGGGAGCGTGATCGCGGGCGGCGGCACCAACACCATTGGTACCGGGAGTCACTGGGCGTTCATCGGCGGCGGCCGGGGCAACAGCATTCGCAGCAACTCGTCCATCGCCGGGATCGCCACAGGCAACGGCAACGAGATTCAGGCCAATTCCTCCTACGCCTTCATCGGTGGGGGCTTCAACAATCGTGTGCTGAGCAACGCCCAGGCGGCGATGATTTTCGGCGGCTTCGGCAACACCATCGGGGCCGGCGCCAACTATTCCCTGGTGAACGGCGGCAAGGACAACCAGATCGAGGCCAACACCACGTTTGCCAGCATCGCCGGGGGGAGTCGCAACACCAACCAGGCGGCAGCCAACTACTCGGCCATCGGCGGCGGCACGCTCAACACAATCGAGTCCAATGCGCAGTACAACCTGGTTGGCGGCGGTTTCGGGAACAGGATCGAACTTGGCGTGTTGTATTCGCTCGTGTCGGGCGGCCGGGAAAACACGATCCAATCGAATGTCTCCTATGCCACCATCGCCGGCGGCTACCGCAACACCAACCAGACGGCGGCGCACTACACCGTCATTGGCGGCGGCCTCCAAAACCTGATCCAATCCAACGCCCTCTACACCGTCATCGGCGGCGGCAATGCGAACACCATCGCGACCAACGCTGCCAGTGCATTGATCAGTGGCGGGCGGCAGAACACCATCCAACCCAACGCGCAATATTCCACCATCGCCGGCGGTTATCAGAACGTGATTTCCAACGACGCCTTCTACGCCACCGTGGTCGGGGGAAATCAAAATCTGGCAGCGGGCAATTACACCCTGGCCGCCGGCAACCGCGCCAAGGCGAATCATCGCGGCGCCTTCGTGTGGGCGGACTCGACTGCCGCCGACTTCGGCTCGACCGCGAATAACCAGTTCCTCATCCGCGCCGCCGGCGGCGTTGGCATCGGCACCGCGCAACCGGCCAGCGCGCTGCACGTCGCGGGCACCGTGACGGCGACCAGCTTCGCCGGCAACGGCATCGGCCTGACGAATCTCAATCTCTCCGGAGCGAATTTCGGCGGCCAGTTCAGCCCGTCGCAAATCCCCAATCTCGACGCCTCGAAAATTACGACCGGCACGTTCGCCGACGCGCGCCTCTCGCCCAACGTGCCCACGCTTAACGGCGTGAACACGTTCACCAGCGCCAACACCTTCGGCGGCACCACGGTCATCAACGGCCCCAACAGCGAGTTCACCGGGAAATTCATCGGCGACGGCTCGCTGCTAACAAATCTTCCGGGCGGCGGCGGCGGCGGCGGCGGCAGCGGTTTCCCGTGGTTCGCGGTGTCGGGCGCGACGCAGAGTGCGCAGCCCAACGCGGGCTATCTCGTCAATGGCGTCGCCCAGAGCACCATCACGCTGCCCGCTGCGCCCGGCGTCGGGGACATCGTCCGCGTGACCTCCGCCAATGCGACCGGCTGGCAATGGATGACCAATGCCGGCCAGTCGATTGTCGGCTTTCAGGGCAGCACCGGCGGCGTCTGGGGCGCCGGCACCAGCATTGCCAATCGCGGCTGGCAGGCGGTCGCGTCCTCGTCCGACGGTCTCAAACTCGTCGCGGCGGATTACCTCGGGCCGGCCTCGGCGGGCGGGCAGATCTATACCTCGACCGATGGCGGGGCCGCGTGGACCCCGCGCGGCAACAACCACTTCTGGTTCGCGGTCGCATCATCGGCGGATGGCGTCAAGCTGGTGGCCGTGGATTCGGTCGGGACCAATTTCACGGGCGGGCAGATTTATACTTCGAGCGATTCCGGCGTGACGTGGGTGGCGCGCGAAAACAACCGGTTCTGGGGTGGCGTCGCCTCCTCTGCGGATGGTGTGAAACTGGTGGCCATTGATTATTTCGGCGCGTCCTTCACCGGCGGAAAAATCTACACCTCCACCGACTCGGGCGTGACGTGGACCGCTCGCCAAAGCGATCGCTACTGGAACGCCGTCGCTTCCTCCGCCGACGGCGTGAAGCTCGTCGCCGCGGCGGACAGCGGTCAGATTTACACCTCGACCGACTCGGGCGTGACGTGGACCGCACGCGCGACCAGCTCGGCCTGGCAGTCGCTGGCGTCCTCCGCCGACGGCGTGAATCTCGTCGCGGCGGTGCGCGGCGGCCAACTCTTCACCTCGACCAATTCCGGCGTCGCGTGGACCGCGCGGGAAACCAATCGCTACTGGTATTGCGTCGCCTCGTCGGCCAACGGGACAAATCTGGCGGCGGTGGATTACCTCGGCCCCACCTTCAGCGGCGGCCGGATTTACACCTCGTCGGACGCCGGCGTGACCTGGACTCCGCGCGCGAGCAATCGCCGCTGGACCTCCGTCGCCTCCTCCGCCAACGGCACCCGCCTCGTGGCGGTCGAGAAAGCCGTCGATAATTACGGCCTGCCCGGCACCGGCCAGATCTACCTCTCGACCGATTCCGGCGTGACGTGGAACGCGAGCGCGGCGGGCCAGTTCCAGTCCGGTGGTTCGCCCGGCCCCTACTCCGGCGGTGCCGGTGCCAGCGCGGCCATGCAATATCTGGGCAACGGCGTGTGGCAATCCATGAGCGAATCCCAGCTCGCCGCCGGGGCCGTCAAGACGGCGCAACTCGCCGACGCCTCCGTGACCGCTGCCAAAATCAGCGGCCCCCTGCCCGGTTCACTGATCTGGCAAAACGTCGCCGGCACCACCCATGCGGCCGTGGGCAACACCGGCTATCTCCTCGCCAACGCCGCCCTCTCCACCGTCACCCTCCCCGCGACGCCCGCCGTCGGCGAGGTGGTCCGCGTGCTCGGCACCGGTGCCGGCGGCTGGGTGATCGCGCAGAATGCCGGGCAACGAATCCGCCTCGGCGCGGCCGCGAGCACGGTTGGTGCTGGCGGCACCGCCAGCGGCGGACAATGGGCGGCACTCGAACTGGTGCATCTCGGTGGCGGCGTGTTTGTGGCGGTGAGTCACGAGGGCACGATCACCCTCAACTGAGCGCCCGCTCTCGCCACCATGAACGCCCTCCTTCCCCCCGCGTCCTCCGCGCCGCACTGCCGCCGTCGTCTCCACCCGCTCCGGCTCAGCGCGCTGTGGCTGCTCGCGACCCTGCTGTTCACCGCGCCCGCCGCCCGCGCCGCCGCGCCCTTCAACATCCTCAGCTACGGGGCCGACGTCACCGGCCGCACCTGGAGCACCACCGCCGTCCAGAAAGCCATCGACGCCTGCACTGCCGCAGGCGGCGGCAACGTGGTGTTTCCGCCGGGCCGCTACCGCCTCAGCATGGTGTCGCTCAAAGACAACGTCACGCTGCTGTTCGAGAAGGAAAGTTTCGTTGACGGCCCGCGCCTCTATTCCGAATACACCCCGTTGAAATTTCTCTTCCGCGCCGCCTACGTCACCAACGTGGTCATGCGCGGCCCCGTCATCATCAACGGCCAGGGTTCCAACTACTGGAATGTGGTGCCCAATCCGACGACCTGGTATTCCAGCCGCCAGAGCGCCCCCGTGCCGCTCGTGCAGTTCCGCAGTTGCAGCAACGTCGTCGTGGACGGCATTACGATTGTGAACTCGCCCTCGTGGGCCTTGTCCCCCTACACCTCGACCAACGTCACCATCCGCAATGTCACCATCATCAACGATCTCTACGGTCCCAACACGGATGGCATCAACGTCTGTCAGTCCAAAAATGTCCTCATCACGGGCTGTCGCGTCTCCACGGGCGACGACCCGATCGCCATCAAAAACATGGATACCGTCGCCGCCGACAATTACAGCAGCAACATCACCATCACCAATTGCGACCTCACCAGCCCCAGCTACTCCCTCAAGATTGGGACGGAAAGCCGCGTGGGCGTGATCGAGAACGTCATCTACACCGACTGCCGCACCTACCCCCACCGCCCGGACCTCGGCAATCACTCCGGCATCGCGCTCCAGTCCATGGATGGCGGCATCCTCCGCAACGTCCGCGTCACCCGCATCCAGTCCGTGGGCGTGCGCTCGCCCATCTTCATCCGCCTCGGCAACCGCGGCGTCGGCCAGGCCGGCCCGCCGTTTACTCCCGGCAAAATTCAGGACATCCTCATCGAGGACGTGTACGCCACCGGCGTTTCGACCAACCGCGAGTTCGGCATTCAAATTCACGGCCTCCCCTCGACGACGGTCTCGAACATCCACCTGCGCAACATCACCATCATTCCCCGCGGCGATGTCCGCTTCTCCCACCTCGGCGTGACCAACATCGCGCAATTGGTCGTGCCCGAGAAAGAGGCCGACTACCCGAGCGTCGATATGTTCGGCTGGATTCCCGCCTTCGGCCTTTTCTGCCGCCACGCGCAAGCCATCACGCTGCAAAACCTGAATCTCCTCCCGCAAAATCCCGATGTCCGCCCCGCCTTGGCCTTCAACGATGTCAGCGGTCTGAGCATCAGCAACGTCGTCGCCGGCTATCCCAACATGACCAACCGCACCGGCGCCTCCATGTACTTCGTGACCAATTCTCCGTCCATCACGATCTCCGCCACCACCAACCTCACCATCCCGCCCGGCGGCTACATCCTCTCCACGCCGTGACGGGCACCTCCCGCACCTCCAGCCGGGCGCTCGCCGTCGCCGCTCCGAACCATCGCTCCACCCGAATCCCGCCATGCCCAACCAACCGCACCTCCCCTGCCCCGCCCGCGCCGGACTGCTGCGCTGGCTCGCCGCACTGCTGATTTTCTCCGCCACCCACCTCAGCGCCCAAACCGCTCCCGCCGCTCCCGCCACCGCCGTCGCGTCGTCGCCGGTTCCATCTTCCGCCGTTTCATCCACCGCCGACACGTCCGCTCCGGGTGCCGCCGCTGTCGTTCCTCCCACCCCCACGGCGGAACAAAACATCACCACCCTCTACCTCTTCATCCACTGCCTCGGCAGTTGGGACCACGACGGCGTGCGCAACGAATACACCGCCAAATGGCGCGCACTGCTGACCGCGGAAGGCCCCAAGCCCGACACCGCCGTCTGCTTCCTCACCAGCGGACCCGAAGCCTCCGCCACCGTCGAACTCGCCCGCCAACTCTTCGGCCCCCGTTGCATCGTCGATCCCGACGACAAAAGCCCCGCCACCAAAGCCCTCCTCGCCGACGACCTCACCGCCAGCTTCAACCAGCGCGGCATGATCAGCGAATGGACGCCCTATGAAATGTGGACCTCCACCAACGCCCGCCGCTGGACCGAAGGCCTCAAGGCCGAATTCCGCCGCCGCCACCTCACCTACGATCCCGCCCGCCTCCGCCTCGTCGCCCTCGGCCAGCAATGGGGCGGCTGCCTCGCCAAATACTCCGCCTTCATGGGCCGCTACCTCGGCAACACGCGCCCCGCCGAGATTCGCCCCGACCTCTCGCCCTACGCCGGCTACCCGCTCAAAGCCACCTTCCGCCAGAGCTTCACCCTCGACCGCCACGTCCAGTTGTTCCTCTTCGAAACCGCCGATGGCCGCCCCATGGCCCAATTCTTCGACGGCCTCCGCGGCGTCTTCGAGCCGCCCCACGTCGCCCTCGTCCCCCTCGCCTCCGCGCAGGTGGACCTCATCTCCGTCCCGCCCAACTCCACCCAGCAAGCCCAGCCCGTCGCCAACCCCATCGCCACCGAAAAAATCATGGTCGATGTCGGCGACGGCTGCCGCCCCGTCCTCACCACCGTCATTGGAAAAAACCTCACCTACGACGCCTTCCGCGCCGCCCTCACCAACTCCGCCATCGCCCCCTTCGCCCGCAAATTCGACTCCAAAACCCGCTACCTCCCCGAAGCCTGCAGCGACCTCTTCTGCCCCAAACCCCAGACGTCCGCGCGCCCCGCGACCCCCTGAAACCAGCGGAAAAATAAGCTCAAAATTCAAAGCTCAAAGCTCAAGGGAAACTCCAAGCAACAAGCCTCAAACTCCGCGCTCCCGTCATTTCATCTGGGAGCGTGTTTGAAAACCACGGTTTGGAGTTCCGCGTTTACGCGGATCGTGCGTCGGGCGCCCCGCAGGCCGCGTAAACGCGGAACTCCAAACCCAGTCCCTCGCGGAACGAGAAACTTCCCAAACAAGCCCTGAAATTTTCCCAACCGGGCGCGCGGAGACCCCCAAGACGCCGTTTGCCGTCGAGCGCAGCGGCGGAGACACGGGAAGGTTACGGACGCGCAGCAACGCGTCCCTACCGATCAGGGTAGGGCCGCGTTGCCGCGCGGCCCTGACCTTTTCCCAACCGCGCGCGCGGGATTTACCGGGACGCCGGCTGCAGCGGAGCGCAACGGCGGAGCAGCGGGAAGGTTACGGACGCGCAGCAGCGCGTCCCTACCGATCCAGGTAGGGCCGCGTTGCCGCGCGGCCCTGACCTTTTCCCAACCGCGCGCGCGGGATTTACCAGGACGCCGGTTGCAGTCGAGCGCAACGGCGGAGACGCGGGAAGGTTACGGACGCGCAGCAACGCGTCCCTACCGATCAAGGTAGGGCCGCGTTGCCGCGCGGCCCTGACTTTTTCCTCACCGGGCGCGGGGGATTTACCAGGACGCCGGTGGCAGCCGAGCGCAACGGCGGAGACGCGGGAAGGTTACGGACGCGCAGCAGCGCGTCCCTACCGATCAGGGTAGGGCCGCGTTGCCGCGCGGCCCTGACCGTTTCCCAACCAGACGCGTGGGATTTTCCAAGACGCCGGTTGCAGTCGAGCGCAACGGCGGAGACGCGGGAAGGTTACGGACGCGCAGCAGCGCGCGTCCGTGCCGAACGATGCGGAACGGATGTGGTGGGGATTGCTCAGGGCACGGGCAATGCATTTGTGCGGGCCACCCGGTAAAAACGCTGCAGGACCGTTCCAACGATCGTGTCGTTCGTGCAAAATCGACTCCCATCTCCGGGTAACCACGGAGTGATTGCCTCCCACTGGTTGGTGGCAAAATTCGCCCGTGACTGCAATTGGTACCACGCATTGGGGACAGTATCCCAACAAAGTTCGGCCGGAGGAATCCGGATTGAAAGACTGAAGGGTGCCGGCGCGGAAGCCGACGAAAACCCAATGTTATCAACAACTGTCGGGGTGTGAATCGTCGTCGCGGTATTGATGATCTTTACTTCCGCAACCGTGCCAGCAAACCGGGAAATGTCGCCGCTGTAGCTGGTTCCGCTCCCGGGATACATCGGAATATCAACCCCACCAACCACCACCCGGAAAGGCCCTCTTGCCAGCAATTGCAACGAGCGTGTTCCTGGGGGAATCAGTCCCGTCTGAGCGATGAACGCATTCACCCACGGCGTACTTGGGTCGCTCGATTGTCTGACCCCGCTCGCGAATGCCAGCGAGTAATTGCCCGCCAGTTGAGTGCCGGGAGCATATACCGGACTGCTCGAATCCATCAGAAGGTAGTATTGCCCCATCCCGATATGCTGCATTCCCCAATAGACTATCGACGTATCCGAGCCGTCGCTATGACGCCAGCCTGGAACCGCCAATTCCCAATCCAAAAATCCAAAGAAAGGATCGCCCGGGACTACGATTGCAGCCTCAAAATCGAGGTTTACGAAAAACTGTGCCCTTCCCCACATTGCAGTGGCGGCAAGGAATTGGATGATCAGCATCCCGCACTTGATGGCCTGTAAGCCATGAAAGCCCATCTTTTGCAATTTTGGGAAAGAAAACGATTGAGACTTACACTTCATATCAAGTTCCCCAACACGCACACTGAATCTTCACTACACACGGCGGGTCTGGGCGCACAGTTTTGCCAGACCCGCCGTGCCCACGGCTCACACGAGCCGCAGTAAATGATTGACCGCCCTACCGCTCGATCACGCGGTAAAACCGGCCCGTGCGGACGCCGGTGGGGATTTCCCGATAGAGCAGGTTTCCACCGGATGGACTATTGGTCCACACGGACCTCCACCGGTTCGTGATCGGCAGCGTCAGATCATCCGAAACCTGAACCACATAGACATGGCCGGGCCGCGTTGCCAGCGGCACAACAACCTCTCCAGAGGGCAACGCGGTCGGCAACGCCAATTCGTTCTGCCCAATCGCGGGTACCAACTCCGGCTGCGTTGCCCCACCAATGGTCATGTTGCGACCGGCTACCGAAACCACGCCGGCGAACGGGGAAATTCCACCGGTCGGGGTCACGCCATAATTAGTGACGGGCCGACATGGATTCATCGGCCTGTAAACATTGGTCTCGGCGGCTCTCTGCGGGTGCGAATGTGGAATCATTTCGCGCGACTTTCCTGGTGTTTGCGCAGAATCCCCCCCAACATTCGCCCCGCCATCACCCT
>CAMAUZ010000043.1 GCA_945861535.1 Akkermansia muciniphila | reverse complement strand
ACCTGCGGGAACGCAATCTCCGCCCCAAGCGCTACGTCTGGAAAGCCGCGGGGGAGGAAATCCTGGCCAAGATTCAGCGGGCGCGGGCCGCCGCAAATTCCGCGCCGAAAGAATTATGAGTATAGTTTTGAGAGACACTACACTAGGGGGCTGAAGGGCTCGAGTTCTAATTTGGTTCGTAAATTCGGTGGCTAGCTTATCGCTTAGGGGTGGCTAAAATTATTCAAACAATTGCTGTTGTTGGGCTTGGATACGTAGGATTGCCGTTGTCCTTACAGTTCGCCAAGTCAGGGGTCCGGGTAATTGGATTGGATGTGGACAAGTCCAAGGTCGTGGCGATTGCTGAAGGGAGGAGCTATATTCGTCATATCATGGCCGCGGATATTGCGCAGGCGGTCCGGGAGCAGTGGTTTGTCGTTTCGACGGATTTTGCGCGTGTCCGCGAGGTCCAGGCGGTCATTATTTGCGTGCCGACTCCGCTGAACAAGAACCGGGAGCCGGACATTTCGTATATTCTCAACACCGGGATTGCGATTGCGCCACATTTGCAGCGCGGGACTTTGGTGGTGCTGGAGTCCACCACTTATCCGGGCACCACGGATGAGGATCTGCTGGCCGTGCTGGAAAAGGGCTCCGGACTTAAAGCCGGGGTTGATTTCAATCTGGCTTTTTCGCCGGAGCGCGAAGATCCCGGCAATCCCAGCAGCAAAGTGGCGGAGATTCCGAAGGTGGTCGGTGGCCTGACTCCGGCATGTTCCCAGAAGGCTCAAGCACTTTATGGGACAGCCATTAAGACAGTGGTCCCGGTGTCGTCCTGCCGGGCGGCCGAGGCGACCAAACTGCTCGAAAACATCTTCCGAGGCGTCAATATCGCATTGGTGAACGAACTAAAGGTCGTTTACGGGGCGATGGGCATCGACATTTGGGAGGTTATCAATGCTGCCAAGACCAAGCCGTTTGGTTTCATGCCCTTCTATCCTGGACCTGGGTTAGGTGGTCACTGCATTCCGATTGATCCCTTCTATCTTACCTGGAAGGCGCGGGAGTACGGACATGCCACGCGTTTCATTGAACTGGCCGGTGAAATCAACACCGCCATGCCAGAATGGGTCATCAACCGGGTTGCCGAAGCGCTAAATGATCAAAAGAAGGCTGTAAAGGGCAGCCGCGTCCTGCTCATGGGACTAGCCTATAAAGCCAACGTGGATGACATGCGGGAATCGCCGACCTATGTACTGATGGACAAACTGGTTCATCGTGGTGCGGAGGTGAGCTATTACGATCCTTACATCCCGGTGGTGTGTCCTACCCGGGAGCACGCAAACTGGACGGGCACGCAGTCGGTCGAGTGGAATGAACCGACGGTCAGCGGCTTTGACGCCGTCCTCATCAGTACGGCCCACGCTTGCGTGAACTACACAGAACTCGCCTTGTGGTCGCCGCTGATCATCGACTCCCGCAATGCCATGGCGGGATTACAGACGAAGCCGGGACAGGTCTGGAAGGCGTGATTTGGAACTGGCCGGTTCGTAGCTCGACATTCCATTGTTGAGTTCGGAATGACGGGGCGCGCCATGGGAAAAAATCTCGACATTGGAATGTCGAGCTACGGGTGAATCCGACGGAAGAGGTTAGCCACCGGTTATGCAATTCATCGACCTAAAAGCGCAGTACCAGCGGTATCAGACGGAGATTGACGCCCGGATGCGCGCGGTTTTGGAGCATGGGCAATATATTATGGGCCCGGAGATCGCCGAGTTGGAACGTGCCTTGGCTGGGTATGTGGGCGTTAAGCACTGCCTCACCGTCGCCAGCGGAACAGACAGTCTTGAGATCGCTCTGCGCGCTCTCGACATTGGTCCCGGGGACGAGGTCATCACCGTTCCGTTTACTTGGATTAGTACGGCCGAGGTGATTTCCCTCGTGGGTGCCAAGCCCGTGTTCGTTGATATTGAGGTGGCAACCTACAATATCAACATAGATCTTATTGAGGCAGCAATCACCGAACGGACCAAGGCTATCATGCCGGTCAGTCTGTTCGGGCAGATGCCGGACTACGATCGAATCAATGTTATCGCCGCCCGGCATGGCATTTCAGTGATCGAGGATGGTGCCCAGAGCTTTGGCGCCACCCAGCGGGGCCAGCGCAGTTGCGGGGTTACCTTGATCGGTAGCACAAGCTTCTTCCCCGCCAAACCTCTCGGCTGTTACGGCGATGGTGGCGCTCTGTTCTGTAATGATGATGCGCTGACGGGAAAAATGCGGGCGATCCGTACTCATGGCGGCGTGAATCGGCATCATCATCCATACTTGGGAATGAACGGACGATTCGACACCCTGCAAGCAGCGGTGTTGCTGGCGAAGTTGCCGCATTTCGAATGGGAGGTCGCCGAGCGCGCTCGGATTGGCAATCGGTACAGTGAATTGCTCGCAGATTGCGCGGTGGTGCCAGTCACCCAACCGGGGAATACCCATGTGTACGCGCAATACTCAATCCAGGTGCCGGACCGTGATTCTCTTGGGGCAAAACTGACCGCTACGGGAATTCCCACGGCGGTCTATTACCCCAAGTGCCTGCACGAGCAGCCAGTGTTTGCACCATTGGGGTATGGACCGGGTAGTTTTCCGGAGTCCGAGCGAGTTGCTCGTTCGGTCATTAGCTTGCCGATGCATCCGTTCTTGGCGGAGGCGGATCAGGATTGTGTGGTTGAGATGGTGCGATCCTCCAGTTCAAAATCTGGCTAAAACAGGAGTGCGATTGCAGAAAACCAGCCTTCTTAGGGTAAAAATTATTACACGGAAGACTCTTTCAAAATTCTGAGGTTAGATAGTTTTTACTGTGAGGATATTTCACAAGGTCGTGTTCTCAAAAACACATGTCTGTGCGTTCTTGTTGCCGGTGTCAGGACCGAGCGTTAAAGCTCCGACGATGGAAGTTCTCGCCCTTATTCCTGCGCGTGCTGGCTCAAAAAGTGTCCCGCACAAGACCATCTGCGCCTTTCACGGCAAGCCGTTGCTGGCCCATGCCATTAAACAGGCCCGCGGGTCACGGACAGTGCACGCATGATCGTTAGCACGGACGCGGAGGCATATGCGGCGATCGCGCGGGAGTACGGGGCGGAGACGCCGCTTCTGCGTCCGGCGGGGCATGCCACCGATAACGCCACCGATCTGCAGGTGTTTCGCCATGCGCTGGAGTGGTTGGGGGAGCTGGGAGGCTATCGACCGGACCCGTGCGTGCATTTGCGACCCAAGTATCGGAGCCGACGGTCAACCGATGTGGATGGTGCGGTGGCGGTCCTGGGAGCGCATCCCGAGTGGGGTGCGCTCGGTGGCGCCGGCGCCGGAGACTCGGTTCAAGATGTGGTGGAGACAGCCCGATGGCACGTTGCCGCCAATCACCTCTTGTGCAGGAGTAATCGACGCGCATAGCCAGCCGTGCCAACTTTTGCCGGTAAGCTATTTGCAAAATGCCTGCGTGGATGTGGTGTGTCCGCGCGCTGTATTGGAAGTGTCGCCGCGCCTTCAGCGTCCCGGTTTCCTAAAATGAGGGGCTAGCCCTAATGCCTTTCGGTAATTCACGGCTGGAGGAAATGGAAACGGATATCCCCTTCCCAAGCTTGGTTTTTGAGCAGGCGCGGCCATTTGCTGACGGGGCGGCGCACGGCGCGGGGACAACTGCGGGGCCGGCGCCGGCGGCGCGTCACATAACGCCCGGCCCGTTCCATAAAGCGCGCCGTCAGTTGCTGCTGCTGGCGCGGCGTCAACAGCTCGCCGGCCAGCGCCAGCGTCAGCCACAGGCACCGCGCCAGTTCCAGGGTCTTGCCGAAGCTCACGGTGAGCACCGGGGTCTGCCCCGCCGCCGCCCGCGCCCGCTCGCGCGCCAGCAGCGCGCTGGCCACCACGACCGCCGCGATCTCCTGCGCCCCCGTCAGCAGCGTGTGGCGGTGCAACACGTCGCTCTTGCGCAACTGCCGTTTCAGTTCCCGGTAATACAGTTTGTGTTCCCACCGGCGCGCGTAGCGGGGGATCAATTCCGCGGCCGGCGCGGCGGCGGGATCCACCAGGCTGGTCCACAACCGCAGTTCCTGCGCCCGGTGCCCCGGCCGCTGCACGCGCACGCGGATTTCCCGCACCGTCACCCAGTGCGTGATCACCTGCGGCTTCCCCTTTGCCGCACGGGCAGGCGCACCAGCCGGCTGCCATCCTTGAAGCGGCGGAGGATCTGCGCGCGAATGTTGGTGCGGGCACGGATCAGAAAATGGCTCCCCACCTTGGCGCACGCCGCGGCGGCCACCGCGACAAAGGCGGCGCACCCGTGCAGGCGGTCGGCCAGCAGCAGGGCGCGGGCGGGCAGTTGCGCCAACAACTCCACGGCCAGCGCCCATTCGGACTGGCCAGCGAGGCCGATGGCCGTGGCCAAGGGATTGTGCGGCCCCAGTTCGAGCAGCACGCCGGTGGTGAGCTTGGCAAAGGCGGCGCGGCCGCGGCGCTTGGGCACGGCCGGGTGGCCGGCGGCAAAACAGGCTTGATAGGCGGCCGCAAAACCGGTCAACGGCGGCGGGGTGGCAGCGGGACGGCGGGACGAGGATTTGCTTTTCATCCCCCGCTTTTATCACGAGGGGTGGGTCATCTATGGGGCTACCCCTCAAATTACCGAAAGGCATTAGGGCTAGGCCTTGGGTGCGAAGGCAATTGGGGACCGGCAGGAAATCCGGGTGCGGAGCAAGTTGGCGTCAAAAGTTCGATGGAAACAGCAAGGGGCCAGGTAGTAGATTCGCTAAGGTCGGAGAGCGAATTCATCAGGTTAACTTTCGAAGTGAGCGCTCGGAGGACTCGGTACGCAGACGCGTCTTAAGCTTTGGTATGAGTGTCTGGATAACTTTCTTTGGCAGTGCTCTTGGGAGTTATCTGTTGGGCTTTCCGGTGGCCGCACTTTTGCTCCGCTGTGGTGTCATTGATCGTCCCAATGCGCGGTCGAGTCACGCGCGGCCGACGATTCGCGGTGGGGGAATAGCGATTCTCGCAGCGCTGGGGCTGGCAGGGATCAAATTGGTTCTCGACCAGGGTGGCGGTGTGTCAACCGTGTTGCTGCTGGGTGCCCTGGTGCTGGCGGTGGTTTCATTTCTGGACGACCTTCGATCTGTTCCGCCGCTTTTGCGGTTCGGTTGCCATGCGGCGGTGGCGGTGGCGGTGCTCGTCGCATTGCTAGGCCCGTCGGCAAGTTTTGGAGCGGGGTGGGGTTACCCATGGGGACTGTCGCAGTGGCTAGGACTGGTGGTGCTGTTTCTGTGGCTGACCGGGTATACCAACGCCTTTAACTTCATGGACGGAATAAATGGCATCGCGGCCGGACAGGCGGTGATAACCGGAATCGGCATGGCACTACTGGCCGGGACGGAGACGGGCCGCTGGGACAGTGCACCGGTCTTGTTCAGTTTGGCGTTGGCGGGCGCGGCGGCCGGATTCCTGCCACACAACTTTCCGCGGGCCCGGATGTTCATGGGCGATGTCGGCAGCGCGCCTTTAGGATTTTTGTTGGCGGCGCTGGTCTGCTGGTTGGGACTGGCGGACCACGGCCGGCTGCTGATCCCGCTGGCTCTTCTTCATGCGAATTTCGTGCTCGATACCGGAATTACACTGGTCCGGCGCGTGTGGCGGGGTGAATGCTGGTATGCGGCTCATCGCGAGCATTTCTACCAACGCCTAGTCGCCTCGGGTAAGAGCCATGGATTTGTGACGGGCTGGGAGATGTTGTTACAATTGAGTGTTTTGGCACTGGTGTATGTTTACCTGCGTGTGGACGGGGCTGCGAAGGTCGCCCTTGGTTTTGGCGTGGTCTCGCTCTGCGGCGTATTCTTTCTATTCTCCGAGCGTGCGTTCCGTGCCACGGAAAGAGCCCGTGCGCGATCCGCAGCCCAAGGGGCAGGAACCAGTGTCTGCGTCTGAGCGTAGGCTTATGTTCAGCCGACGTAGCCGATGAGTATTCCCCAAGTTCGCACCCAATCGCTGAAGCTCACCCGTGCGGTCAGGGTGGTCTTGCTCCTGCTATGCTATGCCGGTGGCTTGGCGTTCAGTCTGGTCCTGGCGTACTTGCTCAGGTTCGACTTTGTAATTTCGGCTGAGTATCAACGGCAACTGTGGGTGGCGCTGCTCTGGGTCATTCCCATCAAATTGCTGCTGCTCTACCTTTTTCGGCAGTTCGCGGGATTGCTCAGTTTTTTCAGCACGCCGGACTTGAGCCGACTGTTGGCCGCCTTGTTCTCCGGTTCCGCCTTGGTTTGGGTGGTCCGGGTATTGGAAACGGGTGGGATCAAGTCGCCGCCGCGCGGGGTGATTCTGGCCGACTTCGTGTTGTCCTTTGTCATTCTGGCGGCCATCCGGCTGGGATTTCGGCTGGTGCGCGAACGGTTTCTGTCTCCGCAGAGCGGGGGGCGGAGCCGGGCGCGGCGTGTGGGGATTGTGGGGGCGGGGTATGTGGGGGCGGCACTGGTGCGGGAGTTGACGGTGAAGCGTGGGTTGGGGATGGAGCCGGTGGTTTTCTTCGATGATGACAAGGATAAGTGGGGGCATCGGGTGCATGATATTCCGGTGGTCGGGGCGCCGGAGTTGTTGCTGGAGGAGGACCAGAGGTTTGATCTGGAGGAGGTGGTAATCGCGATGCCGTCGTCGTCGGCGAAGCGGATTGGGGAGATTGTGCGGATCTTACAGGAGGCGCGGCTGAAGTTTGAGACAGTGCCGTCCATGGATCAGTTGGCGTCGGGGAAGGTGAAGGTGAGTCAGCTCCGGTCGGTGCAGATTCAGGACTTGCTGGGGCGGGATCCGATCCAACTGGAGACGGAAGGTATCCGTAACATGTTGGCCGGACGGGTGGTGATGGTGACGGGGGGTGGGGGCAGCATTGGGAGTGAACTGTGCCGGCAGATCGCTTCCTTCAATCCGGCCCGGTTGTTGGTGGTGGATCAGTCGGAAGTGCAGTTGTTTCCGATTGAGCAGGAGTTGATCGAGTTGGGGTATGGGGGGGTCATCTTGCCGGTGGTGGCGGATATTCTGGACCAGGAACGAATGACTTATGTTTTTGAGCGCTTCAAGCCGGGGGTGGTCTATCATGCCGCCGCGCACAAGCATGTGCCGATGATGGAGCAGCAGCCGTCAGAGGCGATCAAGAACAATTCGCTGGGGACGATGGGATTGGCTGAGGCGGCGCTCAAGCACGGGGTGGATCGATTTGTGATGATCTCCACAGACAAGGCGATTAATCCTACCAATGTCATGGGGGCGTCGAAGCGGTTGGCGGAGGTGTTTGTGCAGGCGCTTCACGCTGTCAATCCGGACAAGACCAAGTTTATGGCCGTGCGATTCGGGAATGTTTTGGGATCCTCCGGCAGTGTCATTCCCATCTTTCAACGACAGATTGCCGCGGGTGGACCCGTGAAGGTTACGCATCCGGATGTTACCCGCTATTTCATGACCATTCCCGAGGCGGTGGGTTTGGTGCTCCAGAGCAGTCTCCAGGGCGAGGGCGGCGAAATCTTCGTGCTCGATATGGGCAAGCCGGTGAAAATTGTCGATCTGGCGCGGGACTTGATTCAGTTGAGCGGTCTGCGGCCGGGGGAGGATATTGAAATTGAGTTCACCGGATTACGGCCTGGGGAGAAGCTCTTCGAGGAACTCAGCCACGATGGTGAAAACATTGCGGCGACCAAGCATGCCAAAATCATGCGTTTTGTCTGTCAGCCGCAGGCCGTGGAGGGCGTGCGAAAAATGATCTTGGACCTCAGTCGCGATGCTTACGCCAAGGAGCCAAATGAGTTAAAAATTCAGTTGAAGAAGGCAATTCCAGAGTATCAGCCTTATCTGACTTGATGACTTGATGACTGTTCGATGGATAAAATTCGGAGTCATGAATTGCGAACCCGCCTGCACTGTTTAATCCCTTAACTTATATGCGGAAAACACACACCTATAAATTCTGTTTCGGTCCGTGGAATATCAGCGAGGGGCAGGATCCCTATGGTCCGCCGGTGCGACCGCCGCAGGCGTTTGACTGGAAATTGGGACAGCTCAAGAAACTGGGGTTCGATGCGATGATGTTTCACGACGATGACGTGGTGCCGGACATCGACAGCAAGAGTTCGGCGCAGATTCTCAAGGAAGCCCGCGAGCTGAAGAAGCGGCTGAATGGCGAGGGGATCGCCGCCGAGATGGTGGCGCCGCGGTTGTGGTTCGCGCCGGAGACCATTGATGGCGCTTACACCAGCAATGACCCGAAGCATCGGCAATACGCGGTGGATCGGTCGCTGCGATGCATCGACATCGCCAAGATCATGGGCACGGATTTGCTCGTGCTCTGGCTGGCACGCGAGGGAACTTATATTCGCGAGGCCAAGGATGCCCGGCGCAGTGTCGAATTGCTGGTCATGGCGCTCGATAAGATGCTCGCCCATGACAAGAAGGTCCGTATAGCCATTGAGCCGAAGCCTAATGAGCCGATGGATCACGCTTACATTCCGACCATTGGCCACGCTTTGGCACTCGCGCCGTTGACGCGTGATCCCAAGCGGGTCGGGGCTTTGATCGAGAGCGCGCATTGCACCCTGGCGGGGCTGGATCCGTCGGATGAGATCGCTTTTGCCATGGCGTTCGAGAAGCTCTGGTCGCTGCACCTGAACGATCAGAACGGATTGAAGTTCGATCAGGACAAACCCTTTGGCAGCACAAATCTGCGCGTGGCCTTTAATCAGGTGCGAGTTCTCGAACAGAACCAATATGGGAGCAACGGTGAGTATGTGTGCTTCGATGTGCATCCCTTCCGCACGACCAAGGTCGAGCATTGGATGGCGCATCTGGACAACAGCCGTCGCACTTTTCTGCGCCTGGTCGAGAAGGCGCGGTCGTATGACGATAAGACGGCGCAACGGATGATTGCGGACCGCGATTATCAGGCGCTGGATCAGATGGTGATCGAGCATCTCCTCGGGAAATAGCCGGACTTCCATTTCCAAATTGAGCAAGGGCACTCGCAAGAGTGCCCTTTTTTGTTATCCGCACCATGGGTTGCCTGAAGTGTCGCCCGGGAGCACGCTCGCTCTCGGCTGTGGCTGGATGTGCCCCTGTATCCAGCACCGGGACACGTGTCGCCACAGCCCGGACAACCAGCGCGATGAGGCGCCGGAGGGGTGGGGCGCGCGGGTGGGCGCGTTCCCCAATGGGCCTGGAAGTTGACTGTGGCGTCACTGCGGGCGCGGCCATAGAGCTTGTTGGAAAACTCCGGTTTTGAGTTCCGTGCTTACGCGGTTCGGGCGGCGTGTGAGCAACGGGCCCCGTAAACGCGGAACTCCAACCCCACTCCCTTGCACCTCGGCGAAGCCGGGACGGTGCGCTGGGTGTTTTGGTTGAGATCGTTGGCGGTGTCGTTTTCGCCGCGGAGGTCGGCTCGGCCGGTGTGCGACAGGGATGCTGTCCGAACTGGCAGGCTGGAAGCCTGCCCCACAGGCGCGGCGGATTGGCGGTTGCCGATGTCATCGAAGCGGTACTCGAACTGCTGCCCGGCGACGGGGCCACCGCCCCCACTGCCAGCCCAGTTCGATTTCCACCTGCTTCACCTCCCACGGGGTGCCGATGCTCATCAGTTGCGGGTAATGCCTCCGCGGTTCGTTGTCCGGGTTCATGGTCCCAACGCTCGGAGGAACCCACCGCCTGCCCAACCGAAACCGTGGCTCGGCGGAGCGGAACGTGAACGCAGCGCGGTCCGGCGCGCAGCGGAGGGATACCAGAGCCGCCCAGCCCGTCCCCAATCCGCCACCAAGTCGAGCCAACCGGCTTCTCTCTCAAAGCCTTCCTCCCCCAATTTCCACCCCGACATAGCCGTTAACATTCCCGTACATCGGTTTTTTTGCGAAATCGGTTGGTGCTGGCCTGCGGCGACTGGAGCAAGGGGGCGTGTTCGAAAAAAACATGTGTCCCGGCGTGAGGGCACGCGGCCTCCAAGTTTCGCCGAAACGCCCGCCGCCTACAGGCCCGGGGATCTCACCGCGCGAGTCTTCAAACCGGCTCCCGAGTTTCCGAGAAATTCGCCATAATTCATCGAATGCTTGCAACTAGCAGCTAGTCCGCAACCCATGCCCGCTCAAATGCGCCATCTGGTTCTGTTGTTTTCCTCCGTGGGAATCGCTTCTGCCGCCGTCGATTTCCAACAGCAAGTTCTGCCCGTGCTCGAAAATGTCTGCGTACGTTGCCACGGCGCGGACAGCTCCAAGGGCGGGCTGCGGCTCGACACCAAGGAGGGCCTTCTCAAGGGCGGCAAGCACGGGCCGGTCATCAATCCTGCCGACCTGACCAAGAGCGAATTGCTCCGTCGCATCACTCTGCCGCGCGGGCACGATGACATCATGCCGCAGGAGTCCGAGCCGCTCTCGGGTCCGCACCGCAACTGGCTGGTGGAATGGGTGAAGACCGGCGCGAATTTTCCCGCGGGGTTGGCGCTGAAATCGCGGAAGAAGGAAGTGCCGGGTCTGGCCGAGAAGGATTTGATCCCCGACAAAGCCCCGGCTTCCCTGCGCGAGGCGGCTCAATTGACGGACAAGATTCTGGCGGCTGAGAACGCCGCCGGCAAAGGCCCGCAGCCCCGCGTGGCACCCGCAATCGACGATCTGGCGTTTCTCCGTCGGGTGACGGTGGACTTGATCGGGCGCATTCCCACGGCGGCGGAGATCACCCAGTTTGAGAAGGAGTCGGCAGGAGACCGCCGTGAGAAGCTGGTGGACCGCCTGCTGAGCCATGGCCGGTTTTCGGAACGCTGGACGGTCTTCTACGCCGACATGCTGCGGATTCGTTCGCGCGCCGAGGGCGGTTCCCAGATGCTCGCTTACATCAACCGCTCCATCGCGCAGGGAAAACCCTACGATGAACTCGCCCGCGAACTGATCGCCACCAACGGCCGCCCCGATCAGGCCCCGGCCACCGGCTTCGTCCTCGGTGACGCCGCCAATCCGATGGCGCTCGCGGGTGCGACCTCGCAGATTTTCCTCGGCGTCCGGCTGTCCTGCGCCGAATGCCACGACCATCCGTTTGATGACTGGAAGCAGAAGGAATTTTACGAACTGGCCGCCTTCTTCGGCCAGACCAAGCGCGTCGAGTCGGGCAAACTGCGCAAGACCTACTACACCACCGAAGGCACCGAGATGGCCGTGAAATGGCCCCCGGAGCGCGAACAAGCCCCGGAGCGCGACGGCGTGAAGCCGAAATTCCCGTTTGAAATGATCAGCTTCAAAGGCCAGCCGCAGTACATCCGCCGCCTCGAAGACCGTCGCAAACCCGCCCCCGAATCGCCCGATCTCGCCGCCGCGGCCGCCAAAAAAGCCCTCGAAGAACTGGTGGACGGCACCACCGTCGAGCAAGCCCGCCGTGCCGCCCTGCCCGGCGGCGACGTCCTCGCTGAGGCCACCGCCAGCGTGCCGAAGCAGGATGTATTGAAGAGCATCTACCGCCCCAGCCCGTTGCGGGAACAATTGGCCGCGATGATCACCGATCCGCGCAATCCTTACTTTGCGCGTTCCTTCGTGAACCGCGTGTGGGCGGAACTCGTCGGCCGCGGCTTTGTCGAGCCGCTCGACAACTTCTCGGCCTACAACGAGATGCGCCACCCGCAGACCCTCCAGTTCCTCGCCCAGGAGTTCATCGCCGGCGGGTACGATCTCCGGTCGATCGTGAAGCTGATCATGCTCACCGACACTTACCAACGCGGGCACCTGCCGGCCGGGGCCAGCGTGGACGAAGTTCAACGCGCCGAAGCGTCCTTCACCGCCCCGCGTTCGCGCCGGATGCTCAGCGAAGTGCTCTTCGACAGCCTCGCCACCGCCGGCCATCTCTTCGATCACAAATGGCCCGATGGCGCCAACCTCCGCGAAGTCACCCGCCAGATTCGCGTGCCGCTTGCCCCGCCAGCCATGGTCGCCGAAGCCAAGACCCCGGCTCCCGAGGGCGACGAACCCAACATGATGGCGGTCAAAACGCCCAAGCCCACCGCGCCTTACGATCTCGAACGTGGCGACAAACTGGACTTTGAAGCCCTCCTCAAACAGGACTCCAAGGAATTGCTGGCGATGAAAAATCAGGCCGAAGCCGCTTCGATGGAATTGCTCAGCCAGGTGAAAAGAGACTTCTCCAAGCAGAAGATGAAAGAGGACGAAGCGATGGAAGCCGAGCGCATGGCCCGCCGCCGCCTGCTGCAATCCGGTCTCGCCGAACGCTTCCGCTTGGAAACCATCAAGGAAACGGTGGATGACAATCCGAAGTTCGACACCACCCTGCGCATGGCGACCCCGGCGGCACCCTCACATTTCCTCCGCGTCTTCGGCCAGCCCTCGCGCGAAAATCTTGGCGAATTCCGTGACGAGTCCCCGTCGCTCCGCCAGGAACTCATGCTGCTCAATGGCAAGGCCACCCACGAAGCCTCGCGCGTCGGGCCGCTCGAGCCGCTCCACCCGCTCATCGCCGGCAAGGATCCGAAGCCCGAGCAAGCCATCGAACTGGCCTATCTCGAAATCCTCACCCGCCGCCCGACGACGGCAGAACTCGCCGAAGCCAAGTCCATTCTCGCCGCGAACACCAAGCCGATTGACGGCCTGGCCGATCTCCGGTGGGCCTTGTTCAACTGTCACGAGTTCCGTTATCTCCCCTGATTTACCGCCCGCAACTACAACCAAACCAACCAGACCCAGATCAAGACCATGAGCGCCTGCACCAACTACCACGTCTCCCGTCGCCGGTTCCTCGGCCAGTTCTCCGGGGCCGCCGCCCTCCTGGGCATGCCCATTAACCGCCTTGTCGCCGCGCTCGGCTCCGCCCACGCGCCCAAGGCCGAATCCGTCATCCTCTTCTGGAATGGCGGCGGCATGAGTCATCTCGACACTTGGGATCCGAAGCCCGGCCGCGCCGTCGCCGGTGAATTGGAGCCGATCAAGACCAGCGCCGACGGCATCCAGATCAGCGAGATTTTCCCGCAGCTCGCCAAGCAGATGCACCACTGCTCGATCATCCGCTCGATTGCCGGCACCAACGGCGATCACGGCCGCGCCACCTACGAATTGCAGACCAGCTTCGGGCAGAATCCCGCGCTCGTGCATCCCGGCATGGGCTCGTTCGTCGTGAACGAACGCCGCACCAACAGCGACCTGCCCGCCTACATCAGCATCGGCGGCATGGCCCCGCGCGCGGGCTACCTCGGCCAGCGCTGCGAGGCCTACTACATCGGCCTCCCCGGCGAGCGCGATCCGTATCTGGCCTTCCCCGAGAGCATCAAGCAGGTCGATGGCCAGCGCCGCCTGGAGATCCTCGCCCGCATGAACACCCGTGCCTCCGACAAGCTCGCCGCCGCGGACTTGAAGGAATCCGAAGTCGCCCTCAAGGACGCCGTGAAGCTCATGAAAAGCCCGGCGCTCGCCTCGTTCGACCTCGACAAGGAAAACCCGAAGACCCTCGAACGCTACGGTCTGACCGAGTTCGGTCGCGGCGCGCTGCTCGCCCGCAAGCTCGTCGAAACCGGCGTGCGCTTCGTGCAGGTCAACCGCGGCGGCTTTGACAATCACACCGACGTCTTCCCCGCCATGCGCAACCACGGCTCCGTCATGGATCCGGCGTTCGCGTCGCTCATCGAAGACCTTGCGGCGTCCGGCCGTTTGGAAAAAACCCTCGTGCTCATGCTGAGCGAATTCGGCCGCACCCCGAAGATCAACAAGGACGCCGGCCGCGACCACCACGCCAAGGTCTTCAGTTGCATCATGGCCGGCGGCGGCATCAAAGGTGGTCAGGTCATCGGCAGTTCCGATGCTGACGGCATGGAACCGGCCACGCGCCCCGTGCAAGTCCCCGACCTCCACGCCAGCGTCTGCTACGCCCTCGGCGTGGATCATACCAAGGAACTGACCACGCCCCTCGGCCGCCCGATGAAGCTGGTCAAAGAAGGCGCCAAGCCCGTCGCCGAGCTGTTCGGCTGACCGAAAGCCCGGCCCCAAGCCGGTTACATCCTTCCTCCCATCTCGCGGGTTCTTCCGGTGTCAAAGCCGGAAGAACCCGTTTTCTTTTTTCCACGCCTTGTCCCAGCGCGGTCCCCGGCGGTTGTGGGAGATGACGAGAGAAGTCGCGACCTTCCTTTTGCCCAACCATGCTGCTCCCGCAGACAAGGTCAGAGTCTGCCAACGTACGGATTCGCAACCGTACCGCAGGCGTCTCGCCTGTGAGTTCTCGGGGCGTCTCGCCCCGAGTCGGTACGGGCGGCGAGACGCCGCCCGAACTCGCAGGCGAGGACGCTTCCGCTACCCCGGTCCGGGCCTGCCCGTTCGCCGCGCCCCACCCAGGTGCGTTGGCCCGATGCTGCACCCTTTTTTTGTTGCTCGGGTTCTCCTCTCGTCGACTCCTACAAAGCCTTGGCCCACTGAGGCGCACCTCGATTTGCAATTAACCCCTCCCCGCCAAATGCCGATTCAGGGAGGAATGATGTGTGGTTTCCATTTCTGCAAACTCCGGGAGGTGCCGCGCTCGCTGCGACGTGCCGCCTGGTGCCGGCTCTTGCCGCTGCTGCTCCTGCTGCCCGCCGGAATCACCGCGCCCGGCCTGGCCGCCGACTCCGCTCCGGTCGATGCGTCGGCCCCGCAGTCCATTGGCGAATCCTTCCGCGCCCGCCGCATCGCGCGTACCGCGCCCAGTTCCAATGAATCGGTGCTCACCTCGATCATGACCGATTTTTACGACGTGGCACTGGTCATCGCGACCGTGTTTTTGCTCGTAATGCTCGGGGCCTCCGTCTCGCTGCGCCGCAAGGTCAACGAACAAACCGCCCGCATCCGCGACCAGTTGAAACGCGAGGCGGCGCTCGAAGATCAGTACCGCTCGCTGTTTGAAAACGCCCACGACGTCATCTACACGCACGACACCACGGGTCGTCTCACCACCCTGAACCAAGCCGGCGAGCGCGCCCTCGGCGTTAAGCGCGCGCAGGCGCTCACCGCGAACCTCCGTGATTTCGTCGTGCCCGAGCAGCACGCCGAATTCGAACGCTGGCTCACCAGCCCGACCCTCGGCGGCACTGCGGCCGGCTTCGAACTGCGGATTCGATCGCACGCCGGCCGCAAGACCATTCTCGAAGTCAGCGCCCGCCGAATCCAGCGCGCCGACGGCACGCCCGAGATCGAGGGCATCGCCCGCGACATCACCGAGCGCAAACAGGCCGAGGAAGCCCTGCGCCAGTCCGAGGAACGCTTCTCCAGCGCCTTCCGGCTCAGCCCCCTGCCCATCGCCATCGGTACGCTGAACGAGGGCCGTTACCTCAGCGTGAATGAAAGCTTTCTGAAACTGTTCGGCTTCACCCGCGAAGAAGTCGTCGGCCGCACTGCGCTGGAACTGGGCGTGTTCGCCGACCCCGAGGAACGCGGTCGCATCAACCAGCTCATCCGCGACCAGCGCTCGGTGTGCGGCCATGAGTGCAAATTCCGGGCAAAAAATGGCGCGCTGCGCACCACGCTGCTCTTCATCGAAGTGATCGATCTCGGCGTCGAGACCTGCACCCTGACCGTCGCGCACGATGTCACCGACCGCCTGCACCTCGAGAGCCAGTTGCGGCACGCCTTGAAAATGGAGGCCGTCGGCCGCCTCGCCGCCGGCGTCGCCCATGATTTCAACAACATCCTCACCGTCATCCAAGGCAACGCCGAGATGGCGCTCGCGCGCAAAATCATCCCGCCGGAATTCTCCCGTCCCCTCGAACAAATCGCCGACGCCGCCCAGCGCGCCGCCAGCCTCACCAAGCAGTTGCTCACCTTCAGCCGTCAGGGCCGGATGCAGACGACGCCGGTCGATCTGAACATCCTGACCAACAACTCCGCCAAGATGATCCGGCATCTCCTGACCGACGACATCGTCCTCAGGGTCCATTACACGCCCAATCTGCCCGCCATCCACGCCGATCCGACCATGATGGAACAAGTCATCATGAACCTCGTCATCAACGCCCGCGACGCCATGCCGCGCGGCGGTCAGGTCAACGTCAACACCGCCGTCCTCCAGATCGACGACGCGCATGTGAAGCACCACCCCGAGGCGCGCACCGGCGAGTTCGTCTGCTGGAGTGTGACCGACAACGGCTGCGGGATGGATGCCGCGACCTTGTCCCGCATTTTCGAGCCGTTCTTCACCACCAAGGAACCAGGCAAAGGCACCGGCCTCGGACTGGCGACTGTTTATGGCGTCGCCAAACAGCACCAGGGCTGGATCGAGGTGACCAGCGAAGTCAACAAGGGCACGACCTTCCATATCTTCCTCCCGTGCGACCGCGCCGTGGCGTCACCGCAGCGCAAGCCATCGTCCCGCAGCCTCCGCCGCGGCCAGGAAACCATTCTCGTCGTCGAGGATGAAGTCCCTGTCGGTGAACTCGTGCGCGGCATTCTCGAGGAAAATGGCTATCGCGTTTTGAAAGCCACCAGCGGCCTCCAAGCCCTCCAGGTGTGGAACGAGCACGGCTCCGACATCGACCTCGTGCTCACCGACATGAAAATGGGCAAGGGCATGTCCGGACCGGAACTAATCGAGAACCTGTGCGCGCTGCGATCCGATTTGAAAGTCGTCTTCACCAGCGCCTACGCCCCCGAAGCGCAGGGCTGCAATCTCTCCTTGCGCGACGGCTTCAACTTTCTCCCCAAACCCTACAGCCCGCCCAAGCTCGTGCAGACAGTCCGCGCCCGCTTGGAGGAAACTGATGTTCTCGAGTGTTCCGTGCCCACTTCAGCGCCGACCGCCGCACCGTCGCCGAAGCCCGTTGCAATGCCGACCGGTCCCGCGGATCCGGCCCCAGCGAAACCGAGGACGACCATCCGCCGCTTCAAAGACGAATCCCGGTTGGTCTCGGCGTGAGCGCGAGCGGTGTGGCAACAGATTGTCGCTACTCTCCCCCTCCCTCGCTCTCCTCCACCCGCATCCACACCGTTTTCAAATACGCCGGCTCCTCGCGCGTGATCGGAAAATCCGGCGGCTGCGGCACGTAATGCTGCTGCGCAATTCGGCGGCCCGCGCTGGCAATGGCCGCCGTGATCTGCGCCAGAAAATCCTCCGGCTTCAGCGTGGCCGCATTCGTCGAGGCGAGCAGCACGCCGCCCGGCTTCAGCGCCGGCAGCGCCGCGGTGACGAGCCGCCCGTAATCCTTCGCCGCCTGAAACACGCCCGTCGCCTTCGATTGCGAAAACGTCGGCGGATCCAGCACCACCGCGTCGAAACACCGCCCCTTCTTCGCCAGCCGCTTCAGCCAGTCGAACGTGTCGCCGTAAATGAAATCGTGCGCCGCTGGATCGAGCTCGTTCGCGGTGAAATTCCGCCGCCCCCAGTCGAGATACTTTCGCGACAGATCGAGGCTCGTCACGCGCGCGCCTGCCTTGGCCGCACACACCGAGAAACCGCAAGTGTACGCAAACGTGTTCAACACCTCCGCACCCGCCGGGCCGTTCGGGAACAAAGTAAAATTGGCGGCTACATGATTGGTTAGGAACCGCCGCCGGTTGTCCCGTTGATCGAGAAACAACCCGACCGAATAGCCCTCGCCAAAACGCAGCGCGAAGCGGACGCCGTTCTCGCGCACCAGCACCTCCTCGCCCGCCGCCGTGCCCGCGACGAGCCGCGGCGAGACCTCCTCGGGCGCGGTGCGACGCACCTGCCGGTTCAGGATTTTGTGATACGCCCCGGCCAGCCCGAACTGCCCCAGCCACTCGCGCAATTGCGCCGCCTCGTCCGCGTGCTGCGGCGCGGCGGATTGCGACAGCAGATGCTCCCCGAGCCGCTCGACATACCAGCCGGCCTGCTGATCTCCAGCCCCGTGAACCAGCCGGAACGCCGTCGTCGCCGCCGGATCGATCACCGCCGCGCGCAACGCCAGCCGCGTGTCCGTCGTAAAATCCACCGGCGCGTTGAACTCCCGTCGCTCACCCGTCGCGGGATGTTCCACCGCCAACCGCTGCGCGTGCAGACACACCCGCGCCGCCGTCGTGCCGCCGTAGAGCGTGTCGCCGAGAATCGGAAAACCCTGCGCCGCCGCATGAACGCGAATCTGGTGCGTGCGCCCCGTGATCGGCGCCGCCTCGAGCCAGGTTTTCCCGTCCTCGTTTTTCAACACCTTGAAACGCGTGACCGCCCGCTCCTCGGCGCTCCCGCCGGCCGCGCTCACGTAACGATCGCCCGCGCGGCGTATGAAGCTCTCGACTGTGAAACTCGCCGACTTCACGCGCCGGTCGGTGACCAGTTGATAATGTTTGTGAGCCGAGCGCCGGGTGAACTGCTCCGTCAACGAACGGTTCGCCAGAGACGTTTTCCCAAAGAGCAGAACGCCCGAGGTTTCCTTGTCGAGCCGATGAATGATGGCGAGCGCGGCCCAGCGCGGCTCGCGATGCCGGAGCCAGTCGTAGATGCCCTCGCCCGCAAACGGCGCGGGCGCGTGCGTGTTCCAGCCCGCCGGCTTGTTCACCACCAGCAGGTGTTCGTCCTCGAAACAAATCAGGCTCGGATTCACGCCCCGCGATGCTTCGGGCCGCTGCCCCGGAATGCAACTGAAAGCACGACCGGGGCGGCGTCCTTCCGAACCAGCGCTCCCTGAAACCATCTCCGGCGCACCTCCGAATCGGCGCCTCCAGTCTTTTGTCGCATACGCATAGACGCACCTTTCCCCTCGGACGCTTGACCGCCCGCAGCCCCCACGGCAGCGTCCCCACCATGCACCCTCCGGTTTCACCCGCGCCCACCTGTCGTGAACGCTTGATAAGGCACCCTATGCCGACACCACGACTGGCCCTGCTCGCCCTCTGTGCGTTGCTCCTCACGGCCGCCGCGCCCACCGCCGCCGTCGCCGAAACCCCGCTGCGCCAACTCATCGACACCCACGTCCAGGCCGCATGGAAAAAAGAAAACGTCACGCCCGCCCCCAGGGCCGACGACGCGACCTTCCTACGCCGAGTCCATCTCGACCTCGTCGGCACCATCCCGACCGCCGACGAAGCCCGTCAGTTCCTCGCTGACGCCGACTCGCAGAAACGCGCCAAACTCATCACCCGCCTCCTCGACGACCCGCGCTTCGCCGCGCACCAGGCCACGCTCTGGGACCTCACCCTCTTCGGCCGCCACCCGGCCAATCCCGACGCGACCCGCAAACGCGACCGCTTCAAGCAATGGCTCACCGACAAATTTGCGCGCAACGAACCCTACGACCGCTTGGTCCGCGACCTCCTCCTCGCCGAACAGGAAGGCTCCGAACTTTTCTACGTCCAGTTCAATCAGCGCCCTGAAGACCTGACCGAAGCCTTCAGTAAAATCTTTCTCGGCACCCAGCTCCAGTGCGCCCGCTGCCACGACCATCCCTACACCGACCTGTTGCAAAAAGATTTCTACGGCATGGCCGGCTTCTTCGTGCGCCTCGTCGTCCTCGACCAAGGCAGCAGCGGCAGCGGCGACAAGCAGTTGAAGCAATACAAGATCGGCGAGAAAGGCAGCGGCGATGTCCTCTTCGCCGGCAACATGAAGGATGTGAAACCCGGCAAAAAAGGCGAACCCGTGAAGCCGAAATTCCTCGCCGGCCCGCCGCTCGACGAACCCGTCCTGCCCGCGAGCTTCAAGGATCCCGAGATCAAGACCGGCCTGAAAGCGCTCCCCAAGCCGCCGTTCTCGCGCAAAGAAAAACTCGCGGAATGGGCCACCGCGCCGACGAATCCGTTCTTCGCTAAAGCCGCGGCCAACCGCCTTTGGGGCCAGTTCCTTGGCCGCGGCATCGTGCACCCCGTGGACAACCTCGGCGCGGACAACAAGCCCAGCCTGCCCGCGCTGCTCGACGCGCTCACGGAACAATTCATCGCGCATCACTTCGACCTGAAATGGTTCATCGGCGAACTGGTGAACAGCGAGACCTACCAACTCGCCAGCACCGGCGCGGCCGCCGACGCGCTGCCCCGCCATTTCGAGCGCGCCCGCATCCGCCCGCTCTCCGCCGAGGAACTCATGACCGTCCTGCGCGTCGCCACCGCCTGGGACTCCGCGCAAAAAAGCGACAGCGTCGGCACCGATTATTTCCTCCGCTATTTCGGCGAACCGGTGAACGGTCAGGGCGACTTCCAAGGCAGCCTCAGCGAGCATCTCTTCCTCAACCACAGCAGCAACGTCCGGGCCTTCCTCAGTCGCAAAAAAGGCAACCTCGCCGACACGCTCAACACCGCGACCGATCCGTGGGAACAAAAGGTGGACCGCATGTTCCTCTCCATCCTCACGCGTCCGCCCAGCACCGCCGAGCGCGAGAAATTCATCGCCTACCTGCAAAGCGATCCGAAGAAAGAGAACCTCATCGAAGAAGCGCTGTGGGTCCTGGTGAACCTCGCCGAGTTTCGGTTCAATCATTGAACCCTCGCGTCCTCCACCTGGTAGGGACGCGTTGCGCGCGTCCGTAACCTTCTCACCGACGCCCTCGACCCAAAGAAACCGCCCGTGAAATCCCCCGCGTCCCCGATAGGAAAAGGCTGGGCCGGGCGCAATCCGGCCCTCCCACGCCGCCATAATACGGCAGGGCCGCACTGCCGCGCGGCCGTAACCTCTTTCCTCACTTCCCGCCAACTTCAGCGAGCAGGAAGTGCAAATTCCGTCCCGCCGTCATCGCATCGGACTCGCTCAACGGCGTCCGCTGATAATGCGCCCGCAGTCGGTCCGCCTCCACAATCCCGCGCTGGAGCAACGCTCGGAGCAGCGCGAGATCCTTGGGCCTTCCCACCATCAGTTTCACCAAGGCCAGATCATACAGATCGAGAGCGAAGACATTGTCGTAACCGGCGACAGGCTGCAGCCGGCTCTCCCAACCAGCGGGAAGCGTTTCGACAATCGCCGGACGCAGGATGTCCACATAGTAGCCGTGGCGTTTTGCGAAGAGGCTTTGTTGGCCCACCGCTTCACCCAAAACGGCGGCCAGCTCGTCGTCGATCGGCGACAGCAACAGATCGGAGTCGTACGAAGGGTCCAGCGGTTGGCCGGGTTCACCCAGTTCCGGGTGGCCGAGCAGCAGCGACGACGAGCCGATGATCACAATGCGATCCGGCCGCACCAAGGCGCGAGTCGCTTCCAACAATTGGGTTAGTGAGCGTAGGCGCATTGCAGCAGAACGGTTCGTCGCTCAAGGGTGGTGAGCACGCCGGGAAATGGATCAAAGCTTTTCAGATGCGTCGCGGTCTCCCCTCGCTCCCGCAACAACTCAAGCAACTCCGCAAAACCCTCCGGCGACAATTGCGCCCGCACCAGAATCTCCCGCCACTGCTCCAGACGATGCGGTGCCGTGTGCCCGTTGGCCAGCCACCGATCAATGTTCGCCAGCGGGACCTGCAATAGCGCCGCCCGGGCCGTCGGCTCGGCCTGTTCGAGCTTGTCCGCCACCAGATCGTGCAACGTTTTCATGACCGCCTCAGTCTGCCAGCGCGCCGGAGAAAAGCCACTCCCAGCCGGCGTGCCCCCTCTGGCACCAATGACCTCTCGCCACCCACCACCGTGCCGCTCCGCTGCTCCCGCTATCTCCCGGAACGAATCACCATTTCCGAAATTATTGACCGAACAAATCAGGCGTTGGCGCGAAGGCGGGCGAGCGGGTTTCATTTTCAGCGCGAAAGCAGCCTTCGCCACCGCAATGAATCCGCTGGCACCGCGGAGGGTATCCAGCAATTCAATGCGCGACTGGAAGCGACGCGAACACCGTGGTGCCGGAACCGTAACCCGAACATCCGCGCGCGAAGGAAACCCCGAATCCGGCACCCACGGTTGGCGATGGTCCCGGCCGCCAGCCCGCCGTTACCATGCAGTCGGCGCGCGTCCTGACGCCCCCGTCCCACCTCACGCGTGAAGTGCGTGCAACACCGCTTGTGGCTCGCGTTCCACGACTCGCAGCAGTGCCTTGGCCGGGCCGTCGGGTTCGCGGCGTCCCTGCTCCCAGTTTTGCAGGGTCCGGTTGCTGACGCCCATGAGCGCGGCAAAACGCGACTGTGTAAGCCCTAGCCGTTCACGAATGGTTTTCACATCCGTCGGGGTGCGATGGAAGACTCGGCTCGGCTTCCGCAGCCCCTTCCGAATCTGGCCGGCCTGCTCGATGCTTTCGCACAGGCGTTCGAAATCAGTGTTGTTCATTGGTCTAAGTGTTGGGCGACCAGGTTTCGGAGTCGCTGGGTTTGTTCCGGGGTCAAATCTTCCTGACGGTTCTTGGCGTAGGCATAGAGCAGGTAAATCTGCTCCCGGTTGAGGAGGTAGTAGATGACCCTGATGCCGCCGCGCTTCCCTCTGCCGGCAACCCGCCAGCGAATCTTGCGAAGCCCGCGCGACCGCGGGATGAGATCACCCGCTTCCGGTTGACGAATGAGGACACTCTGCAGCTCGCGATACGAATCATCGTCGAGAAGCTCGACGATCTGCTCGGTAAAGATGGCGGTCTCATAGAAAACCATTCCCCTGTTGCTACGTCATTGGCGCAGTCGCAGCAAGGGGCGTGTTCACGGGTGGCACGTTCATGGAAGCGGGGCTGCTAGATCTGATTATCGGGCCCCGCGACCTTTCCTGCCGCCACGATTTCGTGGTCCAGATGGGCGTCCCGCCACGGATTCCATCCGAATCGGGTTCCCAAATCCGGGTGGGTGGCCGCACTTTCCGATACGCCGCGGCCGCCCGGGTGCCGTGGTTGACTCGCCCAAACGCGACGGCCATATTGCGGAAAATGAATCTCGATTTATCGCATCTGCTCGGCCGGTGGGACTACACCCCGGGGCAGGTGCTCACCCGGCGGATCAAGGGGCGGGACGGCACGGAAAAAATCCAGATGCGGATTGATCTGGGCCTGTTGCAGATGAATTCCGAGGGGCGGCCGGATGGCAAACGACCGCTCGGGCACGATTCGTATTTCGACTATTACTCCGGCCTGTGTGAGAAGCGCCGCGCGGCGGGCGAGAATTTCAGTCTGGCGGGCGAGGATTGCTTCAAACTCCAACAGGAACTCATCCAGTTTCATCACCGCTACATTTGCCTGTTTGAACTTGGGGACTACGAGGCCGCCATCCGCGATGCGCAGCGCAATCTGGCCGCCATCCATTTCGTCGAGGCGCAGGCGGAATCGATCGAGCTGGCGTGGAGCCTCCTCCAGTTTCAGCCGCAGGTCCTGATGTTGCTGGCGCGCGCGCGCGGTACGCAGGCGCTGAACGCCGGAAAATTCGAGGCTGCGCAACAAGTCGTCGCCGAGGGCATCAGCCTGATCCGCAATTTCTACGAAGGCCACGCCAAGCAGGAGATGATGGACCACAGCGGCGAAGTGGCGTCGCTGGAATCGTGGGCGGCGGCCATTCACAGCAGCCGTCCGCTCAGCGATCTGGAGCGGCTCGAAGCCGATCTGCAGGAGGCGCTGCGCCGCGAAGATTACGAGAAGGCCGCGCAGGTGCGGGACGCGATGAAGAAGCTGAAGCCGTCGAGTTGAGGTCCGCGCTCCCGCGCAATCGCAGCGGGGCGTTGGCCTCGGGGAATTACTTTCGCGTGAGTCTTCCCGCCGGATTTGTTTTCTGAGAGCTGTCGTTTTAACCCCTCCCCATCCTACCCATGATCACCGCCCGCGCCGCCGTGCTGGAACAATTCAAGACCCCGCTGCAACTCCGCGAGTATCCGCTGCCTGCGATGCCCGAGCCGGGCGCGGTGCTCGTGCGGACCGAGATGGCGGGCATCTGCGGAACCGACGTGCATCTGTGGAAAGGCGAGCTGCCGATTGCGCTGCCGGTCATCCTCGGTCACGAAACTGTCGGCCGCATCGAACAGCTCGGCGACGGCGTGGAGACGGATTGGAATGGCGAGGCCCTGAAGGTCGGCGACCGCGTGACGTGGAATTCCGCGACCTCGTGCGGCAAGTGCTATTACTGCGCGCAGAAACGCCAGCCCACGCGCTGCCCGCATCGCCGTGCCTACGGCATCGGGCATCGCTGCGATCAGGCGCCGCATTTCCTCGGCGGGTATGCGGATTTTCACTACCTGCGACCGGGCGCGACGATTTTCAAACTGCCCGATGACCTGCCGACCGAGGCGGTGGTCGGTGCCGGGTGCGCGTTGATCACCGCCATTCACGGGGTCGAGCGCACGGGCATCGCGTGGAGTGACAACGTGGTCGTGCAGGGTGCGGGGCCGGTGGGCATTGCGGCGCTTGCGGTCGCCAAGGGTGCGGGCGCGGGCCAGGTGATTGTCATCGGCGGCCCGAAGCATCGCCTCGATCTCGCCCGGCGCTTCGGCGCGGACCACGTGATCGACCTCGACACGGTGCGCACGCCGGCGGAGCGACTGGCCGAGGTGCGGCGGCTGACCGGCGGTTACGGCGCGGACGTGGTGCTGGAATGTGTCGGCATGCCCGGCGCGGTTGTCGAGGGCATGGAGCTGTGCCGCGATGGCGGGAAATATCTCGTGCTCGGCCATTACTGCGACGCGGGACCGGTGACGTGGAATCCGCATGTGATCACGCGCAAGCAGCTCCAGGTTTTCGGCTCGTGGTCGAGCGAGCCGCGGCATCTGCTGGCGGCGATCCAGTTTCTCCGGCGCACGCAAAAGGAGTTTCCATTTGCCGAGATGGTTTCGCACCGCTTCTCGCTGGCGCAGGCGAATCTGGCCTTGGAAACCACGGCTGCGTGGGCCGGTTCGAAATCGGTGATCGTGCCGGGCCTGAAGGGTTGAATCACCGCGGATTCAGCGGTGACGGAAACGTGAATCCGTCTCAGGCGGGGGATTAAAAACCACTAACCGGCACTAACTGGCACTAATGGGAAAGGGCCAGGCGGCGGCGGTGGAGAATCTGCTTTGGGCCTTTTCCCATTAGTGCCAGTTAGTGCCGGTTAGTGGTTTATTTTTCTTCGTGGTTCCCCGCGCTCGGGTTCACGCGCTGGATTTCCCGTTCGGTTTTCAGCCGGAGCTGGCCGCAGGCGGCGTCAATGTCGTGGCCTTTCTCGCGGCGCAGGGTCGCGGTGACGCGCTGGCGTTCGAGGGCGGCGAGAAAACTTTCCTGCACTTTCTCGGTCGGGCGCACCCAGTGCAGGCCCTCGACCTGATTGTAGGGGATGAGATTGACCTTGGCGTGCAGGCGGCGGGCGAGGTCGGCGAGGGGCCGCGTCTGGTCGAGATGGTCGTTGATGCCGGCGATGAGGATGTATTCCAGCGTGATCATCCGGGCCTTGCGTTCCTGATAATATTCGCAGGCGGCGATGAGTTCCCGGAGCGGATACTTGCGGTTCACCGGCATGATTTTCTCACGGACTTCGTCGGTCGCGCCGTGCAGGGAAATCGCGAGGCGAAACTGGAGCGGATCGTCGGCGAGCTTGCGAATCTGCGGTGCGAGGCCGCTGGTTGAGATGGTGATTTTGCGCGCGCCGATGTTGCCGCCCCACGGCGCGTTCAGGCGGGTCAAGGCCTTGAGCAGGTTGTCGTAATTCGCCAGCGGCTCACCCATGCCCATGATGACGAGGTTGTTGATCAGCCGGCTGTCGGCGCTGGCGGGCTTGGGGGAAATCTCGGGCGTGGCCGGGACCGCCGCCGCCGAGCTGGCCGGGGCCGCCGGCGCTTCGGCGGCCATGCTCCGCTCGACGGCAAGGACCTGCTCGATGATTTCGTACACGCCGAGATTGCGCTTCCAGCCGTCGAGTCCGCTCGCGCAGAACTTGCAGCCGTACGCGCAGCCCACCTGCGTCGAGACGCACAGCGTGTGACGGTCGCTGGCTTCGCCGTAAAGCGCGGGATTGGCGGGGATCAGGACGCTCTCGACCATCGCGTTGTCCGCGAGTTGCCAGAGAAATTTTTGCGTCGTGTCGCGCGCGCCCTGCTTCTTCACCAACGCCAGGGTGTGCAGGCGAAACGTCTCGCGCAGGCGGTCGCGCAGGGGCTTGGGCAGATTGGTCATCGCGTCCCACGAGGTCACGCGCCGGCGGTAGAGCCACGCCAGCACCTGGTCGGCGCGATAGGCGGGTTGCTGCCATTCCTGGAGGTGCGCCACGAGTTCGTCGCGGCTCAATGATTTGATGTCCGGTAAATCCACCGGCGGACCATACGGAAGCGGGGGCGAAGCGCCAGAAGGGGATGCGGGAGGCGGGAGGTGTGATTCGTGAAGCGTGATCCGTGATCAAAAAAAGGCGGTGCAACCACGGATGGACACCGAGCGGCGGAGCCGCAACCCAAGGAGCGCGGCTGTGTCCGCCGAAGACCAGCCGCAGCGACCCCGAAGCCGCGCCGACACCCGTTGGAATCAGAGGCGTCTCCTGCTGGCCAACCTGCTGCGGCTGGTGCTCCGCGTACACAGCCGCGCTCCGGTCGCCCGCATTGCATAGTCGCGGTTGCGCTTCGCCCGTCGCCGCTCAGTGATATTCCTGCAACGTCCGCACGGCGTAGCCGCTCTTCTTGAGCGCGGCGATGCCGAGGGCGGCGGCACGCGCGCCGCCGAGGGTGGTCATGATCGGCGTGTTCGTGTACACGGCGGTGGTGCGGATTTTCACTTCGTCCGCGCGGGGGACCTGGCCGGCGGGGGTGTTGATGACGAGCTGGATTTCGCGGTTCTTGAGGAAGTCCAGCGCGTTGGGCCGGCCTTCGGTGAGCTTGTAGATGCGCTGCACTTTCAGACCGGCTTGTTCGAGGACGGTGGCGGTGCCGTTGGTCGCGATCAGTTCGAAGCCCAGTTCGGCGTAGAGTTTCGCGACTTCGGCGGCCTCGGCTTTGTGGGCGTCGCTGACGCTCATGAAGACGCGGCCCTTGAGCGGAAGCGGCGAGTTGGCGGCCATCTGGGACTTGGCGTAGGCGATGCCGAGATCGGCATCCAAGCCCATGACCTCACCGGTCGAACGCATCTCGGGCGAGAGGAGAATGTCCTGGCCGACGAACTTGTTGAACGGAAAGACCGACTCTTTGACGGCCCAATATTTCGGCCAGATTTCCTCGGTGAACCCAAGTTCCTTGAGCGTTTTGCCGGCCATGACTTTCGCGGCGAGCTGGGCGAGCGGACGACCGATGGCCTTGCTCACGAAGGGCACGGTGCGCGAGGCGCGCGGGTTGACTTCGAGGACATAGACGGTGTCGCCCTTGACGGCGTACTGCACGTTCATCAGGCCGACGACGCGCAGTTCGGTGGCCATGGCGTGGGTGTATTCGCGGATGATGCCGATGACCTTCTGCGAGAGCGTGTGCGGCGGCAGGACCATCGCGGCGTCGCCGGAATGCACGCCGGCGAACTCGATGTGTTCGAGGATGCCGCCGATGACGATGGTGCCCTGCGAGGGATCGGCGAACTGGCCGACGTCGGCGATGCAGTCCACGTCCACCTCGGTGGCGTCCTCGAGGAATTTGTCCACGAGCACGGGCCGCTCGGGGGACGCCTCGACGGCGAAGCGCATGTAGTGCGACAGCTCGGCATCGGAATAGACAATCTGCATCGCGCGCCCGCCGAGCACGAAGCTCGGGCGCACGAGCACGGGGTAGCCGAGGGCCTTGGAGGCGACGAGCGCTTCGGCTTCGTTCGTGGCGAGGCCGTTGGGCGGTTGCGGGATGTCGAGCTTGCGCAGCATCGCGGCGAAGAGCTTGCGGTCCTCGGCGACCTCGATGCTCTGCGGCGTGGTGCCGATGATGTTGACGCCGTTTTTCTGGAGGCCGAGCGCGAGGTTGAGCGGGGTCTGGCCGCCGAATTGCGCGATGGCGCCCCAGCATTTCTCCCGTTCGTAAATGTGCAGCACGTCCTCGAGCGTGAGCGGCTCGAAGAAGAGTTTGTCGCTGGTGTCGTAGTCGGTCGAGACGGTCTCGGGGTTCGAATTGACCATGATGGTCTCGAAGCCGTCCGCCTTGAGCGCGAAGGCGGCGTGGACGCAGCAGTAGTCAAACTCGATGCCCTGCCCGATGCGGTTGGGGCCGCCGCCGAGGATCATCACTTTCTTCGCGGTGTTGCCTTTCACCTCGTCGTCGCCGCGGTCGTAGGTCGAGTAATAGTAAGGCGTGTAGGCCTCGAACTCGGCGGCGCAGGTATCCACGAGGCGGTAGCTCGGGACGAGGCCGATGCGCTTGCGTTCGGCGCGGATGGTATCCTCGGTGGTGCCGGTCAGATGGGCGATCTGGCGGTCGGAAAAGCCGAGCGATTTGGCTTTGGTGAGCAGTTCAGGATTCATGCGGGCAAACTTAGAAAAACAAAATCGCGCGAAGTAAGGCGGAAGCGTTTGGTGGTGGCAAGGCGGGGTTTTGGGCGTGGGTCAGACTTCCAGGCGGACCTTGGAGTTTGGACGCTTTTTTGCCGGGCCGCGTGCTGGCGGGGGGCGCGACGGGGTCACGCGGGGACGGTGATCACCAAGTTTTTCGCGGCTGGCAGCCCGCGCTGCATAGCCACGATCAACGCCGGTACTTTGAACTTGGACCGCTCGTGCCACACCGGCGCGTCGCTCCTGTCCAGGATGGACTGCTTGTTCCGGTGGTTGACCTCGGTATCGCAGCGGGCGAGATCCTGGTGAATCATCGTCCCACGCTGCAAAACCGGTGCCCCGGGCGGAGCCGGTCGCCGACGGTATCCGTGTCCTTCCGTCGGATTGAACTTCCGTGCTCGGATTAATCACGGCCTCCCGGCCCGCCTGCCAAGTGGAGCTCCGGCGCCACTCCTCCGATCAGTTGCTTCAGCCGCTCGAACGTCGCCTCCTCCTCGCCCGGCGCGCAGTCCGCGAAAAACGTCACATACGCCCACCGCTGCAACACGCCCGTCGTCACCAACTCGCGCGCCAGCCACCACATCCGCTCCCAGTGCTGCGCCGTCAGCCGCCCGTCCGCCACGAACCAGTAAACAAAAATCCCCCGCCGCACCGCCACCTGCCCGCCCGCCTCCACCCGCTTCGTCGTCGTCAACTTCATCATCGGCAACGCCGGCCCCGCGCCCGCCTCGCCGCCCGCCAGTCCCAGCCATACCGGCTCCGTCCGCTCGATCGCCCACCCCTGTCCCGTCAGGCAAAACTGCGGCTTGTGAATGCTCGTCCGGTCCGTGCCCATCAGCACCACCGTCGCCAACGCCGCGAAGCCATCCTCCGCGCGATACACGCGTTTCCCGAACGTCGTGTCCGACGGCAGATTCGCCTTCTCCTCCGGCGCCGGTGGCAGCTCCTCGGAACTGAAACCCGCCACCCGCTCCGGCAACAACACCCGCACCACCGCGCCCGCCGTTGTCCGCTCCACCTTCAATCCCGGCGCGCCCAGCCGCTGCGCCGCCTGCAGCCGCAACAACAACCCCGCGCCCCCCGCCATCAGCGCCAGCGCCACCACCGCGCAAATCCACTTCTTCCGTGTCACGCCCCACCTCCCGGCCCGCCGAACGCCACGACGGACTGACTGCTAGAATCAGTGACGACCGCGCTGCCGGTCCGTTTGATTTCGCGGGCTGTCATGCCTTGCGTGCCTTGCGCGCTGGACGTGACTGCGACGGCGGCACACCGTCCGCAGGCAATGAAAGTTGATAGAGTTCGTGGAGCTTGCGTTGGAGGAGACGCCGGTCCGGCAGCGCCGTCTGGTATTCAGCGATGAGGGCGGGGGAAAGCGAACGGCTCAGGGCATACTCCACCACTTCATCATCCTTGGTGGCGCAGAGCAGGACGCCGATGGAGGGACGCTCGTGGGGCTTCTTCACGTCGCGGTCGAGGGCTTCAAGGTAGAACTCCATCTTGCCGAGATGCTCGGGTTCGAAGTGATTGATCTTGAGATCAAAAGCGACCAGGCACTGGAGGCTGCGATGGTAGAACAGCAGGTCGAGGCGGAAGTCCGTGCCCCCGACCTGCAGGAGATATTGCTCGCCCACGAAGGCGAAATCGCGGCCCAGCTCGATGAGAAAGCGTTTGAGATTGGCCACGAGCGCGTGCTGGAGATCGGCCTCCGAATGGACCGGCGGCAGGTCGAGAAAATCCAACATGTAAGTGTCTTTGAAAACGGTGTCCGCCGCCGGATGCAGTACTCGCACCACTGGTGCGAGTTTTGGCGGGGCGAGCACCGTGCGCTCGAACAGGGCGCCGGCGATCTGGCGTTCCAGTTCGCGTTTGCCCCAGCGTTCCTGCGCGGCGATGCGCACGTAAAACTCCCGCGCCTCGGGGGGTTTGCATCCGCCCATGATGAGGAGATTATGCGTCCAGGACAAAACTCGCACCAGTGGTGCGAGTTTTGGCTGCCCCGAGTACAGCTCGTGAAACTGCCGCATCCGCCACAGGTTCGAGGCCGAGAATCCGCCGCGCCCCGGCCGCCGGGCGCGAATGAACGCGGACAATTCCCGGACCGTGTTTTTGCCCCACCCGTCGGCGACAATCTTCCGGCCGATGTATTCCCCCACGCGCCAATAGAGATCGACCATCCCGGTGTTGACGGCTTGAAAAGCCTGCGCCCGGGCGGCCTCGATCATCGCCACCACCTCACGAAACGCGCGGGTGTGGCGGCTCCCGGACGACCGCACCCGCGGCACCGGGCGTCGGACCAGCGCATACGCCTGGATTTTCTTCTGTTTCATAAAACTCGGATAAACCGCCAGACCATGAGACCCGAATCCGTCACGGCCGCCAAGCCTGCCGCCTCAGGCCGTCCACGCTCCCGGACCGCCGCCTCCCGCCTCGTCCCCCCGGTCGCCTCCGTCACGTCCCACCTCCCGCCTCACCCCGCTTCAACTCGTCCCCACCCTTCAACCCTTCCACCCGTTTCAGCTCTTCAACTTCCTTCCCCTCCCGCAACCACCACCCCAAACCCAGCACACACCCGATTGCCACCGCGAACGTGATAAATCCCAGCCGCTGCTCCACCCACGCCCCCGCGTCCTGCCCGAACGCCTCCGCCACCACCACCACTCCCAACAACCGCACCACATTCCCCACCACCGCCAACGGCACCGCGACCGCCACCATCAACCCCCGTTTCCACGCCGTGCGAAACGTCAGAAAACCGTACACCACCGTCAACGCCAGCAGCGAAATCAAACTCCGAATCCCGCTGCACGCCGGCGCCACATCATAATTGAACGTCCGCGTCGGACTGAAAATCTGCGACCCATCCCGCACCACCGCGATCCCCAGCACCTCATTGCTGATCCACGCCGTCGCCTGCGCCACCACCATCCGCAGCGGAAACGTCACCCCCTCCGCCAGCGACCCGAGCGGAATGCAAAACACGAACAACACGAACGGAAAAAAACTCGCCCGCAGCCACGCCGGTCCCCAGGCCAGACCCATCAGCGCATAAACCCCCGCGAACAACGCCACCACCGACACCCGCGGCTGCTGCAACACATACCCCGCCACATGCACCAACACCGCCGCCGCCAGCACCACCAACCCCGGCCACCACACCCGCTTCGGCACCGCCAGCAACTCCGCCCGCCGCCACCAGAACAACCCCAGCACCACGAACGGAATCAGGTTCCCATGCCCGTCATCATTGGCCGGCGTGTCATACGCCCCCTTCATCCACAGCAACAACGACGGCGTCCGCAAATACCCCAGCGTCGAATTCCCCAGCCAGTGAAACAACGCCAGCCACGCCGCCAGCAGCCCCAAAAAGAAACCCTTCTCCGGCAGCCGCCGCCAGCCCTCCGCCAGCTCGGCCACCACACCCGCCGACGCCCGCTCCGCATTGTTCGCCTGCTCAGCCATGAAATCAGTCGCACCGAAAATGTCGTCCGCTCCGCCTCACCCATCATCCATCCCGCCGCCGCCCGACGGCACCCGACCATCCTTTTCCCTCGGGCCCTTGTCCATCCCCGTCCCTTCCAACCACCGCTCCGCGGGCGCATCCGCGCGTAGGAATTGCAGTTAAATGTAGTGCCCGGTTAATCCCCAGCAGACGCAGCGGCGCGGGTGAAGATCGTGTGGACGTCCCGCTGCGGCCACGGAGTGCGGCCGTCCCCGGCCGCAGCGCCGTCCGCCTGCGCGAGGGATTTGGAATCAGCCGACGCCTCACTTCGCTCCAGCTCGCTGCGCCTGGGGACGGGCGCGCTCCGCCGCGACCCGGCGCGCGGTCACGGTTTCACCACGCGGTAGAAGCGGAAGCGCACGCCGCCGACGGTGAGGTCGCTGGCTTCAAACACACCGCCGGGGCCGGGCGTGTTCGTGCTGAGCGTGATCCAGCCGTTGGGCGTGAGATCGCTCGAGAACTGGAAGAGATACGGATGGCCGAACGTGCCCGAGTGATAGACACGGAAGCGGCCGTTGCCGTGCGGGGCGACGAGGAATTGCGAGGGCGGCGGCACGTCCGGCGCGTCGAGATAGGCGAGGCCGGGCGCGGCGCGCAAGGTCTGCTGGGCATGGGGTTTGTCCCACACGGCCGCGAACCAGCCGGGCAGCAGGCGGTTCTCGTACAGCACGCGCGCCTGTGCCACGAGCGTGCGGTCGCCGCTGAGCGCGGCCGCGCGGCACAGGGCGGTCACGAGTCCCTGCATGCCCTCGTCATACATGTAGTCATCGGTGTTGCCGAACGGCGTGAAAGGGGCCGTGGTGTAATTGCCCCCGCCGGTGGTGGTCACAGTGAGCTGGTTGTAAAACTGGAGATAGCCGGGCGCGGCCGGGTCCGACGAGAGGCGGTTGTGGTTCAGAATGCGCTGCGGGGTGAGGATGAGTTTGGCGCGGGCCGCCGGGCTGCCAGTCAGTTCGTGGTATTTCCAGATCGAGGGCAAAAACAGGAGGGTGGCCATGAACGCCTGGTCGGCCGCATAGATGTTCGTCTGCTGCCGGTTGCCGCGGAAGAAGCCCTCGGGCGTGCCCACCACGGTCAGGAAATCTTCCGCGTCCGCCACGAGCCGCGCGCGCAACGTGGCGTCCCCACTGGCCAGGAAGGACTCGACGAGCGTGTTGAGTTTCTGGGCAATGTTCCGTCCGGTCAGACCGGGACCGCCGGGGAGGCCGAGGTCGTAGTCGTTCCGCCAGGCCGGGCTGAACGCGTAGCTCCGCGCCGCCGCCAGCCCGCGCTCCAAGGCGCGCCGGTCACCGGTCAGGTTGTAGTAATCCCAGAGGCTTTCCATGTAGTGATACTCGCCGGAGAAGCCCCCGCGATGCACGATCCCGCGCGAACCGGAGATGCCGTTGAACGCGTGCGCCGGGTCATCTGTGTCAAAACAATCGGTGGTGAACCAGTGGCGGATTTGCGGGAAGGCCAGGTTGCGCAACCAAAAAAAATCAGCGCGGCGCGCGAACTCGCGGATCTCCGCGCCGGGGGCGTCGTAATAGGAATTGCCATAGGGCACGTCGTGCGGGTTGAGGTCCCCGGCGTAGCGGTCGATCGGCATGTCCAGCCAGTTGAGCAGGCCGAAGCTGCGTCCCTCCTCCGCCCACGCGAGCGTCTGCTGGTAGTGCTGCGCGAGAATGTTGTCGTGCGCTGGATGGCGCGTGGCGGGCGCGGGCGACAGTTCCAAGAACGCCCCGCTGCCGCAATACCACGTGGCGGGCGCGACGGCGAACAACGGGTCTTTTGCGAACCCCTGCCCGGCCGCAAAAAGCGAGGCGAACGGCGTCCCCACCGCATGGAAATTAAGCAGCACCTCCTCGTTCAAACCCATCGCCTGGTAAATCGTGTACGGCTCGGCAGGGAACTCGACCGTCACCGTGCCGTCCGCCGCGCCGGTGAGTTGTTGCGGCCCTTTGCGGTAGAAATCGCGCGTGGTCACGGCGAGGCCCCATTGCGGATCGGCGAGGTCGAGCGCCGCCTGCCGCGCGCGGGCGCCGGTTTCCACGACGGTGTTGTTTTGCCGCACCTCATAAACGAGCTGCGTGTAGTTCGTCGGCGTGCGCTGGCGCACCGCCGCCGTGTCCGTGCCGGTTAGGGTGAAGCTCCGGGGCGTCGGGCTGTCGGCCGTCACGCGCGCCGTGACCGCGCCGCTCAATGCCAGCCGCAGCCGCAGGCCGGCGCGGCTGAAGGGCGTCACCTGCTGGCCATCGGGAAAATCGCCATTGCCCGAGCCGGCGACACGGCCCTCGATGATCGTGTGGTTCACCTTCACCCAGGACCTGCCCGCGTAGAACGTCAGCCGCGTCACGTAGCGCAGCAGTTGGTTTACCCCGTTGTCGCGATGAAAACCCTCGACCCGCACCACCACGATTCCCGGCCCGCTCTCCTCGACGGCGGTGGACAACGGCGCGGTGTTTGCGCCGCGATACTCGGTGTTGGTCGCCACCACGAACGGCCCCGCGTCCGGCGCGGGAAAAAGGATTTGCTCGCCCGCGCTGAAGACCGTGTCGCCATTCCGATCGAGCCACGCCGCCTCGAGCAGCGAGCCGCGCGTCTTCGAGATTTCAAAACGCGCGGGGCCGGTGGTGATGACCACGTTCGTCGCGCTTTCCGCCACGCCCACCGCGGGCAGCGCGGGGCCGGGACCGTCTTCGGTCAGCGTCCAGCCATTCGTCCCCGCAGCCGGCACGTCGGCATTGAAATCCACGAGCACCCAGCGGATCGGCGCGATGGTGTCCGCGGGTCCGCTGGCCCAGCGCCCGAGTACCGTGAAGCGCGCCGGGACCGGCACGCCCCCGCGCAGCAGGCGCAAACTCGACGGGGAAAAAATCTCGGCATGACGCGGCAGCGGCACACCCGAGCGCACGGGTTCATTCACCCGCGCGACGCCGGAAAACTCGGGCACCGCGAGCGGGACCGACAACTGGCCGTGGGCAGGCAGGCGCGAGCAGACGACCGCGACGAGCAGGAGCAACAGGGATGAAGTTTTCATGGGCCGGGCGTTTCGCCATCGGTTCGTCCCGATGGTGGGTTGATGGGTGAAAAAGGCGGCGCGAGCCTTTCGTTGGAATCTGGGCTTACTTGAGCACCCGGCGCGCGGGCGTCAACCGGCTTCTCCGGGGAGGGGCGCGGCGCGCGGCGTTCCCGTAGCGCAGGTTTCCTAACCTGCTGTGTCGCCGATTTCCAAATCGGCAGGGGCTGCGCGCGGTCGGGCGCGTGCGAAAACCCCGAAGCCTGCCGGTGACCGGACGGCCAGCGGGTTTGGAAACCCGCGATACAGCAGACTTGGAAGTCTACGCTACAAAGCCGCTCGGCCGTCCCGCGCAGTTGACGCCCCGAGGGTCGCTGCTAGCGTCGCCGCGTGCTTGTCAGCAGCGCGAACCGCCGGTCATCGCCGGCGGTTTTTTTGTGAAAACCCGGCGGCCGACCGCACCCAGCAACCTATGATCATTGTCCTCAAACCAAACATTTCCAAAAAAGAGGAGGCCGCCGTGCTCAAGGAAATCAAGCGCCTCGGCTACCGCCCGCATGTCATGCGCGGCGTGGCGCGCACGGTCATCGGCGCCATCGGTGACGAGAGCACGCATCAATCCCTCGAGGCCCTCACCGCGTGGCCGCAGGTCGAGAGCGTCACGCCCATCCAGAAGCGCTACAAACTCGTCAGCCGCGAGGCGCATCCGACCAACTCGACCGTCAAGGCGGGCGGCACGCTCATCGGCGGGAAGAAGTTCGTCGTCATGGCCGGCCCGTGCTCGGTCGAGAGCGAGGAGCAGATCATCACCACCGCGCACGCCGTGAAAAAAGCGGGCGCGACCGTCCTGCGCGGCGGCGCGTTCAAGCCGCGCACGTCGCCGTATGAATTTCAGGGCCTAGGTGAAAAGGGCCTCAAGCTCCTCGCCAAGGCGCGCAAGGAAACCGGCCTGCCGATCATCACCGAACTGCTCTCGGAAAATCACGCGGACCTCGTCGCCGAGTACGCGGACATTCTGCAAATCGGCACGCGTAACGCGCAGAACTTCCAACTGCTCATCGCTGCCGCGCGCACCGGCAAGCCCGTGCTGCTCAAGCGCGGTCTCGCGATGAAGATCGAGGAATGGCTGCTCGCCGGCGAATACGTGCTGGCCAACGACAACGCGAACCTGATGTTTTGCGAACGCGGCATCCGCACCTTCGAGACCTACACGCGCAACACGCTCGACCTCGGCGCGATCCCGAGCATCAAGCGCGAGTCCCACTGCCCCATCATCATCGACCCCAGCCAGGGCGTCGGCCGCGCGGACCTCGTCCTGGCCATGTGCAAAGGCTCCGCCGCCATGGGCGCTGACGGCCTGCTCATCGAGGTCCATCCGAACCCAGCCAAGGCCTGGAGCGACGCCGCGCAGCAGGTCACGCTCGAAGGTTTTGCGAAGCTGATGGAAGAGCTGAAGCCGTTCATCGCGGCGGCGGGGCGGGAGTTGTAAATCCGCACGGCGAAGCGACGGGGAGCACACCCGCACCGGGAGCGCGGGCGGCCCGCCCGCGAGTTCACGGGCCGGTCAGGTGGGGCAGGTTTCCAGCCTGACGGTTCGGGCGGCATCCTTGCCGCCCGTTCCCCGCGGCGGCGCGGCAGGGCCGGGAACACGGGGCAGGGATGCCCCGTGAACCGGCAGGCAAGGATGCCTGCCCCACAACCGCAGCGCGGGGATGGAGGACCCCGTGGCAAAAAAAAAGGAGGGATGTTTCCATCCCTCCGTGCATCCGCTCCGAACGAGCGTCCGGCAGCGGCCGGGCTTTCCCGGTCAGTCATCCGTGTCCGTGTCCGGATCGGTCAGGTCTTTGTCCGGATCATTACTATCTTTGTCCGGGTCCGAAATCAGCCCCGGTTTGCTGTGATCCCTCATCCAGAAGGGTTCGGAACCCCAGCTCGGAACTTCCAGGCTGGGCCATTTATCGTACGCGAAACCCGTGGCGCTGGCGAGTTTGTCCTTCTCCGCATGGAGGATCAGATAATTGTGATCCATGCCCGGCGTGAAGGCGTTCAACGGCACCGCGATGAGTTTCTCGTTCAACGTGAAGAACTCGAAGTAGTCGAGGTCCGGCAGGTCCGTGCTCAACACGGCGTAGGCCACGCGCTCGGACTTGAGATCGAAGACCAGGTCCTTGATCTGACCGAGCTTCTCGTTCTTGTGATTACGAACATCCATCCCGATGAGTCCGCTGGCTTTGTTATATTTGGCCGGCTGGCTCTCGGTTGTCTTGGCTTCGGAATACTCGCTTTCGTCGAGATACTCCGGGTCGTCCACCACCTGGGCGCCCGCGCTCCAAACGAGGCATAGGGCCGCCACCGCGCTGGACGCAATGGTTCTACAGGTTTTCATAAGACTCCTTCTGTTGTGGTTTGCTGTCTGCATAACCGTCTTGGGGACGCTCTTGGTCCCGCAGCTAACGTCGGACGAACTTTTTCGTGTGCAACCGTTTTTTTTGCCCGCCCCGGCCCGTTTGACAGCCGTCAGCGCCTCAAGAACATTCGGCCTCCAAAATCATGAACTACACCGCTCATTCACTCCGGCCCACCAACCTGCGCGCGCTCGGTCGCCACGCCCGGCGTACCGTCTGGCACTGGTCGCGGCGGGCATTGTCCGTCGGCGGGTTCGCCTTTGGCCTTGGACTGATCTGCGCCGCGGCCGCGGCCCCGGCGGCGGCGACGACACTGGAGGAACTGCGCGCCGACCCGAAGCTCACGCCCGAGCGCTTCATCCAGCAGTTCGCGGATTTCAAATTCAGCCTGGGCCGGTCGGTCCGCAAACCCGAGACGTTCCTGAGCGCCCGGGCTGGCGATTGCGATGACTTCTCGACCCTGGCCGCGGACGTCCTGCGGCAGAAGGGCTACACTCCGCGCCTGATCGCCGTTTTCATGCCGCGCGAGGTGCATGTCGTCTGCTACATCGCGGAAACCAAGAGCTACCTCGACTTCAACCGCCGCGGGCAATCCTCCCCGTTGGTGAGCAGCACCGGCGAGCTGGCCAATATCGCCGCGAGCGTCGCCAAATCCTTCCGCGCCGACTGGCGCTCGGTCTCCGAGTTCACCTTCCGCAACGGCACGCGCAGCTTCGTGAAGTCGGAGTTTCACTGAGGCGGAAAGGCGCAGTTCAAGCACGGATGGAGAGGGATGGGGACGGGAGATTTTTCCGGGAACCTCCCGCAGATTCAAGGCGACCACAGATTGAATTTCCCATCTGTGGTCGGTTTGAATCTGCGGGAGGATTCTGTCGACGTGCGGTGGGTTCGAGCGAGGCGCGGGGGCACCTCACAACGAGTGATGAGCACCAACTATTTGGAAAACCAAGGCAGGACGAACTGCGCGAAGGCGTCTCTAATCGCTGAATAGGTGACGAAGATCACCAAGGGGAGCTGCCCAAACCGTCGCAACAGCGCAAATTGTTTGTTCAAGGTAAACGCCCGCCAGGCGAACCAACAAGCAACCAGCACCAATCCAAGTCCCAGCGGTCCTCCATTGGAATACGCTCCCATCGGCGCAACGCTGAACGAATAGAGGCACAGAAAGAAGAGCGACGTCAGGGTCTCAGGCAGACAGACGCCTGATTCGTTGTTTGGATCCATACAGGTGGTTGGGATCGAGTACTCGTAGCTGAACCTGAACCCCTTTCGTTTCCGGCAGGCTGATTGACATCTATTTCGAACACAATTCAGCGACCGACACCTATTGTTTCGCCGCCATAATGTACTCCAGTAAGTCCGCCGCGGCTTGGGGGGTGAGGCCGGCTTCGAGGCCTTCGGGCATGAGGGAGAGGCCTTGGTTTTTGAGGGATTTGATTTGGGAGCGGGGGATGTTGGCGTCTTTGCCGAAAGCCATTTTGAGGGTGACGCTGGTGCTGGTCTCGGAGGCGACGAGGCCCATGAAGCTTTCGTCGTTCTTGGTTTCGATGACGTAGGCCTGGAAGTTGGGCGGCACTTCGCGGTTGGGGTCGATGATGTTGAGGAGGATTTTTTCCTTGCCGGTGTTTTTCACGGAGACGAGGTCGGGGCCGAGGGCGAAGCCTTGTCCGTCGAGGCGGTGGCAGGAGGCGCAGCGCTCGACGTAGATGGCTTTGCCGCGCGCGGCGTCGCCGGTGAGCGTGAGTGCGGGGGCGAAGGCGTCGATGACGGACTGGCGGGTGGTGACGTCGGTTTTGCCGAAGACTTTGAGGGCGCGGTTGCGGATTTCGAGGTCGCGGTGGCTGCGGAGGAAGTTGACCTGGGTGGAGGCGAGCTGGCCGGGCTTGATCGCGCCCTTTTCGAGGGCGGTCATGGTTTCGCGGAGGCGGTCGGACTTGATGAGGAGGATGCCGAGGGCTTCGGTGCGCAGGCGCGGGGTGAAGGTTTCCCAGCGTTGCAGCAGGGCTTTGGCGACGTCGAGTTCGGGGAGGCGGCCGAGGGTTTCGACGGCGGCGAGCTGGATGGCGGGGGATTCGTCGGGGGCGAGGAGGGCGAGGAGTTGGGGGCCGGATTCGGCGAAGCTGGTGAGGGCGAGGAGTTGGGCGGCTTGGGCGCGCTGGGGCTCGGGGGTTTTGCGGTCGGTGAGCAACTGGCCGGCGCGGGTGAAGAAGGGTTTGAGCGCGTCGCGTGAGGCGGCGAGCGAGGTGCCGCCGCGGGTCATGCCTTCGCCGAGGGCGCGGATGAGGGCGAAGCTGAACTCGGTGTCGTCGAGGCGGGCGAGGAAGTCGAGGATGCGGCGGACTTCGGCGGCCTGGCCTTTGTTGCCGATGATGCGGACGATTTGCTGGAGGAATTCGCGGCCGGTCTTGCTGGCGCGAAAGGCGGGGTCGTTGGAGCTGACGGTGAAGAGCGCGAGGGCGTCGCCGCCGATGGAGCTGAGGATGGCCTCGCGAATCCACGGGATGGAGCCGTCGCGGCTGGCGATTTGGGCGAGGGCGGGGAGGCGGTTGGTGTGGGTGGTTTCGCCGAGGGTGAAGGCGAGTTGGTAGCGGACTTCGGGGGCGGGGTCGGCGGCGAGGGCGGTGAGTTGGGCGAGGAAGTTGGTGTCGGTTTGGGGGGAGCGGAGGAAGGGGTCGGCAAGGCGAACGGCGTGGCGGCGGACCCAGGGATTCTCGTCGGCGAGAGCGCGGAGGAGAGGTTCGCGCGTGAGGGATTTCAAAGTGTCGAGCGCATAGAGCGCGTGCAGGCGGCCGAGATAGGCGGAGGAAGATTTGGCGAGTGCGGTCAGCGCGGGGACTGCGGCGGCTGTGTCGTGGCGCTGGTAAAGCAACCGCGCCGCCGTATCACGATGCCACCCATTCGGATGCGCAAGCGTCGCGACGAGTTCGGCAGTCTTGGCAGAGCCGAGGCGCGGCGGGGGCGGTTGTTTGAAGCCGTCGGGGGCGATGCGGTAGAGGCGTCCGCGATCGTTGCCGCTGTTGAGGTCGATGTGCTGTTTGATGTTCGCGGGGATGGACCAGGGGTGTTCGATGACTTCGCGGTACATGTCGATTATGAAGAGGGTGCCGTCGGGGGCGTTGGCGAAGAGGACGGGGCGGAACCAGTTGTCGCGGGAGGCGATGAATTCGCGTTTTTGTTCGTCGGCGGGGCGTTCGCCGAGGAGGGCGATGCCGTCGGTGGTGCGGATTTTCTTGCGGTGGACGAGGTTGCTGCCGGCGTCGCCAATGAAGGCGTCGTTGAGCATGTCGGCGGGCCAGGCGTTGCCGCGGTAGATGGTGACGCCGGTGGCGCCGGTGAAGTAGCCGGAGGGGCGTCCGCCGCCCTCGATCATGCCGACGACTGCGCCGCTGACGCGCCATTTGGTGCGGATGACGCGCCAGGCTTCGTCGGGGCTGGTGCGGTAAACCTCGGCGGCGGGGCCGTCGGCGGGGATGTCCACGGCGGGTGAGGGGAGGGTGTGGAAGGTGTTGCGGCCGGCGTAGCGGGTTTCGTACATGACGGCGCGGAGGTGGGCGGAGTTGCTGCAGACGAATTTGCGGCCGTGGTTGTCGAAGCTCATGCCGTATTGGCCGCCGCCGCTCTCGGGCGTCATCGTGAGCGTCTTGGGATCGAAGGAGAAATCGCGGCCACGCAGGGTGAGCGGCGGCGTCTTGGGCGCGAGGGGGAAGGTGATTTCCGCGCCGTTGGGACCGGTCGCGCCGTGGATGCGGTTGTCGAGTCCCCAGGTCAGGCAATTGCCCATGCCCTGCACATTCACGCGGCCGGTGCTGGGTCCGAAGCCGGTGAAGACCACCTGCCGATGATCGGCTTTGCCGGTGCCCTTGGTGTCCTTGAAATAAATGATGTCGGGCGTGGCCATGACGAACACGCCGCCGTCGTAACAGATGATGCCGGTGGGCCACGGGATGTCGGTGGCGAAGAGGGTGGATTTCTCGTAGCGGCCGTCGCCGTCGAGGTCTTCGAGAATGCGGACGCGGCCGAGGCGTTCGTCGCGGCGCTCGGAGTAGTCGATCATCTCGACCACGAAGAGGCGGCCGTTTTCATCGAACGAGATCGCGACGGGGCTGACGACCTGCGGTTCGCTGGCGGCGAGTTCGAGATGGAAGCCCGGCTTGACGGTGAAGGTCTTGAGGGCGTCGGCGGGCGCGGTGGGCTTGAGGCGCGGAAGATCCTTGGGATCGACCGGCGGCTCGGCGGCGGTGCAGGCGGTGAGGACGGCGGTGAGGAGGGCGAGAAGGCGGAGGGGAGAGTTCAAGGGTTGAAGGGGTGAAGGGTTAAAAAGTGGGGGAATAGGGGAACGCTCAACGTTCAACTCTCAACGTTGAACGTTCAACGGAATCCGACTTTGAACGTTCAACGTTGGACGTTGAGCGTTGAACGTTCCGAGTTCTGTTTCGGAAATTCTTCATTTGCTCGCGCTTGGTTTCAGATGCTTTGCGAAGAAGGCGAGCATGGCTTGTTCGGCTTTGGCGGCATCGTCGCCTTTGAAGCCGTGGCCGGCGCCTTTGAGCGTGAGCAGTTCGACTTCGACGCCGCTGGCTTTGAGGCGGTCGGCCATCCAGACGCCTTGTTCGTGCGCGACGTATTTGTCCTCGGTGCCGTGGATGATGAGCGTGGGCGCGGCTGCGGGAGTGACCCAGTTGAGCGGGCTGCCGAGGATGTGTTTGTGGCGCTGGGTTTCGAGATTGCCGCCGAACCAGAGCGGGAGGACTTCGTGGGCATCGACGCTCTTGCCGTAGGATTGGAGGAAATCGCTGGGGCCGTAGTAATTCACGACGCAGGTGACGGCGCTGGATTGCTCGGGGTTGCCGCCGGTGCCCTCGAATTGTTTCACGCCTTCGGTCACGCCGAGGAATTGCACGAGGTGTCCGCCCGCCGAGCCGCCAGTGACGCCGATGCGCGCGGGATCGACATTGTATTTGGCGGCGTTGGCGCGGAGCCAGCGGACGGCGGCCTTGGTGTCGTGGATGGCGGCGGGAAACTGGAATTTCGGCGCGAGGCGGTAGCTGATGGTGGCGGCGACGTAGCCGTTCTGCGCAAGGGTGAGGCAGAGTTTGTTGTAGCCTTCGCGGCTGCCCGCGCGGAAGCCGCCGCCGTGGATGCAGATGACCGCGGGGAACGGCCCGGTGCCGGTCTTGGGGCGCGCGAGGTTGAGCTGGAGATGCTGGTCGTCGGGGTTGGTGTACTCGATGCCGCGCTCGAAGGTGACGGTGTCGGGGATGGGGAGTTCGGCGGCGCGGACGGCGGCGACGAGGGAGAGAAGGAGGGACAGAGCGACGGGGAGAAGGTGGGACGGGGAGAGGCGGGAGAGGCGAGTGTTCATGGGGAGGAGAGTGGGGAAAATAAGGGAACGTTCAACGTTCAACTTTCAACGTTGAACGTTCAACGACTTCGGATTTTGAACGTTCAACGTTGAGCGTTGAGCGTTGAGCGTTTCTCTGATTTTTGCGGTGAGCGTCATTTGCACTCAGGGGTTTGTAGGGGCGGTTGTCTGGCGGGTGGTGAAGGCCTGCCAGTCGGCGGGTTCGTCGATGTCGGTGAGTTCGCGCAGGAGCTGCAGACGGAGGCGATGGCGGGCGCGGCGGGCGCAGGTTTCGGCGAAGACTTGCGCGGTGCTCCACGGCATCGCGGTGAAAAGTTCGGGCGCGGGGCGGCGGAGGCCGATGAGCCAGTAGCCGCCGTCGGTGGCGGGGCCGAGGACGACGTCGTTGGTGTGCAGCGCAGACCACGCGAACTCGATGTCGCACACGCTCACGTCGGGGCAGTCGGAGCCGATGATGACGACGCGTTCGGCGCCGGTGGCGAACGCGGCGGCAAAGGCCGAGGTCAGGCGCTGGCCGAGGTCGCCCGGGCCTTGCGGGGCGGTGGTCCAACCGGGGCGAAGCCAAGGCTGAATTTCGGCGACGGCGTCGTCGGGGGCGAAGCGGAGTTCGAGCGCGGGGATTTCGGTGAGGCGGTGCACCAAGGTTTCGACGAGCTGGCGATGCGCGTGGGCGGCACCTTCAAGGCCGAGCGCGACGGCGAGGCGGGTCTTCACCTGACCGGGGCGCGGGGCTTTGAGGAAGAGAAGGAGGCGGTCGTGGGACATGCGAGGGGCAGAGGCAGTTTGCTGGTTCCAGTTCCGGCTCGTCACTTCATTCTCGGCGTCGAGAGGTTTCCGGGTGCGGGGACCGAACTGTCGAAACCCGGAGTGGAACCACAGAGACACGAGGAACACTGAGTGGCGGAGCCGCAGCCGAAGCGGAGCGCGACCGGTCCCCGGTCGCATCGCACAGTGCGGCACCAAAGCGGCGGAATATCCTAGAGACCTCCGGCCTGCGGACCCGCTGCGGGCGAGGATTCCCGCGCTCCCGTCCCGGAGGGACGCCGGCGGAGATTAGCCGGGGGCAAGTCCGCCCCAGCGGACGCGGCCCCCGGATACGGTGTCGCGTGGCTCCGTGCCCCAACGGGGTATCGAAGAAAATGGCCCGAGGCGACGAGCGGTGGCGGGAATGCTGCGGGGACGCCGCCGCCAAAGATTTCTCCGATGCCCCGCTGGGGCATGGCCCGTTTGGCGGCCCATCCGGGGGCTGCGCCCGCTGCGCTGGCTTGCCCCCGGCTAATTTCCTGCGGGGTCCCTCCGGGACGAAGAGCCGGGCAGCGGAAGCAATTCTCTGGTGGTCGGAGGATTGGCGGCACGACGGCAATCCCCTCGCGCGGCGCGAGGATTCTGGCGCGCGGGCGGTCCCCGCCCGCAGCGGGTCCGCACCTGCGAAGGCGCAAGAAACTCCAGGCGCCCCGGCTCCGCTGTTGCCGCTGCGACCGGGAACCGGTCGCGTTCCGCTTGGGGTGCGGCTTCGCCGCTCTGGATTCATCGTGTCTCCGTGGTTCATCAATTTCCGCGGCCGCACGGTCGCGTTCAGTCGGCGGGGCCGGCGGATTCCTCGGCGAGGTTGAAGGTGGCGGATTCGTCCGGCGGCTCGGGCAGGATGAGGGCGACGAGCACGGCGGGGAGGAACAGGAAGCTGGCGAAGATCAACGTCTTCTTGAAATCGCCGCCGCTGGCGAGCGAACCGGCGAAGACCACGCCGATGGCGGAGGCAATGCGGCCGATGTTGTAGCAGAAGCCCGCGCCGGTGGTGCGCAGGAGCGTGGGGAAAAGCGGCGGCAGATACATCGTGAAGAGGCCGAAGACGCCGGAGAAAAAACCGACCAGCGGGAACCACAGCCAGACGAGGGATTCCCAGCCGCGCGGCTGCACAAACGTGGTGAACATCGCGATGAAGAAGCCGAGATACGCGAAGGCGATGGAGCGGCGGTAGCCGAATTTGCGGGCAAGCCCGGCGCAGAAAAAGTTGCCGATGATGCTGGAGGTGATGAGCAGGAAAAAGGCGGTGCTGACGACTTTTTGTTTCTCGGCGCTGATCCATTTGGCGGCGTCGGGGATTTTTGCGCCGAACTCGCCGGCCGCGAGCGCGGCCTGATAGACGGCTTCTTTGGCCGAGTGCAGGTCGGGCAGATTCCGCAGGTGTTGCGCGTGCCAGAACATGAAGGCCCACCACGCGGTCAGCCCGCACGCGCAGACGATGATCGTGAGGACGGTGGTGCGGAGAACCTTGCCGCGGAAGAGGTCGAGGATGCCGGGTTGGTTGGCGCCGGCGCTTTTTTTGGCGGCATGCCATTCCGCCGGCTCGGGGACGTGGCGGCGAATCCAGAACACCAGCAGCGCGGGGAGAATGCCGACGAGGAAGACCCATTTGGGCGCAAGATCAGCCATGGCGAACGTGGTGAGACAGGCCAGCAACACGCCGAGGTTCACCCCGGTTTGCAGCACGGCGGCGATCCACGGACGCCATTGCTTGGGCCACGTCTCCGAGAGCAGCGACGAGCCGACCGCCCATTCACCACCGATGCCCAGCGCGGCGAGGAAACGGAAGATCAGCAGTTGCCACCATGTTTCCGCAAAGAACGAGAGGCCGGTGAACGCAGCGTAGGTAAGGATGGTGAGGCTCAGCGCGCGGCTGCGACCGAGGACGTCGCCGAGGCGGCCGAAGAAGCCCCCGCCAAGCGCCCAGCCAACGAGGAAGGCGGCTTGAATCAGGCCGCTCTTGTCCTTGACCAGTTGATGCGCCGGATCGGCGGTCTCGATGAGTTTGGAATTGAAGAGCAGCCCGGCAACGAACGGCGCGGCGACCAGGCCGTAAAGGTGCATGTCCAGCCCGTCGAAGAGCCAGCCGAGCCACGCGGCGATGCCGGATTTCCACTGTTGCGGCGAGAGGTCCTTGAGCGAGCGCACTGGCGGCGCGGGGGCGGCGGCGGACGCGGCGGACGCAGTCGGGCCGGAGGAGGCGGGCATGTTCATGTCGGGTGCGGCGTGATTCGCCGCCGAACATGGCACGCGCGACGCGCGGAGGTAAACGAGAAAGACCGAAATGGTGCGCGTGGCCGCCGACGTGAGGAGGCGGACGGCCCGCGCGCACAGTGCCGATACACGCACGGAACTGGGACAGGGGAATTTTGGGCAAAGGAATGGAGGCAAAGGAATGGGGACAGAAAGATTTCCCTTCCCCATTCCTTTGCCTCCATTCCTTTGCCCAATGCGTTTCGGGGATTTGGGTTTCGGATTCAGGTTGGACACGACGCGCTCGACCGACTGTCGTAGCCGCCGATGTGAGGAGGCGGATGGCCCGCGCGCGACGCCCGATCCACCCCTCACGTCGGCGGCTACGGCGTTCGGGGGCGTTTTACCTTTCCATTTGGGTCGCGCCAACTAGCGTCCGCCGCGATGTCGCGGTTGCCCTTCGAGCTTTCCTTGTCCCTCCGATACTTGCGTCCGAAACGGACGTTCGTGTCGGTGATCTCGCTGATTTCCGTGGTCGGCGTGACGCTCGGCGTGGCGGTGCTGATCATTGTCATCAGCGTGATGAGCGGGTTTGACCGGCAGTTGCGCGAGAAGCTGCTCGGCTTCAACTCGCATCTCAAGGTGCTGCAAATCCAGGCGACGATGCACAATTTCGAGGAGGTCATGGGACCGGTCGCCTCGAACAAACTGGTGAAGGGCGTCGCGCCGTTCGTGCTCGGCAAGGTGCTGCTGGAGACGCAGCCGTCCGCCGGCAGCGCGCTGGTCGATGCGCCGTGGATGCGCGGCGTCGATCCGAAGTTCGAGGGCAACGTGAGCGTGCTGACGAACAGCATCACCACCGGAACCTTCGATCTCTCCGGCAACGGCATGCTGGTCGGGGTCGAGATGGCGAAGGCGCTCAAGCTGCGCGTCGGCGACAAGGTCTCGGTGTATTCGCCGCGGCAGTTGCAGAAGATGAAGGCGCAGAAGGACAAAAAAAACGCCGAGGTCACCACGGCGACCGAGTTCGACATCCGCGGCATTTTCGATGTCGGCTACTACGAGTTCAACGCGGCGGTGATCGTCACGTCGCTGGCCAACGCGCAGGACATGTACGATCTCGGCGACGCCGTCCACGGGCTGCTGGTGATGCTGCACGATCCCTACCAAGTCTTCGTGGTGCGCGATCAACTGCGCGACCAGCTCGGGCTGGGCTTCACCATTCCGATCTGGCCGGATGAAAACGCCGGCATCCTCAACGCGCTCGCGGTCGAGAAGAGCGTCATGTTTTACCTGCTGTTCTTCATCATGATCGTGGCGGCGTTCGGCATCTGCTCGGCGCTGATCACGTTCGTGGTGCAGAAGACGCGCGAGATCGGGATTTTGAAAGCCGTGGGCGCGACGAACGGCCAGGTGATGTGGATTTTCCTCAGTCAGAGCGTGATCGTCGGCGTGCTCGGCGTGATCTCGGGCTTCGGCCTCGGGATGCTCGCGGTGCGGTATCGCAACGAGTTTTTGCGGACGATGAACCACCTCACCGGCTGGGAGCTGTTCCCTGCGTCGATCTACAATTTCTCCGAGCTGCCGGCGCTGATCGTGCCCGGCGACATCGCGATCATCTGCGGCGGGTCGATGGTGATCTGCGTGCTGGCCGGCGTGATTCCCGCGTGGAGCGCCGGGCGGCTCAAACCGGTGGAGGCGCTGCGCCATGAGTGAACCGCTGCTGGTGGCCCACGGGGTCAGCAAGACGTACCAGATCGGCAAGCGCGCGCTCGAGGTGCTCAAGGGCGTGAACGTGCTGGTGGAACTCGGCGACTTCGTGGCGCTGCGCGGTTCGTCGGGCGCGGGCAAGAGCACGTTGCTGCATCTGCTCGGCGGACTGGACACACCGACCGCGGGCGAGATCTGGTTCGGCGGGCGGAATCTCGCGACCTTCTCGGCCGCGCAGCTCGCGCAGTTTCGCAACGCCAAGGTGGGCTTTGTTTTTCAGGCGTATCATCTGCTGCCGGAACTGGACGCGCTCGAAAACGTCTGCCTGCCCGCGCGCATCGCCCGCGAGTCCGTCGGGCCGGTGGAAAAACGCGCGCGGCATCTGCTCGAGCGCGTGGGCTTGGGCGACCGGCTGGAGCACCGGCCGTTTGAACTGTCCGGCGGCGAACAGCAGCGCGTGGCCATCGCGCGCGCGCTCATCCGCAATCCCGCGCTGCTGCTGGCGGACGAGCCGACCGGCAATCTCGACTCGCACACCGGGAACGAAATCATCGACCTGCTCTGCGGATTGCGCGCGGAAAGCCAGACCACGCTGATCATCGCGACGCACGACGCCAAGGTCGCCGCGCGCGCGCCGCAGGTGGTGGAGCTGGTCGATGGCCGCGTCGCGCACGACGGGGCGGGCGGGGCGGGATAGGCGGGGGAGCGGCTGAGCGCCGCGCCGCTCTGAAAGGGGAGCGCGACCGGTCCCCGGTCGCAGCGCGGCCGAAGGAAGAGGAGCGCTGGAAAACCCGAACCGCTCTCGCCCTGTGTGTGCGCTGCGGGCGGGGACCGCCCGCGCTCCACCGGACTCCGGAAGTTCGCGACGAACTCCGCTTCCGCTCCCCAGCCTACTTGCTGCCCGGCTTGGTCGCGGGAATGGCGGCGAGATCGGGCGGAAGGTTGTCCGCCGGGAATGCTTCCACATGCAGACGGATGAGGCTGATCGTCGGGACGCCGAGTTTCACGGTGCCATCCGAGCGGTCCACGAGCATCGCGACGCCGACGACCGTGCCGTGATGGGCGCGCACGATGTCGATGGTTTCCTGCACGCGGCCGCCCTTGGTGACGACATCCTCCACGACGAGAATTTTTTCACCGGGCGCGATTTTGAAGCCGCGGCGCAGGACGAGCTTGCCCTCTTCCTTTTCCACAAAAATGAAGCGCAACCCGAGTTGCCGCGCGACCTCCTGGCCGATGACGAGTCCACCCATCGCCGGCGCGATGACCGTGACGGCACCGAGCGAGCGGACCCGCCCGGCGAGCGCCTCGCCGAACTGCTCGACGATCGGCATCTGCTGCAGGGCCTGGGCGCATTGGAAAAACTGCCGGCTGTGCAATCCACTGCGGAGGATGAAGTGTCCTTCGAGGAGCGCGCCGGTCTGGCGGAAGAGATTCAGGGCTTCGGAATTCGTCATGCGCGGCGAGTGTACGGAGCGCGTGCGGTTTGGCAATCGCGGGGGGAATTTGATGCGTGATCCGTGATTCGTGATTCGTGATTTCCGATCACGGCCCGCGGCTCACAGATCACGCATCACGCATCACGCATCACGCATCACGCATCACGCCCTCCGTTTCACACTCGCCTCCGCCCGCCCGCTCCAGTCTCCTTCCCCCATGCCCAAATGGGTGAAATTCCTCGTCGCGGTGTTGCTGCTGCCGGTGTGCGCCGGGGCGTTGCGGACGCTTGGGCGCGTGCTGTGGGAATGCGGCGGGGCCACGATGACGGTGGTGCCGTTCCTGGCCGGCGCGGTGTGCTGGTGGGTGGTTTACCTGATGCTGCCGAAGCCGATGTGGCTCTACGTGGTGGGACACGAAATGACCCACGCCGTCTGGACGTGGGCGATGGGCGGGCGGGTGAAGCGGTTCAAGGCGAGCGCCGCCGGCGGGCACGTGGTGGTGACGAAGAACAATTTCCTCATCGCGCTGGCGCCATATTTCTTTCCGTTCTACGCGGCGATGGTCGTGGTGGGCTTTGTCATCGGGCATTTGATCTGGGGCTGGAGCCGGTTGCTGCCGTGGTTTCACCTGTGCGTCGGGGCGGCATATGCGTTTCACCTCACGCTCACCTGGCACGCGCTGAAGACGCGGCAGTCAGACATCACGTCGCAGGGGTATTTGTTTTCCGCAGTGGTGATCTTGCTGGGGAATGTCGCGGTCCTGCTGCTCGGGCTGCCACTGATGACGGACAAGGTGCATCTGCTCGATGTGCTCGGCTGGTGGGCCTCGGCCACCATCGAGATCGCGCGACGCGTCGTGCGGGTGTGGTAGGGACGCGTTGCGTCGTGGTAGGGCCGCGTTGCGCGCGGCCCTGCTATCTTCCCGTGCGGGAGCGTGCGGATTGGTGGGGGCGTTGGTTTGCAAATGGACGCGGTGGAAGCGGGAAGGGTTACGGACGCGCGCAACGCGTCCCTACCGAGAAGACCGCTCCGCCACCCAGCGCTTGCGCTTGCCCAACTTTTTCACCGCGTTAGGCTCGCGCCATGAGCCTCGAACAACTCAAGCGGGAAGTGACGGAACTGAGCGACCGGGAACAGGCGGAACTCATCGGCTTCACGCTGCAATTGCGCCTGGCGCATGACACGGAGTATCGCCGCTAAGTCACTGATCGGCTCAACGACCAGGACAAATCCCGCTGGCTGACACCGGAGGAGTTTGAACGTCGGCTCGGCAACGCGTGATCGGCCATGCGGCCCTACGCCATCTACATCAATGAGGCGGTGTTGTCGTTTGCTCCCCAGTCCGGTGCGGCGCGCCAGCGGTTGCTGAGTTTCATCCGGTCACTGGCAGACAATCCGAACACGCCCGGCGATTTTTCAGAAACCGACGACGTGGGCCGGATCGTGCAGGTGAAATTGGTGGGGCGTTACGCGCTGACGTTCTGGGCGGACCATGCGGTTTCCGAGGTCAAAATCACTCACATCAAGCTCGCGGATCAGTGGCTCACGGGTTTGGGATCGAGCAGTTTTGATGGAGCAATGGAGTTTGGGCTTGGTTCCGATGCGCGGGGGAAAGGTCACGGACGCGCGCAACGCGTCCCTACCGAGAATGCCCAGTCGCGGCGAATGCCGCTCTCCCACAAGGCGTCCGGGACTGACCACGTATGCTTGCATTCCATGATTCTTCGCGCGCCGGATCGTCGCTGGACCGTCGCGCATTCCTCCGGGTCGGCGGGCTGGGGCTGGGCGGATTGACGTTGAGCGATTTGTTCGCGGCGAAGGCGCTGGCGCGCGCGCGGAAGCTGCCGCTGAAGGACAAGTCGGTGATTTTTCTCTTCATGCACGGCGGGCCGTCGCAGTTCGAGACGTTCGATCCGAAGATGGAGGCGCCGCGCGAGATTCGCAGCGCGACGGGCGAGATTCCCACGACGATTCCCGGCATCCGCTTCGGCAGCACGATGGAGAAGCTGGCACGGCTGGCGCACAAGTTCAGCACGGTGCGATCGTTCGCCATGGGCGACGCGAATCACGACATCAAGCCGATCGTGAGCCGCGAGACGCAGCGGGCGAACCTGGGATCGCTCTATTCGCGCATCGCCGGACCGCTGCGGTCGGACACGGGGATGCCGACGAACGTGACGTTGTTCCCGCGCGCGGTGAAACCCGAGGCGGGGCCGGCGATCACGCAGTTCGGCGACTTCAGCGCGACGGGGGATTTAGGGGCCGCCTACGCGTCGTTTGTGCCGGGCGCGGGCGGCGGCTTGCAGCAGGACATGAAGCTGAATCTGCCCACGGACCGGCTGAATGACCGGCGCGCGTTGCTGGCGGGGATCGATCAGTGGAAGCGCTGGGTGGACACGAGCGGCGTGGTCGAGGGGTTGAGCGCGTTTCAGGAGCAGGCGTTCGAGGCGCTGATGGGCGGGGTGTCCGAGGCGTTTGATATTTCCAAGGAAGACCCGCGCGTGATCGCGCGCTACGACACGGCGGCGCTGGTGCCGCCGGACCGGATCAATCCGAAGTGGAATAATCGCAAGCATTACGCGGATCACGGCGCGACCCTGGGCAAACTCCTGCTGATGGCGCGGCGGCTGTGCGAACGCGGCGCGGGCTTTGTCACGGTGAACACGAGCTTTGTCTGGGACATGCACGCGGACGCCAACAACGCGACGCTCACGGAGGGCATGGGCTATGTCGGCACGCCGTTTGATCATGCGGTGTCGGCATTCATCGAGGACGTCGAGGCGCGCGGGCTGCGCGACAAGATTTTACTCGTGTGCTGCGGTGAGATGGGCCGCACGCCGCGCATCAACAAAAACGGCGGGCGGGATCATTGGGGTGGTCTTGCGCCGTTGCTGCTCTACGGCGGCGGTCTGCGGATGGGCGCGGTGATCGGGCAATCCACCCGCGACGGCGGCGAGCCGGCCGAGGATCGCGTGACGATGGCGGACCTGATGGCGACGATCATGCACACGATCCTGGACGTGGGCGAAGTGCGGCTGACGGACGGGCTGCCGAACAACCTGCTCGAGCTGGTCACGCGCGGCGGGCCGATCAAGGGGTTGGTGTGAGGTGAGGCGGGACGGCGAGGACCTGAGTGGGAGAGTGGAAGGGGAAGCGGAGTCCGAGGTCGGGCGGTGGGCCGGAGATTTATGGAGTGCTGCGGCAAGCGGAGCGCGACGCCGCTTTCGACCGCCGGCAATCGTCCCTTCCTTCCCACGACCGAAAGCGCCGTCGCCGCTACCGCTCTGCCGCCGCACTCCATAGGGCGGCAGCCTGGTTGTCCGATTTTGGGTGTCAGGCCTGCCGACGGGCGCGCTCCATTGCCGCGGCGATTTCTCGTTCCATCACGGGCAGGGGGTTGAGCCAGGTCAACGGGTCGGTGACGGCGGTGACGCGGTTGGTCGCGGGATCCCAATGCACCGGGCCGAAGCGGGCGGGCGCGGGCCGGTCGCGCAGCAGGTGGCCCATCGCGTCGTCTTTGTTGAAATGCCAGAACTCAAAGGGGAAATGGATGAAGCCGTGGGCTTCGACCATGGCGGTGATTTCCAGACGATTGCGGAGCGCATCGGGCGTGATGAACGGTGAACGCATGGGCGTGTTCTCACTCATTTCGAGATAGGGAAAGCCGCGCCAGACCTCGGTGCCGTCGTCGCGGCGGAAGACAGAGACGTCGATGGCTGACCCGGACATGTGCGTGCCGATCTTGGGAATGTTGGCGACCAGCACGAGCGCGCGCCGCGCGACCATCTCGACGGGCGGCAGCGTGCCACCGTTTTCCCAGATGCACTTGCGGACGATGGCATCGAAGACCTCGGGCTTGCGCACCAACTGGCCCTGCATCTCAAGCGAGCGAAAGGCATCCTCGATTTTCAAAATCCATCCGCGCGCATTCATGTCACGGCCCACCTTCACCACGTCGCGCACCAGGCTCTCGCGCATGTAAAACACGCGGTCGAGTCCACCGGCGATCTTGGTGGTCGAGAAGAGCATCTCGACGCCAGCGGCGCGCGCGGCATCGGGCAGCGAGGCGAAACCTTCCCCGCACTCGCGCACCTCGAACGGAAGAATCTTCTGCACAAAGTCGTAGCCAAGCTGCATCTGCTCGGCCCAATAGGCACGGCGGGCGGCTTCGTCACTCGGGGTAGGAATGGAGTTCATGTGGTGGTTTGATAGCGCGAAGCCCAGTAGGAAAAAAGTCAGAAATTCCGCCGTTTGAATCCAAATGCGAAACATGGTTGGACCTGCCCGATCTGCACGCGGAATGACTTCCGAACGTAGATAAGCAACACAGCCGTTCCGGCCGTCGTCACTTCACATTGGCGCCCGTGCGGTCACTCCCCAGCGCCTGCAACCGGAACAGTCGGCGGGCTGACGACCTGCTCCAGCACGCGCCGGGTGCGGAACATCCGGTGGGCATATTGTTTCTCCAAGGCGCGCAGCTTCGCGCCCATGATACGGGGATCGTGGTTGCACTCGGCGGACATGGCGCGCCGGATGTCGCGGAGCCACTCTAGGCCATCGTCCGCAGGTGGTTTGGGAGCAGGGGTGTTCACGGATTTTCCTCCAGGAGTTCGAGCGGGGTGATGAGTTTGGGGGTTTCGTAACCGAGCCGTCCATTGATGCGGTGGATGTGGTCTGATTTGTTGGCATTGGCGATATGTCGGCAATTCCAACTTACCAGTATCTCGCAGTGGTGAAAGGTCGCCAGCGCGAGGTGCATGGCGTCGCCGCCAGCATCGGCGGGCATGAGCTTGTTGGCGATGTAGGCAGTCACCAAATCATCAATTTCCTCACCGCCTTCCAGCAAGGGGAGCGAGCCGATGAGCGCCAGAGAATCGGACCGCTTCGGTTCCGGAGAACGGGACAGCTCGGCGATAACAGCCAGCGATGTGACCAGCGTTTCCCCAACGAGCGCATGGTCCCACCACTCGCGAGTCCACTCCCGCCGCGCCTGCATTTTCGCGCCCGTGCGAGTTTCGTAATAGAAACTCGGGATGCTGGTCTCGACGTAGATGAGGCGATTCACGGCAGCCAAACTACGAGCCACTCAAGGAATGTCGAGCCGCGGAACAAGCTGCCGGCGATGCTTGCCGCTGATTCCCGTGTCTCCGTGAAATCGATCACTGTCACGGTTTCAATGTCAGTTCCGCCAAATAAATGGCCGTGATCGGCTTACCCGCAGCATCCTTCTCGTGACTCGAATAGTAGGAAACGAGGGCGCGCGTCGGGGAGAGGACGACGAAGCCGGGGTAGGAGTTGTCGCCTTCGCTGGGGAATTCGACGAACTCTTGCAACGCATCACCCACGAGCCAGCAGAGCGAGGTCTTCGGGCCGCGGTCAGCCGTGCCATTGCGCCCGCCCACGATGGTGTGTTCGCCCCACCGCGCGAGCAGGGGACCGCCGATGTGGCGGTCGAGGTCTTTGCGGTCCCATTCGAGGTAGGGCGGGTTGGACCGGTAGAGGCGCGCGTTTTTGCGGCCGCCATGTCGGCCGACGGCGAGGATGGAACCATTTTTCTCGAAGAGGAACGCAGTCTCGTCACCGGCGGACTCCGCGAAGAAGGCCCGTTTTTTCCAGATCAGCCCGTCGTCGCTTTCGAGCATGAGCGACTGGACCTTCTCACCTTCGCCGCGGGCATTGATGTCGAAGTCGGGGTAGCGGCGGCCGCAGAGATAGGCTTTGTCGCCGAAGGCTGCCGCGCGCCAGATGTAATGGCCGAAGGTGCCTTCGAGCAGCACGGGGCTGTTCCACGCGGTGCCATCATCGGACCACGCGGCGTAGCCGAGGTGCCGGTTCACGTCCCATTCCGTACGCGGGAGGGGCTTCCCGCCGGTCCACCAGGTGCCGGTGTAAACGAAGAGCCGGTCGCGGAAGACGAGGAAATGTGGATCGCGCGTGTCGCGATCCTTCACGGCGAAACGGTGCGCCGGCTCCCATGTCACGCCTTCGTCCTTGCTGCGAAGGATGATCACCGCGGCGGTCGAAAAGACGCCGTGGCCGTCCGGACAACTGCGGAAGGTGAGGTAAAGGTGGCCGCGAAACCGGCAGAGGTCGGTGAAGGCGTTGTGCTCGCCATTGTGAAAGGCGCGCCGGACCGGGCCGACTGTGATCTGCGGCGGCGCGGCGGCAGTGAGGGTCGTGGCGGTCCAAAGCAGCAGCGCCAATAGGATTCGTGCGCGGAATGCGGTGGAAACAACACGCCCGGACCTTTGGGAGTTTTGGTGGTTCATGATTGGCGGGATGTAACTGGTGTCGGCTCAAAAATGCAATGTGCGGCCCCGGGGCGGCGAGGTGTGGCGAAACCGACGCTGGGTTGAACGGGCGGACATGGCGGGCATCCGGTCGGTTGGGAGTGGGCGCCATTCATGGCGATGGTTTGCCTTTGCCGGTGAACTCGCGGATTCGTTCCACGGCTGCGTTCACGAGTTTCTCGCCCGCATCGGCGGCCAGGAAGCTGCATTCGGCCGCGCCGTAGCCGCCTTCCTTCACGGCCTGCGCAGTGGGAATGTACACCACGAAGGGCGCGCCTTTGCCGTGGTAGGCGAGCCCGAGGATGAAGGTGTTGGCGACCGGAGATTTTGCATTTAGGTCGAGCTGGTGCTGGATGAACGGTTCGCCGGGGATGGCCACGAGCGCGAGGGCGTCCTGGATGACCACCGTGAGGATCCCGACCGCGGTGCTCTGTGCGCCGTGCCGGTGAGGAATCGTCAGCAGGCTTTCTTTCACCTGGAGAGCGCGGCGGGGTCCGGCCGGCGGAGCCTGCAAACCCTCTGCGATGCGCAGGGCGGCCCGGGCGAGGGCGATGCCGGACTGTTGGGAAATGTTGAAGCGATTGTCGCCGCGCAGATTGTGCAGGTCATACGGGTCGAGGTCGCCCGAGGCGCCCTGGAGAAACATTCCCATGCAGTCGCTCCCGAGTTGTTGTTCCAGATGGTCTACCAGCGCGCCGGGATAATCGCGCGACATCACGCCGGCGCTCATGAGCGCCACGGGGTGACAGGCGTAATGAACGGCGAACGCGCGCGGTTTGCCGGTCAGGTCCTCGATGCGCAACACGCCCACGGTCGGATCCACGGGCTGGGTGGGACGGCGGTCGGGGTTCTCCCACAACGGACTGACGCGCGTCGGCCCCACCAGCCGTCGGTTGTGCGCCATGTAGGCGCTGTCGTACCGACCCTTGCCGGCGGCGAGCCGGGCGGGGAAAAGCTTTTGCATGGCCTGGCCGATCGCGGCCACGACCTTCGCTTCCGTCGCGGCGTACCAAGGATCGTCCGACAGGCGCGACCAAGCGACCGCGTGGCCCGGGCCGCGGGGGTCACGGGTCCAGTCCGGTGCGGCGGGCGGCTTGATGAGCATTCCTCGCGGTGCCATGGCGGCGTGGGTGTGAGTGGCGGAAAGAATCACATGATCGACGCCCCACTTTGCCCGGGCCTCGGCCACCACTTTTTCCGAGGCGAACACGATGAGATCCAATGACACGATCGCCAGCGACGTGTTCGCGTCCTTCAGCACCAGCACGCGGGCGAAGAGCGGGTCGCGGGGCCGCAGTGGTTGGCCGGCCAGATTGACGGCGGCCGCTTCGGGCGGGGTGATGTCAACTTTGGCCGTGCCGGCCCACAGGCCCGACGATGGCTCGGCGGCGCGGGCGGTTGTGACGGGAAGCAGCCCGACAAACAGGGCGCACAGAACCGGGAGGAAGTGGATTGGATTCATGGGTGGGCGCGGCGTTGCTATTGCTTCAAGGCGGCCTGCGTTTCCTGATGTTGGGTCCAGGCGGCGACCTGCAGTTCCCGGGCGACGGATGCCGGCATGCCGGCCGGGGCTGCGAGGCCCACCGGACTGCGCCCCGTCAGCACGCTGTACATGCTGCACGCGTAAATATACGAGCCCCACAGGCCGGGGTGCATCTTGTCCTTGGCGAACAGGCTCTCCATCCGTTCGGCGGCTGGCTGGCTGCCGAAGTATTTTGTGTAGGCGGGACTTGCATCCACGATGGCCACTTTCAATTCCCGCCCCATGTCCAGATGCAGGCGGTGCTGCCGCTCGAATCCCTGCGGATAATCGCTGAGGATCGAGGCCGTGCCGAACAGCAGCGTCTTGGCGCCCTTGCCGTGGATGAACTCGTGAAACTGGCGCGCGTATGGCTGGAAGGCCGGGGCCTGAACGTTGTAGATGTCCTGCAAAACCACGTAGTCCCAGGAACCGCTGGCGATCATCCCGCGTGCCGTATTGGTTCCCGTGCCGGCTTCCCAGTGACTTCGCAGGGACGCACCGCCTTTGATGCAGCCGGTAATCTGGATTGGCGGCGCCTCGGGGTCGGATTCCGCGAGGTTTTCGATCAGACGATTGCTCACGAGGAGCGGGCACTGACTGTTGCCGATCATCAGCACGCGCACCGGTTTCTTCGGCACCGGGAGCAACGTCCCGATGATTTGCGCCACCTGCTTCGACTGCAAGGCCGTGCCCTCGGCGGTGTAATGCACGCCGCCACCGTCCCACAGCGACTGGGGATGTTTTGCCACGAGCGTGTACAGATCGTTCACCGCAATGCCCGCCCTGGCGATGTGCTCGGCGGCGATTTGATTGCGTTCGATCACGTTTTTATCCGGCGCACCGTCCTTCTGCTGGCAGGGCGTGGTCGTGGCCCAAACCAGTTTCGCGCCGGGCGCGTAGCGTTGGAGGGTGGCGAGGACATCGGCGAAGCCGGTGCGGAAACCCGCCACGCCGCCGTGGAGTCCGTAGTTGAAATGAACCACGGCGTAAGCGTTTTGCCGCAGCACCAGTTTGATCTCATCCAGCAGCGCCGGATCGCCCACCGCCTTCGACGTGCCCAGCACCGAGACATAGGCGCGATCCTTCAACGCCGCGCTCACTTCGGCGGCATAACGTACGGTGATGGAATCGCCGATGAGCAGCACGAGGGGCAGCGCCGGACCGTTGGGCGGCCGGGTCTTGATCGTGATGGTACACCAATCGTGGGCCTCGCGCGGCAGGCGGTAGTCGTAGCGGTCTTCTGCCAGCGCCGGAGCCAGCGCAAAGGCCAGTTGCCACAGGGCGGCACAGGTGAGGAGCAATCGTTTCATCGACCGGTGGGGATTGGGTTTCAAAATTGAGTCGTGCTACCGAGATGTTTTACTGGGCGGCCCCGACACAGTGTGCCCGCGGTGCGCCAGCTTCAATTCCAACTTTTTGGCACCGAACGACCTGGGCGCAGTCGCACTCTGCTCCGCGGAATGCCGCCGAGGGGGGGGCGCATCGGCCAGCGCCGCCGGGGACCTTCTTCTCGACCACCGTGAGCCGTAGCCTCAATGTAGACACATGACTGGAACGATTCAGAAATGGGGCAACAGCCTGGCCCTGCGCATCCCCATCGCCGTGGCGAAGCAAATCCAGGTGCGGGAAGGCGATTCCGTGACGCTGCGAGTCAGCCCGACTGGCCTCACCGTCAAGCCTGCGGCGAAGCGACTGCGCCTGGATGATCTGCTGGCGAAGGTGACACCAGAGAACCTGCACCCCGCCACCAACTGGGGAGCCGATGTGGGCCGCGAGGTGCTGTCGTCATGAAACAGAAAGCTCGACCCGTCCCCGAGTTGGGAACCCTCGGTTGGTTGGTTTTCGATCCGTAGGCCGGACGTGAGCAAGCGGGACGACGCCCGGCGATTGTGCTCAGCCACACGCGCTACAACGAGAAGACCGGACTGGCGGTCTTCTGCCCGATCACCAGCCGCGCCAAAGGCTACCCGTTCGAACTCGCCGTGCCCGCCGGCCTTCCTGTGTCGGGCGTGGTGCTGTGCGACCATGTGCGTTCGCAGGACTGGCACGAGCGCCAATGGCAGCCCATCTGCAAAGTATCTGGAGACTTCGTTCAAGCCGTGCTGGCGCGGACACTGACCTTGTTTGATCTGCCCACGCATTGACCCGGCAGGCCATCGTTTGCCGAGTCCGGGCTGTAACTAATCCAGTCGAGCTGGGCTGGTTGACTACCGCCGCGCTCCGTCGGAGTTGCTCCGCCGCCCCATCTCCATCGCCTCGACTGAAGAGCGATTGCTTACTTCAGCATCTCCGCCAGCCAGTCGTAGGCGGCCATCCGCTCAGCCTCGGGGAAATCGTGCGGCGCATTGGGAGTGCCGAGGCGCAACCGCCCCGGCGCGTCGAACAGCGCATAGACTTCCGCGGCCTTCGCAAACGCCTTGCGCACGCCACCAATGTCAAAGTTGCTATCCCTCGCTGGTGAGTTGGAAAAGAAACCGCGCGGCGCGAGGGCACCGAGTATTTCGTAGAAATCAAACGGCAGATGGTCCGCGTTGTTCCCGAACACATCCCGAATCCGCGGCATGTAGCGGTCACTCGTCCAGCCGGCGACGCGGCCGCCGTAGTAGTCGTGGAACGGCGTGAAGCCGCAGCTCGACACGACCGCCTTGAGCCGCTCGTCGAACACGGCGGTGAACAGCGAGTTGTGTCCGCCGAGGGAATGACCGATGACGCCGAGGCGGCGCGGGTCCACCTCGGGCAGCGATTCGAGCAGATCGACCGCGCGAATATTATTCCAGATCGCCTTCATGGATCCGCTGCCGTAATGCGCACCCTGCTTCTTGAAGTCATAGGGATACTCGCCGAAGGACGGATAATCCGGCACGAGGCAAACGTAGCCGCGCTCGGCCAGTTCATGCGCGTAGTGCAGCGACGGCAAGCCGCCGAGGCCCGCCGGCTCGTTTTTACCAATGCCGGTGGTCTGGTGGAGACAGAGCATGCCCGGAGCCTTGCCGCCGTCCGCCAGGGTATCGGGAATGAGCAGCCACGCCGGCACGCGGTCCCCGGTCTCGGGTGTGAACCGCACCTTGCGTCGTCGGTATTTCTCCATGCACTCCTCGAACACGGTCTCGACGGCGAGCGGCACCCGGCGCGCGGCCTCGGGCAATGGCCCCATGGCCTGCTGCATCCCGGCGCGAATCTGCGCGACCCGCTCCGCCCAATCGGCCTTGGTCTTCACCGGCCGCGGCAGTCCGCTCGCGTCCTCGAACTCGCGGAGCTGCGAACGATCCAGACAGCGGCCCCAGGGCCCCGGCTCGAATGACCCGACCGGGAAACCGGCCGCATACGAAATCACGAACTCGCCGTTCGGCGTGCGATACCGGATCGGCTCAGCCCGCTCGAAATCCGTGGCCCCGACTCGGCGGCGTGAATCGGCGCCCGCAAGGCCGAGATACTTCTCCGCCGCCGCCAGCACGATGTCTGTGGTGCCAAAGAAGTGGCCGGCGGTCTTGTGAACCTTGCCGTCCACGTCGGCCTTGGTGATGAACTTTGCCTCCACGTCGAGTCCCCCGCGCTTCATCGCTTCCACCATTTCCACGGCGTCCTCGTAGGGACAGACCGTGTCCTCGGCCCCGTGAATCACGACCACTTTGGCGGTCGCCCCGAGCTGTTTCATGGTGGCGAGATGGGCGGAATGTCCGAGAAATCGCAGCTCCTGTTCGTCGGCGGTGAGATAGTTCCGGCTGCGCGGGTCGCGGCTCCAGCGGGCATTGAGCGAACTGCCGCCGGGCAGATTAAAAGCGATGTCATCCGAGAGCTTTTTCATCCCGCACATGTCCACGACGCAGGCAAACGTGCGGGGCGCGAGCTTGTTGGCCATCAGGGTCACATTGCCGCCGCCCGATCCGCCCGTGCAAAAAATCCGGTCGTCGGCAAACGGCCGGTCCATCGCGGCGAGCCGGTCGCGCACCCACCACAAGGCGCGCAATGCATCGAGCGCCTGCAGGTAGCCGAAGTCATACGGCTCCGGCGCATCAATCGAATCCGCCTTGCCGCTCTGGAGGTAGTTCACGCAGACCGCGACAACGTTCAACCGCTGCGCCAGCGCCCGCGGATCGGCCGTGCCCACGCAATCGCTGCCGCCCCAATTGTGCAGCGTGAGCATGACGCCAGTCGCCGCATTCACGCCATCCAGCGAACCGCCGGGATAATGCACCAGCACCCGCACGCGCCGCGGTCCGGGTCGTTGCGGCCACTCCTGTGCGGGAATCTCCGCCGCCGCATCCTTGGCCGGAAGCGCCGGCCATTCCGCCGCCAGCAGGGTGGAATGTGTGAGCAGGGCGAGAAGCAAGTTGGCCAGGGGCAGTGGGCGGAATCGCAGGGCTGTCATAGGATCATTGGATGCCAGCATTCTTGCCGTTCCCAGCCGCGCTACCAGCACTGTTCTGCAAAGCCCGCGCAAAATCGGGCGCGGCGTGACGAAACGCGCAAGCCAACCCCGAGCCGTAGCGATTCAGTCGGGCCAAATTTTTGACCACAGAGGCGTGATGAACACAGTGCGGCGGAGTCGCAATCAACGGAGCGCGGCCGTCCCGACCGCAGCGGCAACACCGGAGCCGGGGCGCTGAGATTTTCTGGCGTCGCCGCAGTTGCGCGGCCGCTGCGGGCGGGGACCGCCCGCGCTCGGAATTCCTCGCGCCCCGGAGGTTGCTCGACTGCCCCCTGCCACCGCACTGCGCCGACACATGAGCTGCCAACCATGCCGACACGCCCACTGCACCATGGCCGGCGTGTGATCCACTACGATGGTGTCGTAGCCGTCTTGCCCCTCGGTGTTGTAAGTAGCCGTCACGCCTGCGGACGCTCGCGTGCCGCGACAATCCTGCATGACCGCGATGTAGCCCGCCTCCGCAAACTTCTCCGCGTTGCCCTTCGCCTTGGTCCGATCATACGGCGTGCGCATGAGGACGACTGGCGCTTTGCTCACCGCATCATCGCGATAGATGTCGGTGGCGAGAAGGAGGCAGATGACGAGGGTTTTCATGAGACGACAAAAAAAGTGGGGACAGAAAAATGGATATTTTTGTCTCCAATCTTTTTGTCGATAAGCACCCAGGCAGCTCAGGCCAAGATCTCCTTCACTACCTCGCCATACACATCGGTGAGGCGGAAATCGCGGCCGAGGTGACGCCAAGTGAGCTTGAGGTGATCGAGGCCGAGTTGGTGCAGCATCGTGGCGTGGAGATCGTGGATGTGGACTTTGCCGGACACGGCGCGGTAGCCCATGTCGTCGGTCTCGCCGTAGGTGAGGCCGCCTTTGATCCCGCCGCCGGCCAGCCAACTGCAAAAGCTCTCGGGCTGGTGCTCGCGGCCGTGTTTGTCGATGGGCGATTTGCCGCTGAGGTCCTGGCTCCAGGGCGTGCGGCCGAACTCGCCGCTCCACAGCACGAGCGTGTCTTCCAGCAGACCGCGTGATTTCAAGTCTTTGAGCAGGGCGGCGACGGGCTGGTCGGTCTGCGCGCAGAGCTTGGGCAGGTTGCCGCGGATGTCGCCGTGGTGATCCCAACCACCGGTGCTGACCTGCACAAAGCGCACGCCGGCTTCGCTGAGTCTGCGGGCGAGCAGGCAGGCGCGGCCAAAGGTGTTCGTGTCTTTGCCGCCGACGCCGTAGAGGTCGAGCGTGGCTTTGCTCTCCTTCGAGATGTCCACGATCTCGGGCGTGGTGAGCTGCATGCGGGCGGCGAGTTCCATGTTCTGGATCATGCCTTCCATGTTCGCATCGCCTTGCAGATCGCCGACGAGGCGGCGGTTCATGCGGGCCATAAAATCCATGCGCTGTCGCTGGATGGCGTCGTTTTCGGAGACGTTGCGGAGGTTTTCGACCGGCAGCGTTTTGCTGTCGAGCGGCACGGTGAGCTTCGTGCCCTGATGGATCGCGGGCAGGAAGGCGGAGCCGTATTCACGCACGCCGCCGCCCTGGATGCTGACAAAGCTGGGCAGGTTCGCGTTCTCGGTGCCGAGGCCGTAGCTGACCCATGCGCCCATGGACGGACGCACTTCGGCGAAGGTGCCGGTGTGGAACTGCAGGATGGCGCCGGCGTGCTGTGGGTTGTCGGCGTTCATGCCGCGCAGGAGGCAGAGGTCATCGGCTACGGTGGCGAGGTGCGGCATCAAATCGGAGATCATCATGCCGCTCTGCCCACGCGGAAGCACCGGCGCCATCGCCTTGAGCGCGAGGAACTGCTCGGTGCCGACCTGCGTGACTTCTTTGCGCAAGGGCGAATCGATCTTCTGGCCGTGCTTGCGCTCGATGAAGGGCTTCGGGTCAAAGAGATCCATCTGCGACGGGCCACCGTTCATGAAGAGGAAGATGACGCGCTTGGCCTTCGGCACCATGCCGGGGATGCGAGATGCGAGCGGATTCGAGGCCGCGCGGGCGATGTCGTGCAAAGCGAGTGCGCCGAAGCCGCAAGCGGCGCGCTGGAGCATCTGGCGGCGGGTGAGGAGGAGTGGATTGTTCATGGTGCGAAGTGATTCGGGTTCAGGCTAGTTTGCGAAACTCTGGCGGACAGTCCGCTGTTTGAGCGGCAAGCGGCGCGAGCGGCAGGGCGGTGAGGAGAGTTTTCATTTGGGGGGCGCGAAAAGTGGCTGCGTCACTTCTCCACAAACGCCGGAATGATCCGCTGTGGCAGGGTCTTGAGCATGTCGCCCATGCCTTTGTTGTGGGACGTGATGACGGTGACCAAGTCCAGCTCGGGGAACATGAAGATGAACTGTCCACCTGCGCCGCGTCCTTGGAAGCTGTGGTAGGTTTTTCCACCGACGTTGAAATCATCGACCCACCAGAAGAAGCCGTAGCGCTCGTTGATCTGGCTGGGTGTGGTCGCCCGCACGAGGTAGGCTTCGGGGATGAGTTGTTCGCCCTTCCACTTGCCTTTGTT
>CAMAUZ010000042.1 GCA_945861535.1 Akkermansia muciniphila | reverse complement strand
CCCGGCGTCGTGCCGGAGGCACGTAAGATATTAGCCGTATCGATGCAGTGGAAACCGATGTGAGAACCACAGAGACACGATGAACACAGAGAAAAAAAAGCGGGCCGGCGTCAGCGCCGGAAAGTCACCTGTTAGTGAGTCAATGTCGGCCAGAGAATGCTTTGTTTTCTCTGTGTTCATCGCGTCTCTGTGGTCAAACAATTCGGTTCGACTGAATGGTTACGGATTAGCCTGCCCTCAGATGATTATCAACCTCATGGCGCTGCGCTGGCGCGGCCTGTTGCTCGCGTTCTTACTGGGATCGAGTTTGGCCGGGCTGCCCGCGCTCGCCGCGGCCGAACCCGACCCGGTGTTCGATCTCCAAAAAATTCTCGCCACGCCGCTCCAGCCCCGGACGACGAAGAGCGAGGAGAAGGACGGCATTGTCACCGAGGAGGTGATGTTTCACGCGGAGATGGATGGGGAGAAGCGCGTGGATATTTTCGCGTACTTCAGTCATCCGGCGGGGAAGCGCGGGTTGCCGGCGTTCATCTGGAATCAGGGCGGGCTGGGGCGGGCGTCGAGTTACTGGACGGTGCTCGGGGCGAAGCGGGGATATGCGGCGTTGTGCATTGATTTTCCGCTGCCGGGCTACCGTTCGACGGGCGGCTATCCCATCGTGTCCTCGCTGGAGGCGGGAGCGGATCCGCAGCGCGCGCCGATTTATCACGGGGCGGTCGCGTTGTTGAAGGCGGTGTCGTTTCTCGAATCGCGGACCGAGGTGGATCGCAACCGCATCGGCATGTGCGGGAGTTCGTGGGGCGGTTTTTTCACCACGCTGATGACGGGCGTGGACCCGCGGATCAAGGTCGGCTCGGCGATGTTCGGCACGGGCAGTTTGCAACTCGGCAACTCGTGGTGGTTCGGCGGCGGGCCGAATCCGAAATACGACGCGGCCGCCCGCGAGCACTGGCGCACCACGCTCGATCCTGCCTTCCGCCTCGCCTCGCGCGCGACGCCCATCGGCTGGTTCACCGGCGCGAACGATCACTTTTACTGGATGTCGGCCCTGATGGAGACGCATCGCCTCGCCAGCGGACCGAAGCACCTGACGATTCTGCCCAACTGGAATCACGGCCTGACGCCGACTGCCGACGAGCAGGTCTTCGCATGGCTGGATGTGCATCTGCAGAGCGCGCCGGCCTTCAACACGGTCAGCGCCGTGCGCGTCGTGCGGCGCGGCGCGGTCACGGTGGCGGAGTGGGATTTCAGCGGGCCGCGCGCGGTGGCGGCGGCGGACTTGATCCTGAGCCACGGCGACGACGGCAACTGGGTCTCGCGCTTTTGGCAGACGTTGCCCGCGCGCCGGAGCGGCGGCGTTTGCTCCGTGGAATTGCCGCCCAGCCCGCTGCCATTTTACGTCGGGGGCGCGGTGACCGACCGGCAGGGTTTTCGTTACTCCACGCCGCTGCTGCGCGTGGACCCGGCCGCCGCCGGACTGCTGCAACCAGGGGCGAAACTTGCCTACGACGGCTGCAGTGTCTGGGGCGGATTCGAGCCGGCGGGCGTGGAGCATTTGAAAGCCGTCGCGTTCTGGGACAACGCCGTGACGGTGAACACCGACGCCGCGTACGTGAAGGCCGGGCAGCAGTCCGCGCTCATCAAAACCAAGGGCAAATTCCACCCCGTCCAGTTCACCGCCGGCGTGCCGCATCGGCTGACCGCGTGGGTGAAAGCCGCGATTGAAACCGAGGTGAAGATCACGCTCGCCGGGACGTTCGATGGCAAACCGTTGGCGCGCGAGACCCTCGTGAAAGCCGGCCCGGCGTGGGTGGAAATCGCCATTCCTTTCACGCCGCCCGCGACGCTGACGGGGAGCCTCGCGCTGACGGTGACGGCGCCGACAGGCGCGGTGGTTTATCTCGACGAGGTGCGTTTCGTGCCGGAGTAGGGGCCTGCCGTCGGGTCCGACGGCGAAGGCGTGGGAGTCGCCGCCGAGCCGTCCGCCCGGCGATGAAACTAAGGGCGGGTCCGGCGCTCCGTTGGTGCTCCACGCTGCTGCGGTGTGAACCTCGCGCTCCGGCCGAGGCCCGCCGTCTCGCGGCTTTTTCCGTCGTCACCTCGCCGCCCGCTGCATTACGCTCCGCGGCGATGTTGCTGGAAAAGCCCTGGAAACTCGAAGCCCTCATGCGCTTCCTGCTGGGCGTGGTTGCCTTCATGATGATCGGTTCTCTGGCGCTCCGGTTCCTGCCCGATCCCGGCGCGCGCCTGCCGACGCTGGTCGTCAACACGCTCACCTTCCATCTCGGCGTGCTGCTCATCACCGGCGTCTTCCTGCGCGAACACGGCCAGACCTGGCACGAGGCCTTCGGCTGGCGCGATTGGAGTCCCCGCCGCGTGTTTGTCCCGGCGCTGCTCGCGACCGCGGGCATACTGCCGCTTTCCTGGATGCTCGCGGGCGTGTCCGCGCAGATGATGACCAGTCTCAAAACCGAGCCGGTCCAGCAGGCGACGGTGCAGGCGCTGCAAACCTCGGTCTCGACTTTCGAGCGCGCCGTGTTCGGGATCATCGCCGTCGTCTGCGCGCCGGTGGTCGAGGAAATCCTCTTCCGCGGCATCCTTTATCCCGCGATCAAACGCCTCGGTTTCCCGCAGCTCGCGCTGTGGTTCACGGCCATTCTCTTCGCGCTGAGCCACGCGAACACCATGACCTTCCTGCCGCTCGTGCTGCTCGCGCTCCTGCTCACCTGGCTTTACGAACGCACTGGCAATCTGCTCACGCCCATCCTCACCCACGCCGCGTTCAATCTGACCAACTTCCTCTGGCTCATTCTGGAGCAGCGCATCCGCCTGCCCTTCTTCTGGCCGTCATGAACCGAATTTTCCCAGACACCGAGAAGCTTCCGCACGCCGCCCGCTTGGAGCGCGGCGTTTACGCTGCTTCCGCGTGGGGCGGTAACAGTACATCCGAACACCCCGTCGCCATCGCACGCGAAAGCGGCCGGAAGGCCGCGCTCCTTGGCCGTGCGCACGCCGCACCGCGGAGGTGCCCATGAACGAGTTCGAACTCATCGCCCATCTCACCCGCGCGCTCCCGACGAACGACTCCGTCCTCGTCGGCCCCGGCGACGACTGCGCGGTGCTCGACCTCGGGATGAAAGATCGCGTGCTCCTTTTCAAAACCGACGCGGTCGTCGAGGGCATTCACTTCACCGCCGACACGCCGCCGGAAAAAATCGGCCACAAAGCCCTCGCCCGCTGCCTCAGCGACATCGCCGCGATGGCCGGCACGCCGACGTGCGCGCTCGTCACCATCGCCCTGCCGCGCGATTTCAAAGTCGAAGTCCTTGAGGGCATCTACCGCGGAATGAGTGCGCTCGCCCGCCGGCACGACGTCGCCATCAGCGGTGGCGAGACCACGACCAATCCCGAGCGCCTGCTCATCTCCATCGCGCTCGTCGGCTGGGCGCCGCGTGGAAAAGCCACCCTCCGCTCCGGTGCAAAAGTCGGCGACGCCATCTTCGTCACCGGCCAGCTCGGCGGGTCGCTCGCCGGTCGCCATCTCGACTTCGAGCCGCGCCTCGCCGAGGCCCGCTGGCTCGCGGCGCAGTTTCCGATTCACGCGATGATGGATGTCAGCGACGGCCTTGCGGGCGACGTGCGCCATATTCTCAATGCCAGCCGCGTCGGCGCGGTGTTGCTCGGCAAATCCATTCCCATCAGCCGCGCCGCCAAGGAGCGCACCCGCGATCTCAGCGCCGCCGCGGAAGGTCAGCCCTCGGCGCCGCTGGCCCCCGGCCCGCGCAAATCCCGCCTGCTCGCCGCGCTGACCGACGGCGAAGATTTTGAACTGCTCCTCACCGTCGCCAGCCGCGACGCCGTCCCACTGCTCGACACGTGGCGCACGCAATTCCCCGACGTGCCGCTCACCTGCATCGGGCGCATCACCGCCGGCTCGGGCTTGAAGATCAAAACCGAGCACGGCGTTCACGAACTCGAAGCCCATGGGTACGTTCATTTCGCATAGCCCCGCCGAAACCGAGGCCCTCGGCGAGGCCTGGGGACGCGCGGCGCAAAGCGGCTGGGTGCTCGGCCTGCAAGGCGATCTCGGCGCGGGCAAGACGCAGCTCGTGAAGGGCCTCGCGCGTGGCCTGGGCTTTCTCGGGCGCGTCCACTCGCCGACGTTTGCGCTCGTGAATCAGTATCGCGGCGGACGCCTGCCGCTCTTCCACCTCGACCTCTACCGCCTCGATACGCCCGCGCAGATCACCGGCGCGGGGCTGGACGAATACCTTTACGCGCCCGCCGGCGTCGCCGTGGTGGAATGGATTGAGCGCTGGCGGCCGGCTCTCGCAGGCAACGCCGGCGCGCCCGCTGCGGACCTGCGCCTCCGCCACGTCCGCCTCGAAACAATCAGCGAAGCCGAGCGCCGCATCACGTATGAGGATTTCTGAATTGCAACTCCGCAGCCCGGGGAGCACACGCGCCCTCGCGTGTTACGGGATGCGCCCTCGCATCCCGCTTCCGGCTCCGCAAACCCGTCGTGGCGATTCCGCACGCGCTCGTGCCACACGGGTTTTCCGCGAGGGCGCGGAAAACTGCACGCGAGGGCGCGTGCGCTCCCCAGTCTGGGCTGCGCCCTTCCCATCGGTGTCCATCCGTGTGGTTAAAAAAACCTTCTCCGCGTGAACCTCCTCGCCTTCGAGTTCTCCTCCACCCACCGCAGCGTCGCCGTCGCGACGACCGACGCGGCGGGCATTGCGCGCGTGCTCGCGACCGAAAGCGAATCGGGCGGCCGCGCGATCAGCGCGCTGGGAATGGTCGAGCGTGCGTTGCGAGTCGCGCAGATTGAGCGTGAGGGAATCGATGGCCTTGCCGTCGCGCTCGGTCCCGGGTCGAACATGGGCGTCCGCATTTCGATCTCGCTCGCGCAGGGCTGGCAGCTCGCCCTCGGCACGCCCGTGCTCGGCGTGAGCAGCGCCGATTGTCTCGCGGCGCAGGCGCATCGCGCGGGCTGGCTTGGTCGCGTGGCGGTGGTGGTCGATGCCCAGCGCCATGAAATTTATCTCGGCCTGTACGAGATCACCGCCGCGGACTGGCGCGTCGCCGAGCCGCTGCGCATCGTGCCCGTCGCCGAGGCCGCCGCGCTCGACAGCCGCGTCGATCATTGGATTGGCCCCGAGGCGACGCGCTGGTTTCCCCGCGGGCGCGTGCTGCACGCCGACGCCCCCACCGTTGCAATGCTCGCGGCGGGCCGCACCGATTTCATCCCCGCCGCCCAGTTGGAGCCGGTCTATCTGCGTGCGGTCGAATTTGTGAAAGCCCCGCCGCCGCGCGTCCTGCCGACCGAACCATGACTACGAGCGCATCCCGGCCGTGCCCCGGCACCGCAGGCGTCCCCGCCTGCGAGTTCTGGCGGCGTCTCGCCGCCAGCATCGATCCGCCTGATGCGGCAACCCCCAAAACTCGCACCTGTGAATCAGAGCGCCGCCCATGACGACCTCGTATCGCTGCTGGGCCGAGGTGGACCTTGATGCCTTGCGCGCCAATCTCGCGTGGTTGCGCCACCGCGTCGGCCCGCGGGTGAAGATCATGACCGTCGTGAAGGCCGACGCCTACGGCCACGGCCTCAAGCAAATCGCCGCGCTCCTCATGCAGAGCGGCACGGACATTTTCGGCGTCGCGAATCTTGCCGAGGCCCGTGCCATCCGCAGCGTCGGCCGCGGCTGGCCGATCCTGATGCTCGGCGCGTGCCTGCCCGACGAAATCGAGACCTGCGTGAAAGATCACGTCATGCCGACGATCTCCACGCTGGCCGAGGCGCACGCCTTCGCCGCCGCCGCACACAAGCTTCGCCGCACCGTCGAGGTGCATCTCAAGGTGGACACCGGCATGGGCCGGCTCGGCGTCGCGCCTGGCGATGCGCTCGCGCTGGCGCAGGCGATCGCCGGTTCGGAAGAGTTGGAGCTGCAAGGTCTCTTCACCCATTTCGCCAGCGCCGAGGACGACGCTGAATTCTCCGCACAACAGGCCGCGCAGTTTGACTCCGTCATCGCTCAACTCACCGCCGCCGGCTTCTTGCCGCCGATGATTCACGCCAACAACAGCGGGGCCATTCTTCACGAACCGGCGACCACGTTCGACCTGGTGCGCCCCGGCCTGCTCGTGTACGGAATCCTCCCCACCGGCCGCCGCCGTCTCACGCCGCCGCTGCCGGAGTTGCGGCCCGCGTTGTCGTGGTACTGCCGCGTGGCGCTCGTGAAGGAAATTTCCAAAGGCACGCCGCTCAGCTACGGCCACACTTTCACCGCCGCGCGCCGGATGCGGGTGGCGACGGTGACGGCGGGCTACGGCGACGGCTATCTCCGCGCTGGCAGCGACCGCAGCGCCGTGCTGATTCACGGCCACCGCTGCGCCGTGCTCGGCCGCGTGACGATGGATCAGATGCTCGTCGATGTGAGCCGCGTCCACGCCACCCAACCCGGTGACATCGCGACGCTGATCGGCCGCCAGGGCACCGAGGAAATTTCGGCAACGGAGGTGGCGACGTGGTTCGGAACAATCCCGTGGGAAGTGCTCACCGCCATCACCTACCGCGTCCCGCGCATCTACCGCGGCGGCAGCGCGGCTTGACCCCGGAGCGTGCCGGTGGGGCAGGCATCCTTGCCTGCCAGTTCGCGGGGCATCCCTGCACCGTGTTTCCGGGGCCGCCACGCCGCACGGCCACCGTGGGAACGGGCGGCATGGATGCCGCCCGAACTGGCAGGCTGGAAGCCTGCCCCACAGCACCGCCGCATTCCCCGGTTTTGGGCGCTGATTATTTCGCGCGCAGCCACCCGAGCAGGTCGGCGAGTTGCTGCGGCGGGAGCGCGCTTTCGAGGCCGTCGGGCATGAGGGATTTCGTGCTGGTGACGCGCTTGACGATATTGCTCCGCAGCACGACGACGGTGCCCGTGACCAGTTTGAGCGTGAGGCTGTTGGCGGTTTCCTCGGCGACCATGGCTGTCATTTCCTCCCCGTTTTTCAGGGTGATGTTTTGCGCGAGGTAGCGCTGCTCGACGGCGCGGCTGGGATCGAGGATGGCCTCGAGCAGTTGCTCGGTGGGTTTGCCGGCGACGGTGCCGAGGTCGGGGCCAATCTCGTGGCCCTCGTTTTTCAGGCGATGGCAGGCGGCGCAGAGCGCGGTGTAGAGCGGATGCCCGCGCGCGGGGTCGCCGACGAGTTTGTCCACGCCCGCATAAGCTTTGACCACTTTCTCGCGGTCGGGATCGGCGTTGGTGATGAGCTTGGGCGGCACGAGGTTGGTCGGGCGCACGGTGCCTTTCAGCATGGCCTGCCAGTGCGGCGCGTCGGCGTGCCGCGGTGCGGAGCTGAGCAGGGCGACGAGCATTCCCGGCGTGGCGGCGTCGCGCTGGGCGAGGGCGCTGAGCACGGCGGACACGCGGGCATCACTGCTCTCGCCGAGCGAGAAGGCGACCTGCACGCGCACGCGCACATCGTCGTCGTGGAGGAGGTCGCACACGGCGGCGAGCACGGCGGAATCGCGGAGATAATTTTCGGCGATGCGCACGGCGTGTTCGCGCAGGCGCGGCTCGGGACTGCGGAGGGCGGGCTGAAGCAGGACGGGCGTCAGCGTGCCGAGTGTGTGCATCGTCCAGAGCTGCTGCACTTGCGCGGCGGCGTTGCCGGCAAGCGTGGCGGTGCTCCATTTTGCGCCGCGTTCGAGGAGGAGACGCTGTGCCGTGTCGCGCACCCAGCCGTTGGGCGACGGGAGTTGCTGGCCGAGTTCGGCGTCGCTGAGCGCGGCGAGTTTGGGCACCGGGCGGCGCGGCGTGTTCGTCGGGCTGATGCGGTAGATGCGGCCCTTGTCGCTGCCGGCGCGGAGATCGAGATGCTCGATCATTTGCCGGGCAATCCACTCGGGGTGTTCGAGGATGAGGCGGTAAAAATCCACGACGTAGAGGCAGCCGTCCGGTCCCGTGCGCGCCTGGGTGAAGCGGCTCCAGTTGTCCTCGCTGGCGAGAAATTCGCGGTCGGTCTCGTCCGCGGCGCGCTGGCTCTTGAAGCTGATGCCGTCGGGTTCGAGCACTTCGCGATGCACGAGGTTGTTCGCCGGTTCGCAGATGAACACGCTGCTGGCGTAGTCCGCGCCGAAGAGCGTGTCGCGATAGGGGATGAGGCTGCAACCGGACGTGAGCAGGTTCACCGAGTCGGGCTGGTTCAGGCGGCGGATGGGCGCGCTCACGGGGTAGAGCCGGTTGCCGCCGCGATTGAGGTCGCGCTTCATCGTGGGCACGGCGAGTTGCGGATTGCGCGCGAGGTAGCGGTCATCAAAGAGGTAATGCCAGCCGAGGTTGCTGTTGTTGTTGGCGAACCAGTTCCCGAAATCGTCCCGCCAGCGGCCGTATTGCGCCTGGCCGGGTTGCAGTTGGAACTCGCCGGTCGCGGGATGAAAACGGAAGTCGCGACCGCTGAGGGTGTAGGTTTTTCCGCTCTTCACTTCGGTGATGCGCCCGCCGCTGTCGCCGTTGCCGCCGTAGAGCCAGCCGTCGAGGCCCCACGCGAAACCGTTCACGAGATGCTGCGGATTGCCCTTGGTGAAGCCCTGCAAAATGGGCGTGCGTTGGTCGGCCTGGCCGTCGCCATCGGTGTCTTCGGCGAAAAACACGTCGGGCACGCTCGCGATGAAGACGCCGTTTTTCCAGCACGCGAGGCCGGTGGGATAAAGCAGGTCGTCGAGGAAGATCGCGGCCTTGTCGTAGAGGCCGTCGCCGTCGGTGTCCTCGAGAATTTTCACGCGGCCGTGGTGGGTCTGGCCGTTGCGCTCGTGGAACGGATAGTCGGCCATTTCGACGACCCACATGCGGCCGCGCGCGTCCCAGTCCACGAAGATGGGGTCTTGCACGAGCGGTTCGCTGGCGACGAGTTCGGCCTTGAAGCCGGGCTTCAAGCGCAGCGCGCGCAACGATTCCTGCGGCGGGCGCGCTGGTGGCAGCGGCGGGCGACAAAGTTCCGCAAACGAAAAGCGGCGCACGCCCTGCACCCACAGCGCGCCGTCCTTGAACGTCACGCCCGCGTCGCGACCGTCGGCGGTGACGAAGGGCGGCAGCGCGTTGGCATCGCCGGCCCGGCCTTCGCGGATGAGATGCGGCCAGCCGAGGGTCCAGCCGAGGTTCTTGCGCTCGATGTCGTTGAACAGGTAGATGGCGTAGCGCTCGGCGTTGGAGAACACGAGGTCATCGAAGCCGTCGCCGTTGAGGTCCACGAAACGCACGCCGTTGTCGCGGCCCTGCGCGTCCGTGAGCGTGATGCCCGGCGGCAGCGGCGCGGCGGGGCGTTTGCTGGCGGGCGGGGGCGGCGGGGCGGACTTGGCGGGCTGAAGTTGGAGCAGAAACAGCAGCGCAAGCACGGCGCACGCGGCGGTGAGCAGGGGGCGTGGCACGGGTGACATGGCGAGTTGTTGTTGTTGGTGGTGGATGACGGCGCGTGCGGTGGCGGTGACGGCGGGAGTTTCACAGGCCGGTGACGGGCGGCAACGCCGGATTTGGTTGCGCCGCCACCGCCGGAGCGGAGCGCCGATTTCCCAATCGAGGCGGGGGCGGGGTGGACGGGGCGCGTCGAACTCGGGTGCGGTGCTCCGGGCTGGCTTTGGGGCCCGAGGACGTGCCTGAAACGGAGACGGCTCCTTGTTTTTCGCGGTTCCGAGCAGGTGCTTGACGCATGGGAGGGTGCGTCCTACTGTCGCGCGCTCGTTTCCGCGCGGGGACCAAACTCATCGTCGGCCGGCGCATTGTTTCAGTATTTTACAAAAGATTTGCCTGTGAATGTAACCGTCGAAAATTTGGCTCCCTGCAAAAAACTCGTCCGCGTGGAAGTGGACGCCACCGTCGTGGATGCCGCGTTCCAAGAGGTGACGCGCGAGTTTCAAAAATCCGCCCAGTTGCCGGGGTTCCGCCCGGGCAAGGCCCCGCGCGAGCAGGTCGTGAAAAGCTACTCGGCCAAGATCGACGAGGAGGTCAAACGCAAGCTGATCTCGACGCATTATCCCAAGGCGATCGAGCAGGAGAAGCTGCGCGCGGCCACGTATCCGGACATCGAGGAAATCCAGTTTGGCCGCGGGATGCCGCTGCAGTTTGCGGCCACGCTCGAGATCGAACCGGAGTTCGAGCTGCCGGTTTACAAAGAGCTGCCGCTGAAGCTGGCGAAGGGTGCGGTCACCGACGAGGATGTCACCCGCGCGATCACCGCGCTGCGCGAGCAGCAGGTGAAATACAACGACATCGACCGGCCGTTGCAGACCGGCGACATGGCCGTCGTGAATTATCACGGCACCAGCGAGGGCCGGGTGATCACGGAGATTTCCCCGACGGCGCGCGGCCTGACCGAGCAGAAGAATTTCTGGGTGGAGATCAAGCCCACGTCCTTCATTCCCGGATTCAGCGAACAGCTCATCGGGGCCAAAACCGGCGAGAAGCGCACGGTCACCATCACCTTTCCGGCGGACTTCGTGGTGCCGGAGCTGTCCGGCAAACCGGGCGTGTATGAAGTCGAGATCGTGGGCCTCAAGGAAAAGGCGCTGCCCGAGGTCAACGAAGCTTTCGCCAAATCCTTCGGTGCGGACTCGATGGAAAAGCTCCTGGCCGGCGTGCGCGCGGACCTCGAGACCGAGCTGAAGTTCAAGGAAGGCCGCGTGCTGCGCGATCAGATCATCCGGGAATTGCTCACCCGCGTCACCTGCGAGCTGCCGGATAGCATCGTCCTCGAAGAGACTCGTCGCATTGTCTATGACATCGTTCAGGAAAACCAGAAACGCGGCGTGCCCCAGGCGACCATCGAGGCCCAGAAGGAGCAGATTTTCGGCATGGCCAACGCGAGCGCCAAGGATCGCGTGAGGTTGCAGATCATCCTCGTCCGCATTGCCGCGGCGGAGAAAATTCAGGTGGGTGAATCGGAGTTGATGCAGCGCATCTACCAACTCTCCGAGCAGAACCAGGTGCCGATGGACAAGTTTATCGAGGACATCAAGAAACGGAATGCGGTCGGCGAAATCCGGGAGCAAATCCTCTACAGCAAGGTCCTCGATTTCCTCCAGCTCAACGCGAAGATCGAGGAAATCCACGGCAGCGTCCCCGCGCTGGCGCCGGCGGCTTCCTGAGCTACTCCAGTTCGGTCATGGGCCTGAAGCAGTCGGTGACTGTTTCAGGCCTTTTTTTTGTTGCTGCTGTCGGCGACTGCGTCCGAACACCCGGCTACGCGTCCGCGTGCTGATCGGCGGGCACCGCGATCCGGCCGTCGGGCTGATTGACGCCCGGGCGGGCATCGGAGATTGTCGGCCTCAGCAACGCATGAATCTCACGGCCATCATCTATCCTGACAGCAAGAGCGATTGGTTGGTTGCGCACAATCCCGAGACCGGCACCACCACCCAGGGGAAGACCTTCGACGAGGCGCTCGCCAACCTGCGGGAAGCGACTGATCTCTATTTCTCGGAATTTTCTGCCAAATCCAGAGACAGGACCATCGTTGCCACGTTTGAGGTGGCGGAAGCCCCTAGGTGACATGCCCAAATATTCCGATGTGTCCGGTGAGGTGGCGGAGAGGGCATTAAACTGAACCGCCCATGAAACGCTCCAAGATTGCCTCACCGGCGAAACTTCCGCTCTCGGAGTCATTGCTCTTGGAGGGAGATGTTCACGCGGTGCTCCCGCTGCTGCCGGATGAGTCAATCCAGTGTGTCGTAACTTCCCCTCCTTACTGGGGACTGCGGGACTACGGAATTTACGGACAGATCGGCCTCGAAGACACCCTGGCCGGTTATCTGCTCAGTCTGACCAATCTGTTTGCCGAAGTGCGCCGGGTGTTGCGCGCTGATGGCGTTCTCTGGCTTAATATCGGCGACGGTTTCACCAGCGGGAACCGGGGTTGGCGTGCGGCGGATAAGAAGAATCCCAACCGCGCGATGTCAACCCGTCCCGACAATCCACCCGGTCTGAAAGACAAGGATTTGCTGGGGGTGCCGTGGCGTCTGGCCTTTGCGCTGCAAGCCGACGGATGGTTCCTGCGCAGTGACATCATCTGGCACAAACCCAATGCCATGCCGGAAAGTGTCAAAGACCGCCCGACCCGCGCCCATGAGTATCTGTTCATGCTGACCAAGAGTGAGCGGTATGCCTATTACCCGGAGGCCGTGATGGAAGAGGCCGAGCAAGGACGACGCAATCGACGTTCCGTGTGGAGCATCAACACCGCTCCGTCGCTGGGCGCGCATGTCGCTTCGTTTCCACCGGAGTTGGTAGAACCTTGTATCCTCGCTTCGTCGCAGCCGGATGACTTCGTGCTCGATCCCTTCTTTGGGGTCGGAACGGTGGGATTGGTCGCCAAGCAACTCCGTCGAAGGTTTGTAGGAATTGAATTGAACCCCGAATACGTGACCGAAGCCGAGCGGGTGCTGTCATCGGTGAGCAACGGAAGTTACCGACGCCCCGGCATTCGCTATACGGAACCAATCCATGAGCATCAACCTGCCCTCCTCGAACCTTCAGGCAAGTATCGCGTCCGAACTCGAAGAGATTCGGAGACTATTCCTCCAGGAAGCCCTCGCCGACGCGGTGCGGGGACTTGACCTGCGGACCATCAATGCGGAACTCGACGAGCTGGTTTCTCCCCAAGACCTGGCGCAACTGGCCAGCCGCGGTATCCGCGGCGAAGTCCTGTTCGCGGTCCCCAGCCTGCTCCGGGCGAACCCGAAACTACTCGGCTACTATCGGCTGCTCCTTGGATTCAGTCAGAAAGAGTTCTACAACAAGAGCAAACTTGGCCGCCTGGAAGTGATGGAAGCCAAGGGCGAATTACCCACTCGGGTTGCGGACGAATTGGAAGAACTCTGTCGTGCTCTCGTTTCGCGCGCTTCCGAGATGGCGAACACCATCGGCTTTGGTCGCATCACCAAAGAGTTGCTGGACGACCTCACGCTACTCACTCTCGGGCCGCAACTCCGCGGCAGCCGCAATACCAGGATTGGCAAAGCGGCGAACGAGGCGGTTTTCCACATCATAGAACAGATCGTCCATCACGCCCTGACCAGGTCCACCAAAACCAAGTTGGAGTTGATCAACGCCTCTGGGCGTCCGGTTGTCATCGATTTCTATGCGGATCCGGATATCAGTATCACCGAGGAGATTTCCGAGAATACCATCAAGCCCGTGGTGGCCATCGAGATCAAAGGAGGTGCCGACAAGTCCAACATCTGGAACCGGCTGGGCGAAGCCGAGAAGAGTCACCAGAGCGCCAAGCAGCGCGGATTCGTTGAGTTCTGGACTATTTACAATGTGCCCGATTTGGATCACGCGAAGTCCAAGGAAAAATCACCCACCACCACGCGCTTCTACAGCTTGATTGAGCTATCCGAGACTGGCTCGGACGCTTTTGCCGATTTTCGTGACCGGCTCATTGCGCTGGTCGGGATCAAGGCAGCGCCGGTCGAGCGAAGACAGGGTTAGTCGCGCCATTGCAACTTCGGCCGGCACATCCTGGCAGCAAAAAATCCCCGCCTATTCTGCGGCCAGCTTGGAGACGAAAAACGGGGCGAGCACTGGCTCGCCCCGTTCGGTTGAAGACTGGTCCGGTGCGCCGCCTATTTCGGCAGCAGCTCGCTGACGAGGGCTTTCTCTTCTTTCAACTCGGTCTCGGTGGCGGTGATTTTGCCGCGGCTGAAGTCGTTGAGGGGGACGCCTTGGACGATCTCCCATTTCTTGCCGTCGGTGCGCATGGGGTAGCTGAACATGAGGCCCTTCTCGATGCCGTAGGCGCCGTCGGTGCAGACGGCGACGCTGAACCAGTCGCCGGCGGGCGTGGGGGTGGTGAGGCGGCGGACGGTGTCCACGACGGCGTTGGCGGCGCTGGCGGCGCTGGAGAGGCCGCGGGCTTCGATGATGGCCGCGCCGCGTTTTTGCACGGTGGTGATGAAGTCGCCGTGGAGCCAGGCGTGGTGGCCGATGACGTCGGTGACGGGGCGGCCGTTGATCTTGGCGTTGAAGAAGTCGGGGTACATCGTGGAGCTGTGGTTGCCCCAGATGGCGAGGTTGCTGACGTTGGCGACGTCGGTGGCGGCCTTTTTGGCGAGCTGGGTTTTGGCGCGGTTTTCGTCGAGCATGGTCATCGCGAAGAAGCGGTCGCTGGGGACGCCCTTGGCGTTGTTCATCGCGATGAGGGAGTTGGTGTTGCAGGGGTTGCCGACGACGAGGGTGCGGACGTCGCTGGCGGCGTTGCGCGCGATGGCCTGGCCCTGGCCGGTGAAAATCTTGCCGTTGATGCCGAGGAGGTCCTTGCGTTCCATGCCCTGCTTGCGCGGGACGGCACCGACGAGGATGGCCCAGTTGACGCCCTTGAAGCCTTCGTTGAGGTCGGCGGTAGGGACCACGCCTTTGAGGAGCGGGAAGGCGCAGTCCTCGAGCTCCATCACGACGCCGCCGAGGGCTTTGAGGGCCTTTTCATCGGGGACTTCGATGAGGTGGAGGATGACGGGCTGGTTGGGTCCGAACATCGCGCCGGAGGCGATGCGGAACAGGAGGGAATAACCAATCTGTCCGGCAGCGCCGGTGATTGCGACTCGAATGGGTGTCTGGCTCATATTTTTGTTAGAAAAACCGGGCGAATATAGAAAGCGCGGCGAAGGGGAAGCAAGCGTCGGTTTTTTGGGCGAGGAGGTTGTGGGGAGACGGCGGCGCTGAGAGGCTGAGGCAGCAGGGCATTGAGATACCGAAGCGGCGGGAATGGGGGTGTAAGGGAGGCGGACGGTTTGGGGAAAAGGCACGGACGCGGAGCAGCGTTTCCTTACCGGGGTTTTGGAGCGGCGCATCGCCGGTCGAACATGCGTTGCCGGAAAGGGAGTTTGACAATTCCCCGGGGGCACGGCACTAGACCTTGAAAATTCCCGGACAATCTCTGCACGTAATGGAAAACAAAAACACAACTCTCGGGGTCGTCGCGGTCCTCGCTATCGTCGCCTCGCTCACCTATCTGTATTTCACCCAGTTTGCCGGCCCGCCCAAGGTGAACCTCACGCCGTTTGAAAATCTCGGCTTCGTGGTGGCCGAGGAGACCGCCAAACTGCTCAACAACTCCGGCCGCGTGCTGGTCGTGTCGGAAGTCTTCGAGGCGATGAAAAGTCCGAACACCGAAGCGCAAATCAAGGGCTTCAAGGCGGGTCTGGCCAAGAGCAGCGGCGTGCAGCTCAAGGAGGCCAAGGAGTTCAAACGCTCAATGTCCGACGACCCGCAGAACTGGCCGCCGGGACAGGCGGCGGTGTTTGTGAACATGGGCGACAATGCGAGCGCGATGGTGCTGTTCGTGGGTCTGCCGCAGAATTTTTCCAAGGATGACCTTGCGGCGTTCAAGGAGAGCAAGAGCAAGGTGATCGTCGTGGGCGGGCAGTCGCCGGCGCTCAAGACGCTGCTGAAGGAAGGCGCGATCCACCTGGCCATCGTGAATCGTTTCCCGCCCGCGCCCGCGCCGGCCGGCAGCGAAAAACCCCGCGAGTGGTTCGACCGCGTGTACATGGTCGTGACGCCCGCTACGATGGACCAACTGCCCTGAGGCAGACTTGCATTCCTGCACTCGCTGCACCCGCCCCGCCCGTCACCGCCACCTCCGCCGCACCCCGCCCCGATGCCCTCGCTGCAACCATCGCCGAAGAAGCTCTCGCTGCTCGGGGTCTTCGCGCTCGTGGTGGTCCTGTCGGTCGCGCAGTTCCGCGGCGAGGGCTGGCTGCCCAACGCCGACACCGTCAAGACCGCGCGCGAGGTCGAGTCCCACAGCACCGGCACTCCGATGTGGACCAACAGCGTGGGCTTCGAGCGCGACACCTTCACCTTCGCGCGCATCCGGTTTCACCGCGCGCCCTACGGCACGCGCAGCGGCGGCAACTGGCACACCGACTTCCCCGACAGCGACCTGAATCTCTCGCATCGCCTCCAGCAGATGACCTCGATCAAGGTCAATCCCGACGGCCGCGTGCTGAATCTCACCGACAAGGAACTCGCGGACTACCCGTGGATTTACATGGTCGAGCCGGGGCGCATGGTGCTCACCGACGAGGAGGTCGTCGCGCTGCGCAAATACCTGCTCAACGGCGGCTTTCTCATGGCGGATGATTTCTGGGGGGAAGTGCAGTGGGACAATTTCGCCAGCCAGTTGAAGCGCGCGTTCCCCGACCGCGAGTTCACCGAGCTGCCGATGGAGCATCCGATCTTCCACTGCGTTTTCGATCTCCAGATGCCGAAGAACAAGCTCCAGGTCCCCAACATCCGCACCGGCATGGAGAGCCAGTACTCGGGCATCACCTGGGAATATCACGACGGTGAGGAATGCCGCGACGTGCATGTCCGCGCGCTCTTCGATGACAAGGGCCGCATGATCGCGATCGCCACCCACAACACCGACAACGGCGACGGCTGGGAGCGCGAGGGCGAGGACCGGTATTTCTTCCGCACCTTCTCCGAAAAAATCTCCTTCCCGCTCGGCATCAACATCATCACCTACGCGATGACGCACTGAAGCCGGACGCGGCGACCGGGCATTGGAACCACGGATAAACACCGATAAACACCGATAAACACGGATGAAAAGCCACTCCTGCCACCGCACGCACCGGACCAATCCCGGCCCGGCGAACGTCTGGTTCCCCTCCGTGTTTAGCCGTGTCCATCCGTGGTTGAATCACTGTTTCTGAACTGCGGCCCGCCGTTTTCCCGCACGCCGCCACCTCGCACTCACCCGCCCCTCTCATGAGCGAAACTGAATCCTTCCCACCCCTGCCACCGGTCCCACCCGTGCTGACCGCCGCCCCGCCGCCGATCAACCCGGCGGTCTCCGTCGCGCCTGTCGCGGTCGTCGCGCCCGTCGCTCCGGCGGCGCCGACCGACCGCGAGGTGTACGAAAACCTCGTCTCCAGCCGCGCCCGCATTCGCAGCGAGCTGGGCAAGGTCATCGTGGGCCAGCACGAGGTCGTCGAGCAGTTGCTGCTCGCACTGTTTGCCGGCGGGCATTGCCTCATCACCGGCGCGCCGGGCCTCGCGAAAACGCTCCTCGTCAAAAGCATCGCGCAGATTTTCCACCTCAAATTCCAGCGCATCCAGTTCACCCCCGACCTGATGCCCGCAGACATCACCGGCACGGAAATCCTCGAAGCCACCGGCGACGGCCGCCGCATGGTGTTCGTGCCCGGACCGATTTTTGCGAACATGATTCTGGCCGACGAAATCAACCGCACGCCGCCCAAGACCCAGGCCGCGCTGCTCGAGGCGATGCAGGAACATCAGGTCACTGCCGCCGGCGTGCGCCACGCGCTGCCCGAGCCGTTCTTCGTCCTCGCCACGCAGAATCCCATCGAGATGGAAGGCACCTATCCGCTGCCCGAAGCCCAGCTCGACCGCTTCATGTTCAACGTCGTCATCGACTACCTGCCCGAGGACGACGAGGTCGCCGTCGTGTCGCAGACCACCGCCCGCCGCGGCGAGCCGATCCAACCGCTCTTCACGGGCGAGGACGTGCTGCGCTTCCACGACCTCGTCCGCAAGGTGCCGATGGCCGAGGACGTCGTCCGCTACGCCGTGCGCCTCGCCGCTGTGTCGCGTCCGCGTCAAAAGAACACGCCGGACTTTGTGAACGAATGGGTGAACTGGGGCGCCGGCCTGCGGGCCGCGCAATTCCTCGTGCTCGGCGCCAAGGCTCGGGCGCTGCTGCAAGGCCGCACCCACGGCACCGTGGAAGACGTGAAAGCCCTCGCCCACCCGGTCCTGCGCCATCGCATTCTGGTGAACTACCGCGCCGAAGCCGAAGGCGTGAACGTCGAGAAAGTCATCGACCGCCTGCTCGCCACCGTGCCGGCCCCGGTGGCTCCCGAGACTGCCAGCACGAAGCTCAAAGCGTAAAACTCCTTGCCGGGTAAGGAGTCTCCTGGCCCAGCCTGACGGGCGTTCGGGCGGCGATTGCTTTTGATGCGCGCTCCAACTGCGGCGGCGAAGCCGCAAGCCAAGCGGAGCGCGGCGCTGTCCGCCGAGGACCAGCCGCAGCGGCCCCGAAACCTCGCAGGTGCCCGTTGGAATCCGAGGCCTCCCCTGCGGCCAACCTGCTGCGGCTGGTGCTCCGCGCACACAGCCGCGCTCCCGGTAAAATCCTCGCGGCGCGCAAGGAACTGGGAGCGCGTGCGCGGCGGAGAGGTCGTCTGAGTATTCCACCGTTCCCTTGCCGCGCCAGCCGCTGCGACCGGGACGGTCGCGCTCCGCTTTGGTTGCGGCTTCGCCCCCCGGTGTTCATCGTGTCTCCGTCTCCGTGGTCCGCGCGGCATTCGCGACGGGATAGCCACGGCAAAAAATTATGGAAATTAAAGGCAAAGCAGCAGTGGTCACGGGGGCGAGTCGCGGCGTGGGTCGCGCGACGGCGTTATTGCTGGCGCGGGGCGGGTGCGATGTGGCGATCAATTACAACCGCTCGCAGGCGGAGGCCGAGGCGGTCGCCGCGGAGGCGCTGGCGCTGGGCGTGCGCGCCATCGCGGTCGCGGGCGATGTGGCGCGGGACGCGGATTGCCGCGCGCTCGTGGCGGCGGCGGTGCGGGAATTCGGCCGGCTCGACATCCTCGTGAACAACGCCGGCACCACGCGCTTCATTGCGCACAGTCAGTTGGAAGAAGTCACCGACGCGGACTGGGAGCACATCTTCGGCGTGAATGTGCGAGGCGTGTTTCAATGCGCGCGCGCCGCCCGGCCGCATCTCGAAGCCACGGGGCAGGGCGCGATTGTCAACGTCGCCAGCGTCGCGGGCATCGCGGGCGCGGGCAGCTCGATTCCCTACTGCGCCTCGAAGGCGGCGGTGATCAATCTCACGATCTCGCTGGCTCGCGTGCTCGGGCCAAAGGTGCGGGTCAATGCCGTGGCGCCTGGTTTCATCGCGGGCGAATGGCTGCAAAAAGGTCTCGGCGACGCGTACGAAGATTCCAAGGCCGCGCGCGAACGCGTCGCCGTGCTGGGGAAAGTGTGCCGCCCCGAGGACATCGCCGCTGCGATCATGAGTTTCATCACCGGCTCCGATCTGGTCACGGGCCAGACGCTGGTGGTCGATGGAGGAACGATCATCGGGCCGAAGACGGAGGGGGTTGGGGTGCGGTGAGCAAGCGGGACGGCAGTCAGCTTTTCACCCCGCTCGTGTCCAGGAAGCGCTGGGTCTCCGGAGGCGTCGTCACGCGGCGCAGATAGAGCAGCAGTCCAAGCATCACAAACAGGTTCCCCGCCTGCGATGCGCCGTGCCAGCGGCTAAAACGCGTGGCCGCAAACTCCCGCTGCGCCGGAGTGCTCATCTGCGCGTATTTGGTCGTGTGCAGCTTCTTCATGTAGGGCAGCAGCCAGTAGCCGCTGGCCAGACTCAGGCCGAGCAGCACCGCGACCAGCCAGCCCAGCGCGCGGTCCAGCGGCCGGTTGGTGTAGAACTTGTCCGCCACCAGCAACCCCAGCGCGATGAAACCACACACCTGCTGGCACTTGAAAAAACGCTCGATCACCAACTGCGCGACGGCCCCCGAGTAATACGGATACGCGCCTTGAAACAGCTCCTTCGACTCGGGGGAAAAAAAGGCGGGACCGACCGCGAACGTGAAGAAAATGGCCGAGCCAAACCAGACGGCGGCGTTCGCGATGATGAGGAAGCGCAGCCAAGTGTTCACGGGGCGGCAGCGTACGAGCCGCGCCAGACGCTGCCAAGCACCGATTCCGCGCGCTGCGCCCGGAGCGCGGCGTTCACGCCGCAGGCGCGTCCGCACGGAACGGGCGCGTCGGAAAAGTTCGGCGGCCGCTTCGCCACCCCGGCCTGCTGCGGCGTAAACGCCGCGCTCCCCGCGCCGCCGCAGCGGAACGAGCGCAACTGTGGACTGCGGCGACTTGTCGCCGTCAAATTGCGAACGGCGGGAGGGTGCGATGGGGTGTTTACGGCTCGCGCCAGCGCCGACGGCATTGCACCGCCCGTTGCCCCTCGTTACCGTGCCGCCCATGCAAATCACCGCCCCGGCTCTTCTCACCCTGCTCACATTTTTTTCGACCTCCACTTTTGCGGCGGAAACGCCCGCGAAAGCAACGCCTGCCGCCACCGCAACGCCCCCCGCCAAGGCGACGGCCACTGCGAAACCAACGCTGTCCGACATTGCGTACGGCACACATCCGCGCCAGGTGCTCGACTTTTACCGCGCCACGTCGGACACGCCCACGCCGCTGCTGTTCTACATCCACGGCGGTGGCTGGCAGGCGGGCGACAAGGCGCGCGTGGGCAGTCTGACCAGCTATCTCGCCGCTGGGATCTCGGTCGTGTCCATCAACTATCGCTACACCAGCCAGGCCCGGGACGCGGGCGTGCAACCGCCGGTGAAGGCCCCGCTGCACGACGCCGCGCGCGCGCTGCAGTTTGTCCGCAGCAAGGCCGCCGAGTGGAACCTCGACAAAGTCCGCATCGGCGCGAGCGGCGGCAGCGCGGGCGCGTGCTCCAGCCTGTGGCTCGCTTTCCACGACGACCTCGCCGACCCGAAGAGCGCCGATCCCATCGCGCGCGAATCCACGCGGCTCTGGTGCGCTGCCGTCACGGGCGCGCAGACCACGCTTGATCCGCAACAGATGAAGGCGTGGACGCCCAACAGCAAATACGGCGGGCACGCGTTCGGTTTCGCCGGTGACAAGGAGAAGAAGCTCGCGGCGTTCGATGAGTTTCTGGCCAAGCGCGACACCATCCTGCCGTGGATCGCCGAGTATTCCCCCTACGCTCTCGTCACCGCCGATGACCCGCCGATTTACCTGATTTACAACTCGCCGCCCGCGCTTGGGCAGGACCAGAAGGACCCGACGCACACTTCCAACTTCGGCGTGAAGCTCCACGAGCAATGCCGGAAATTCGACATCGCCTGTGAACTCGTCTATCCCGGCGCGCCTGACGTGAAACACGCCACCGTGGCGGAATACCTGATCGAGAAACTCAAGGCGCCCAAGCGGTGAAGGGCAGCTTTGTAGGACCCGACGTGAGAAGGCTCTAACCCGTTCCGCGAGAGCCGCGTGGGTGGAGCAGAAGGGAAAGCCGTAAAGCGGGGATTGAACCGCTATCCGGCGATTGTTGATCCACGAAGAAATTAAAACCACTAACCGGCACTAACTCGTACTAATCAGAGACCCGGCCCGTCTTCGCTCCGCCGGGCTGGTTTGATGGGTTTTATTAGTGCCGGTTAGTGCCGGTCAGTGGTTTCCTGTCATGCTTCCTCGATTTCGGGAGTCCCGCGCGCGCCATGCCAGAAGCGGGCAACATCCACGCGGCAATCGGCGTGATCGACGCGGTAGATGACACGGTAGGAGCGAACAACAATCTCGCGAATGGAGGGATCGCCGAACTCGGGAACGACCCGGCCCAGCTCGGGGAAGTCAGCGAGGCGTTTGGTGCTGCTGAGCAGAAATTGGCCGAACGTGACGGCGCGCTCCGGTGAGTCCAACGAGATGTAACGGACGATGTCGCGGAGGTCGCGTCGGGCGGAAGGTGAAACGGCTACTTGATAACCCATGACGGCAGCTCCCGTTCGATTTCCTCAATTGGAATGCGCTCCCCGCGGCCGAGCTCGGCCAACCCCTGCCGCACCCCCGCCACGAACTCGATCTCTTGGGCGACATCGTGGAGCGAGACATTATCGGGGAGTTTATCGAGCAGGTCTTGAACGATTTGTTTGTTGCTCATGGCGAGAGCGTGCGCTTGAGGAATGGGAGATTCAAGGCATAGCTCGCGGAAGGGGCGCCTGTTCGTTGGCTTCTATGCGACAAGCAGAAGTTCACCGGCGTAGCGGGGCGCGTTTGCTCGACCGATTTTACCAGCCTCGTCTCCCGCTTAAATCCCCGCCTCGCGCTGCCCGCGCGCGAGGATCACGAGGTGCATGGCGAGGCCGATCAGCGCGGCGAGGAGGAAAATCCAGAGGACGGCGGCGTATTCGTAGCGGGTTTCCTGCTGGGTCTGCCATTCGCCCCAGCGGCCGGTTTGGGTGGCGGTGAGATCGGATTCTTCGGCGGCGAGGAAGTTGACGGAGAAGGTGTTGGTTTCCTGGCCGTGGATGGCGGTGTAGAGGCCGGGGCCGGGGGCTTCGAGGAGGAGGAGGCGCTGGGTTTTGGTGAAGTCCTGCGTGGTGCGGTCGGGGCGGAGGAGGCGCACGGGGCCGTTGGTGGTTTTGAGGACGATGTCGCTGCCGAGGCGGAAATTATTTTCCTCGAGGCCGGGGGTTTCGCGGGCGCGCCAGCTCAGGAGATTCCAGAGGAAGATCGGCCAGTTGGGCGTGGCGGGCAGGGTGGTGAGGGCGGGCGTGAATTGCAGCGTGATCTGCTGGCGGCCGAGGGCGTCCTCGCGCGCGGTGAGGAGCGGCACGTCGCCGGCGGTGATGACGGGCGGGTGAGTGGCGAGGTTGGTGTCGGCGATGGCGGCCCAGATGAGGCCCTGCAATTCGAGGCCGCGCGTGAGCGGATGCGCGGCGTTGACGACGAACGGGCCGGTGTAGGCGGTGGCGTTGGTGGCGGAGAGAATGCGCAGGCCCCAGGTGCGTTCGCCAGCTGGCACGGCGCGGGATTCATGGATCACGAGTTCGGGATCGGCGGAAATGCTGGAGCGCAGGCCGGTGGATTCGAGGCCGCGGGTGAAGAGGTCGCGCAGTTCGGGGTTGTCGAGGGCGACTTGCACGCGGGTGCGTTTGCGGGGCGCGGGCAGGAGGGTGACGCGGTTGTCGCCGAGGAGGGCGTCGTCGGGGAGCGCGGCTTCGAGGGCGGGGGTGTTCGGCGGGAGGTTCAGGATGATGCGCTGGCGCGCGCCGGGTTCGAGCGTGAGGGATGAATGTTGGGAGACGTTGGTGCCGGCGGTGAGTTGCAGGCGGGTGGTGCGGGGTTCGCGCGAGAAGTTCGCGACTTCGAGGAGGCAGCGGTCTTGCGGGCCTTGCGCGGTGCGGGTGGCGTTGACGATGGCGAGGTTCGGCGCGGCGGTGCCGAAGGACCACCATTGCATTCGCGCGGCCTGGTCGAGTTCCGCGGGGCGCGGGTGGTCGGTGAGGACAAGGATGTCGGCCTTGCGGCTGGTGAGGTCGCCGGCGAGCGCGATGGCGGCGGCGAGATCGGCGGCGGGGGCCTGGCATTTCCAACCGGCCAGCAGGGGCGCGGCTTCGCTCCAAGAATGGACGGAATCGCCGAGGGCGCGGGCGTCGCGACCGGCGAGGACGAACCGGATGAAGAGGAATTTGCGGTCGCGCAGGAGTTGTTCGAGGGCGTCGGTGGCGCGGGCGCGGGTTTCATGGGCGTCGGATTTGGCGAGCATCGAGAGGGAGTCATCGAGCACGACGACGAGCGGATGGGTGGTCTGCGCGAGCTGCCAGCGCGGGCCGGTGGCGGCGATGCCGAGGAGCAGGAGGATGAGCAGTTCGAGGAAGAAGACGGGCGGAAGGCGGAGCTTCTCGACTTTCGAGCCACCGGCTTTGGATTCCTGTTGGAATTGCCAGAGGAAGAGCGTGGAGACGGGCTTTCGTTTGAAGCGGTTGCGGAGGAGATAAATCGCCGCGAGGGCCGGGAGCGCGGCGAGCGCGAGCAGGGCGAGCGGGTAGGTGAGGAAGGGGATCATGGGCGAGCGGATTTATTCAGCGGGGGAGCACACGCGCCCTCGCGTGTGGCTGGATGCGCCCTCGCATCCAGCTTCGGGCTGCGGACCGCGGTGTGGGAACATTTGTGCGACCTCGTGCCAAGCGGTTTTCCGCGAGGGCGCGGAAAACGACACGCGAGGGCGCGTGTGCTCCCCGGCGGGTTGCGGCGTGCGGCTTCATGCGGGGGTGAGCATTTGGGCTTCTTCGAGGGGGCGGAGGCTGGCGGGGGTGGCGAGGTCTTCGGCGATGACGGTGGCGAGGCGCGCGCCGGCTTGGCGGCAGGCGAGGTGCCAGCTTTGTTGGTGGCGACCGAGGGCGTCGCGGTAGCGCTGCTCGACGCCGGCGTCGATGAAGACATCGAAGGTGCTTTCGTTCTCGCTGTCGAGGAGGCGGAGATTGCCGCGGGCGGGCGGCTGGGCGTCGTCGCGCGCGAGGATTTGCACGACGTAAACGGCGGCCGCGCCTTCCGCGAGACGGCGGAGGGTGATCTGCGGATTGCCCGGCCAGAGCAGGTCGCTGAGGAGGACGCGGATGCCTTGGCGGCGCAGCTTCGGTGGGGCGATGGCGAACTCTTCGTCGAGCGAGCGCTGGCCATCGAAGGTGAGGCCGTCCCAAGTCGCGGGGCGGTCGGAGCCGTTGGGGAGTTTGCGAAAGCCGTCGCGCGCGAGCCAGAGGGTGTGGGTGCAGCGGGCGTTGAGCGCGGCCATGGCGAAGACGCCGGCGAGGCGCAGGAGGCCGGTGATTTTCGCGGTGCCCTCGAGGTCCATCGAGCGCGAGCCGTCGAGGATGAGGTCGAGGTGCGGGTTCACCTCTTCGCGAAACAGTTTCACCGTGAGGCGGTCGGTGCGCGCGTAGATGCTCCAGTCGATGCGGCGCAGGTCGTCGCCAGGCTGGTATTCGCGGTAGTCCTGGAAGTCGATCGAGCTGCCGGGCACGCGCGCGAGCTGCGCGCCGCCGACGCCCGCGAGCGCGGTGGGCGGGATGGCCAGCGCGTGGCGCGCGCCGAGCTGCTCGCCTTCAATCAATGATGGGCGGAAGCGTGGATCCATCGGCGGCTTTTTCCCCGGCGGGGAGATAATTTTTGAACGCGGCGAATTGGCGGAAGAACCAGGGGGCGTTGAGGATAATCATCACGATCAGCCAGGCGGCGGCCACCATGATGTGCATCGGCGCGTTGGCTCCGTTTTGGACGAACAGGTTGAAAATGTTTCCCGGCAAGAACTGATCAAGCGCGGTGCTGGTGAAGCGGTTCAGGAAAAACAGGACGAGCGTGGGTATTACCCCGAACAGCAGCGGCACGATGATCGCGGCGATGCCCGCGAGCTTGGGCGGGCGGGTGGACCAGAAGCGGCGGTGGAGGTACAGGCCGGTGAGCGCGTAGGCGAAGAAGTAGGCGATGATGCTCGCGAAGACGAGCCAGTCGCTGGCGCCCGACGTCATGGCGTAGCTGGTTTTTCTCCCGAAGCCCAGCCAGCCGCCGCCCGCCCCGCCAAACGAAAGAAAGCCCAGGGTAAGCGTGCAGACCGCCAGCAGCGCGCACCAGACGAGGCCGCCCGCCGCGCCGCTATAGAAGACAAACGCCACCGCGCGCTTGAACGGCGTGATGGGAATCGTGCGCCGGATGCGGAGGCTGAGTTTGTCGTGCGAGCTGACGCAGACGATCAGGCACACGGCCAGCAGCGGCAGGCCGAAGATGGCCGAGACTTTTTCCGTGATTCCCGAGCCGGAGCCGCCGCCGAAGTATTCCCACAACAGCGGAATGACCGCCGCGACCAGAAAACAAATCGTCGTGTTCACCCGCACGGGCAGCGCGCGATTTGCGGAGGGCGCGGTGATTAACGCCACGGCGGCGATGTAGAGGACGCGCATGACGAGCGCCGCCGCGACGAGGAAGGTCAGGGCCGGTCCCCAGAAATCCCACGAGCCGAGCCGGCTGCCGACGCCCCGGTTGATCATCTCGAATGCGCCGAAGGTCAGGCCACCGATCCAACTGACGCCGAGGAAGAACGTGCCGGCGGTGATGCCGATCTTGAAGTTGCGGCTGACGGGCAGGCTGGCGAGAAAAACGGCGAGGTGAATCATCGCGGTCACCGTGATGAAGTTCATCACGAGCACGATAAAGATGGACGGCAGGTCGATGCCGCGCAGGAGGTAGGTGAACGCCATGAACGGCATGAACACGCTGAAGAACAGGCCGGTGAGGATGACGCCGCAGAGAATTTTGCCGCGGATGATCTGGCCTGGGGTGAGCGTGGTGATGAACATCAGGTCCACGTTGGCATCTTCGCGTTCCTTGGCGAAACGCGTGCCGGTGTAGCCGGGAATGAAGATCATGCTGCCGACCGACAGGATGCCGAAGAAGAGCTGAAAGACGCTGCGGCCGAGCGTGGGGTTGGCGGTCGCGCCGATGCTTTCGGTGATCACGTACATGACCATCGCGACGAAGAGGATCAGCAGCAGGAGGAGCAGGACGCCGATGACGAACCAGTTGCGCACGGCCTGGCGGAGTTCTTTGACGACGACGGGGTTGAGGTCCCAGCGCGGGAGGAGGATGGGGGAGCGGGGGCCGGTCATGGGTGGGGGAGGGTTGGGAGTGGGGGAAAGGAGGGGAACGTCCAACGTTCAACGTTCAACGTTGAACTCTCAAAGGGGGAAGTTGAGCGGTGGACGTTTTCGGTCGAATACGGGGCCGGGGAGGTGGGCGCCGCGGGAGCGGGGAAATGGGAGGGGAACGTGGAAGGCCGAGGGCTCAACTTTGAGCGTTGAGCGTTGAACGTTGAACGTTGAGCGTTCCGTTCGGAATTCGGGGGTGAGGTTGCCGGGAGATTGTTTGCACGCGGCGGACGATCCGCCTCCTTACGTCGGCGGCTACGGGGGCGATTCATTGCACGCCTCCTTTGGTGACGGACATGAAGATGTCTTCGAGGTCGGCGCGGGATTGTTTGAACTCGGCGATTTTGTGGCCTTTGCCGATGAGCTGGCCGAGGACTTCGCTGGCTTGTTCGTCTTCGCCGCTGACCTCGAAATAAACTTCGGTGCCGACGGGGCGGACGTTTTCGACGCCGGGGAGGAGCATGAGGTCTTCGACGAGTTTTGCGGAGGGGCCGAGGGCGCGGACGGTGACGGTGCGGAGGGCGGAGCGCTTTTTGACGAGGGCGTCGATGGTGCCGGTTTCGAGGATGCGGCCGCGCTCGATGATGACCACGCCGTTACACATTTCGCTGAGTTCGGTGAGGATGTGCGAGCTGATGAGGATGGCCTTTTTGCGCTCGGCCAGGAGGTTCAGGAGTTCGCGCAGTTCGACGCGGGCGCGCGGGTCGAGGCCGGCGGCGGGTTCGTCGAGGATGAGGACGTCGGGGTCGTAGATGAGCGCGCGGCCGAGGGTGACGCGCTGTTTCATGCCCTTGGAGAGGGCGCGGAGGAGCTTCTCGCGGATGCCGGTGAGGTTGGTGAATTCCTCGACGCTCTCGACGGCCTGGCGGAGTTTTGCGCCGCGCAGTCCGTAGGCGCGGCCGAAGAAATCGAGGTATTCGTGGACCGTGATGTCCGTGTGCGCGGGGAGGGAATCGGGCACGTAGCCGACGAGGCGGCGGACTTCCTCGGGTTCCTCGACGACGGAGACGCCGTTGACGAAGACGTGGCCGGCGGTGGGTTCGTCGAGCGTCGCGATGATGCGCATGGTCGTGGTCTTGCCCGCGCCGTTGGGGCCGACGAAGCCGAAGACATGACCGGAATCGAACTCGAAGGAAATGCCGTCCACGGCGGGCGTGGTGCCGAAGAGTTTGTGGAGATTTTCGACGCGGACTTTCATGAAGGGGTGGGAGTGGGGAAGGGGGAGAGCAACCGGGAGCGCACGCCGCTGGCGTGCAGTTTTCGGCGGCCCGCCGAAAACTTCGTAGGACCAACGTTTGCGCGCGGCGAAGAAGTTAGAACGGGGAACGAGGATTTGGGCGGGCCGCCCAAATCAGCACGCGGGCCGCGTGCGCTCCCCGGCACGCGGGGCGCGTGCGGGCACCGGCGGGTTTTGGAGTTCAGCTTCATGGTGCGGCGGGCGGGGTGGCGAAGAGGCCGTACACGACGGAGCGGGTGCGAGTCGGGGCTTTGGTGCCGAGGCCGTTTTCGAGGAAGGGGGCGGTGGGGAGTTGGGCGAGGTAGGTGCCGGGTTGAAGGAAACCGTTGGAATAGGCGGTGGCCATATCATTGCTGGCCGTCCACTCCTTATCGTAGAAGGCGTAGAAAGTGTAGGCGGTGAAACGCGCCATCGCGCCGTCGGACGCAAGGCGCGTCTTTTGTCCGGCCGCAAGTTTTTCGCCAGTCCAGATGCGGCCTTTCGGGTCGGCCAGTGTGAGCGAAACAATTTCCGCCCCGAGGCCGTTGACGACGGTGGGCGTGCCGTCGGGGGCGAACTCGACGTCGAGGCGTTCGCGGCGGGTTTCGGATTTGCGGAGGAGGAAGTGCGTGGGGACGCGCGCGGTGATCCAGCCGCTGCGGAGGTTTTGGATTTGGGAAAAGTCGAGGTCGCGACCGCCGCCTTGCCCACTGGATTTATTGAGGAAGGGGGTCACTTCGGTGTCGTAGCTGAAGCGCAGGCCGTCGCCGGGGGTGAGCGGCGCGTAGAAGGCGGTGCGGCCGAGGGACGTGGCGCGGTGGGTGTTTTGATCGAGCAACGTGATGCCCTCGAGGCGCACGCTGGGCGTGAAGCCTTCGCTGATGAACGAGTAGCCGAAGACGAGGAGGCAGGTGACGGCGGAGATGGCGGGGATGGTCCAGAGCAGCCAGATGCGGCGGTTGCGGCGGCTGAGGACATAGACATTGACCGGGCCGATGAGGATGACGAACACGAGCAGGATGGCGACGAGTCCGCGCAGGGGCACGCCGTGGTCCTCGACGACGGGCCAGTCGTTGTTGGCCGTGGCTGCGTCGCGTTCGGTCGCCCACGGGGCGCGGGAGTGCGCGGCGCTGTCGATGAGCACGCGGCGCTGGTCGGACGTGAGGCTTCGGGTGTCGGGGGCGCTGAGGTTGAGCCAGCGTCCGAAGCCGGCGTGGAAACGGCGGAAGCTTTTGGTGGCGGGGGAATTTTCGAACGCGCGCCACGTCGCTGGCGGTTCGGCGTGGCCGAAAATGGCGACGGTGCCGCCGGCTTCGGCGTAGCGCGTGAGGGCGTCGCGCGCGGCGGGCGTGAGCGTGGCGAGGTCGGAGTCGCGCAGGATCACGGCGTCGAAGCGCGTGTAGGCGAGCCAGTGTTCGGACCAGGCGGCGGGTTCGGTTTCAGCGCGGAGGAGTTTGAGGGGTGGCGGGGTGGCGGTGGGTTTGGGCGTCGAGCTAGCGCCAAAGGTGCTGGGATGGAGGGAGCCGTTGGCACGGGCGGCGGTTGCGAAGCCGCCACCGGTGGCGCTGTTCAGGCGCACGGCGTCGATGCCGTAGTTGCGGCCGCTCTGGGTTTTCAGGTTGATCCGAACGGTGGTCACGGCGTTCGTGACGGCGGGCAGGTTCACGGTGAGGGTGTTGCGGCCGTAACCTTTGGGACTGGTTGGCGCGGTGACGACGGCGAGTTCCTCGCGTTTGCTGCCGTAGAGAATCAGGTCGGAGACGGCGCCGTATTGCAGGGTTTGGTGAATTTGGATGGAGGTGGGTCCGGTGGCGGCGGGAAAATCCAGTTCGAGCCAGTGCGTGCCGGCGGTGGCCGCGGGCATCCAGGCGTTTGCGTGGACGGAATTGCCCGGGACGTTGGGGCCGCCGATGGCCATTTCGGGAGAGTAGGGCGCGGCGGCGGGCGGGGCCGCGGCGGGCGGGGTGCCGCGCAGCGCGGCTTCGAGGTCGTCGGTGTTGAGGCTGCGGCTGACGAGGGCGATGGGGGACGCAGGCGAGCCGGAGCTTGTCCCGTAGGACGCGTGGCGATGGCCGTGCGGGAGCGTGACGGTGCCGCGACGGCGTCCGCCGATGTTGACGCCGACTGCGCCGCTGGAGTGGATCGGAAGCGCGGGTTGCCAGAGCGAGAGCGTGATGGTGGAGCGGGGACCGATGGTGGCGGTGCGGCGGATCGAGGTGATGGAGTCGCCCCAGCCCGAAGCGGCGCGCTCGGGCAGCACGAGTTCGACGGTGTGGGTGCGGGCGGCGGACTGGTTTTCGATGGTGAAGCGGTGCTCGAAATAGCCGTGCGTGGTCTCGTCGGCGGCAAAGGATTGGGGCGAGACGACGATGTCATCGAAGCGCTCGGCGGCAGGGGCGGCGGCGCAGAGGAAGGCGAGGGTGAGGATCTGAAGCAATGTGGGGATGGGAAATCGGCAAAGGAATGGGGGCAAAGGAATGGGGGTAGAAAAAGTTTTGGCAGGGGAATTTGGGGCAGGGGAATTTTTAGTTCTCATTCCTTTGCCCCAAATTCCTCTGCCATTTTCCGTTCCTTGTTTCATCCGTGTTTTATCCATTGCTGCAAACATTTCTTTGTTCTCTGTCTCACGCGGCGGCGGGTTCGAGCTGCAGGTCGCCGGGGAGGTTCAGGCCGGTGGGGTCGAGTTTTTTCAGCAGGCCTTGCACGACGGTGGTGGTGGTGACGCGGTCGAAGCGGGATTGGTAGTTGAGGATGAGGCGGTGGTTGAGCACGGGCGGGGCGACGGCTTGCACGTCTTCGAAGCCGACGGTGGGGCGGCCGGCGATGAGGGCGTGGCCGCGGGCGGCTTCGGCGATGGCGATGGCGGCGCGCGGTGAGGCACCGTAGGAGACGTAGCGCGTGACGTCGTCGGTGGCTTCGGCCGCGCCGGGATGCGTGCCGGCGACGAGGCGGGCGATGTAGCGCGAGACGGGCTTCGGGAGAAAGATGCGGCTCATGACAGCGAAGAGGGTCTGCAATTGCGCGTGTTCGAGCTGCCAGGTCGGGGCGGGGAGTTCGCCGCGGCGCCGTTCGGAAATGATCTGGTCGAGGGTGTCCACGCTGACTTGCTCGAAGAGGAGGCGGAAGAGGAAGCGGTCGAGCTGGGCTTCGGGGAGCGGGTAGGTGCCTTCGAGTTCGATGGGGTTTTGGCTGGCGAGGACGAAGAAGGGATCGGGCAGTTTGCGCGTGGTGCCGAGGAGGGTGACGCAGGCTTCCTGCATGGTCTCGAGCATCGCGGACTGGGTCTTGGGCGAGGCGCGGTTGATTTCGTCGGCGAGCAAAATGTTCGTGAAGACGGGGCCGGGTTGGAAGACGAGTTCGCGTTTGCCGGCGGCGGTTTCCTGCAAAATGTGCGCGCCGAGAACGTCGCCGGGCATGAGGTCGGGCGTGAACTGGATGCGTTTGAAATCGAGCTTGAGGATGTGGCCGATGGTTTTGACGAGGGCGGTTTTGCCGAGTCCGGGCAGGCCCTCGAGGAGGACGTGGCCGCGGCTGAGGATGCCGATGAGGACGAGCCGGTGCAGCTCGGGGCGACCGAGGAGGATGGTGTCGAGCTGCTCGAGGACGCGCGTGGTGAGGACGTTGGCGGGGCGCAGTTCGTCGGGGGTGAGAAGCGGGGGGTGGCTGTGGCTCATGGGTGGAGGGAGTGGTGGGGGAAAAGATGGAAGGGGACGGCGCGAGAGTGATGCGCGGTGAAAGCCGAGGTTGGTGTCGGGCGCAGCCCGACGGAATGGGGAGCGCACGCCGCTGGCGTGCAGTTTTCGGCGGCTCGCCGAAAACTTCGTTCCACAAACTTTTCGGCGCGGCAGGAGAGGCCGACGGGGGAACGAGGATTTGGGCGGGCCGCCCAAATCGGCACGCGGGCCGCGTGCGCTCCCCTTCGCCTGCGGCGGCGGGTGATTTTTGGGTACGCCTTCAATTTTCGCGTTTGAAGAAGCGTTGTACGGCGGCTTTGTGGCGCGGGAGGATGACTTGCACCTGCGCTTCGCCGCCGCCGGCCGAAGCGCCAGCGAGCGCGCCGGATTGGGCGGTCTCGCGGGTGCCGGTGACTTCGGGGGCGGATTTGCTGAGGCCGATGCGCTGGGCGTTGGCGAGGCTGGCGAGGGAGGAGGGTGGGAGGACTTGGGGTTTGAATTTCGCGCCTTCTTCGCTGGAGGGATCGCCGATGGTCATGGGGGTGTTGCCGGGGGGATCTTCGCTCACGCCGCCTTTGCCCGCGCAGTATTGTTCGAGGAGCAGGAGGAGGCCGTCGGTTTTCGAGCCGTTCTCGGCGAGGAAAGCGGCGAGGCCATCGGGGTTTGGGCATTGGCCGGCTTTGTCGCATTTACCGAGTTGCGAGGGATCGATGAGTTTGAGTTCGCTGAGTTTTTTCAACGAGCTGGAGAGGTCGCCTTTGCTGGCTTGGAGTTGTTTCACGAGTTCCTTGAGCTGCTCGGGCGTGAGGCCGCCGGCCTTGGCGGCTTCGAGGAGGCCGGGCGGGAGTTCGACGCCGAGGAGGCCGGCGTCGAGCTTGGCGGACTGGAGGAGCGAGGCGAGTTCCTGCATGGCCTTGGTGGCAGCTTCGTGGCCGGCGGCGGTGTCGGGGAGCTTGCTGGTCGCGGCGGCGAGGGTCTCGGCCTGGGTGAGCTTGGCGGTTTTGGCGATGGCTTCCTCGGCGGCTTGTTTGGCGAGGTCGGTGTTGGCGGACTTGAGATGATCGAGGGCTTCCCAAGTTTTGGCGGGGTCGCTGCCAGTGGCGGTGTCGGCGAGTTTGGCGAGTTCCTGTTTCAGTTCGGCGGCTTTTTGGTCCTTGAGAATCTTCTCGTCCTGCAGCGCTTGAATCTGCGTTTCCAATTCCGCGACGGTCTGGCCGATGTCGAGCGCGCGCTGACGTCCGAGCGCGGCGTAGCGGTCGGGAATCGCGAGCGTGAGCGCGGCGAACAGCAGGGCGGCGGCGAAGAAGCTGAGTGTGCGGCGTCCCTGCCAGCGAATGACGGGGACGGCGAGCGCGGGTAACTGGCGGTCCCAGCCGGCGGCAGCGGCTTCGCGTCCGGCCATGACGAGGCCGCCGGCGTGATTGTGGCGGTCGCATACCGCGCGCAAGGCGGTTTCACCGGGACGCCGCCGCCATTCAAACGCCAGCGCCGCCAGCGCCACGGGCACGCAGCCGAGCAAACCCCACGCGATCACGGCCGGCGTCGCGAACATGCTGATGCGCGCGGCCATGGTCGCGACGCCCCAGAGCACGCACCACCAGGCCATCCAGCGCAACGCGGTGCGCAGCGCGCAAGCCCACAGCAGGCGGCGACTGAAGGCGCGGAGGGTGGTTTCGGGAGAGTTCATGGGAGGAGGGGTAATTGGTTATGAAGGATTAGTAATGAAACGAGAGAAGCGCCGGTGGGGCAAGGAGGAAGTGGGTGGGGGAGAAAGCTCAAAGTCCAAAGCTCAAAGCTCAAGGGAAGGCTCAAGGCACAAGCTCCAGCCTGGTCGCACGCGAGCGGGGGAGTGAGGGGCCGACGCGGCGGGGTCGCCACCAGAGTGCGCCCTTCCCCGGGCGCAGCGAGGTGGAGCGCCGACCGCTGCTCGCCGATCCCGCCGCCCCGTGCGTGCGGGCGTCGCAGCGGCCGGGGACGGCCGCACTCCGTGTCAGCGTGGGAAGCTCCAGGCGCGTGCGAATGCGATGTGATGTTCGGACGGTGAAGCGGCGTAACCGCCGCGCGCCGGGCTTTTCAGCGGCGTCGCGGAGCCTGCGGCGGGTGCTTTTTTGAGAAACGTATTTACACAAAAAACACGGGGGCTACTATCCGTCCGCAACGCACATTTCTCATGAAAAAAATCGAGGCCATCATCAAACCGTTCCGCTTGGAAGACGTCAAAGACGCCCTGACTGGGGTGGGCGTCGAGGGCATGACCGTGAGCGAAGTGAAGGGCTTCGGCCGACAGAAGGGGCACACGGAAATCTATCGCGGCAGCGAATACACGGTGGATTTTCTGCCGAAGCTGAAGATCGAAATCGTGGTGGCCGACAACCGCGTGGATGTGGCGGTGAAGGCGATCGTGCAGGCCGCCAAGACCGGCAAGATCGGCGACGGCAAGGTCTTCGTGTCGAACGTGGAGACGGCGGTGCGCATCCGCACGGAAGAAAACGGCGACAGCGCGTTGTGAGTTGCGGGCGTGCCGTCGCCGCGCGTTTGTTCAGCGCTCCCGCGGGGAAACGCCCGAAGAAAAAGCGCGCAGCACAGCCGCACGGAGGTAGATGACGCCGCGCCGGCTTCCCAACCGGCGCGCCGCCCACTTCGTCACGGCTTCGCCAGCGGCTTCGGCTGGGCTTTTTCCCATTCCTCGGCGCTCACGGTTTTCTTGCCGTGGAGGTGGACGAAGACGCCCTTCTTGTTGCCGACGACGATGTCCGGCAGGCCGTCGCCATTGACATCACCCACGACGACCTGCGTGCCGACGCCGGAGTTGTTGTCGATTTGGTAGGGGATGAAATCAACGCTCTTGTCGGCCCCGCGCACGAGCTTGAACCAATACACGACCGCGGGCGCGGCCGGTTCGGCGTCTCCGCCGGGTCCGTGCGCCCAGAAGCGTTTGCCGGTGACGATGTCCTTGAGTCCGTCGCCGTCCATGTCCACGACGTCCACCGCGTGGAGTTGGGAGAATTTCACACCGTATTTCGATTCCTCGGGCTTGGCGTTGATGATGGTGTGTTGTTTGAACTGCACTTCGCCGCTGGCGCTGCGGTCCTTGAGCTGCTCAAACCACGCGAGGCCGTAGCCGTGCGCCACGAGGCTCGTGATGACATCGGGGAGGCCGTCGCCATTGACATCATAGACGTGCATCTGTGCGCCACCCGCGCCGAAGGGGGACTTGTGCTGTTTCCACACGGGATCGCCTCCGAGGGACGCGGGCTGTTCCCACCAGCCGTCCTTGTCGAGAATGTCCACGCGCCCGTCGCCGTTCACGTCGCCGAAGCCAAGGCCGTGGGTGAACTTGTGCCAGCCGCCCTTGGGGGAAATGGGATGGAATTTCCACTTGGCCGTCGGGTTCTTCCAATCGGGCGCGAAGTAGCCCAGGAAACCGCCCGACGAACACACGATCACCGGCTTGCCCGTGCCGAGCAGGTCGCCCCAGGTTGGCGATTCATTGTCCACCGAGTCGGCGACTTTGTGGCGTTTCCACGGGGTGTTGGAGTTGATGCCGTCCTTGCCGGGGTTTTCGTACCATGAGGCGTCCAGGCCGGGGAAACCATAGACAATGATGTCGGGAAAACCGTCGCCATTGAGGTCGTGGGTGAAGGTGAAGAAGTTGTCCGAGTAGGCGTTTTTGGTGCCGAGGCCGCCTTCGAAGCCGGGGATTTTTTCCTCTTTTCCATCCGCGCCTTTCTTCGTGAAGGACTTGGTCGCGGGATAAAACTCATGGCGCGTTTTGAAGTCCGGACCGGCGTACCAATAAGGGCCGCAGACGATGTCGGGCTTGCCGTCCTGATTGAAGTCGGCGAAGTGCGCGCCCTCGGACCAGAACTGGTCGTTGAGCTGCAGTTTCTGCCAGGTGTGCAGCGCGTAATCGGCGGCGCCGGCGGAGGCGACGCAGGCGAGCGCGACGCCGAGAGCGGCGGAGAAAGAGGTGGTGAGGGAAACGGAGCGGTGTTTCATGCGGGTGTTTGTCGCAAGCGGCGGAGTCGGGGTCAAGGGGATTGGCGGCGCCGGTCGGTGAACGGGCGTATCGCAGTCACTTGCACCGACTGGTGCGTGCTGGCGCGGTCCCGTGGGAACGACCGGGGTGCGGATGCTCCGAGCTTGTGGGGCAGGCATCCTTGCCTGCCAGTGCGGGCGCCACCTTGCCGCCCGTTCCCAATTTCCGGCGGCGGGCAGGTCACCAGTCACCGCGTGGGAACACGGGGCAGGGATGCCCCGCGAACTGGCAGGCAAGGATGCCTGCCCCACCCCGCGCGGCGCGGGAGCCAGACGGGCGGCAAGAAGCTGAGCTGCGCCCCTCCGCATGCCTCACGATTCTTTTCGTGACTTCGGTTTTTGGCCGTGGCATAGACTGCCGCCCTATGAAAAACGCTATTATAGCCAGCACGCTGTGCCTGCTCTTGAGTGCAGGCGGCGCTTTCAGTCAGGAAACCAAAAAAGAAGAAAAGAAACCCGTGAACGCAAAAGAAGTTGCCGTCCTCAAGACCTCCGAAGGTGAAATTGTCCTCGAATTCTGGCCCGATGTCGCACCCGGCCACGTCGAGAATTTCAAGACGCTCGCCAAAAAAGGCTTTTATGACGGCACCTGTTTCCACCGCGTCATCAAGGGCTTCATGATTCAGGGCGGCGATCCGAACACGAAGGACGAAGCCAAGAAGGGCGCCTGGGGCACGGGCGGTCCGGGACACCAGATCAAGGCTGAGTTCAATGACAAAGCCCACACCCGCGGCGTCCTCTCGATGGCCCGCTCGTCGGACCCGAATTCCGCCGGCAGCCAGTTCTTCATCTGCCACGGCGACCCGCGCTTCCTCGACAAGCAGTACACCGCGTTCGGCAAGCTCATCAAAGGGGACGACGTCCTCGAGAAGATCGCCACCACGCCGGTCGGCCCCCGCGACGTGCCTGCCAAGCGCATGAACGTCGAGAGTATCAAGATCGTCGCCGCCGACTCGATCAAGTAATCGCCTGCCGTTCCAACAGCGCGGGTGGGGCCTGGCTCCACCCGCGTTTTTTGTTTTATGGACCCTGCCCAACCCGCACCCGCATCCCCGTCGCTCGCATCCGTGCTAATCGCCCTTGGCTGTCCGCCAGAGAAGGCGCCGGAGATGGCCGCGCAGCTCGACAAGCGGGCGCGACAGTTGAGCGCGTTGAAAGGCCGCACCTACGAGCAGGCGCTCGCGCATCTGCTCGGACTGCTGCGCCAGGGCTGGGCGGCGAAGGAGCGCGGGCTGTGAGCAGTGGGGCGAAGCTCGAAGCTCAAAGCCTAAAGCTCAAAGAAAGCTCCAAATACCAAGCTCCAAGCGCCGCCGCCATCGACCTCGCGTTCCATGCTGGTCACTCATCGAATCTCGCGAGGCTCCAATTTGAAGCTTGGTGCTTGGTTCCTTCCCTTGAGCTTTGATCTTTGAGCTTTGAGCTTTCTCTTCCCCTCCCCGTCCACGCAAAACACCGGAGAAACCTGAATTTTTATGATCCAACCCTGGCAGCAAATCCGCACCCGGCCGCTCGGCGACTTCCGCATTTTCAACCTGCGCAGCGACGTGAAAGTCTCGCCGCGCACCGGACGCGAGCACGACTTCTTCGTCCTCGATTGTCCCAACTGGGTGAACGTCATCGCCGTGACGCCGGATCAGGAGCTCGTGATGGTCGAGCAATACCGCCACGGGTCCAACACGGTGGAACTGGAGATTCCCGGCGGCCTGATTGACCGCACCGACGCCTCGCCGCTGGCTGGCGGCCTGCGCGAGCTGCGTGAGGAAACCGGCTACGTCGGCGACCCGGCGCAAATTCTCGCGCAGGTCTATGCCAACCCGGCGATCATGACCAACACCTGCTACACCGTGCTGGTCCAGAACTGCCGCCGCGAACACGCCGTCGAGTTCGACAGCGGCGAGGACATCGTGACGCGCCTGGTGCCCGTCGAAACGATCCCGAGCCTCGTGGCGCAGGGTCGCATCGGCCATTCGCTTGTCGTGGTGGCGCTGTACCACTTCGACCTGTGGCGGCGCGGGATCACCGGTGGGCGCTGATTTTTTTCGGAAAGGATGGAACCCGGCGCGGCAAGCCCGGGCTGGCCTTGGAGTACGGTGAGCGGGTCACCCCGTGATCCGCTTGGAAAAACGCCAAACCTCCGCCGTCACCCGGCAATCAGCCCGCGCTCGCACTTACCGGAGCAGGCCGTGATTCGCCTTCAGCCACGCTTCGGCGGTGCGGTAGTCGGGGCAGACCTCCGCGACGCAGCGCCAGTAACGGGCCGAGTGGTTCATCTCCCGCAGGTGCATCAGCTCGTGGAGGATGATGTAGTCGCGGACGAACGGCGGCGTCTGGATGAGCCGCCAGTTGAGGGAAATGGTCGCGCGCGCCGAGCACGAACCCCACCGCGAACGTTGGTTGCGCACGCTCACACGCGTCACGCGGAGTTGGTGCAACTGCGCCAGTTCGAGCACGCGCGGGACCAGTTCGGCAATGGCGAGCCGTTGGAGGTGCCGCTCGACGGCGGGGCGCAGATTCGTAAAGCCCGGCGCGACCCGCGCGGTCTGATCGGCGAAACAAATGGCGTCTGGCCCGGCTCCGGTCCCGAGCGCGCAGCGTTCGCCGCGAAAGAGAATCTCCGTGCCGAGCCCCCATTCTGCCGGGCCGGCGGGACGCGGCTTGAGAAGCTGTTTGGCAATCCACTCGTGTTGTCGCGTCGCAAACGCCAGCGCCTCGGCTTGCGAACCGCCGCGGGGGATCGTCACGCGCGCCGCGCCGTCGGGGCGCAGGCGGAGAATGTAGCGGCGGGCGCGGGGTTTGCGGACGAACTCGACCGGCACCTCGCGTCCAGCCACGGACAGCACCGCGCGCGCGGGCGACGGCGTGGGCGGCGGACCCGGCGGCGGCTGCGGTGGCGGCGCGGGCCGGCGGTTGAACAGACTGGAGAAGTCGAGTTGCACGGCGGCAGGCTACCCGGCGGGGGCGCCGTTTGACAATCAGTGTGGCGGAGTGCGCCCGTCCCCGGGCGCAGCAAGGTGGAACGCAGGAAGTCGTGGGTAAATTCCCTCGGCTCCGGCGTGAACGCACGTCGCTGCGGCCGAGGACGGCCGCACTCCGACGCGGCGGCGCAAACCATCATCCCTTTTCGCCCCATTTGACACAGCCGCTAGACTTCGCGCCATGAGTCCACTTCCCCTCCACGAGTTGCACGCGGCGATCGGCGGCGTGTTCGGCGAACTGAACGGCGCGGAACTGGTGGCCCACTACGCCGATCCGCCCGCCGAGGGCATCGCCTTGCACGCGACCGCCGCCGCGCTGGACCTGAGTTTCCGCAGCCGCGTGTGCGTGCTCGGGGCCGACCGCGTGAAGTTTCTCAACGGCCAAGTCACCAATCACGTCGCCGCGCTCAAAACCGGCGGGGGCTGCTACGCCACCCTCGTCACCGCCAAGGGCAAGGTGCAGAGCGACCTGAACATCTTCGCGCTCGCCGATGAATTGCTCCTCGATTTCGAGCCGGGCCGCACGCGCCTCGTCACCGAGCGTCTGGAAAAATATGTCATCGCCGATGACGCGCAGCTCGTGGACGTCGCGCCACATTACGGCCTGTTAAGCGTGCAGGGACCGCGCGCGGCGGACGTGGTGGTGCGACTCGGCTTGGAAATGGAACTGCCGAAAATCCTCCGTGCCGTCGCCACGATCACCGACCCCACGCTCGGGGTTTTGTATCTGATGAATCTGCCGCGCGCGGGCGCGCCGGGCTTCGATCTCTACGTGCCCGTCGCGGCGCTGGGTGCGGTGTTTGACAAACTCATCGCCGCCACGAAAGCCGTCGGTGGCTGCGCCAGCGGCTGGCAGGCGCTCGAGACCGCGCGGATCGAAGCCGGCATCCCGCGTTTCGGCGCGGACTTCGACGAGACGAACCTCCCCTCCGAAGCGGGCATCGAGGCCACCGCCGTGAGCTACACCAAAGGCTGCTACATCGGCCAGGAAGTCATCGCGCGCCTGCGCACCTACGGCAACGTGGCCAGGGCGTTGCGCGGTCTGCGACTGGCGGAGTCGCTGCCCGCCCTGCCCGCGCGCGGCGACAAACTTTTCAAAGATGGAAAGGAAGTCGGCCACGTCACCAGCGCCGTCGCGTCACCCGCCCTGCACGCCAACCTCGCCCTCGGCTACGTGCGACGCGAGGCCAATCAAATCGGCACGGAACTCACGCTGCGCGCGTCGGCGGGCGAGAGCGTGGTGCGAATTGTGGCGCTGCCGTTCCGGGGTTGAACCGGAACCCCGAAGGCCAACGAGGCCCTGCTGGTAGCGCCGGTTTTCAAGCCTGCGTGCGCCCGGCCAATGCGCCGGGAGACCGGGTGCGCGCGCGGCGGCCCACGGACAAAAGTTTCCACCCGCGCTGCGAGTCCGCCCGCGGTGGTGACCCGCGTCGGCAGACGCTCAGATTCGCGAAAGCCCCCGACGTGCTGGAGTTAACCACTCGCAAAGCCGCGTCACACTGGTACCCCCGGGCGCAGCTCAGTTTCTGGCACGCGGCTTGGCGTCTGCGCCAGCCGGGTGGGGCAGGCATCCTTGCCTGCCAGTTGGCGGGGCATCCCTGCCCCGTGTTTCCGGTTCTGCGGGGTTGCTCGGCCAGGGAAACGGGCGGCAGGGATGCCGCCCGAACTGGCAGGCAAGGATGCCTGACCCACCGCGCCCGCGCGCGTGCCGCCGCAGGTTGCCGCGAGCACGGCACCCGAGCCTGCCGACGGTTGCAGGAAACTGCGATGCGCCCGGCACCCCCGCCGTTCCAAATGGGCCATTGACGCCACTCCGCACAACCCTACTTTGTCGCGCTCGTCGCGGCCGGCTAACCCCGAGTTCCGGCTCTCCCGCGGAATGGCTCCCCCGTTCTTCCCGTTGGTGGCCGGCCGGTCGTCGGCGCAGACAAATTTTTTCTCATGCTTACAATTCGAGAGTTGAAGATGACCCTGGGCGGTCGCGTGCTGTTTGAGGACGCGTCATTCAATGTCAATTACGGCGACCGCGTGGCGCTGGTCGGGCCGAATGGCGCCGGCAAGACCACGCTCTTTTCCATCATCCTCAAACAGAAGATTCCCGACTCGGGCACGGTCGCGCGCGACGAGTGGACGATGGTCGGCTACCTGCCGCAGGAGGGCGAGGCGCTCGGGGACGAAACGATTCTCGATGTCGCCACGGGCCGCGTGGATGAACTGCCGCAGCTCGAAAAACGCCTGCATGAACTCGAGGCCGCGGGCGAAGTGTCCGGCCCCGAATATCTCGAGGCGCACGCCAAGCACGACGCGCTCACCGATGCGCAGGTCGAGACCAAGGCGAAGAAAATGTTGCGCGGGCTGGGCTATCGCGAGACGGACTTCCATCGCAAGGCCAAGGAGATGAGCGGCGGCTGGATCATGCGCGCGCGGCTGGCGCGGCTGCTGGTGATGGAGCCGGATTTGCTCCTGCTCGACGAGCCGACGAACCATCTGGATTTGCTCGCGCTGCTGTGGCTCCAGAGTTACCTGAAGAATTATTCCGGCGCGGTGCTGCTGATTTCCCACGACCGGCAGTTCATGGAGGAGATTGTCACGCAGGTGTACGAAATCGCGGAGAAGAAGCTCATCGGCTACACGGGCAATTACACGGACTACCTGCGGCAACGCGAGGAGCGCTACGAACAGCAACTGGCCGCGCACAAAAACCAGCAGAAGGAAATCCAGGCGTTGCAGGAGTTCGCCGACCGCTTCCGCGCCATCCCGTCCAAGGCCTCGCAGGCGCAGAGCAAGCTCAAGCAAATCGAGCGCCTCGAGCTGATCGAGAAACCGCTCGCGCCGCGGAAGCCGTTCCGCTTCCAGATTCCGCCGCCGCCGCGCGGACCGCAGCGCGCCGTGCAGTTGCGCAACATCCACATGGCCTACGGCACCAACCACGTTTATCGCGGCCTCGATCTCATCGTCGAGCGGGGCGAGCGGACGGTGCTGGTCGGGCCGAACGGCGCGGGCAAATCCACGCTGCTCAAGATCATCGCCGGCCTGGTGCCGTTCCAGCAGGGCGAGCGCGACCTCGGGCACAACGGCGTGCTCGGCTATTACAGCCAGCATCGCGCGGCGTCCCTCGATCCCGAGCGCACGGTCCTCGAAGAGGTCGTCGCCAGCGCGCCGGTGATGCGCGAGGACGAAGTGCGTGGCGTGCTGGGTTCTTTCATGTTTCGCAAGGATGACATTCACAAAAAAACCGCGGTGCTCAGCGGCGGTGAGAAGAGCCGGCTGAACCTGGTAAAATTCCTCGTCGATCCGCCGAACCTGCTGCTGATGGACGAACCGACCACGCATCTGGACATCCTCACGGTCGAGTCGCTCACGCTCGCGCTCGAACGGTACGAAGGCACGCTGGTGTTCATCTCCCACGATGTGCATTGCATCCGCCGGCTCGCGACGAAGGTGCTGCATGTGAACGCCGGGCAGGTCGCCTCGTATCCCGGTGGCTACGATTATTTCCTCGAGAAAACCGGCGCGGCCGACGATGCGCGTGCAGCGCTGACGGCGGGGTGAGGAGGGGCAGGAGGGTGAGGCGGGGTGGGGTTGGCCGGAGGTGGGGGCACGGCGTTTCGGGGGCGGTGAAAGGTTGAAGGGTTAATGGGTTTACCCCCGATATTTCATGCACATTCTGTAGCGCAGGCTGCCAAGCCTGCTGTGTCGCGGGTTTCTAAACCCGCCGCGCGTCCGGCTAGGCCGACACCCTGCCGACTTGGAAGTCGGCGACACAGCAGGTTTGGAAACCTGCGCTACAAGGGCGGACGGCCTGGGGATCCGAAGGGACTGTGAAATCTCCGGGTTAACGGTTGAAGCGGCGGGCGGCGCTCGTCCCGGTCCCCTTCAACCCTTTAACTTTTCAACGCTTCACCTCTCCCTCCCCCCGAAAAAACATTTCCCGTGACACCTCCCCACCGCCCGCCCGAACATCCGCGCGCCCGCAGATGAAAACCCTTCACCTCTACCTCACCCGCCAGGTGGTGGCGGCGCTGTTGCTCAGCGTCGCGGTGTTCATCTTTGTCCTGCTGCTGGGCAACGTGCTGAAGGAAATCCTCACGCTTCTGCTCAATCGCCAGGCCTCGCTCGGCGGCGTGCTGCAGGCCGTGGCGCTGCTGATTCCCTTCGTCCTCGTGTTCGCGCTGCCCATGGGAATGCTCACCGCCACGCTGCTCGTTTTCGGCCGTTTCAGCGCCGATCACGAGCTGACCGCCGTGCGCGCCGGCGGCGTGAGCCTGCTCGCGCTCATCACACCAATCCTCATTTTGAGCCTCGCCCTCAGCGGACTCGCGGCGGCCATCAACATGGAAATCGCCCCGCAATGCCGCGTCGCTTACAAGCGGCTCCTCTTCCGCCTCGGCTTCCAGCAACCGAACGCGCTCCTCATGGAGAAGACCTTCATCAGCGACTTTCCCGGCTACGTGATCTACATCGGCAAACGCAAGGGCGACGATGTCGAGAATGTGGTCATCCACCGCATCGAGGACGGCGAACTCGTGCAGCGCACCCGCGCCACCAAGGGCAAAATCAAATTCGATGAAAAAAAACGGCAGTATCTATTCGATCTCTTCGATGCCCAGATCACGCTGCGGGTGAAACATCGTCAGCCGCCACCGCCCGGCACGAACGCCGTTCCCGGCGCGCTCCCGGCCACCAACGCGGCGTTCGCGACCAACGTGTTGGCCGGTGTCGGAACTGGCACCAACGCCGTCGCCAGCGCGGGCGCGGACGGCAAAAGCAACACCGTCGCAACCCCGCCCGCGCCCGCGTTTGAAGAGGATTGGGAAGTCGCGTCCGCGGGCCAGATCACCGTGGTGGTGGATTTCAATCGCGTCACCCCGACACTGCAAAAACCCAAGATCAGCGAGATGACCTTCTCCCAGCTCCAGCGCGAGCTGCGCGCGACCGAGCGGCTCGGCGTGGATGCCACGCCCATCAAAGTGCAGATGCACCGGCAGATCTCCTTCGCCTTTGCCTGCGTGGGTTTCACCCTCATCGGCATCCCGCTGGGCATCCGTGCGCATCGCCGCGAGACGAGCATCGGCATGGCGCTGGCGCTCATCCTGGTCGTGATCTACTACAGCTTCATCATCCTCGGCCAGGCGATGGAAACGCGGCCCGAGTATTTCCCGCATCTCATTCTGTGGATTCCGAATTTCCTCTTTCAAACCATCGGCGGCGTCCTCCTCTGGCGCGCGAACCGGGGGTTTTAGTGCGGGCAGAATGGAGGCGCGAAAAAGCCCCATCGCTTCGCGGCTCGCGCTTGTGTGGACCAGGCATCCCTGCCTTCCAGTTCGCGGGGCATCCGTGCCCCGTGTTCCCGGCCCTGCCGCTTCGCCACGCTGGCGCGGGGCACGGGCGGCAGGAATGCCGCCCGAACCGTGAGGCTGGAAGCCTGACCCTGGAGTTTGGACATTTTCTTTCGGACCCCGTCGTGCGCCCGGCCTTGCCTCCGCGTCGTGCCTCCGGCACGAAGCGGAGGCGAGCACGGGAGCGCAACCGGCTTTCGCGACCAGCGGCCAGCCAGAAATCGGCTTGGCCATGGGACGCCTCTGATTCAAGCGGGTGCCTACGGGAATTCGGGCCGCTGCGGCGGATCCCCGGAGGACACAGCCGCGCTCCGGGGGCAGGCCGTTGACGCTTGGGGGCGCTCTGCTAGCCTGCGGCCGCACTTATGCCCACCGCGACGATTCCCACCCCCCCACCGACCGATCCCGAGGTGGCGGTTTCGCGCACGGACAAGTTGTTCGACTTCGCGGACCGCGGAACGCCGCTCACGCCGGGGCAGAAGTTCCTCCATTTCTGGGTGACCGTCGGCGTGGCTTTCGTGCGCAACCGCTGTCCGGTACGCGCGTCCGCTCTGGCGTACGCGAGCCTGCTGGCGCTGGTGCCGATGCTGGCGGTGATCGCGAGCGTGGCGGTGAGCCTGTTGAAAAATGAGGGTGAGCAACGCAGCAAACAATTGATCGAAACCCTGGTCAGCAGCCTGACCGCGCAATCGTCGTTCGTTACCGTCGGCACGGACAGCCCCGGCAGCGCCCCGACCACGGCCGAGGAGGAGAAAACCCGCGCGACGCGCCGCGAAGTGGTCGAGCGCATCAACGAGTACGTCACCAAAGTGCGCAGCGGCGCGCTCGGGGCCACCGGCATGGTGGCGCTGCTGTTCATGGCCATCACGATGCTGGCGCGGATCGAGGACACGTTTAACGACATCTGGGGCGTGACCCGCGGGCGGAACTGGTTTGCGCGCGTGGTGCAATACTGGGCGGCGCTCACGCTCGGGCCGCTGCTGCTGATGGCCGCGCTGGCGCTGACCAGCAGCCCGTTTTTCACGGCCACCAAGGCGACGATCGCCGAGCTGCCGTGGGGTGCCGGCGGGGCGCTGATGTTTGCCTTCAAATTCCTCCCGTTTCTCATCATGGGCGCGGCCTTCATGGTGTTCTACCAGTTGATGCCCAACACGCGGGTGGACTGGCGGGCGGCGCTCGTCGGCGGGGCGGTGGGGGGGACGCTCTGGCAGCTCAACAATCTTCTGAGCGTCTTCTACGTCTCGCGCGTGGTCACGCAGGAGAAAATCTACGGCAGCCTCGGCATGGTGCCGGTCGTGATGGTCGGGCTGTATCTCTCGTGGACCATCCTGCTGTTCGGCGCGCAGGTCGCGTATGTGTTCCAGAACCGCCACGCCTATCTGCAGGAACGCGAGGTCGCCAACGTCACCGAAACGGGCCGCGAATTCATCGCGCTGCGCCTGATGCTCATGGTGGCGCTGCGGTTTCAGCAGGGCCAAAAATCGCCGACCAGTTCGGAGATCGCTCTGGCCCTCGCGATTCCCTCGCAACTCCTGAGCAAGATCCTCGGCGCTCTCCTGCAAGGGCGGTTGCTGTGCGAAGTGGCCGGAGTGGAAAAAGCCTACGCGCCGGCCCGGCCGCTGGTGGCGATCACCTGCCACGAAATCCTCCAGGCGCTGCGCACCGGCGGCAGCCCGCTGCCAGGGACCGCCGATGGTCCGCAGCGCGCGCTGGTCGCCGAGGAATTCGAGCGCATCCAGCTCGCGGAAAAACAGGCGGCCCTCGCGACAACGCTCGACGAGTTGGTGCGTCGCGCCATCGCCGGGCACAGGGATGTGAAACAGGGGAATTAGCGCAGGGGAAGCTTTGGCAGGGAAAAGTTGGCAGGGGAATTTGGGGCAATGGAATGGGAAAAAAACAGGCAGCGCTGAAGAACTAATTCCCTACCTCCCCATTCCCCTGCCAAAATTCCCCTGTCCCCGTTTCCCCTGCCGCCCCTCACTTCTCGACCGGTTTGCCCGCGCGCTGCCAGGCGTTGAAGCCGCCGTCGAGGTGATACACCGATTCGAACTTGAGCTTCTTGAACATCTCCAGCGAACGCCCGCTCCGCCCGCCCGACGCGCAATGCACCAGATACGTTTTGGTGCGGTCCAGTTCGGCGAGCTGCTTCTCAAAATTGGTGGCGTAAAAATCCAGGTTCCGCGCGGCGACGATATGTCCGGCCGCGAATTCCTTGGCCGTCCGGATATCGAGCACGACCGTGCCCTTTTTCTCGCCGAGCAGCTTCTCGCCGCCCGCGGCATCCACATGCTGGATGGCGGCCGGAGTGGATTTGTCCGCGGCGGTCGCCGGAGCGACCGCAGCGGCGAGGAGCCACGCGAGAGTGAAAAGAATCGAGGGGGTCGTATGGAGGTTGTTCATGGTGCGAGAGGGTCAGCGGTGGTTGCCAATGTCCGTGTAAGTACCCGCAATTTGATCGCCGGGTCACGGAAAAAGACAGCGGCGTCGCCAACCCCGGGTGCGCGCCTTCCTGCGGGACGGTCAAATGGGGACGAAACCCTTGCTGCCACGAGGGTTTGTTCCGGTGCCCGTTCGCCACGTTCGCTGGGCATCCTCCAGGCGAAAACACGGAAAGCCATGACTGCGCCCATGAATCCGCCCGCTTGCCACCGAGCCATTCGTCAGGGCCGGGCGCATCCCAGCTTCATGCACGCGGTCTGATTCCCATCCCCAGCCCAGCGGGCGAAAGAAACCGTGCGCCGTCCCGCCTCTTTCGTCCCTGCCGGGACTTTCCGGTTTCCCGACCGCACACCCAGCACTCAAGTGCTGGGCTATCTTCGGTCGTGCCTGCGGGACTGCGCCAACCTGCACCGACCGTTACAAGAAACTCCGATGCGCCCTCACCGCCTTTTAATGCTTTGCGCTTTGCGCTTTGCGCTTTGCGCTTCTTTCTCAAAAAAACCGTTCTCCGCAAAACCGCGGCGAACCCCGCTCATTCTCCCCGCGACGGCGGCGGGACCGGGGCGGGCGTGCGCCACTGCGCCAGGACGTTGGCGACGAAAATCAGGCCGCCGCCGGTGAGGAGGTCGCGCGTGAGCGTTTCATTCGGATACGCCATGCCCGCCCACGCGCCGAACCACGCCGGCAGGAACAGCGCGAAGGCGCTCGCGCAAACCGGCTCCGCGCAATAGATCAGCCCGGCGAGCGTCGCGCCGACGTGCCGCTGCCATTGGTTCATCAGCAAGTAGCCGCCGAGCGTGCAGAAGACCAGGAGCACCGCGAGCAGGCCGAGCGTCGGGGCCGTGCTGTAGGCGCGCAGCCAGTCGCCGGGTTCCTGTGTGGTAGCGATGGCGACCGGCAAACCGGACAAGGCCATCGCGGCAAATTGTACCGCGGTCGAGTGGCTGACGCGGCAGTTCACAAAGCGCGGATGCTCCAGCCACAGGATTTGCCCGGTGAAAACGACGGACGCGAGAATGGTCTCGAGTTCCCCCCGCCCGAGGTGGAACGCCCGCAGGTCCACCTTCGCCAACACGCCGATGCCGATCACAACGATGACGCAGCCGGTGAGGACGTTCCACGGCGGCCAGTGCCGCGCGCGGCACGCGACCCACACCGGAATGATCAGGCAATAGCACTGCGTGAGAAACGCCGACGTGCTTGCCTCCGTCCGCGCCAGCCCGTCCATCTGAAACAAAATCCCGACCCCGCCAAACAGGCCGATGCCCAGGCCGTGGAACACCTCGTCGCGCGTGATCGTCGGCAGCGTCCGCACGGCGAACAGTCCCATCAGCAGCGCCGCCGCACCGAAGCGATAAAACACGCACAGCGCCGCGATGAAGAAGCTGCTGCGCCCCGGCAGCAACTGCTCCTGCGCCATCCCGAGCGCCTTCATCGCGGGAAAGCTCAGCCCCCACAGCGTGGTGGCGAACACGAGCCATTGCGTGGCCTTGATGCGAAGCGCGTCTTTGGACATGGGTGCGAAGCAGAGTGGAAAACGGGGCGGAGGGGAAAGGAATTGTGCGCCGCCGTGTAGGAGTCGAGGGTGCGAGGCACGGACTTTTTCCAAGCGAAACGCCGCCTGAGTCTCGCTGACCATACCAGATCCGGGTGCCTGGAACCGGAGCGCGGTTTCACGACGCGGCGGGCGGCGGTTTGGGACGGGCCTCGCGCAGAAGGGGGTTAGCGTCTCGTTACCTCGACTCCTACAAGGGACGAGAGCGTGGGCGGCGGAAGGTGCGTCGGCCGGCGGAAGTGCTCGCCCAACTTCTGATCCGCCTCCTCACGTCGGCGGCTACGACTGCGTTCGCGCCTATCCCAGGCTCAGATGCCCCAGCGCGAGCAGCGCGTAATACGTGTACTCCGCGTCCAGATGATCGTCCGCCCAGTGGCCATGGAAGCCGCCCTGCGCTGTCCAGAGCGTGTCGATGAAATCCAGGCAGCGCTCATGCACGCCGCTCGGCAGCCGGCGCTCGATCGCGGCGAGCGCATGAATCGCCGTCGCGGTGGACAGCAGGTCCGGCATCGGCGCGCCGGGCACGGCCAGAAAGCCGCCCTGCGGATGCACCTGCGCCAGCAGCCAGTCGCCGACGCGTTCGTTCACCGGAAAGCCGAGATGCCGGATGAGCGTGACCGCGCCCGCGGTGGCGTTGGTCGCGCCGAAGCGGGCGTTGGGGACGTTGCTCCACGCGCCGTCCGGCGTTTCGAGGCGCTTGAGGCTCTGCACCAGTTTCAAAATATTCGGCGGCGTGTGGCCGAGGTCTTCGTAAGCGCCGAGCGCCACGAAGGCGCCGTAAGCCGTGCCATGCGCGAGTTTCGCGTCGCCTTCGTACCCGCCATCGGGTTTGCGGAACGTCTCGATCCGCGCCAGCAGCGCCTCCGCGCACCCGGCGGGCAGGTGCTCGCGGCCGACCGCCGCCCAGCAGCGCGCCAGCGACGAGACATGCACGAAATCCAACTTCGCGCCGTCCCCGTGACTGAGCAGAAACGCCACCACCTTTTCCCGCGGCACCGCGGCGTCGAGCGCCTGCAGGCCTGCGAGCGCGAAGATCGTGTAATAAAGATCGGGCCGCCCGTCGCGATCCAGCCCCGCACCCTCCGCCGACAAACGGCTGCGGAAAAACTCGCGGACCAGGTCGGTCGAATCACCGAGCAGGCGCGGGGAAAGGCGGGCGACCTGGAGGAGTTGGAGGCGGAGGCTCATGCGGGGAAAAGTTTCCGCAACAACGCCGCCAGCTCGGGCTTGCCGATCTCCTTCCGGGCGATGCCGATCATCGCATCGTAAACCGGCATCGAATCGGCATCCGTTGCAATGCCATTGCCTTCGAGAAAAACGAGCGCGGCACCGACTGCCGCCCGCTTGTTGCCGTCGAGGAACACCTGCGCCTCAGCGATGTGGAAGGCGTACGCTGCGGCGATGTCATGCCGGTCGGCGCGGCCGTAGAAGTAGGCATTCTGCGGTTGAAACACGGCCGCCTCCAGGGTTCCGGCATCACGCAATCCTAACGTTCCACCGAACTGGGCGATGGCCTCCCGGTGAATCTCATTCACCTCCGCGACCGAAAGAAAAAACGGATCACTCACTATTTCGCGAGCTTGGCCAGCAGCGGCGCGTGCTGGGCGAAAACCCGTTTCTTCGCCGCGCGAAACGCGGCCTTGTCGAGATACCGGACCGGCGCTTCAACCGTCGCCGCGCCGGGCTTTGGAGTTTTCGTTTCCGTCTTCACATTCATGCGCGCAGCGTACGTCTGGATCCGCGCGGACTCAAGCCGTGGCTGCGGTGGCGGCACTCCGCTCCGGCTGCGTGTCTGGTGTCGTCGGCCCTGACGCCGGCAACGGGCGGAGTTCGCCCGCCCTCATTCGACAGTCCCAGCTCGGTGGTTCATGGACCGGATGTGCGACCTGCATCGGAGAACGGAACTCTCAGGTATCGGTACAAGGCGACGAGTCCTCGGGCGCTTTCCCATCGGCGAGCACGGGGATGAAGCTCAAAGCTTCAGCGCGAGCTTCCGGCGTCGAAGGGTGGCAGCCTGAGCGGTGTCCGCATGATGATGATTCGATTCGTGAAAACTTTCCGTTTCTCCGCGGTCGCGGGTGCCATATTGCTCCTGGTCATGTGCGCGCAATCCACCACCCCTCGTCCCGGCCTCGGTCTCCACGATGGTCGCCTTGCGGCCTGTCCCAGCTCGCCCAACTGCGTGGGCAGTCAGGACGCGGACCCGGCGCACGCCATCGCGCCGCTGGCATTTCACGGGACGGCGGCGGACGCGATGGGCGGGTTGAAACAGGTGCTCGCCGGCCAGCCGCGGGTGCGGGTGATCACCGCGACGGCGGATTATCTGCACGCGGAATTTCGCACGCGGCTCTGCCGGTTTGTCGATGACGTGGAATTTCACGTCGAGGAAAAGGAACACGTCATCCACGTCCGCTCGGCGTCGCGCGTGGGCTACTCGGACCTGGGGACCAATCGCCGCCGTGTCGAGGCGCTGCGCCGGGAGTTTGCCGCGGTGGTCGGACCGCGATCGAACGCGGCGGGTGGCGACGGTCGGTAGCGCCGGTCTCCCAACCTGCTGGGTCGCGGGTTTCCAAACCCGCGAGCCATCCGACTGGCCGGACCGGTTCGCAGTTGCGACGCGCTGTCGATTTGGAAATCGGCGCTCCGAGGGCTGCGTTGACGCCGTGCCCTTGTGCCCGCGCATTCGCTTCGCATAGCCTCGCGCCACTTCGCGCATGAACTGGCAACAACACTACGACCCCTGCGGCAACGCCCTGCTCTCGACCCTCCTCGCCGCGCTGCCGGTCGTCGTGCTGCTGGGCGCGATTGCGTGGCTGGAAATCCGCATCCATCTCGCCGCGCTGCTCGGCCTGGTCGTCGCGCTGGGGGTGGCGTTGTTCGGCTTTCACATGCCGTTGGATGCGGCGCTGGCCACGGCGGGCTACGGCGCGGCGTTCGGGTTGTTCCCCATCGGCTGGATCATTCTCAACCTGATCTTCCTCTATCACCTCACCGTGGAGCGCGGGCTCTTCGCCGTGCTGCGCGGCAATCTCGCCGCCATCGCGCCCGACCCGCGGGTGCAGGTGATTCTCATCGCGTTTTCCTTCGGCGCGTTTTTCGAGGGCGCGGCGGGCTTCGGCACGCCGGTGGCGGTGACGGCGGCGATTCTGATGCAGCTCGGGTTTCGTCCGCTCGCGGCGGCGGGGCTGTCGCTCATCGCGAACACCGCGCCGGTCGCGTTCGGCGCGCTGGGCACGCCCATCATCGCGCTCGCGGGCGTCACGGGATTCAGCGAGCTCGAGCTGTCGAAAATGGTCGGGCGGCAACTGCCGTTCTTCTCGCTGCTGGTGCCGTTCTGGGTGGTGTGGGCGATGTGCGGCTGGCGCGGGATGCTCGGCGTGTGGCCGGCGGCGCTCACGGCAGGACTTTGTTTCGCGATCCCACAATTCCTCGTCTCGAATTATCACGGCCCGTGGCTGGTGGACATCGTGGCGTCGCTCGCGTCGCTCGGCGGACTCGTCGTGCTCCTGCGTTTCTGGAAGCCGAAGGAAATCTGGAAGCTGCCGCCGAACGACACCGCCGGCATTCCGACGGCAGCCGAGCCGACGCCTTCGCCCGCGAAGGTTCGCCAGGCCTGGGTGCCGTGGATATTGCTGAGCGTGCTCGTGTTTGTGTGGGGCGTTCCGGCAATGAAGAAATCACTCGACGGTGTGTCGGCACCGTCATTTGCCGTGCCGCGCCTGCATCAAGTCGTCGTGCGCACACACCCGGTCGTGCCACTGCCCACACCCGCCCAGCCCACCAAACCCGAGGCCGCCGTGTTTAAGCTCAACTGGCTCTCGGCCACCGGCTCGGGGATTCTCGCCGCCGCAATTCTCGCGGGCTTGTTCATGCAGTTCACCGTTCGCGAAATGGCGCGGCTCTACTGGAGCACGGTGGTGCGCGTGCGTCATTCGCTGCTCACGATTGCCGCGATGCTCGCGCTCGGCTACGTGACGAAATATTCCGGCACCGACGCCACGCTCGGCCTCGCGCTGGCCAAGACGGGCGGGCTGTATCCGTTTTTCGGTACAATGCTCGGCTGGCTCGGCGTCGCACTCACGGGCAGCGACACGGCGTCGAACGTCCTCTTCGGCAGCCTCCAAAAAATCACCGCCGAACAGACGGGCATCAGCCCCGTGCTCATGGCGGCGGCGAACAGTTCCGGCGGCGTGATGGGGAAAATGGTGGACGCGCAAAGCATCGTCGTCGCGAGCACGGCGACCAATTGGTACGGGCACGAAGGCAGCATCCTGCGCTACGTGTTTTTCCACAGCCTCGCACTCGCGGCGTTGGTCGGCGTACTCGTGTACCTGCAGGCCTACGTGCCGCCGTTCACGGGGATGGTGGTGAAGTGAAACTGTAGCCGCCGACGTGAGGAGGCGGACCGCGCGCGCGAGGGATGCCCGCTTCCGCCTCCTCACGTCGGCGGCTGCGGCGCGGAACGCGAAGCGAACGGCTCCCCCCGATCCCCCAAGAAGTAAACCCAAGGCGAATTTATCCGAAACCATCCGCTCGCTTGCAGCCGTTTCCGGTCGGTGGCAACCTCCGCAAATGGGTGAAGTCAAAGTCAGCGTGAAACTCAACAATGCGATGGATCTCGCGATGCAACGGCGCGATCTCATTAAGCCGACGGAGGTGCGGAGCGTAACCGTGGAAGCCGTGGTGGACACGGGAGCCGTCCGGTCCTGCATGCCGGTGGATGTGATGCAACAACTGGGTCTGCGCGTCGTGCGCCGCATCAACGCGCAGATGGCGAACGGCGAAGTGAACAGCGTGGAGATGACCGAAGGGGTGGACATGGAAATCCTCGGACGACTGGTCACCGAGGCTTTTCTAGTGCTGGGTGATGAGGTCTTGATCGGTCAGACGGCGCTGGAAGCCACTGATCTGCTGGTGGATTGCAACCGGCAACGGGTCATGCCGCATCCCGACCACCCGAACTCGGCGATCATCCGTATCCGCTGAGCTGCGACGGCCGCGCTCCCGGTCCTTGTAGGAGTCGAGGTGACGAGACTCTTACCTCCTTTCGCGAACGGCCCGCCCCGAAAAACTCCGCAAGCAGCGTCTTGCGACCAAGCTCCTTCTCCTCACGCCTCGTCCAAGTCAGGCCCCGAAACTCAGTCCGCTGCTCGCGTAGAAAAGGTCAGAGTCTCGTGACCTCGACTCCTACAACGGGGGGCGGTCTGCCGGCTACGGCGCGGGAGGTTGCACCGGGCTCGCGAACACAATCAGCGCGCCGCGGTCGGTGCTGATGAAGAGGCGGCCGTCGGACACGGCGAGGCTGGTGGCCTGGCCTGAGATCGCGGCTTTCCACAGAGGCGCGCCGTCGGTGAGCGAGTGGGCGGTCACTTCGCCGGGGCCGCCGGTGATCACGGCGTTGGCGGTGGCGATGCAGCAGAGGGCCGTGGTGGACGGGGTTTTCCATTGCACGGCGCGGGTCGTCAGGTCGAGGCAGCGCAGTTCTTTTTCGAGCACGAGCACGAGACGCGGGCCGGCCACGACCAGCTCGAGGACGTCCTTGTGCTGGGCGAGGTTTTTCTTCACGTCGCGCTGCGCCTCGGTGATCTGCCACATGCTGCGACGCGAGGCCGGGCCGAAGAAGATGCGGCCCGCGCTGGCCATGACGAAGGTGCCCATCGCGTTGTTGTCATCGAAGGTCTGCGCGACCGCGCCGGTCGCGCGGGTGAACGCGATCGGATTGGCGCGGCCGCCGGGAACGATGAGTCGGTCGTCGTCGAGGGCGAGCGTGCCGACGGGGATGGCGGTCTCGGGCAGCGCCTTTCGCCAGTGCGCGGGCGAAGAGATTTTTCCGGTTGCCGCGTCCGCGGCGCAGAGGAACGCTCCCTCGGAGGGGAACAGTCCCGCGCCGAAATAGGCGATGCCGTTGGTGACCACGACGCCGGTGCGCACGGGCCACGGCGAGACGAGGCGGCCGTCGTTGGGGATGAGGCGGCGGGGCTTTTCGGCGGCGGAGATTTTCCAGAGCAAGGTGCCGTCGGCCGCGGTCCAGCAGTACACCGCGCCATCGTCCGCACCCGCATAAACACGGCCTGCGGCGACGGTGGGCGTGAGGCGGATGGCGGCGTCGGCGTAGTTTTTCCAGAGGGTTTTCCCTGTGGCGGCATCGAGGCAGGTGAGGCTGTGCGCGGTGGTCGAGCCGACGAAGACGCGTCCGCCGGCGACGGCGACGCCGTGGCCGTGGTCGAAGGTGTAGCGGGGTTTCAGCGGGCCGGTGACGGCGTATTCGTCGGCGCGGGCCTCGGCGGGGTAGGCGGGGGAAAAACCTTGGGGCGGCTCGTGACGCCAGCTTTCGGTGAGCGGGAAGGCGAGGGTCTCGGTGGTCGCGGCGGTGCGTTGGAAGTCGTGGCGGTCGGTGGGCCAGTCGGCGGCGGTGGTGGTGGCGGGGTAGGCGAGGAGCAGGAGCAGCAGCGGGAGGAGGGGGAAGAGCTTGCTCGAAATTCCGATGCCGTGCGACCGACCGGAGACCATTATGGAGTGCGGCGGCAAGCGGAGCGCGACGCCGCTTTCGACCGTCGGTAATCGTCCCTTTCTCCGCGCGCGCGAAAGCGCCGTCGTCGCTCCGCTCTGCCGGCGCACTCCATAACGCGCTACTCCGGAATTCGTCCTCATTTCTTCGGGGCCAGCGGGCCGTAGGCGAGGCTGGTTTGCTGGGGGGAGCGGCAGGTGCAGCCGACGTTGGCGGTGGGTTGGAAAAGCATTCCCTGACCCGAGATGAACGAGAGCCAGCAGCTTGCGCGCGTGCCGAACATCGCGGACTTCGCGCCGGTGGCGAGGTTCAGCATTTCGGTGCGCGCGGCGTAGGAGCTGCCGGTGTAGTGCAACGTGTCGCCCGCGCCGGAGAGCGTGCTGCAACCGGGCCGCAGCGGCAGGTCGTTGCGCAGCACCGTGCCGTAGCGCAGATCGTAGATGAACGGCTCGAGCACCAGCCGGTCGCCGGAGAGCAGCGGGTGATACATGTGCGAGCCGTGGTTGAAGCGCTTGATGTCGTGGCTCTGCTGCCAGACGCCCGCGCCGGTCTCGGCCTCGATCCCGAAAACGTGGTAACGCTTGCCCGCCAGCGTCACGGCCACGCGGTCGCTGCCGTAGCAGGTGAAGAGCACGGTGGGATCTGCGGCTTCGGGCAACGTGAATTTTTTCTCCCACGACTGGCGGCCCGTTTTCGCATCGAGCGCGACGAGCCACGCGTCGGCCCAGAAATTGGTCGTGCCGCTGCCTTTCGTGGTTTCGGGCGCGCGGGATTCGATGAAGTAAATGCGGCTGCCGCCGAGGGTGATCGTGGAGTTCACCACCGCGCCGCGCGGGCTTTCCCAGAGTTGCGCGCCGGTCTCGGGATCGAGGCGGAACAGGCGCTCGCTGCACACCTTGGTGATCTCGGCGGCTTTGATCGCATCGTACCAGAAGACCCAACTGCCCTGATACTGCGTGTAAGTTTTTCCGGGAGGTCCGTCGCTGCCGAAGAGCGCGTCGCCGTCGCGCGCGAGCCAGTGCCACACGCGGTCGGGGCGCGCGGGATAGGTGCGGAGCGGCGCGCCGTCGCGGGCGGCGATGCGCCAGCAATGCTCGCCCGCGGCGACAAAGAGCGACTGCTCGTCGGCGCACATGTTGGAGCTGTCGCGCGGCAGGTTCACGCGCCGCAGGCCGGGCCATTCGAGGGTCCAATGGATGAAGCCGTTGCTCGCGTCCTGGCCGGTGATGCGGTTGTCGCCCTGCACGTAGAGGCGTCCGCCGACGACGAGCGGCGGCGGGTTGCGGCTCTGGCGGTCCATCATGCCGCGCGCGCCGGGCAGACCGAACCAGCGCAGCTCGACGCGGCCGGGCTCGAGATTGCGGTCGCCGCTGTTGGCGCTCTGCGACGCGTCGCCGTACGCGTGCGTCCACGCGCCGGCGTTTTCGGTGGGCTTCTGGAGGAAGAGCGGGCCGCCCTCGCCGAGCCACGCCGTGCCGCCGGGTTTGAGGACGCGTTTCATTTCCATGCTCCACGGCGACGCGGGGCCGGAGAGCGAGACGACGAGATCAAAAATGCCGGGGCCAAACGGCAGTTCGCCCCCCGCGGCGATGTGCTGAAGCGAAATGCGCTGGCCGTAAACGCCTGCCTGATCAAGCGCGGTGCGGGCGGTTTGGACCGCGCTGGCATTGGTCGAAATGCCGACGACGATCAACTGCGACTGCCGCGCGAGTTCCCAGGCGAGGCGGGCGTCGTCGCAGTCGGTGACGAGGCAGTAGCCGCGCGGGGTTTTGGTTTGGAGGAGGATTTTGGCGGCGAGGGCGGCGGGGTCGGCGACGCTGGCGGCGCTGGCGGCGCCGGTAGCGGTCGCGGTCGTGGCAGCGGAGTTTTTGCCGAAGGGTTGCGCGGTGGCGGGCAGCGGGACGGGCGCAAAATGGAATTCGCTTTCGATGCGGAGCGGGGCGCGTTTGGCGTCGGTGCCAACGCGGAGGAAAAGCGGCGTGCCATCAAGCTTCACCATTCCGGGCGGCGCGGGCGCGCGATGCAACGTCGCGGCGGGCGTGACGACACGGTGGCCGAGTTGCGGACTGGCGCCCCATTCGCTGAGGCCCGGCTCGGCGGTGCGCGTGGCCCAGACGGCTTCGACAATGTCACTGCCGGAAAAGCGGACGAACGGGTCCGCGGCGAAGAGCAGCGGGGCGGAGAGGAGGAGCAGGAGCGCGGGAGTTTTCACGGGCGGCGGTAAGGCGGTGTTAAGTCTGAGTTGTCACTCTGCGGGGCAGACGATTTTTTGGACTACCGAGATACGATGAACACAGGGCGGCGAAGCTGCAACCGAAGGAGCGCGGCCGTCCCGGCCGCAGCGGCGGCGTCGTAGCCGGCGCGCTGAAAATTTCTGGCGTTGTCGCAGGTGCGGAGCCGCTGCGAGCGGCAGGGCCGCAACCGAAGGAGCGCGACCGGTCCCCGGTCGCAGCGCGGGAAGCGGGAGAGGAGCGCGGAATTCTCGAATCGCTTTCGTGCGGCGGGCGCAACAGGAAACGGATGATCTGGCTGCCGGAGCGCGCCGCGGTCTTCGGGGGGATACAGCCGAGTTTGGCAGGGGAATTTGGGGCAGAGGAATGGGAAGGGGACGGGGCGGGCGTGGCATGAAAAATCCTCGCGGCGCGCAAAGATTTTGCAGGGTTGCAGTACAGCGCGGCGGGGCCGCAACCCAAGGAGCGCGGCTGTATCCGCCGAGGACCGGCCGCAGCGGCCCCGAATTCGCGGAGGCACCCGTTGGAATCGGAGCCGTCCCTTGCGGCCAACCCGCTGCGGCTGGTGCTCCGCGCACACAGCCGCGCTCCTTTGACTCGCCACCGCACCGCAAACCGCCGTGTCGCGCACGAGTTCCACAACCTCCGCCAGTTATTTCACACCCTTCAGGCGCGCCTGCCAGATTTGGTAGAGGAGCACGGTGGCCTTGACGTCGCGCAGGCAGTATTCGGCGATGTCGCGGTGGCGGCCGTCGGCCATGAGTTGGCCGATGTCATTGCCGGTGACGCCCTCGGCCTTGGGCGACGGGATGCCGAACGCCTTGCAGTAGAAATCGAGGTTGAACTTGCGCGCCGCGCCGTCGCGCCCACTGACGCTGTAGAAGGTGAGCTGCTCGGCGAGATCGCAGTGCGGTTCAACGTTGAAGCGGTAGCCGAGCCAGTCTTTGCGCGTGATCGGGACATTGAGCTGGGCGGAGCGGAGATAGAGGAAGGGCACGTCGAAGCCGCGGCCGTTGAAGGTGACGATCGAGTCGTAGCGCGGCGCGACTTCCCAGAACGCGGTGAGGAGTTCGACCTCGTCGGCGCACGGGACATATTTGACGGGGCCGGGTTCGTCGGTGGCTTCCTCGCAATCCTCGGAGAGAAACAGCACCTGTCCGCGGCCGGTCTCGGCGTTGACCATGGCGATGCAAACGACCTGCGCGGTGAAAGGCCAGAGGCTGAACTGGCGCTGAATCTCGGCGCGGCGGGCCTCACGCTCGGGGCCTTCGGGCAGACGCTCGGCGTCGCGGAAGAGGTATTCGCGCTGGGCTTCGTCGAAGGTTTCGGGCGGGAGACCGGAGGTTTCAATATCGAAGACAAGGGTGGCCATGGCGCGAGAGTTGAACAGCAATGCCCGCGCAGCGCAAAGAAGATTGGCAGCGGAAAGTTTCACGCCCGAATCGTCGCGGTGCCGACGCGGCGACGGCGCGCGGGCGTCGGGCCGCAGGGGAGTTTGGACAACGTCGTTCGGCTGCCGCCTGCACGCCCTGCCGCGTAAATGCGTTGTGCCGGAGGTACGCATGTGTTTAGCGCCAAAGGCGCGGCTCATACCAGCCTGGGGCAACGCCCCAGGTCCGATGCCAGCCAATGAATTCAGGGCTGAAAGCCCGTTCCATCTTCCTGCTGAAGGATGATTCCTCCCCGCGATGGCCCGCGCTTTCAGCGCTCACATGGCAAATGGCTCGTTTCCTGGGGCGTTGCCCCAGGCTGGGATAAGTCCGCGCCTTTGGCGCTGAACAGATACGGAGACCCGAAGCGGAGGCAACGCGTCCCTACAGAGGTGGCGGCGTCGTGGTAGGGCCGCGTTGCCGCGCGGCCCTGCAATTGTCCGGGTTCGGATGCGTGGGGTTTGGCGAGGGCGTTGGTTGCAGACGGACGTCGCGGTGGGGGAAAATGTTAGGGACGCGCGCAACGCGTTCCTACCGACGATGGGCGCGCGGCGGCGCGGCTATTTCAGGCTGGCGAGGTACTCGACGAGGTTGCGGACTTCCTGGCGGCTGAGGGCGAAGCTGAATTCTTCGGGCATGCCGGACATGGTGCGGTCGCGGGATTTGATTTCATTCTTGCGCAGCTTGAGGAGGCCGTCTTCGGGGGAGTTGAGGACCAACTCATCCGGGGTTTCGCTTTGTACGATGCCGGCGAAGTTGCGGCCGTCTTGCAGGACGACGGTGGCGTTTTCGTAGCCTTTGGCGATCTGCCGGTTGGGGAACAGGATGGATTCGAGCAGATACTCGCGCGTGGCGCGGTTGCCGATGCCGGTGAGGTCGGGGCCGGCCTCGCCGCCCTGGCCGTTGATCTTGTGGCAGCGCTGGCAGGCGACGTCGATGCGTTCGTAGTAGGTGCGTTTGCCGGCTGCGGCGTTGCCGCCGTAGAAGGATTCGCGCCACGATGCGAGGTGATCGTCCTTGGGGAGGGTGGCGCGGTATTTTTCCAATTGCGCTTTGATCACGGGATTGCCCTGGCGGCCGTTGGCGACGTCGAGGAGTTCGAGGTTCAGTTCTTTCTCAAGTTTACCGGCGACGAGGCGGTCGAGGAGGCCGGTGACGACGCGGTCGGTTTCGCTGCCGCCGCTCGGGCGGTTGAGCCGGTAGAGCGGGTGATCGATGAGCAGGCGCGGGGCGGGCTGCGGTTTACCCTCGGCGGCGGGGAGCAACGTGAGGGCGTCCTGGCGCTCGGGCAGCGTGCCGCGGCGGAGGATGCCGAGGAGAAGCGGGAGGGCTTCGGCGGGCTTGAGTTTGGTGAGGAGGCGCGTGGCTTCGATGCGGACGGCGGCATCGGGATCGGTGCGCAGGAGGCGCGTGGCGGCGGCGAGGCCGGCGTCGTTTTGCGCGGCGAGGGTGGCGAGCGCGGCGACGCGGACTTCGGCGGCGAGGGCGCGGTCGGCGACGACTTTATGCAAGGCGGGGGCGGCGTTGGTGATCGCGAATTTGGCGACGGCTTTCGCGGTGGCGATGCGGACGGCGTCGGGCGAGCGCAGCAGCAGTTCGTCGAGCGCGGGGCGCAGGGCGTTCGCGCCGTCGGCGGCGCTGCGGTCGGGGGCCGGGCGGAAGAGGCCGATGACGCGGTCGGTCTTGGGCGGCGTGTGCCAGTCGGCGAGGGCGTTGACGGCCTCGGCGCGCATCTCGGGCGTGGCGTTGGCGTTGCGCGCGAAGGTCGCGATGGCGGCGGCATTCGCGGGCTGGCCGAGGCGGAAGTGGGCGTTGACGACGCGGCGGACGAGGGCCTGGCGGGCGGGTTCGTCGGCCTTGCCGGCGAGCGTGGGGAGTTGCGGATTTTGCAGGAGCGCGGCGAGTTCGGGGAACGCAGCGGGGATGGGTTGGTCGTTGATGGCGATGGCGGCCTCGGTGATCACGAGCGGGTCGGTGTCGTTGAGGAAACGCGCGATGGCGGGGCTTTCCCAGCGGCGCAGCGTGAGCAGCGCGGCCATGCGCACAGCGGGCGAAGTGTGCGTCGCGGCGGCGAGGACGGCGTTGGTGTCCTGCAGGCGCGTGAGGGCGAACACGCCGGCGTGGCGCAGGTAGGCGTCGTGATTGGTGTTGGCGGCGAGCAGGGCGACGAGCGGCGCGACGGCTTCCTTGCGGCCGAGTTTGCCGAGGGCTTGCGCGGCGAAGAGTTGCACGCGCTGGCTCGGGTCGGTGAGGAGTTTCACGAGGCCGTCGTAGGCTTGCGCGGCGCGGGCGTCGCCGAGGACGCGGGCGCTTTGCGTGCGGATTTCGGCGTCGGGATCGGCGAGCAGGGGGAGCAGCGGCGCGGTGGCAGTGGCGTTCGCGGCGGGCGTGGCAGCGGCAAGCTGGCCGAGGCCCCAGATGCCGTGGAGGCGGGCGACGAGGTTGGTGCCTTTCGTGGCGGATTGCGTGAGCGCGGCGAGGGAGGCGGCGTCATTTTTTTCCGCGAGGGCGAACTGGGCGTTCTGGCGGACGCGCTGGTCGCGGTGCGCGAGGAGGCCGGCGAGTTCGGCGGACGCGCGGTGATTCATGCCTTCGCCGAGGAGGCGCTTGGTTTCCTGCACGAGCGCGCTGGCGACGACGTTGGTTTCAAAGAGCCGGTAGAGGCGGCCTTTGCCCGTGCCGCCCCAGCCTTGCACCCAGTCGCTGAGATAGAGGCCGCCCTCGACGCCGAACTGCACGTCGGTGACGAGCATTTCCCAGAGAAGCTGCGTCGGCTCGGTGATTTCGTAGGTCGCGCCTTTGGGGCGATTGGCGAAGGCGAGGATGCCGCCGGTGGTCGCGGCGCGCCAGTCGGCGAGGAAGAAATGGTCGTCGTAACGGCGCGAGAGGCCGGTGCCGGGATTGAAGGTCATGCCGCTCGGACCCGCGCTGGCGTGGCCGAGCGGGGGCAGATGCCACGCGGGCTGACCGGGGTGGGGCAGGTGCCAGAGGCGTTCGGCGTGCCAGGGACTCGGGAGTTTCACGCGCTCCATGTATTGAAAACCGATGCGCCAGCCGTAGTCGGCGCCCTCGAGGATTTGCAGCCAGCGCGAGCGGTCGCCGATGTCGGCGTTGTTGTCGCACACGAAGAGATTGCCGCGGTCATCGAAGGAGAGCGCCATGGGATTGCGCAGGCCCCACGCGAGCAGCTCCGGGTCGGAGCCGTCGAGATTGCAGCGGAAGACGCCGCCGCTGTCGGCGCGGGCGAGCGTGCGACCGTCGCGTTCCACATGAAAGCCGCGGTCGCCCATGCTGAAGTACAGTTTGCCGTCGGGGCCGAGGCGCAAGCTGTGCAGCTCGTGGCCCGCGTAGCCGAGATGAACGCCGAAACCGTGCAGGAGGGATTTGCGCTCGACGCCTTTGCCGGCCTGGTCTTTGAGCCGCCAGACATCGGGCGCGACGGTGAACCAAACGTTGCCATTCCACGCGAGCACGCCCTCGGCGGTGCCGGTGAAGGGTTCGTCGAAGCCGGTGGCGAAGACCGAGGAGTGCGTGGGTTTGCCGGTGCCGTCGCGGTCCTCGAGGAGGCGGATGATTTCGGAAACGCGCTTGCTGGCGGGCGTGGGGGCGTTGGTGCCGAGCCGGCGCATGACGTAGTTCGTGAGCGAGGAATGCGTGGTCGAGGCGAGGTCGTCGTCGAGCCAGTCGAGGTGCGAAAACACGGAGCGGACGTGATTTGGAAAGCGGTGGCTCTCGCTGATGAAGAAGCGGCCCTTTTCATCAATGCTGAACGCGACGGGGTGCTTTAGCTGCGGTTCGTGCGCGACGAGATCGACCTTGAAGCCGGCGGCGTGGGTGAATTTTTTCAGCGCCCGCTCGGCCTCTTCGCGCGGCGTGGGTGGCACGGGCTTGGGGGCGTCGGCGGCTTGGCTGAGGAACGCGGCGGCAAACACTGCAAGCAATAAGGCTGCACGCACGAAGATGAACCGATACGGAATTAGCATGCGGCCGAGAGTAACGAACGACACCGGCGAGGCAAGCGAAGCGGACGCGATACGCGGCGGCTGTCCTGGTCGGCGGCTCACGGCCGGCGCACACAGTCCGCAGCGACGAATGAAGTGGAGCAAAACACTGCCAGGCCGAAACGGTTTGGTGGCTGCGTTAGGTTGACTCAGCGCCGAAGCGAGCTAGCTTCCGCGCCGCTTTGAAATCACTGACTACCATCACGTTTCGTTTGCAACCACGTTCACAACAACAGCCGGGCAGCGTGACCCGCTTGGGCTTCACCCTGATCGAACTGCTCGTTGTCATCGCGATCATCGGGATCCTCGCCAGCATGCTGCTGCCCGCTTTGAGCCAATCGAAGATGAAGGCGCAGGGGGCCCTCTGCGCCAACAACATGAAGCAGCTTGGTTTGGGTTTTTAACCTGTATTTCGGAGACAACGACGGGAAGCTGATCCGCCGGGGCGGATGGGGGCCAAACGGCATGGGCACCGGAGCCAACACGGTGGGAAATACCAACGTGACTCAACTCATGGGCACGCCGTTTGCCCGGTATTTTCAGGGGGCAGCTTCAGTCTTCAAATGCCCCGCGGACAAAAGCATCGACTTGGGCAACGGACAGCCCCGCGTCCGCAGCGTTTCGATGAACCAGGGTGTCGGCGAGGGAAGCAACGCCGAATGGCAGGATTGGAACTACAACGGCGGGATGCTGGCTTACCCGTCAGTTTTGTTCCAAATCTATCAGCGGGAATCGGACTTTGCGGGAAAGCCGGGCGGACCAGCGACCATCTTTACTTTCGTCGATGAACATCCCACGAGCATCAACGACGACGGCTTTGCGGTGGTCATCAAGACCAATGCGGCGGTGGCTGGCCGGGTTGGGGACACACCGGCAAATTTTCACAACAAAGCGAGTTCGTTCTCGTTCGCTGACGGACACGGAGAAATTCACAAATGGCAAGAAACCCGGTTCCTTACCCCATCCGTCTATCCAAATGGCATTACCGGCCCGACCACCTCAATCGTTGATATGCAGTGGCTTTCGGACAACGCATCGGCACCAAGGTGACGTTTGTAGCTGCCGAGTTTCCCTGAACACCCAACCGGTTTGACATGTTGCGCTCCTCATATTTGCTAATTCTGGCGCTGTTCCTTGCAGGCTGCACGGAGAAAGCGGAAACCCCGCCGAAGGGCGAACCTTCCCCGGTGCCAGATGCTTCAGCCCCGGCGCCCACCGATGCCCTGGCCCCGCCCCTGGCTTCGACCGCGGAAACCAAGGCCGCTGTGGCGGCGACCCTTGCCAGTCCCGAATACGCCGATCTGAACAGGTTGGTCGAGTTCTACTACGACGAGCACAAGCGGGTGCCCACCATCGTCGAGTTAACCCGTTCCTTTGGTCGCCCCCTGCCGCCGCCCCCGCCGGGCCATATCTTCCATATCGACCCGCAAACCAAAAAGGTCAAAGTGGTCCCGGTTCGGTGAACCGCAGGCTCAAGAAGAGGTAACGATTCCATTTCCGGGTGCCGGGCGGGACGCCTCGCCCGCTCACGGCGCACGCAGGGCGGAAACGGCGGGCGCGAGGCTCCGGAGGATGGTGGACAGATTCGGGATGGACATGCGTCGGAGAGTAGCGAGGGAAAAGCTCAAAGCTCAAAGCTCAAAGCTCAAAGCTTAAAGCTCAAGGGAATGACCAAGCGCCAAGGAGCCAGCAGGTCCGAGTCTGCCAACGTCTTCCTCGCCGCTTGCCGAGTCGAGTACGATGGCCCCAGGCTGCGCCGTTTCGGTGCTCGGTTTTTCCACCGGTCGTCTCCCGGAGAAGCCGCGCCTGCCACACCCCTCCGCATACCGCCGGACTTGCGCTGGCCGACATACCAAGCCCACAGTCTCGCCGAACAGGAAAACGATATGGCGGTGCAATACAAAGATTACTACGAAGTCCTCGGCGTCCCGCGCAGCGCCTCCGCCGACGACATCCGCAAGGCCTTCCGCAAACTCGCGCGGCAGTACCATCCCGACGTGGCGAAGGACAAGAAGGCCGCCGAGGAGAAGTTCAAAGAAATCAACGAGGCCAACGAGGTCTTGAGCGATCCCGCCAAGCGCCAGCGCTACGACCAGCTCGGTGCGAACTGGAAACAGGGTGCTGAGTTTCGCCCCCCGCCTGGCGCGCAGGGACGGTCCCGTCGCGGTCGCGGCGCGGGCCAAGCCGCCGACGAGGAGTTCCATTTCGGCGGCACGGGTTTCAGCGATTTCTTCGAGCAGATGTTCGGGGCGAGCCGCGATTTCCGGGCCGGCGGCAGCCAGTTCGGCGAACGCGCCGAGGAGTACGAAATGCAGGCGCGCGGCCAGGACCTCGAGGCCGATCTGATGATCACGCTCGATGAATTGCTTCGTGGCTCCGTGCGCTCGCTCACGCTGCGCCGCGGCAACCACGACGCCCGGCCCGAAACCCTCCAGGTTAAAATCCCCGCTGGCGTGCGCGAAGGCCAGCAGCTCCGCCTCGCCGGCCGCGGTCATCCCGGCAGCGGCGGCGGCCCCGCGGGCGACCTGCTCCTGCGCGTCCGCTACGCCAAGCATCCCGACTTCCGCGTCGAGCACGACGAGCTGTACTGCGACGTGGACCTTGCCCCGTGGGAGGCCGTTCTCGGCGCGACCATCAGCATCCGCACCCTCGACGGCCCAGTGCAAATCCGCATCCCCGCCGGCACGCAGACCGGCCATCGCCTGCGCCTGCGCGGCCGCGGCATGCCGCTCATCAACGACGGTCGCGGCGACCTCTACTGCGTCATCCGCCTGCAAGTGCCGGAAAAGCTCACCGACGCCGAGCGCGAGCTGTGGGAAAAACTGGCGAAAGAATCGCACTTCAATCCGCGGGAATAACGCGGAGCGAGCGGGGAGCGAACCAGCGCGCCGAACTGGATTTCGGCGCTCCGGGGAGCGCACCCGCCCCGGGTGCCGTTTTCCGCGCCCTCGCGGAAAACCCTTGTGGCACGAAACCGTACGGAGTTTCCGAGACGTGGGTGCGGAGCCGGAAGCGGGATGCGAGGGCGCATCCCGCAACACGCGAGGGCGCGTGTGCTCCCCATTCCCGTCTCAAAGTTCTGGATAAAAAACGGCGAGGCGGGTTCTGGCGCAGCAATTTTCAGAACCCACCCCGCCCCCGGCCCACCAGGGCCGGAAATGGTTTTTCGCGAAGCCGGTTTGCAATCACCACCGCCCGCACGCGACGTGGTGAAGCACGCGATCACTGCCGTCGCACGCGGTAAAACCGCCGCGCCGCGTTGGTGGTCGCATCGGTCACCGTCACGACCGAGCCGTTGCCGCCGATGGCGCGCAAGAGCATCCAGGTGGGCGGCGACAGGGTCTCGCTGTATTCGACGTGGAAGCTCACCCCCGGCTCGGTCAGCAGGGAGAACGTTAGGCTGCGAGCCGTGATCGCCACGCCGGTGATCATCGGTCCGCGGATCGCCGCGCCGGCGTTGAGCACGTCAATGATCACGCCGTCCGAGGTGGAGAGGAGGTCGGTGGTGCTCACCGCCTGCGCCGTGAGGAGGTACGTGCCGGCGGCGAGGTCGCGCACCGTGAAGCCGTACGGCGCCGCATTGTTCGTGCCGACGACGGCTCCGCCGTTGAGGAGGCGGACGCGTGCCACTCCGGTGACGTCGGCGGCGAGGGCGGTGGAGACGCTGATGGTGGCCGGCGCGGTGAACGTGGCGTAGTTGCCCGGCGCGGTGATCCGCACCACGGGGCTGACCGCGTAGAAGGTCTGGCCCGTCGTGGTGTTGCC
>CAMAUZ010000041.1 GCA_945861535.1 Akkermansia muciniphila | reverse complement strand
GATGCGCCTAAAAACGGAGAATTTGGGTGATTTATCCGTCGCCGGAGGAAAAATCCGTCGCGCACCGCCTGCGCACCCCCTCCGCGTCGCGCCCCGTTTCCAAAAACGCGCGTTTTCGGCCAGACACTAATTACTAATCACTAATTACTAATCACTAATTACTTTCCCCAAAAACCTCGCCACTCCTCCGCCGCCACCTACTCTCCCCGTCATGTCACCACCGGTCCGCCGCCTCCTGCTGACGCTGCTCTTGCTCGCTCTCGCGCTCCCCGCCGCGCGCGCCGAGCAGGTCGTCATCAGCGAAATCATGTACCATCCGCCCACCGCCAAGCCCGCGTGGATCGAACTCCAGAACCTTACCGCCACCCCGTTCGACATCGCCGAATGGCGGCTCCGCGCCGAGTCCATGGACTACGAGTTCCCCGCGTTCTCCGCCGCCGCGCCGCAGGCCACGTTTCTAAAACCCTTCGAGCGCATCGTCGTCGGCGCAACCAACGCCGCCGCGCTCCGGGCGTTGTGTCAAATCCCCGAGTCTGTCCGCATTTTCGGCCCGTGGTCCGGCAAGCTCAAACACAGCGGCAACCGCATTGTTCTCCGCGACAAAAACGGCCTCACGCTCTGCACCGTCACGCACGAAGACGGCGGCCACTGGTCGCCCGCCGCGGATGGCGCGGGCCATTCCCTCGTCCTGAAAAATCCCGACCGCGCCATCGACGACTGGCGCAACTGGACCGCCAGTCCGCTCCCCGGTGGCACGCCTGGCACCGTGTCCGCGCCCGCGCTGCCCGTCCCCGTCGCGAACCCCGAACTCAATGCCACCAATGGTTTCACCTACGTCAACCTCGGCGACAACTGGCGCTACCTCGATCAGCAGCGCGACCTCGGTCCGCAATGGCGCGAGCCTGCCTACGACGACAACGCCTGGCCGCAAGGCCCCGCCCTCCTCGGCTTCAGCGCCACGCCGCTGCCCGCGCCCGGCCTCCGCACCGGTCTGCGCAAGGACGGCCAGCTCACCTACTATTTCCGCACCCGCTTCAATTATCAGGGCAGCCTTACCGGCACCTCGATCAGCATCGACCAGATCCTCGACGACGGCGCGGTGTACTATCTGAACGACCGCGAAATCGGCCGCTCGCGCATGGCCCCCGGTCCCGTCACCGCGGCCACCGTCGCCGCGGAAGGCGTCGGCACCGCGGTCGAGGAAACCAGCGCCATCACGCTCGCCAATCCTCCGCTCGTGCAAGGCGTCAACGTCCTCGCCGTCGAAGTCCACCAAACCGGCCCCACCAGTTCCGATGTGGCCTTCGGTGCGCGCGTGAAAATCGCCGGTCCAACCCAGGGCGGCGTCGTGATCAACGAAGTGCTGCCCGGCCCCGCGGGCAAAGGCTTCGTCGAGTTTTTCAACCCCGGCACCAACGCCGTGAATCTCAAAGGCCACTGGCTCAGCAGCGCCGCCACCAAGCTCGCGAGTTTCCAAATCCCCGCCGATCTCGTTCTCGCGCCGCGCGCCTTCGCCTCCGTCGGTTTCGCGGAATCCGGCCTCGCGGCCGCGCCCGCGCTCGCCGTCTTCCTTGTCGCGCCCGATGGCAGGACCGTGGTCAACGCCCTCGCCCTTCCCACCGCGAACACCGCCGCGCTCGGCGGCCGCTCGCTCGGACGCATTCCCCCCGGCGGCACCAACTGGTTCCTCTTCCCCGAATCCACCCGCGACCAACCGAATCAAAACCCCGCCGCCCTCGCCGCCGCCATCCGCCTCAACGAACTCCACTTCGCCACCCGCGACTCGGTTGACTGGATCGAACTCATCAACACCAGCGCCGCCGAGGTCCGGCTCGACGGCCTCTTTCTCGCCAGCAAACGCGACTTCTCCGACCGCGTCGCGCTCACGGGCACACTCGCCGCGCGCGCCCTAGCCGCGCCCGCCGTCGCCTTCCCGCTCAAAGCCCACGAAGTCACGATCTACCTCGTCAACCGCGCCAACACCGTCCTCGATTGCCGCCGCTTCACCGCCCCGCAAGGCGACGCCTGGCAGGCCTTTCCCGACGGCACGGACGAATGGTACTCGGCCATTTACCCCTCGCGCGGTGTGACCAACAACCCGCCGCGCAACCGCGACATCGTCATCAATGAAATCATGTTCGACCGCCCGCTCGGTCAGGAGGAAGGCCAGTTCATCGAGCTGTTCAACCGCGGCAATGACGGCGTGGACCTGAGCCTCTGGCGCTTCAGCGAGGGGGTCGAATTCACCTTTCACAAAGGCACCATGCTCCCCGCCGGCGGCTACCTCGTCATCGCCGCCAACACCAACTGGATGCGCGAGGCGTACGGAAACATCCCGCTGCTCGGCAATTTCAAAGGCCGCCTCAGCCACAAGGGCGAACTCCTCCGCCTGATCGACCGCTTCGGCAATCTCGTGTGCGAAGTCGATTACCACGCCGGCGGCGACTGGCCCGAACTCGCCAAGGGCGGCGGCAGCAGCATGGAGCTCGTCAATCCCTGGTCCGACCTCCGCCGCTCGTCCGCCTGGCGCGACAGCGACGAATCGAAAAAGGCTCCCTTCAAACCCTACCGCTACGTCTCGCGTTACGACGAACTCCAGCCCTACGGCGCGCCCACCGACTATCGCGAACTCCACCTCCACATGGTCAGCGACGGCCATCTCGTGCTGAAAAATATCCAGCTTCGGCAGCTCGGGATTCCCCTCGTGCAAACCAAGGGCGAAGACGTCGCCGAACTTCTCGATAACGTCGCCGCCCGCACCGAACGCGCCGGTCCCAATCTCCTCGACCACGGCGACCGCCAGTCCACCAACAACTCCAGCTTCTGGGGCTGGCTCTGCCAGGGCAATCACGCCGCCAGCTACCACACCAACGGCGAACTCCACATCATCTCCGACGGCCGCGGCGACAATCGCGCCAACCGCGTCGAGACCGACGCCACCGGCCTCAAGAAAGGCACCACCAACCTCCTTTTCTTCGAGGCCCGCTGGGTTTCCGGCTCGGCGCGGCTCATCGCGCAGACCTTCGATCACAGCATCGCCAACTCCTTTTGGATCACACCTCCAACCAATCTCGGCACGCCTGGCAAACGCAATTCCACCGCCACCGACCAGCCCGCGCCGCAGCTCGACAACCTCCGCCACAGCCCCGCCGTTCCGAAGAGCAAGGACACGATCAATATCACCGCGCGCGTATTTTCCGCCGCGCCCCTCGCCTCCGTGCAAGTCTTCCACCGCCTCGACAACGCCAACGGCAACGGCGTGTGGACCAACAAAGTCATGTTCGATGACGGCCTCTCCGGCGGCGACGCCATCGCCGGCGACGGCCGCTTCACCGCCGAACTTCCCGAATACAAAGGCAACGGCCAGATCGTGCAGTTCTACGTCGTCGCCACCGCGCAGAACGGCCTCACGCAAACCCTCCCGCGCTCCGGCCCCGCCAAGCCCGCGCTCCTTACCATCGACGACCGCACCCACCCGCGCGACCTGCGCTTCATGCGCTTCGTGGTTTCGCAATACGACGTCGAGGCCGTCGCCAATGGCGAATCGCCGAAGTTCGGCTTCCGCTACCCCCGCCACTCCAATCACTACATGAACATGACCTTCATCTCGAACGAGGAGGACATCTTCTACAACGCCGAGGTCCGCAACAGCGGCAGCCCGTGGACGCGTGGCGGCGACCTCGGCCGCGGCAAATGGAAACTCCCCCACGACCGCCTCTTCCGCAGCCACGTCAAGTTCACCTTTGACAACGACCCCGACGGCGGCGCGCGCCACCACAACCGCATCACGCGCCATCTCCTCTACTTGCTCGGCCATCCCGCCAGCGAAAACGAATTTGTCCGCCTCGTCGTCAACGGCAGCGGCCCCATGCTGCGCGAAGACACCGAGCCGGTGGACACCGATTTCATGAACCGCTACCTCCCGAACGGTGCGCGCGGCGAACTCTACCGCATCGATGACGAATGGTGGTTCAAAGACAACTGGGAACGCACCATGCGCGACGCCGACTGGGGTTACAAAGGCAGCGACAACGCCGGCCGCTACCGCACCGAATGGATGAAACGCTCCGTCGAGGACGCTGATGATTTCACCAACCTCATTCAGTTGTTCAAAGTGGTGACGCAGAACAAATACACCCAGAGCGAGATCGACCAGCTCATCGACCCCGAGGCCGTCCTCAAACTTACCGCCGCCCGCGGCTACGCCAGCGACTGGGACACCTTCACGCAGGGCCGCGGCAAAAACGCCTACTTCTACCGCCGCGCCGACGACGGCCGCTTCCACTTTTTGCATTGGGACAGCGACCTCGCCTACGGTGATCCCAACGCGAATTTCTACGGCGGCAACGGCTGGTTCCGCGCCTACGTCGAGCGCCCCCACCACCGCCGCCTCCTTTACGCCTACGTCCAGGAACTCATCCGCGACCACACCGTCAACTCCGTCCGCATGGACGCCTGGCTCAAGGCCGAGGAAACCGCCGCGCCCGCCGCCGCCATCAACGCCGATTTCTACCGCAACTGGTTCAAAGCCCGCGTCCCCGCCGCGCTCCGCGACATGGGCAACGGTGCGAAAGTCCCCTTCGCCTTTACCACCGGCCCAGCCAAAACTCTCGTAGCCACCAACGACCTCGTTCACCTCACCGGCACCGCGCCCTACGGCATTCTGCACCTCAAAGTCGAAGGCCACAAAAAAGCCACGCCCGTCTGGACCACCGACACCACCTGGACCATCCCCAACCTCCAGCTCAAGCCCGGCGAAACCGCCCTCACCATCACCGGCACCGATCAATGGGGAAAAATCCTCAGCACCACCCAAGCCCCCCTCACGCGCATCACCGCCCCGATGCTCCCGACAAAACCCTGAGACGCCCGCTGCCTCGTACCGCAGGCGTCCCGCCTGCGAGTTCACGGGGCGTCTCGCCCCGTGTCCCTCCGAGCGGTTGTGGAAACGAGCGCCCCCGCCTTCCCCGCTCGGCGTCCCTCCGATCTCCGCGGTGTTCTGTTTCAGGTTGCTCCCGCCACCGGACGTTTGGCGAGAACGAGGGCGAAGCAGAACCCTGCAGAGATCGGAGAGCCGCAGAGAAGGAGACGTTCCAGCGCGGCTGGGCGCGGTGTGGCAACCGCAGCACGCCGAGACACCGGCGATCCATGACTGACGGGCAACGCTGCCAGCGGCGAGAAAATCCAGCGCCTGGTCTTTTTCCACGCCGTTCCCCAACCGCCAGGATTGCCCGAATCACGAATCACGAATCACGAATCCCCCGCTTCTACCATTGAACACGCCCCCCAAAAACCAGTCTGCCTTACCCGTATGAACGGCCATTGTCCCGGACACGAACACCTCTCCCGCCGTGCCCTGCTGAAGGGCGCGCTTGCCACCACCGCCGGCGTCGCGGTCGCCAATTGGGGCGGACTCTTCAACTCCCAAACCATCGCCGCCGAGGCGCAGAAACGCGGCAAGCGTTGCATCCTGCTCTGGATGAATGGCGGCGCGAGCCAGATCGACACCTTCGACATGAAGCCCGGCCGCTCGACCGCCGGCCCCTTCCGCGAAATCAAGACCGCCCTGCCCGGCTACCGCATCTGCGAGTATCTGCCGAAGATGGCGCAGCAGGTCGGCAAGCTCGGCATCATCCGCAGCATGAGGACGCAGTCGCCCGATCATCCCGACGGCATCTATCACATGCACACCTGCTACAAGCAGTCCGAGCGCACGCCCCACCCGGAACTCGGCGCGATGATCGCCAAGTATCTCGGTCAGGCCGACGCCGACCTGCCGAGCTTCGTGCGCATGGGACCGACGGGCAACGCCGGCTCCGGCTATCTCGGCCCGCGCTACGAACCCTTCAGCATCGATCGCAACGGCAAGCTCCCTTACTTCACCAGTCCGTATCTGCCCGCGGCGAATGAAGAGCGCCGCAACGACCTCCTCCGCGCCATCGAAGCCGAACACAAAAAAGCCAACGGCGCCGACGCCTACGAAAGTCATCGCGTCGCCAAGGAACGCGCCTGGCGGCTCCTGCGCGCCAAGTCCCTCTTCGACACCAGCAAAGACTGGCCCGCGCACGAGGCCCTCTACGGCGCGACCGATTTCGGCCGCGGCTGTTTCCTCGCGCGCAAACTTGTCGCGGCCGGCGTGCCCTTTGTCGAGGTCGGTCAGGACAACTACGACAGCCACGCGGACAATTTCGTGTGTCACAAGGCGAACATGCAGGTGCTCGATCCCGCGTGGTCCGGCCTCCTCATCGACCTCGAGCGCACCGGCCAGTTGCAGGACACGCTCGTCGTGTGGATGGGCGAAGTCGGCCGCACGCCTACGATCAACAACCGCGCGGGCCGCGACCATTTCATCCGCGGCTGGACCATCGTCCTCGCCGGCGGCGGAATAAAAGGTGGCGTGGTCTATGGCTCCACCGACGCCGACGGTCGCGAGGTCGCCGAGAACCCCGTCAGCGAGGGCGACCTCTTCGCCACCATTTACACCGCGCTCGGCGTGAACCCGCGCGAGAAACACTACGTCGGCACGCGCCCCGTCTGGGCCACACCCGAAGGCTCCAAGCCCATCAAGGCGCTGCTGTCGTGATCGCGACATACGAGCGTGAGGATCCGCCAGCGGTGGGTGGGGCGCGTCTGTCCTCAGCGCGCCGCCCGACGTGCGGACACGCAACCGGCGCGCTGAGGACAGGCGCGCCCTACCCACCGCGGTTCCCGTTCTCGCTCTCACCATGCCCGACGCCGCAAAACGCACCTCGCCTGACCCCATGAACTTCGACAAAGCCACCCTCCTTTACTCCCTCCCGTGGGATGCCGACTGGGTTTCCGCCGTGAGTTTCGTCGGCCCGAAACACCTCGCCGCCGGCAACAACCGTGGCGAAATCCTCATCTGGGATTTGTCCGCGCCGCCCGACAAAACCCCCGAGCCGCCCCCCGAAAAAAACAAACCCGCCAGCAACGCCAGCAGTGCGGACAAATCCGAGAAACCCCTCCACGCCGCGCTCCCGCCCGTGCGTCAATGCGTCGGCCACAGCAACGTCATCAACCGCCTCCTTGCCGTCGAGAACCGCTGGCTCCTCTCCGCCAGCAACGACCACACCCTCCGCTACTGGGACCTCGCCGCCGCGCCCGGCGAGCCCGCCAAACTCATCCTCAACGCCCGCACCATCGAAGACATCGCGCGCAACAAAAGCTCCGGCCGCAAATCCCCGCCGCCCCTCGAAGTCACCGTCAAAACCCAGCCATCCGCCCGCACCATCCAGGGCCACGAATGGATCGTCGGCCTCTCGCTCAGCCAGGACCAATCCACGCTCATCACCGGCGACGACGCGGGCAATGTCATCCTCTACGACCGCGCCACCGGCACGGAAAAGAAACGCTGGCAGGTCAAAGGCTGGGCCTACGCCGTCGCGCTCTCCCCGGATCTCCAGCAAGCCTGCGTGTCCGAGCGTTACCCGCTCGTGTTCGACTCCGGCCGCCATAATGCCGTGAAACTGTGGAACGCCACCACCGGCACCGTGCAGCACGACCTGAGCAAGGAATTCAAAGACCTGCAGATCGCCGCTGCCGCCTATTCCGCCGACGGCAAAACCCTCGCGCTCGGCCGCGGCGGCGAGGCCGACGGCACCGGCGGCAAGATTTTTCTCCTCGATCCCGCCACCGGAAAAAAGCAGCGCGAACTCACCCCCGGCCACCTCAACGGCCTCACCGACCTCTGCTTCCATCCCGACGGCAAACACCTCGCCACCTCCGGGCGCGACACCGTCGTGCGCCTGTGGAACCTGGCCGACGGCAAACTCGTGAAAGAACTCGGCAAACCCCGCGGCGGCCAGTTCAAGGACTGGATCCACGCTCTCTCCATCTCCCCCGACGGCACCCGCCTCGCCACCGCCGACATGGCTGGCTTCGTCCACGTCTGGCAGTTCGACGCCTGAGCACCCCGCGCCCGCTGCGGAGCGCCGCACCCCAGTTCGGCGCGTTTCGCGAAAACCCGAAAACGCGCCGGATCGGAGAACGGCGCTCAGTAGCCAAGCGGCTCTTGGCTTCTCGCAGCCCGCTCGCCCTGAGCGGCGACCGCGGAGTGGTTCCGTCCAGCCCGCTGGACCCGCGGTGTCGGTTGGTGGTTGGCGGTGTCCCGAGCGTGCTCCGGAGCCGGGGCGAATGATCCGACCTCAGCCCGTCAAAAAGACTCCGGGGGGCGTCGGGTTTTTGCTGGATGTTGTTTTGCGCGTTGCCAGCGCGGGTGCCGGCCAACAGGATTGCGGGATGAATTTCCGTGAAAAAATCGTCGCGCTGGCGGACCTCCGGGCTTGGCGCGAGCAGGCGCGGCGGGACGGTCGCCGGGTGGTGGTGACCAATGGCTGCTTCGATTTGTTGCACGCAGGGCATGTCACTTATCTCGAAGCGGCGCGGAATCTGGGCGACGCGTTGGTGGTGGGTTTGAACAGCGACGCGTCGGTGCGACGGCTGAAGGGGGAGAGCCGTCCGGTCAACGCCGAGCAGGACCGGGCGCTGGTGCTGGCGGCGCTGGAATCGGTGAGCGCCGTGGCGATTTTTCCCGAGACTTCGGCGGCGGCGTTTCTGCGGTTGGTCGAGCCGGACATTTATGTGAAGGGGGCGGACTATACGCACGAGAAGATGAACCAGGAGGAGCGCCGCATCGTGGAGGGGTGCGGGGGGGAGATTCATTTCCTGGCATTTGTCGCCGGCAAATCGACGACCAATCTGCTCGGGCGGCTCGGACAGGCGGGGCCATCGGCGTCGGCGCGGGAGTGAGTCGGGATTCGGCTGGCGGAAATCCACCCAGCGCGGCTTTTAGGTTGACGGTGCCAAAATTCAACTTCTAGGATGCGCCCAACTCAGGCTGCCTTCCGGCGGTCGCAGAAACTCGGTCAACGATTGGGTCGGGGTGAGATGTATGGCCTCTGAACCCAGAGAGAAAACAAACAGTTATGGCGAGCGGCAAGGTCAAGTGGTTCGACAACAAAAAGGGTTTTGGTTTCATCGAGGGTGAAGGCGGCAAGGATGTGTTCGTTCACCACACCTTGATCGCGGCCGAGGGCTTCAAGACCCTGACGGAGGGCGAGATCGTGAGTTACGACTTGATCCAGAGCGACAAGGGGATGAAGGCCCAAAACGTTCAGCGCGCCGCCCAGCCGTAACTTCGTCCGGAACTGGTGCGCGGGCATGGGTGCGCACCGGTTATTTGTTCCGCAGTCTTCCCTTGGAGGTTTGAGCCGGTCATCCTGACTTCATGACCGCTCTGTCGTCCCGGCCCGTCACCAGTCTCTACGTCCACGTCCCCTTCTGCGCGCAGAAGTGCGAGTACTGCGCTTTTTACTCCGAAGCCGCGAGCGGCGAGCTGATCAATCGCTACGTCGCCGCGCTGGTTCGCGAACTGGAACTCATCGCCCCCGCCGCTGCCCCCCGCACCATTTTCTTCGGCGGCGGCACGCCCTCGCTCCTCACGCTTCGCCAGTGGGAGACCATCCTGCGCGCCATGGAGCGTGCGAAACTTCTCGGGGCCGCCGAATGGACCGTCGAGTGCAATCCCGCCACCGTCTCGCTCGACAAGGCCCGCCTGCTCCGCGACTTCGGCGTCAACCGCATCTCCATGGGCGTGCAGTCGTTGGATGAAAAATTGCTCGACCGGCTCGGCCGGGTTCACAGCCGCGCGATGGTTTTCAAATCCTTCGACACCCTGCGCGCCGCCGGCTTTGACAACATCAACGTCGATCTCATGTTCGCCATCCCCGGCCAGACGCTCGCCGTCTGGCGCGCCACGCTCGCCGAAGCCCTCGCGCTCGGCAGCGAGCATCTCTCCTCCTACGAGGTCATCTACGAGGAGGACACGCCGCTGTTTCACCAGATGCAGGCGGGCGAATTCTCGGTCGATGAAGACCTCGCGGCGGCGATGTTTGAGGAACTTCTCCAGCGCTCCGCTGACGCCGGATTCCGCCAATACGAAGTCGCCAATTTCGCCCGCGAAACCCGCGCCGGCAGCAGCGCTGCGCCCGCGAACGACGCCCCGTCCGCGCCGTGTGTCGCGCCCGCCGCGGGCAGCCTCCCCGCGGACGTTCCCGCCTTCGCCTGCCAGCACAACGTGAATTACTGGCGCGGCGGTGAATTCCACGGCGTCGGCCCCAGCGCCACCGGCTATGTCGCCGGCGAACGCACCAAGAACTGGGCCAACACCCAGCTTTACTGCGAGCAACTTGAAGCCGGCCGCCGCGCCATCGAGAGCCGCGAAAAACTCCCGCCCCTCGGCCGCGCCGGCGAGACCGCCGCGTTTGGCCTGCGCATGAACCACGGCTGGCCCTTCCGCCAGTTTCAGACCGTCACCGGATTCGACCTGCGCACCGAATGGCGCGCGGAAATGGACGAACTAGCCGCCTGCGGTTTCGCCGCCCGCTCCGACGAGCGCTTCCAGCTCACGCCGCTCGGTCTGCGCTACGCCGATTACGCCGCCGAGAAGTTTCTGCGGCCCTGAGCCTCCCGCGCGCTCCTGCCCGCGGCGCGCCAGCGCCCGGCAGGGGAGCGCACGCGGCCCGCGTGCAAGTTTGGGCGGCCCGCCCAAACCGTCGTTCCCAAGGCTGCCTTCTCTTCAGCGGGGAAAAGTTAGTGGCACGATGTTTTCGGCGGGCCGCCGAAAACGACACGCCAGCGGCGTGCGCTACCCGGGTCGTCGGGCTTCGCCCGATCTCGAAATCGGCGGACCGATTGAATTGTGGCGGTCAAGAGTTTGATTTCCCCCACCGCCTCCGCCTACTCTCGGCCATGCGCAAAGAATCCCTCGAATTCCTCAAACAACTGGTCAACACCCCCAGCCCCGTCGGGCACGAAGCCCGCGGCCAGCGCGTGTGGCTCGACTATGTCGCCGAGTTTGCCGATGAGACCTTCAGCGACGCGTACGGCAACTGCGTTGCCGTGCTGAACAAGGGCGGTTCACCGCGCCTCATGCTCGCCGGGCACGCCGACGAAATCGGCATGGCCGTCAACTTCATCCACCGCGACGGCTTCATCTACGTGCGCAAACTTGGCGGCGTGGACCCCGCGATCACCAAGGCCCAGCGCGTGACCATTCACACCAAGCACGGCCCCGTCCGCGGCGTCGTCGGCAACGTCGCGCCGCACCTGATGAAAGGGGACAAGGAAAAGAAAGCTCCTGAAATTCACGAGCTGTTCATCGACATCGGCACCCGCAGCAAAAAGGAAACCCGCCAGCTCGTGCAGATCGGCGACCCGATCACGCTGGTCGATGAATTTGAAATTCTCCGCGGCGACCTCGCCGTGGCGCGTGCGTTTGACAACCGCGCCGGCACCTGGTCCGTCGCCGAAGCCCTGCGCCTGTTGCACTCGCAAAAGGGCAAGCTCAAGGCCGAGGTCTGCGCCGTCTCGAACATCATGGAAGAAGTCGGCCTCTTCGGCGCGCGGCAGATCGCCTACTCGCTCAAGCCCGACGCCTGCCTCGTCGTGGACGTCACCCACGCGACCGATTACCCGACGGTGAACCAGCAGCAACACGGCGACATCAGGATCGGCGACGGCCCGGCGATCACCCACGGCGGCTGCAATCATCCCGAGATCATGGCGCGCATCGAACAAGTGGCGAAGGCCCGCAAAATCGACCTGCAACACGAGGCCATGTCCGCCACCAGCGGCACGGACACCGACGCGATTTTCTGGACGCGTGGCGGCATCCCCAGCGGCCTCATCAGTCTGCCCAACCGCTACATGCACTCGCCCGTCGAACTGGTGAGTTTGAAAGACCTTCAAAAGATCCCCGTGCTGATGGAAGCCTTCGCCCTGTCCCTCAAGTCCGGCGAGCAGTTCAAAGTACGCATCTGAGCGCGGCCCCCGGAGCGCGGGGGGCCCGCCCGTTCACGAACGCCCGAGTTGAACCGTTAGCACAGGCGACCCGCCTGTGCCGTCCGCCCACTGTATCTGTTTAGCGCCAAAGGCGCGGACTTATACCAGCCTGGGGCAACGCCCCAGGAAGCGAGCCATTTTCCTTTTGAGCGCTGAAAGCGCGGTCCATCGCGGGGAAGCATGATCCTTCAGCAGAAAGATAGAACGGGCTTTCAGCCCTGAATTCATTGGCTGGCATCTGACCTGGGGCGTTGCCCCAGGCTGGTATGAGCCGCGCCTTTGGCGCTAAGCACATACCGGCCACTGGCCGGACGGAATGGCAGGACGGCTCCTGTTGGCCACCGACGTCAGAAACAGTTCGCGCGTCTCTCCCATTCCGAGCGGCGGGTCGCCTGTGCTACCCGTTGGCTCCGCCGCCTCTGCTGCGAAGTTCGGGCTAACCCGAAAAACGCCCGCCTCGGACTTCCCTCTTCACGCGCGCCCCGCCCTGGTTTTCATGAGCGCCAGTCAGTGCTGCTCCGTGGTTTCCCGTCGCCCGTCGGGACCGCGTTCGGGTTGGGGGTAAAGTTCAACGCCCTATGCGTCGATACCCTCTTTGGTTGTGCTACGGCACGAGGAGACAAGGACGACTGACACCCATGAAGACGATTGCGCCCCCAGCCCGTTGGCGAACTTTTCCGGCGAACAACCTCCGCCGACGCGCGTGGGCCGTGGGCCTGGTGGGCTGGTTGATCCTCGCCGCGCCAGGGCTTCGCGCCGAGCGGTTGGAACACATTTTCGCCGCCATCCGCATCGTCGAGACCGGCGGGGAGGCCGATCCGGCGGCGGCCGTCGGAGATGGTGGCCGCAGTTTTGGCCCGTATCAAATCAGCCGGAAATATTGGCTGGATGCCGGCACCCCGTGCGACTGGGGCGACGTGCGTAAAGAGGCGGCGGCCGCGGAAGTAATGCGGGCTTATTGGAAGCGGTATTGTCCCGCCGCGCTTGAGCAGGGCAATGCCGAGGTGCTGGCGCGCATCCACAACGGCGGTCCGAACGGCCACCGGAAATTATCCGCCACCGAGAAATACTGGCGTCGCGTTCTCACGGAACTGAACCATCTCAAAGCGCAGGCCGCGGTGGCCGACGCGCGCGGCCCCGAGCCGAAACTGGCGAGCAACCGCTGAGCGCTGGGGTGCCAAGTGCGCGCTCCGCAACTCGCGGCAACCCCGTTGGGATTCTGCGTTGGAATTACCGAACGGCATTAGCTTTAACCCGATCTGCTACCCCTGAACCGGCGTTGGGACAGTCTGTCCTCACGCGCCACTCTGACGGGCGCATCGCAGTTTCTTGCACGCGGTCTGGTGCCCACGCCGCGGGTGTGGGGCAGGCATCCTTGCCTGCCAGTTCGCGGGGCATCCCTGCCCCGTGTTCCGCCGTGGGGACCATCCCGCCGCCGACCGATGGGAACGGGCGGCAGGATGCCGCCCGAACTGGCAGGCTGGAAGCCTGCCCCACAGTCCCGGCGCATCCGCGCTCCTGGTCATGCTTGCGGGATGGCACCAACCCGCACCAATCGTTGCAAGAAACTGGGATGCGCCCTCCGCCCGACCGGTTCCGCCGCCAGCGTTGCGCTCGGCGCGGCCGGATGCTATCCGATGCGCATGACCACCGGACCACGCCCTTCACGCCGCGAATTTCTTGCCACTGTTGGTGCCGGGTTTTCTGCGACCGCCTGCGGGTGGCCCGCGCTCGCGCTGGCGGCCGAGGGGGGACGGCCGAAGCGGTTGGCGATTGTCACGACGGAGTGGACCTATCGATCGCACGCGTGGCACATGGGCGAGCGGTTCCTGGCGGGTTATCCGCTGCGGGGACGCTGGCATCGGCCGCCGCTCGAGGTGGTCGCGGCGTATGTGGATCAGACGCCGGCGAAGGATTTGAGCCGGCAGCGCGCGCAAGAGTTTGGGTTCACGATTTATCCTAGCATCGCCGCGACCTTGCGCTGTGGCGGGAAACAGCTCGCGGTGGATGCGGTGCTGGTCATCGGCGAGCACGGCGATTATCCCGACAACGAACTTGGGCAGCGGAAGTATCCGCGCTACGAATTTTTCAAGCAGGTCACGGAGGTCTTCCGCCAGGAGGGCCGCACGACGCCGGTTTTCAACGACAAGCATCTGTCGTGGAAATGGGAGTGGGCGCAGGAAATGGTGGCGATCTCGCGGGAGCTGAAGTTTCCGTTTCTCGCCGGTTCCTCGTTGCCGGTCACGTGGCGGATGCCGGCGGTGGAGATGCCGTCGGGGGCCGAGGTCGAGGAGGCGATGTGCGTGGCGATGGGCCGCGTGGACAGCTACGACTTCCACGCGCTCGAGGTGATCCAGTGCATGGCCGAGCGGCGGCGCGGCGGCGAAACGGGCGTGGTGGCCGTGCAGGCGTTGCGCGGCGACGCGGTGTGGCAGGCGATGGAGAAGGGTTCGTGGGCCGCGGGCGGCTGGGACGGCGCGCTCTTCGCGGCGTGTCTCGCGCGCAGTCACACGCTCGCGCAACCGCCCACGACCAGTCACCGCTACCCCACGCCCGCGCAGATGCGCGCCTTTGTCAAGGACCCGGTCGCGTATCGGATCGAGTATGCGGACGGACTCAAAGCCACGATGTTTTTGCTCAGCGGGCTGGTCGGGGATTTCACGTTTGCGGCGCGGATCAAGGGGCAGGCGGAGCCGCTCTCGACGCTGTTTCATCTGCCGCCAAATCCGAACGTGGTCTATTCGGCGGCGCTCATGGCGCAGGCGGAGCGGATGTTCGTGACGGGCCGCGCGCCGTATCCGATCGAGCGCACGCTGCTGACCAGTGGCATCCTCGCCGCCGCCGTGCAGTCGCTCGCCGATGGCGGGAAGCGGCTCGAGACGCCGCAGCTCGCCGTGCGCTACCAAGCGCCGGAGGAGTCGTTGTTTGCGCGGGATTGAGATTGGTCGCGGCGATTACGATTCATGAACAACCCCTTGTCCCGAGAGCTGCTTTGCGCCTTTCTTTTTCTCGTGTGTCTCACGGCGACCGGCCGCGCCGAGCCGGCTGCGCCGCAGCATGAGGTCGTGCCGGACTGGCCGGCGTTGCCGCCGACGCATGTGCTGGGCGAATGCACGGCGGTCGGGGTGGATTCGCACAACAATGTCGTGGTGCTGCATCGCCGCGACCGCCGGTGGACCACGCCGTTTCCTGCCGATCTAATCGCCGGGCCGACGGTAAGTGTCATCGACGGACGGACGGGCAAGCTGCTCGGGAGCTGGGGCACGAATCAGTTCATCATGCCGCACGGCCTCACGCTCGACGCGGAGGACAACGTGTGGATCACGGATGTCGGCCGGCAGCAGGTTTTCAAGTTCAGCCCCGATGGCAGCCGGTTGCTGCTCACGCTCGGCGAGCGCGGCGTGGCGGGCGCGGACCAGACGCATTTTAATCTGCCGTCCGATGTTGCGGTGCTGGCCGATGGTTCCTGCTACGTGAGCGACGGCTACAAAAACACGCGCGTGGTGAAGTTCACCGCCGCGGGTCGTTATGATTTCGAGTTTGGTGGCAAGGGCGCGGGGCCGGGGCAGTTCAATCTTCCGCACGGCGTGGCCGTGGACCCGCGCGGGCGCGTGATCGTGTGCGACCGCACGAACGCGCGGCTGCAGGTGTTTGATGCGAAGGGGCAGTTCCTCGCGGAATGGAAAGGCCCGCTGATTGGGCGTCCCTATGGCGTGAGCGTGAGTGCCGAGGGGCACATCTTCGCGATCGACGGCGGTGATGGTCCGCTAAAGCGTATCGACCGGCCGCGCGCGGTGGAGCTGGATGCCGATGGCCGCGTGCTCGACCGCTTCGGTTCGTATGGCAAAGGACCAGGGCAGTTTCTGCTGGGTCACGATATTGCGGTGGCGCGTGATGGTTCCGTGTACGTCGCGGACGCCACGGGTAATCGGGTGTTGAAGTTTGTGCGGAAGAGCGGGGGCGGGCGGTGAGAGGGCCGACGCGGACGCACAACGGGCCGAAGTGGGTGATGAACGCGGTTCGCACCGGGACCTCCGGCTCCCTCTCCTCCGTTCGTGCCTCACGGGGAGAGGGAGTCGCACGCGCTGCTCATTTCGGTGGTTTCGGCATGAACTTTCGTTTGGTACAGGTCAGCGCAGAACGTCGGTTGCGGAATTCGGGCTTACTGAGACTCGTGCCATGGAGTGACCAGCGGTGGACTGGTAGCTCGACATTCCAATGTCGAGACCCGCACGTCCTGCCAGCGCTGCCGCACTCGACATTGGAATGTCGAGCTACCTCGGCGGTGTCACTCTGATGCCCGAGCACCAGTAGAAAAATTGTTCACCATGCTTACTACACAAAGAATCGGAGCTGCTCCTCGGGGCGGCATTTTCATCGCTGTCCTTTTCGCCGTTGTCTTCGCTGTCGCGCCGCGCGGGCATGGCGCGGACTGGCCGCAGTGGCGGGGGCCGGAGGAGAACGGGATCACGACGGAGCGACTGCCGGACGCGCCGAATTTCGAGAACGTGGTGTGGCGGAAAAAGGTGGGCACGGGGTTTTCGTCGGTGGCCGTGGCGGACGGTCGCGTGTTCACGATGGGGCATCGCGGGCCGAAGTCGGGCGGTGAGGAGACGGTGTGGTGTTTCAACGCGGAGAGCGGCGCGGAGATTTGGGCGCAGTCGTATCCCGCGCCGTTGATTGACCGGTTTTACGAGGGCGGGCCGGGCGCGACGCCGACCGTGCGGAACGGGCGGGTGTTCACGTACAGCAAGCACGGGCGGTTGCATTGTTATCAGGCGGACACGGGGAAATTGGTGTGGCAGCGGGACATGCTGGCCGAGGCGGGCCTGAGTGATCCGCCGGAATGGGGCTTCGCGTGTTCACCTTATTTTCTCGATGATCAGACGCTGGTGATCGAGGCGGGGGCGACCTTCGCGCTCGACGCGGCGACGGGCAAAGTGCGGTGGAAAGGCGAGAGCTTCACGCCGGCGTATGGCACGCCCAAGGCGTTCACGGCGGACGGGCGTAAGCTGCTGGCGGTGATGAAAACCGAGGGCCTCGCGGTGATCGACGCGGGCGGCGGCAAGACGGTGGCGACGGTCGATTGGAAGACGTCGTTTGATACCACGGCGACGACGCCGATCGTGCAGGGCAACCGGATTTTCATTTCGACGGGTTATGATCGCGGCTGCGCGTTGTTCGAGCTGGCGGGGGAGCGGCTGCGAAAAATCTACGAGAACAAAACGATGTGTAATCACATGAACAACAGCGTGCTCGTGGACGGGCATTTGTATGGGTTCGATGGCACGGCGCATCGCGGTCGCCCGACGGAGTTCGTGTGTTTGGAGCTGGCGACCGGGAAGCAGAAGTGGCGCGTGCCGCCGGGCGAGGCGCTGGGGTGCGGTTCGGTGCTGGGCGTGGCGGGCGGCGGGGGGTTGCTCATTCTGAGCGAGCGCGGCGAGTTGGTGGCGGCACCCGCGACGCCGACGGGTTTCAAGGCGACGGCGCGTGCGTCGGTGTTGGGCGGCCGATGTTGGATGGTGCCGGTGCTGGCGGGCGGGCGGATTTATTGCCGCAATTCACGCGGCGATTTGGTGTGCGTGTCGCCGACGGGGAGATAAAAACCACTAACCGGCACTAACTGGCACTAATAAGACAAGGCAAACGGAACTGGGAAAAGTGGTTCAGAAGTCTTTGTCTTATTAGTGCCAGTTAGTGCCGGTTAGTGGTTTCAACTTGTCTCTGCATCAGTGGTTTTTCCCCGCGGCGGCGTGGTTGAGTGTCAGGGCAGTTTGGGTTTCAGCGGGGAGCGGGTGTCTTTGTCCAAGGGATAGACGGCGTTCTGTTTTTCGAGGCCGGTGATGAGTCCTTGCATCAGGCGGTGGAGGTGGGCGGGTTCGGCGGTGGCGAGGTTTTTTTGCTCGAAGGGATCGGTGGCGAGATTGAAGAGCTGGTAGTGGGAGTCTTCGGAAACTTTCGACGGGAAGTAGTGGTAGATGACCTTCCAGTCGGCGTTGCGGTACGTGGTGAAGTAGTCGGTGCGGTGCGGGGCATGTGGGTAGTGCATGAGGAAGACTTCGTCGCGGGTCGCGTCGCGTTTGCCGGTGAAGAGCGAGGCGAGGCGGGTGCCGTCGATGATGTGTCCGGGCGGCGCGGGTTTGTCGGCGAGAGCGAGCACAGTGGGGAAGAGATCGTACACGGCGGCCTGCTGGCGCTGGATGGTGCCGGCGGTGATCGGGAGGCGTTTTTGCTGCGCGTGGTTCGCGTTCGGTTTCGCCCACGCGGCAATGAACGGCACGCGCATGCCGCCTTCGTAGTGCGAACCTTTGCGTCCGCGCAATGGCTCGGCGCAGGCGACTTCGTGCTGGTGGCCGAGGGGCGCGTCGGAGCCGTTGTCACCGAGGAAAATGAAGAGCGTGTTTTCCGCAACGCCGAGCTGGTCGAGTTGGTCGAGCAGGTCCCCGAGGGATTTGTCCATGCCTTCGATGAGCGTGGCGAAGGCTTGGGCCTGCGCGGGTTTGCCGGAGTTCTGGTAGTGCGCGGCGAAGCGCGGGTCGGAGTTGAAGGGCGCGTGGACGGCGTAGTGGGCGAAGTAGAGGAAGAAGGGTTTGTCGTCCTTCACGGCGGCGGCGACGTGGGATTTGGCTTCGAGGGTGAGGGCTTCGGTGAGGAAGGTGTCAGTGCCGTGGTATTTCTCGAGATGCGGGACGGCGGCGGGGGATTGTTTGACGACCTTGCCGCCGGCGTTGCCGTAATTCTGCAGGCCGTAATAACTGGCGGGCGCGCCGATGGAGCCGCCGCCGACATTGATGTCGAAGCCGATGTTCTTCGGGTCCGCGCCTTCGGATTGGCGCGGGCCGAAGTGGCCTTTGCCGACGTGGATGGTGCGGTAGCCACCGGACTGGAGCAGGCGCGGCAGGGTGACGTCGCCTTTTTTCAGGCCCTGCCAGTTCCATTGTGGCGGGCCGTTGGGGCCGGCGTTGTTGTTGTCGGGGCTGATCCAGTTGGTGGTGCGATGGCGCGCGGCGTTCTGGCCGGTCATGATCGAGATGCGCGTGGGTGAACACACGCTCATGGCGCAGAAGTTGTTGAAGCGGATGCCGCGCGCGGCGAGGCGCTCCATGTTGGGCGTGCGGAAATAATCGTTGAGCGGGTAGCGCTTGGGCTGGCCCGCGGCATCGGTGAGGAACGGGACCGAGGTGTCCATCACGCCCATGTCGTCGATGAGCATGATGATGATGTTGGGGCGCATCTGCGCGGCGCGCGCGGGGAAGGTGAGTGCGGCGAACGCGAGGAGGGCGCACAGGACGGCGCGCGAAACGAGCTGGTTCGGAAACGGTGCAGCAGCGGGAGTTTTCATTTCGATTTGGGAGTTTGGGGAGCGGCGGGCGCGGAATCAATTCCGGCGGGGCGCAGGCCGGTGCCGGGGACGCTGGTGAGGGAGTCGCCGAGGTCGGCGCGGATGGGGGCGGCGAGGCGGGTGAGGCGCGTGACGATCTCGGGGTGTTGCGCGGCGACGTTGTTGGTTTCACCGGGGTCGGTGCGGAGGTTGAAGAGGGAGAGCGGGATGTGCTCGACGCGCTGGCCGTGGCGGCTGGCGATGCCGGTGATGCCGGATTGCGTGATGGCGAGGGGCACGGTTTTGCCCCAATTCGAGGGCTTGCCGCCGCGGCCCGGTTCGCCCGCGGTCGTGAGGAAGGGGTGGGCGAAGTGCAGCTTCCAGTCACCGCTGCGGAGGGCATGGAATTCGTCGCCGGCGAAGAAGGCGAGGGCGTCGTGCGGGGATTTCGCGCCCGGTTCGCCGAGCAGGAGGGGCTTCACATTCAGGCCGTCGATTTTGCGCGTGGAAGGCTGGCCGCCGGCGAGGTCGGTGAGGGTGGGCAGCCAGTCGATGGCCATGAAGGGTTCGTCGCTCACGCGGCCCGCCGGCACTTGACCGGGCCAGCGCACGATGAGCGGCACGCGCACGCCGCCGTCGAAGGCGGTGAGTTTGCCCTCGCGATGCGGGCGCGCGGAGCCGGCGTGGTTGCCGTAGCTGAGCCACGGGCCGTTGTCGGAAAAGAAAATCACGAGGGTGCGCTCGGCGAGGTGGAGGCGTTCGAGGGCGGCGAGGAGCTGGCCGACGGACCAGTCGAGTTCCTCGACGACATCGCCGTAGAGTCCGCGCGCGGAGCGGCCCTTGAATTTTTCCGAGGCAAAAATCGGGACGTGCGGCATGACGTGCGGCAGGTAGAGGAAGAACGGTTGCGCGGCGTGGCGTTCGATGAAGGACACGGCGCGTTCGGCGAAGCGGCGCGTGAACTGGCTCTGGTCGGGGTCGAGCTCGAGGACGCGGTCGCCTTCGTGCAGCGGGAAGGGCGGCATCTCGGCGGCGAGGACGGGGTGGTACTTGGAGTTGTCGTTGGAGTAGGGCGTGCCGAACCATTCGGCGAAGCCGTTCCGCAGGGGGTTGAATTTCGCGAGCGTGCCGAGGTGCCATTTGCCGATGCAGATGGTGGCGTAGCCGCGGGCCTGGAGCATTTCGGGCAGCAGCCATTCGTCGGGATGAATGCCGTTGCGGCTGGTGTGGTTGAGCGCGCCGTGCATCCCGATGCGGTTGGGGTAGCAGCCGCTGAGCAGCGCGGCGCGGCTGGCGGTGCAGACGGGTTGCGCGACGTAGAAGCTGGTGAAGCGCGTGCCTTCGCGCGCCAGGCGGTCGAGGTGCGGCGTGCGAATGTCGGTCGCGCCGAAACAGCCGAGATCCGCGTAGCCGAGGTCGTCCGCAAGGATGAGGAGGATGTTGGGGCGCGGTTCGGCGGCGGGCGCGGCGCAGGCGCAGAAGCAGGTGAGGGCGAGGGCGAGGGTGAGCAGTGGTCGTAATTTCATGGGCGGCTGGGGCGAAATGATGCGGGGAGTGTGACGGGTGGCGGCGAAACCGGAAGTTGAAAGGGCATGGGAATGCGACAGGGATTTTTGGCAGGGGAATTTGGGGCAGGGGAATTTAAGGCAAAGGAATGGAGGCAAAGGAATGTGGGCAAGGGCATCAGCCGCTCTGTCTCCATTCCTTTGCCTCCATTCCTTTGCCCCAAATTCCCCTGCCAAAAATTTTTGTGCGTTCACGGCGCGATGGTGCGGAGCAGGAGCTTGGCGGGCGGTCGCGATTGCCAAGGAGCTGTCTGGCGTGGGAAGGTTCGCGGGTGATTATTTCTCATTTGAAAGTGAACCCATTTTGCCTGGCCGTTCTGCTGTTGCTCCCGGGGTTCGGAATGACGGAGGAGCGGCGGCCGGTGCCGGACGGGACGGTGGTGCTGACGTTCGATGATTCGGTGGCGAGCCATGCCACGTTCGTCGCGCCGCTGCTGAAGAAGCATGGTTTTGGCGCGACCTTTTTCATCACCGAGGGCTTCGAGTTTTCCATGGACAAGACGAACTACATGACGTGGGAGCAAATCCGCGCGCTGGATGCCGCGGGCTTCGAGATTGGCAATCACACGCGCCGTCACGCCGCCGTGCCGCGGCAGACGCCAGAGCAGCTCGCGGCGGACGTCGAGCACATCGAGAGGCAATGCGCGACGAACGGCATCGCGCGGCCCACGAGCTTTTGTTATCCGGGCTACCAGACCAGTCCGGCGGCGGTGAAGTTGCTGCGCGAGCGCGGGTATCGGTTTGCGCGGGCGGGCGGGGCGCGCGCGTTTGATCCCGTCGCGGACGAGCCGTTGACGATGCCGCAGGTGTTTGATGGCAAGCCGGACTCGACGCTCGAGCAGTTCAAGGCGGCGGTGGCGCAGGCGAAGGATGGGAAGATCGCGGTGCTGACGTTTCATGGCGTGCCGGACCTGAAGCATCCATGGGTCAGCACGGAGCCGGCGAAGTTTGAGGCGTATTTGGCGCACCTGAAGGCGCAGGGCTGCCGGGTGATCGCAGTGCGGGAGCTGGCGCCGTTTGTGAAACCGAAGCAGCCGTGAGGCGCGCGCGCGGCGCGCGGTGAGTTGGCGTGTTGCGGAACGGGCGCGGCACTCCCTCGCAAAGGACGCATTCGCGCACTGGTCCGCGTAGCGCAGACTTCCAAGTCTGCTGTATCGCGGGTTTCTAAACCCGCTGGCACCGGGCACCCGCAACGTCCTGGCATGTCGCGCGCGCCCGAAATCCCGCGGCCGCTGCCGTTTGGAAATCGGCGATACAGCAGGTTGGGAAACCTGCGCTACGCGGGGCCGTGCGCGGATGCGCCCCGTCGCAAGGTTCCCCGCAATGAGGGTGAAGAAATGCGCGACGCGCAGGGTCGAGAGACGCCATGCACTCCCAATCTCCTTCCACGGTGTCGGGTTCTTTCATGGCGCGTTCCTCACGCCGCTCCCATCGGGATGGTTTCACGCTGATCGAACTGCTGGTCGTGATCGCCATCATCGGCATCCTCGCCTCCATGCTGCTGCCCGCGCTCGGCAGCGCGAAGAAGAAGGCCAAGGGTTCGCTGTGCATGAACAACACCAAACAGTGGGGGCTCTCGGCCCAGCTCTACGCCAGTGATCAGGATGACCGGTTGCCCTACGCGTGGGGATTTGGGACCGCCGGATTACCGGGGACTATGGAACCTTACTACAGTGCTTCTGAAGGGGGTTCGCTGCTTTCGCCTTACCTGACCACTCCAGAGGATGCTCCATCGGTGGTTATCAACACCCGTTCTACCGGCAAAGTTAGCAACAACAATTACGACTGTCCGGGGCAACCCCATGATGACCCGCGCATGATTCCCAATGTCGTTTTCAGATTTGCCAATATGAAGTTTGTCGCCAGTCCGCGTTATCGGCTGAATCCCTACCTTGGAGGAGCTGGTTTGGGGCCAGTCCCTGTCCCTCAATTCGCCGGTGGAGGTACGCAAACGAACCCAACGCTGCTTACCTCCGTTGATAAACCCGCTGAAAAAGTGTTCAGCTACGAAACCAGCACCCTGTCCGGTATCAATTTCGTCGGGACGCCTTTCAGCATGGCTTGGTATGCTTACAGCACAACGCCGGCGAGCTACCCACTGGCCGTTGCGGCGTTTAACGGCGGCGATCCCACCAATCCTGCCAACTATAATCCTCCCCACTACGCTCCCAACATCGGGGTCGAACACAACGGCAAGACCATGATCAGCTTTGTTGATGGCCGTGCGGAATTGGTGGACAAGACCAGTCCAATCACTTTCGGCAGCATCACAACCCCAGCCAATGCGCTCGCGTATTGGAAGTTGCAATAAAGCCGGAAGGATCGCCGGCCGTGGGGACCAATGACCGCGTCCTGTCGCCCCGGACAATCGGCGGACCACAATTCAGTTGTCTCCCCGTCGCATTTGAATCACAAAGACCCACACGCTTCCCACTGAACCGAAGCACCCGTTTCCCAAAATCAAAACCTCAGATATGAACACCATCAAAAAAACCAGCATTGTGGCCGCCGGCTTGCTCTGCGCGAGCTTCGCGCAGGCCGCGGCCGCCCCCGCCGCGAAGGTGGACTTCGCCAAGGAAATCCAACCGATCCTCCAGAAGTCCTGCGTCGAATGCCACGGCGCGGAAAAGCAGAAGGGCAAGCTGCGCCTGGACACACGCGAGGCGGCGATCAAGGGCGGCGAGAGCGGTCCGTCCATCGTCCCCGGCAAGGCGGAGACGAGCGATTTCTACAAGCGCGTCATCCTGCCCGCGGGGCACGACGACATCATGCCCAAGAAGGGCGACCCGCTCACCAAGGCGCAGATCGAACTGGTGAAAAACTGGATCAACCAGGGTGCCGACTGGCCCGTCGATAAGAACGCGCCCAAGCCCACCGCCGGTCCCACCGACGACTTCGCCAAGCTCAAAGCCTTCAAGCCCGCAGCGGAGGAACTGGCCGCGATCAAGAAGCTCGAGGCCGCCGGGATTCCGATCCGCCCGGTCGCGATGAACGTGACGTGGATGGAAGCCAACCTCGGCCTGATGGGCACCAACGTGACCGACGCCACACTCGCCCAGCTCAAGGATGTGCCGAGCCTCGTGTATCTGAATCTGGCGGGAACCAAGGTGACGGACGCCGGGTTGGTGAATCTCAAGGGCTTGAAGAATCTCCTGAGCCTGCATCTGGAAAACACCGGCGTCGGCGACGCGGGCGTGGCGCAACTGACCGGCTTGGAGAATTTGGTCTATCTGAACCTCTACAACACCAAGGTCACGGACGCGGCGATCGACAATCTCAAGGGCTTCAAAAACCTGCGGAACCTGTACCTCTGGCAGACCAAGGTCACGGATGACGGTGCGAAGAAACTGAAGGCGGGGCTGGCCAAGACGGACATCAACCGCGGCTGGGATCTGGCGACGATCATCAAGCCCGCCGAGCCGAAAAAAGAGGACCCCAAGAAACCCGAGGCGAAGAAGGAAGAAGCGAAAAAGCCCGAGGTGAAAAAAGAGGAGCCGAAGAAGCCGGACGCCAAAAAGGACGAACCGAAAAAGGACGAACCCAAGAAGCCGGACGCGAAGAAGGAAGAGCCGAAGAAGGCTGAGGTGAAGAAGGACGAGAAGAAGTAGTCCGCTCGCAGGCAGGATGTTTGGTCACGGCCCGCTCGCAGGAGCGGGCCTTTTTGTTTTCCGAGGGGAGCTGGCAGAAAAATAGGGGGGCAGAAAAATGGGGATGGGAAAGGCGGGGGGCTTTGTGGCGAAGAACTTGTGAACTGGGAAGTTTGGAACTGCCTGCGGCTGGTAGGGCGCGTCTGTCCGCAGCGCGCCGCGGGCCTGGCATTCCGCGATGAACCGCAAGATTCCCCTCCGGGGGGGGGCGCAGCTCAGTTTCTTGCAACACCGAGACCACTTCCAGCAGTCCCGGAGGGACATGTGAAAATAGCCCAGCACTTCAGTGCTGGGTCAGCGATGGTGGTAGAAACAAGTCCCGACAGGGACGACCGACCCAACTGACCGATGCCTCGGTCGTTCCTGCGGGACTTGCGGGTGGCATCACCGCATACCCAGCACTCAAGTGCTGGGCTATTCTCAGTCGTCCCTCCGGGACGGCCAGGACCGTGCCGCGTCATTGCAAAAAACTGAGATGCGCCCCCTCCGGGGCCCCCATTTTTCTGCCCCTATTTTTCTGCCGGCCTGCTCCTGCCCGCCTCCTACCGTTGCCCCGCCCGTTTCTGGACGGGGAGCTTGTATTCGTTCGCGCGCTTGCGGCCTTCAAAAATGTCTTCCGGCCCGAGCTGCTCGGCGAGTTCGTTGCGGTAGGCGCCGGCGCGGGAGTTGCCTTGTTTGAAGGCAATGGTGAACCACTTGTAGGCCTCGACGAGATCCTTCTTCACGCCCTGACCGTAGGCGTACATCACGCCCAGATTCACCATGCCTTCGTGGGTGCCGGCGTCGGCGGATTTCTGCGCCCACTTGGCGGCCTCGGCGTAATCCTGCTTCACGCCGTGGCCCTTGTAGTTGGCCTCCCACAGGTAATTCATCGCCGGTGCGAAACCGCGTTCGGCGGATTTTTGAAACCACCGCGCGGCTTCGGCGTAATTCTGCAACACGCCCTGGCCGCTGTAGAGCATCACGCCAATGTCCGACTGTGCCTCGACTTCGCCCTGCTCGGCGGCGCGACGAATCCAGCGGGCGGCCTCCTCGTAATCCTGCGGCACGCCGCGGCCGTGCAGATACATCTTGCCGAGGTTGTATTGCGGCATCGCGTAGCCCTGCTCGGCGGCTTTGCGATGCCACTTGGCGGCCTCGACAAAATCCTTGGGAACGCCGTGTCCGTTTTCGCACATGACGGCGAGATTGTTCTGCCCGAGCGCGTCGCCTTTCTCCGCCGCCAGCCGGTAGAGGCGCGCGGCTTCGGCGAGGTCCTGCGGCACGGATTGTCCGCGCGCATACATCACGCCGAGATTGGACAGGGCCTGGGGATAAGCCTGATCGGCCGCTTTGCGATACCACCGGGCCGCTTCGGCGTAATCCTGCTTCACGTCGTTCAGGCCCTGATAATACAGGACGCCGAGGTTGTATTGCGCCACGGCCATTCCCTCGGCGGCTTTGGCGCGAATCTCCGCGACGCTGAATTTGGGCGGCGCGTTGGTGGCCTTGGGCGTCGGCAACTGAATCTGCGTACGCACGGGCGGGGTCGCGGTGACGACGACCGGGGGCGCGGTGGCGGGGAGCGCGCTGGTCGTTGGCGCGTTGGTGGTGGGCTTGACGACGGGCTTGACGACGGGCTTGACGACGGGCGGCGGGTTGGTGGGCGGCGTGCGGACGGGCACGACGGGGACGACCGGGGGGGCGGGGAGATTAGTCGCGGGAAGATTGGTGATCGTGACGGGCGCGGGCGGCGGGGGCACCGGGCGATTCGTGGTCACGATGGACGGGCTGGGCGCGGCGGGCGCGTTCGTCTTGGGCGGGCGCGCGGCACCGGGGAACGGCGGCGGCTTCGGGATCGGCGCGTTGGTCGTGGCGGCGGCGGGGGCGTCGTCTTTTTTTGCCGGCTTGCAGGCCGCAAAGCCGAGCGTCACCGCGATCAGCCCGACGCCGACTCGGCGGGCGCGACGTGAACAATCACCAATGGTTGTCATGGTGCGGAGCTTACGGGGCGCGACTTTGGCGTGGCAATCAAAACGCCGACGACGACGGAGTGGCGCTGATCGGATGGCTCGGCAGCCGTGGCGCACGAAGCGCGCCGGGAAGGAGATCGCCGCCCACGTAGTATGTGGCTAGCGCCAAAGGCGCGGCTCATACCAGCCTGGGGCAACGCCCCAGGTAAGATGCCAGCCAATAAATTCAGGGCTGAAAGCCCGTTCTATCTTTCTGATGAAGGATGATTCTTCCCCGCGATGGACCGCGCTTTCAGCGCTCAAATGGTAAATGGCTCCCTTCGTGGGGCGTTGCCCCAGGCTGGAATAAGTCCGCGCCTTTGGCGCTAAACCGTAACCCTGCAGTCGAACCGAACCTTTTGGACCACAGAGACACGATGAACACAGAGAAAAACCAAGGACTCGCTGGTCGTTCGTCCTTCACTGATCGGTGACTTCCTGGAGCCGATGCCATCCCTCGTTCTTCTCTGTGTTCATCGTGTCTCTGTGGTCGAAGAAGATCGGCCCGACTGAATCGGTACGGCTAAACAGATACCCCGCGCATTGCAGGCACAGAGATCGAGGGGGGCGACGAATCCCCGCCGGTGGAGCGTCCGCATGGTTCGGCGGCGCGCTGAGGACAGACGCGCCCTACCACGGCGGATTTGGAAAGCACTTCAATAGTTGTTCAGTTCTCCGTGGGAGGTTGGTAAAAGTGCGGCATGTCGAAACCAGCCGTTAAGCCCATCCTGCCCGAGGAAGTCGCAGCCCTCGCCCGCGCGGTCGTGCAGGCCGACCGCTTTCCTCATCTCGCCACAGTCGCCGGCGATCAGCCCTGCGTGCGGCCGGTGTCGCCGGTGCGCACCGACGGCTTCACGGTGTATGTGGCGAACCTGCGGAGTTATCACAAGACGGCGGAAATCGCCGCCAATCCGAAGGTGGAACTTTGCTATCTCGACGAGCACCACGATCAGGTCCGCCTCTCCGGCGTCGCCGAGATCGTCACCGAACGCCCGCTGCTGCAGGAGATTTGGGACGCCAGCCCCTTGCTGCGGCAATACCTGGGTTCGCTCGATAATCCGGCGTTGATCATCTATCGCATCCGCCCGACCCGCGTGCGTTTCATGTGCGAATGGGCGCTCGAATATCACGACGTGCTGCTCTCGGCGGGGACGGCGACGACGACGCCCCCGGCGGCGATCGCGACATCGGCAGGGCCGACGGCGGCGCAGGGGAGATCCGGCGCATGATCAGCGTCCACGATCACACCGGTCTCAACGCGCTGGCCCGCCGCTGCCGGGTGGACCCGTTTCTCGTGCGGCGCTTCCGCACCGCGTTTCACAAGAAGCAATTCACCGCGGCCGACGCGCTGAAGGAACTGCCATCCGAGGCGCTCCCGCTGTTTTCCCGCGAGGTGGATTTTCATCCGTTGACCTTGGCGACGCGGCAGGATTCGCAAGCCGACGGGGCCACGAAACTGCTCTTCCGCACGCGCACCGGCGAACTCATCGAGTCGGTCATCCTGCGCATCGCCAGCGGGCGCACGAGCCTGTGCGTCTCGACCCAGGCGGGCTGCGCGGCGGCGTGCGCGTTCTGCGCGACGGGGACGCTGGGATTGAGCCGCAACCTCGGGGCCGCAGAGATTCTGGACCAGGTGACGCAGGCGAATCTGCTCCTCCAGCCCGAGGGGCGGCAGGTGCGGAACCTCGTGTTCATGGGCATGGGCGAGCCGTTTCACAATGAAGCGGAATTGTTCCGCGCGCTCGACCTGCTCGCGGCGCCGGAGGGCCTGCACCTTGATCCGCGCCGCATGTTGGTTTCCACCGTCGGCATTCCTGATGCGATGGTGCGCGCCGCGAAACGCTTTCCGCGCCTGCGCCTGGCGCTGAGTTTGCACAGCGCCCGGGCCGACGTGCGTGAGCGCCTCATACCCGTCGCGCGCCGGCATTCGTTGGGCGCGCTGCGCGAGGCGCTGCTGCAGGCGGCCGCGCTGCAAGGCGAGCTGCCGATGATCGAGTATCTGCTGCTGCGCGATGTGAACGACACCGCCGCGGATGTGCTGGCGTTGGGCGAGTTCCTGCGCGGAATGAAGGCGCACATCAATCTGATTCCCTACAACGCCATCCACGGCCCGGCCCCGTTCGGCGCGACCGATCCCGCGCGGCGCGCCGAGTTCGCGGCGGCGCTGCGGGAACAGGGTTTCACCGTCACCACGCGCTACTCACTCGGGGCCGACATCGCCGCCGCCTGCGGGCAGTTGGCGCGCGTGACCGCGGGGCAAACGCCGCCGCCGATTCCGGCGACTGCGTGAGGCGGAGGGAGGCGAGGGTTCCTGAAAATCCTCCCGCAGATTCAAGGCGACGCCTGATAAAATTTCCAGCTCCGGCCGCCTTGAATCTGCGGGGAAATCCGTGACGGCCCACGGCCCCGACGCGCATTCAGAATGGCAAGTGGGGAATCCGGTTGGCATTTGCCTGTCCCCATTCGGCTGCCAAAATCCGGCTGCGCATGGTCCAGGTGCGAAATATCTTCCCACCTGTTCGGCTCGCTTGACACGCCTACCTTCACTGCTAGTGTCCGCCGCTCCGCGCCAGGTGCGGACCGTGGGTGGGATGGCCGATCAACGGCCGGTTTGTGACTTTTGCCAGCTTATGAAACGCCAGTATCAACCGTCGAAAATTCGCCGTCAGCGCCAGCACGGCTTCCGCAGCCGGATGGCCACCAAGGCCGGCCGGGGCATCCTCAACAACCGCCGCCGCGTCGGGCGCAAACGATTGACGCCGGTGTAATCTTTTCAGGCGTCATGCCTGTTCCCTCGCCGCGTCCGCTGGCCCTGCCTCACTCCCGGCACATCAAGCAGGGGCGTGATTTTTTGCGGATCAAGGTCCAAGGTCGGCGCACGGTGAATGGCTGCCTGATTGCGAATTGGATGACCCTCGGGCCGGGGACCGCTTCACGCCTGGCCGTCATCACCCCGAAGCGAATTGGTCCCGCCGTGGTGCGCAACCGCGCCCGGCGGTTGCTGCGCGAGAGTTACCGGCTGCATCAAAACCAGTTCCTCGCGCCCGTGGACTTGGTGCTCGTCGCCCGCCCGTCCATCGCCGGCAAGGATTTCGCCCAGGTCGAGCGGGATCTGCTCGCCGCCCTGCGCCACGCCCGTTTGTTGAAACTCACCCCGTGAACCTCGCGCAACATCTGCTGACCGCGCTGCTGAAGCTGTACCAACTGGCCGTCTCGCCGGTGCTGACGGCGTTGCTCAGTCCGGCGGGTGCGTGCCGTTTCACGCCCTCCTGCTCGGCGTATGCGCTTGCGGCGATTCGATCTCATGGCGCGTTGATGGGTGTCTGGCTCACCGCGCGCCGTTTGGCCCGCTGTCATCCGTGGGGCGGCTGCGGGCATGATCCCGTGCCGCCGCGCGCCGCCCGCTCCTCCTGCTGTGCCGCGCATGCTGTTGCGGCCACGTCCGCGAAAGGCCTTGTCTAAATGGACCGCAAATCCGTCGTCATTCTCATCGTTTCGTTCGTGCTGTTGCTGCTGTGGTTTCCACTCGTCAACCGCCTCTATCCGCCCGTGCCGCAACCGCAGCGGGCCGGCACCAACGCCGTCAGCAACGCCGCCGCGCCCGGCACCACACCCGCTGCGCCCGCTCCCGCCACCCCGTCCCACCCCGAGCTGCCGCCGATGGCGTCGGCGATCCTACCCGCCGTGAGCGGTCCCGAGACGACCCTCACGCTGGAAAGCAAAGTGGCGCGCTTCGTTGTCACCTCCCACGGCGGCGGACTCAAGCGCGTGGAACTGACCGGCTTCCCCGAGGCCGTCGGCTGCTCGAAGAAAAACCAGAACGCGACCAACTTCGCCGCGCTCAATGGTGACGCGCCCGCGCCCGCCTTTGCCCTCCTGGGCGCACCCGCGCTGCAAGACGCCGCCCCGTTCAAGCTCACGAAAACCGGCGACACCATCCGCGCCGAGAAACAACTCACCAACGGCCTCGTGCTGGTGAAAGAGTTCCAGCTCAACGCCACCAACTACCTCCTCAACGCCACCGTCCGCCTCGAGAACCGCGGTCGCACCCCGCTCGGCCTCCCCGCCCACGAACTCGTCATCGGAACCGCCACGCCCATCGGCCCGTACGACGACGCCACGAAAATGGGCCTGATGTGGTTCAATGGCGCGAAGGCCGAGGCCACCCGCGAAACGCACTTCGCCAACCAAACCCTCGGCTGCATCCCCGGCACCCCTCGCCGCGAGTACTCCAGTCCGGCCGGCACCAATTACCTCTGGGCCGCCGTCTTCAACCAGTTCTACACCATCATTGCGATGCCCAAGGTCCCCGCGTCGCAGGTCATCGCGCACCGCGTTGATCTCCCCGCGCCCAGCCGCGAGACCCTCGCGCAGGACGCCAAGACCGTGGCCCACCCCTTTGGCTACCTGACCGCCTTCGCCTACGCCGCCAGCGTGCTGGCCCCCGGCGCGCAGATCGAACACCAGTTCACCGTCTTCACCGGTCCCAAGGAGTATCACAACCTCGCCCGCCTCGGCTCCGACTTCGCCAACGGCATCGACCTCGTGATGGAGTTCGACGGCTTCTTCGGTTTCTTCGCCAAGGCGCTCCTGCTCTGCATGAACGCGCTGCACACCTTCGGCCTCTCCTACGGCCTCGCGATCATCGCCATCACCGTCATCATCAAACTCACCTTCTGGCCGCTGACCAACCACAGCACCCGCTCAATGAAGCGCATGTCCGCCCTCCAGCCGCAGATGAAAGCGCTGCAGGAAAAATATAAGGACGACCCCAAGAAGATGAACCTCAAGCTCATGGAGTTCATGAAGGAGAACAAAGTCAGCCCCATGTCCGGCTGTCTCCCGATGGTGCTCCAGATTCCCGTCTTCTTCGGTTTCTACACCATGCTCCAGAGCGCCATCGAACTGCGCGGCGCCAGTTTCCTCTGGGCCTGCGATCTCTCGCAGTCCGACACCGTGTGGATGATTCCCGGCCTCAATTTCCCCGTGAACCCCATGCCCCTGCTCATGGGCGTCACCATGCTCATCCAGGCCGGCCTTACCCCGCCCGCGCCGGGCATGGACCCGACGCAGCAGAAAATCATGAAATACATGCCGCTCATGTTCATGGTGTTCCTCTACAACTTCTCCGCCGGATTGACCCTTTACTGGACTGTCCAAAACCTGCTAACCATCCTCCAGATGAAGGTTACGAAAGCCAACGACGGCAAGACCGCGGCGGCCGCCGCGGGCGCTGCGGTCAACCCCAACGTCAGCACCGATCCCAAGTCCGGCAAAGTCACCCTGCTCAAAAAGAAAAAGGATTAACCGGCCGCTCCCGGCCCGCCCACGCTTATGTCAGCCCAAGCCCAAACCATCCTCCAGGCACTCCTCTCCAACCTCGGATTCGCCGCCACCATCCAGGTGCAGACCCTCGAAGACGGCCTCCTGCTCGACGTGCAAACGCCTGACGCCACCGCGCTCATCGGCCGCCAGGGGCAGACCCTCTCCGACCTCCAGTATCTCACCAACCGCATCCTTTTCCGCCTCGATTCCTCCGCGCCAAAAGTCACCGTGGACATCGGCGGCTACCGCGCTCAGGCCCGCGAAGTCCTCGAGAAAAAAGCCAACGCCGCCGCCGACAAAGTCCGCCGTCTGGGTGACGCCGTCGAACTCGAGCCGATGAACGCCTACGACCGCCGCATCGTTCACAGCGCCCTCAAAGACGACCCCACCGTCGAGACCAGCAGCATCGAACTCGAAGGCACCGCCAAGAAAGCCATCCTCGTCCGCCGCCGGTAGCCTGCCGTCAGTCCCCGCCGCTCGCAGCCGCCGACGTGAGGGGGCGGATGCCCCATCCAACAAGAAAGTTCCGGCGGCTCTCGGGCTTCGCTGGGAATTTTTTCCGGCCGTTCAAGCTGGCTCGCGGACGCCTCTGCTTGCATCTCTTCGTACTACAACCCGGCAAAATCCTCGCGTGGCGCGAGGATTTATCCCGGAGCGCGGCTGTGTGCGCGGAGCACCAGCCGCAGCAGGTTGACCGCACCGGAAGCCTCTGATTTCAATGTGCGCCTACGACGTTTCGGGGCTGCTGCGGCTGGTCCTCGGCGGACACAGTCGCGCTCCTTGAGTTGCGGCTGCGCCGCCGACACCCAAGGCGTTTCCGCGGGTGAGTTCATACGGTGTTTCCCTCCGGAAAACATCGGGCGGCGGGGCCACCCGTGGTCCCGGTATGCAAAGGTCTTCCGTCGCGGACGGCGGGCGCGGAACTGCATCCCGCACAGCAAATCCGTGGACAACCAATGCCTCGTCGCGAGAAACTCTTCGTGAGATACCTCGCCAGCTTCCCCGGCGCGCTCGCTTGTTTTTAAGACCACGGTTCCGGCCCCAGGGTGGCGGCAGGGCGGTGGGCTGGGTGGAAGGGGTCCTCTGTGGGGCCGTTGATTCGGGGGCGCAAGCGGGACGGCTGCGGAATGAACTTCCCGGACGTCGCCGGAAGCATTTGCCAGCAGAACTGGGCGATGAAGATCGGCTCCGGGGCCAACCCATTGAAATCGGCCGATATTGTCCCATCGGACCGGGAGAAAGCACCTCGACGCCGGCGTTGGAAACGGGGCGGGGCGATTTCCGCGATTGGCTTCGATGTTGCTGCGGAGGGGCGGATGACTTTGCTTGCTCAATTCTGCCGCCGGCTGGCCGCGCTGGTCGTGGCTGTTTCGCTGATTTCACAGGCCAACGCGCAACTGCTCGCTGCGAATCTGCGCTTGGCGCCATTCCAAGGCCCGGTTCAGTTTATCCAAGGCTTTGACGACTCGGCCTTTTTGTTCGGCAATGGGCTGCCATTCGGTTGGTCGCTGGGTCTCCCGCCGTTGCCATCGGGAATGACCAACGCCAGGGCCACCGGTTTGCAGACAGACCTGGCGATCAACGGGGCCGGGTGGTTTGTGCTCCGCGACTCCGAGACGGGCGTGGAGTTCGTGTCGCGCGCGGGTGACTTCCGGGTGGATTCGGCGGGCTATCTGGTGAACTACTCGGGACTGCGGGTGCAGGGCTACCAGGACGCCGCGCTCTCAATCCGCGGGGATTTGCAAGTGGATGCGAACGGTCAGCCGCCCGGCACGGCCCCGGGGGCCAATCTTCGCCAGTGGAAACTGACGCCCGACGGAAAGATCTGGGTAACTCTCTCCGACGGAACTGAGTTTGCGCGCGGGCAAATCTTGCTGCGCAGGTTCGCCGACTCCCCGCGGCTGACCCGGGTCACGGGCAAAATTTACGTCGGGACGCCGGCGGCCGCGCCGCTGATTGAGTGGGGGGAACCGGGGCGCGCGGGGCTGGGAACGATCTACAGCGGGGCGCTCGATTCTACCCCGGAAGAGCTGCGGGTGTCGCTGCATCCGGACCCCCGGAAAGCCGGGCCGCTGACGGAGGGACTGCTCGTGCGCACGGGACGGCAGACCGATCTCGGGATCAACGGTCCGGGGTTTTTCTTGGTGCGGCAGACCAACACGTCCGAGTTGTTCGCCACGCGGGCCGGGATGTTCCTGGTGGACGCCGGGGGGTATCTGGTGACCTATGACCGGCTCCGCGTGCAAGGGTACACGGACATCCCATCGCAGACTCTCGGCGATGTGTGCCTTGATGGTCCTGCCCGTCCGCCGGGCGCGAGTTCCGGAGCGGTCAGGCGCGATTTTGCCTTTGGCAGCGATGGGCGGGTGCTGGTCAGCTTCACGGATCAAACGTTCCTCTGGGCCGGTCAGATCGTGCTGTTTTCGTTTCAACATCCCGAGCGCCTGGTGAGCACCAATCACGGTCTCTACGCCAACGCGGCGGATGCCGGACCGCAGCCGCAGGCCGTCGCCGCGGGGATTTTTGGCAACAAGCTCGCGTCCGGATCCTTGGAAACATTGAGTCTCACCGAGGACCTGCTGGCGATCCGCCGGACGTTGACTTTCCTGCACCAGGGTGCCCTCCGGCGGACCGGCGAACCGGCGAATCTGGCGATCGCTGGCGGCGGCTATTTCTTGGTGCGGAACCCGACCAACGGCGAGTACTTCGGCACCCGGCATGGGGTGTATCAGATGGATAACGATGGGTATCTGGTTACCGCAGCCGGCTTCCGCCTGCAGGGGTTCAGCGACGCCGGCTTGACCATGCGCGGAGACCTTCGCGTGGACGGAACGGGGCGCCCAGCCAACGCCGACCCAGATGCCACTGTGGCCACCTACGCATTCGGCAGCGATGGGAAGATCCACGTGGAGCTGACGGACCAAAGCGCTTTTGTTCGCGGCCAAATCCTGCTGGAGAATTACTCTGAATCCTTCGCCCTGCGTCCGGCGGGGCAGGGGCTTTACACCAACCGGGGCGCCGCCGGCCCGCTCGCGCTGACCAGCCCGCAAACCATGGGTTTTGGGGCATTGCAAAGCGGCGCCTTGGAAATACCGCCGCCAGCAGAGGAACTCACCTTGCCGCCGCGCGACGGCATCCGGCTGCGCATCACCGGCGAACCAGGCAGCCAATGGACCATTCGCGCGACGACGAACCTGACCGACTGGAGCGTGCTGGGGATCATCACCAACGCCAGCGGCGAAACCGAGTTCATCGACACCGATTATGCGCGGCATCCGCAGCGTATCTATCGCGTGGACGTCACGGCACCCTGATCGGTGCCTGCGAGCCGGTCCGCGATCAAGTCATCGCACGGGCACCTGCGGTGGACGGCTCGCGACTTCCGGGTCGAGCGCGGTTGTTGAAGCGCGGGGAATCCAACGGTGAACGATCGCACCCACCGGCGAAACGGGTGAACTGGTTGGAACGGGAGCTGCCATTCCGCCTCGAGAATCGAAGGCCGCCTTGCAAACCAAAACTGGTGGGTTGGCCGGGACTCGAACCCGGGACCAATGCCTTAAAAGGGCACTGCTCTACCAACTGAGCTACCAACCCACCGAAAGGAATTTCGCCCGGCCGTTGCACCAACACGGTCCCGCGAAAGAGGCGCGAAACTAATGGGCACCCCCGGTGGCTGCAAGCCCTTTAACCCGCAATTTTCGGGTGGCAAAAAGCGGTGTTTTTGCGCGCCGGACGGGGCTGGAAATGTGGGCAGGCGCGGGCCGGCTGCGGTGGTGGGCAGCGGGATTTTTTGGGAGCGAACTGGCGGCGAAGCGAGACTGGTGGACCTGCCCCGCGGAGCGCGGCTGTGTCGCAGCGACCAGCCGCAGCGCGCACCGAACTGCCGGGGGCTGAGATTTTTTCATGCGCGTCACTCCTGGCGGAGCCGCAGCGGCTGATCCCGCACGGCGCGGGACACAGCCGCGCTCCGGCGGCGTGCCCGGCCCGTGCGTGGCGGCCGTGCGTCGCCGCTTTTTTTCGCAGCCGAGCGGGGTGCTTGTCTTTTCGGGGGTGCTTCGTAAGCTCGCGCCATGAAGAAAGAAGTCGTCCCGGTAAAGGTCCGCGGAATCCTGCCCGCTAACAGTGGCTGCGCGATTTTTCTGGGGAACGACGAGAAGGTGTTTGTCATCCAGGTCGAGCCGAACATGGGGCAGGTGATCGGCATGTTTCTGCGGGACACGCCAAAGGAGCGCCCGCTGACGCACGATCTGGTGAACGATGTGTTCAAGGGTTTCGGCATCGCGGTCGAGCGAGTTGTCATCACCGACCTGAAGAACTCGACTTACTACGCGCGGCTGATTTTGGCGCAGGAGAACGAGCTGGGGAAAAAGATCGTCGAAGTGGATGCCCGGCCGAGCGATTGTCTGGCGCTGGCGTGCGCGCAGAAGCGGCCGATCTATGTTGCGGCGCGCCTGTTTGATAAGGTCGAGGACATGAGCGAGATCCTGGACCGCATCAACGAAGGCGGGCAGAGCGAGAGCGATTCCGAGAAGTAATTCCAACGCGCGTTCCCGATGCCCCCCGCCGCCCCCGCTTCCGCTGTCGCGCCGCTGGTGTTGCTGTTTGGCGACGATGATTTCGCCGTCAAGCAGAAGGCCAAGGAGTTGTTCCACCACTGGTGCGCCGAGGTTGGCGGCATGGATCATGAAACGATCGATGCCGCCGCGGGCAATGCCGGCGAGGCGGGCCGGGCGCTGGGGAAACTGCGCGAGGCATTGCAGACGCTGCCCTTCTTCGGCGGCGGCAAGGTGGTGTGGTTCAAGGACTGCAATTTTTTCGGCACGGACCGCACGAGCGAATCCCGCGATGTCACCGCGGGCGTCGCCCAACTGGCCGAGGATCTCAAGACCTTTGACTGGTCGAATGTCCGCCTGCTGATCTCCGCGGGCGCGGTGGACAAGCGTCGCACGTTCTACAAGACCCTCGAAAAACGCGGGCGCGTCGAGATTTTCGCGGGCCTTTCGTTCGAGGACAAAGAGTGGACGGGCAAGGCGGAAAACCTCGCGCTGCGGCAGTTGCGCGGGCTGCAAAAGGAGATCGCCGACGACGCCCTCGCCGCGCTGATCGAGACGGTCGGCCCCAACACCCGGCATCTGGCCGCCGAGGTCGAGAAGGTGGCTCTCTACGTTGGCGCGCGCGGCGCGATCACGCTGGCGGATGTAACCGCGATCGTCACGCGCAGCAAGCACGCACGGGCGTTCGCGCTGGGCGAGGCGCTGGGCGACCGCAAGCTGGCGGTGGCGTTGCACGTGTTGGACGAGGAGTTGTGGGAGATGAAATCCGACAAGCAGAAGAGCACCATCGGGCTGCTGTACGGCCTGATCTCCAAGATGCGGACGGTGATCTTGGCGAAGGAGATGCTGGCGGCGGGGGTGCTGCGGGCGACGGATAATTTCAGCAGCTTCAAGGCGCAGCTCGAACGCATCCCGGCGGAGCTGCTGGGTGGCGAGCGCAAGATTCCCGCGCTGGATCTCAAACCCTTTCCGTTGTTCCGCGGCACGCAGCAGGCGGCCAATTACACTTCGGCGGAACTGGTTCGCGCGATGGACCTGCTGTTGGAATGCAATTTGAAACTGGTCTCGACCAGCGTCGCCGAGGACCTGTTGTTGCAGCAGGTGATCACCCGGATTTGCAGCGGCGCGCGGCCGGCGGCCGGTGGCGCGCGGGGAGCGGGCGGGCCGTCCGGCGGCCGCGAGTCGGCTGCGCCGCGGCGGTGGTGAGGGAATTTTTCGGGGGATGAGTTTTCCCGGCGCACGCCACGGTCAAATTCTTCCTTGGAAGGAAGGGATGTCGGGAGAAGGATTCGGGCACCGTGATCGGGTGCCGTGATGGGGCGCGGATTTAACGGGTTGGAAATTTCGTATGGGCACACCGTCAGCCACGATGTTGGTGTCGATAATCGACAAGCTGGTGCTGGTGAAGATCAGCGGGCGGGCGAACTTTGCCGCGAGCGTGGATTTCAAATCCCTGGTCAGCGAGCTGCGCGCGCGCGGCGATCTCGCCTTCGCTCTCGAGCTTTCCGAATGTGTCATCATGGACAGCACCTTTCTGGGCGTGCTGTCCGGTCTCGGATTGAAAATTGCGGAGACCGAGGGGGCGGAGCGGCTCATCCAGTTGGTCAATGCTCCGCCGCGCATTGTGGACCTGCTGGAAAACCTCGGCGTGGCGCACCTGTTCAAAATGTGCCGCCAGTCCGTGCCGAGCCTCACCCAGTTCGAGGCGGTGCCGACCAGCGGGGTGGCGCCCACCCGTGAAGAGATTTCCCGCACCTGTCTGGAGGCCCACCAACTCCTCATGGCCATCAATCCCGACAACGTCCCGAAGTTCAAGGACGTGGCCCGGTTCTTGGCCGAGGACTTGAAAAAGATCACCGGCGGCGCGGCGGAAGGCCCGAAGCCGTAACAATGCTGTGAGGGCGCGCTCCTGTCGCCCTCATTGAACAGTTACGGCCAAGAATTAAGCCCCAACCCGGCGGCGGGTTTCCGGCGGCACCTGCAGTGCAGGCTTCCAAGCCTGCTGTATCGCAGGTTTCTAAACCTGCGGCCGACGGAATTTTCCGGGCGTCTCGGATACCCAACGCCCCGCCGACTTAGAAGTCGGCGATACAGCAGGTTTGGAAACCTGCGCTACAACGTGGTGCCTCGCTGCCTTTCAGCGTTCGGGTTCATTAATTGCCCGCCACCTTCTTCGCCCCGCCGAGGCTGAAGAGATGTTTCTCCGTGTGCAGGAAGAGCCGTCCCAGCGCCACGGCGGGCGTGGTGTGACAGACTTCATTCAGCGCGTGCCGGTGCAGCACATTGAACTTCTCACTCGCCTCGACCACGACCAGTTCGCCGGCGGTGGAGACGCAGATCAGCCGGCCATCCACCCACACGGGCGAGCCGAAGAAATTGCCACCCACGCGTTCCTGAAAACGCACCTCGCCCGTCGGCGCGTGCAGGCACGTCAGCACGCCGCCATCGCTCCAAAGCCACACGAGTTCGCCCACCGCGATGCCCGTGGGCACGTAGGGCGCGGATTTTTTCATCTCGTAGGCCAGTGCGGCGGGCGCCTTCGCCGCGGCGTCGCCGGGCTTCACGGCGGTCACGTAATGTCCGCCGCCGCCGCTCCCGCAGGAACCCAGAATCAAATCGCCCGCAAGGATCGGCGAACTGCAACTGCGCATCGTGAAGGCCTGTCCGTACTCCCACAGCACCTTGCCGCTCGACGGTTCCACTCCGTAAATCCCATGCGCTTGGCTGTGGAACACCAGCGCCGTCTGCCCGTTCTTCGGCTCGTACACACACGGCGTCGAGTAGGAGACCACGGCGCTGCGCCGCGGCGTCTGCCACACGGTCGCGCCCGTCTTGGCGTCCACCGCCAGCACCGAACTGGTGCCGCTGCGCGTGGCACCTTTCACTGACTTGGCGTCGTCCTGCTCGTTGCCGAGGATCACCATCCCGCGATACACGATCGGCGATGTGCCGCAGCCGTGCTGGCTGACGAACGGACCAAAATCCCGCTGCCAGACCACCTTTCCCCCGTGATCCAGCGCCGCCATCTGGTAATGCTCCGGCTCGTTCCAGGTCACGTACACGCGCTCCGCATCCACTGCGGGCGTCGAGGAGGCGTAGCTGTTCAACTTGTGCCGCGGAAACGGCATCAGCGGAAAATCATGCTGCCACAGAATTTTTCCGTCCCTGGCATCGACGCACACCGCCTGAAAACCGCCCGCCTTGTCGCCCGTGGTCGTCACGAACACGCGCTCGCCCCACAGCACCGGCGACGAATGTCCGACCCCCGGCAGCGCCACCTTCCAGTTGATGTCCGCGTCCGTGATTTTCGTGGGGACGGTTTTCGCGTGGCTGATCCCGGTGCCGTTCGGCCCGCGAAACCGCGTCCACTCCTGCGCGGACGTCGGGAGCGCGACGTGGAGAAAAGCGAGGCTGAGAAGCAGCGGGGCGAGGGTGTTTTTCATGCGCATTGGCGGGAGCAGACGTTGGTGGTCAGAGGCTGATTCTAGCCGGAATCGATGAACCCAGAGCGGCGAAGCCACAACTCACGGAGCGCGGCTGTGTCCGCCGAGGACCAGCCGCAGCGGCCTCGAATCCCCGCAGGCACCGGTTGGAATCCGAGGCGTCCCACGGGGCCAAACCGCTGCGGCTGGTGCTCCGCGCACACAGCCGCGCTCCGGGCAAACTCGGCGCGGCGCGCGGGTATTTTGAACTGTGTGCCTGGGTGTGCTATTAACCCGCGATCAAAATTATGAAGTGGCAGCTATTTATCTCCGCCGCGACCACGGCCTGGTTGTTTTGCACCGTATCCGCGCACGCCGAGCGACGGCAGCCGACGCACAACCTCGAGGTCTTCCGGGCCTGGCTGAAGGCGAACCCGCAGCCGCGCACCACCGTGCCCCCCGCGACGGATGTGCAGACGCTGGGCGGCGATCTGTTCCGCGACAAAAACCTTTCGCTCAATCGCAATCAGGCCTGCGCCACCTGTCACAGTTTTACGCCGCCGAAGAATCCGGTTTCGGGCCAGCCGCTGCCGGCGTCCGGTTTCGTCGATCCCGAGAATGTTGAGACGGGCAGCGCGGTTTCACGCGGTTCGGTGCGCGGGAGGTTTGGCGTGCTCAATGCGCCCGCCGTCGCGTATGCCGCGTTCAGTCCGCAGTTTCACTGGGATGGACAGGCCGCCCAGTACGTCGGCGGGCAGTTCTGGAACGGCCGGGCGGCTAATCTGGACGAGCAGGCGGCGGAGCCCTTCCTCAACCCGCTGGAAATGGCGATGCCCAGCAAATGGGCGGTGGTGACCCGGCTGAAGGAAAACGCCCGCTACCGGCGCAGCTTTGAGGCGCTGTTCGACATCGACCTGAACCAAATCGCCTCCTACGAACGCGCGCCCGCCTCCGCCAAGCCGCCGCCCGGCGTGATCGCCGCGTATGACGCGATGACGCGCGCCATCGCGACCTTCGAGAAAATCCGGTCGTTCAACCGGTTCACCTCCAAGTTCGATTTTTACGTCGCCGGCATGACCGACCTGACCTCGGTCGAGCGGTTCGGCCTGGAGCTGTTCAATTTCAAGGCGCTCTGTTCGCGGTGTCATGTCAGCGAGCCCAGCATCGCCCCCAACGGCTCGGTCTTTCCCCCGTTGTTCACCGATTTCACCTACGAAAACATCGGCGTGCCGCGCAATACGAGCATTCCGGGCAATCCTTCCCCCAGCCTCGGGTTGGGCGGGCGCAAGGACGTGGCCACGAAATCCCCCGCGGGCAATCACATCGGCAAGCACAAGACCATGACGCTGCGGAACATCGCGGTCACCGCGCCCTACGGCCACAACGGCGTCTTCGCGACGCTCGAGGAAATCGTTCATTTCTACAACACGCGCGACGTCTTGGGCCGCGTGGCGTCGGATCGGGACCCGGGGTTTGGCGTGAAGGGTTGGCCGGTGCCCGAGGTGACGCTGAACGTAAACTTTGAGGAAGTGGGGAATCTTGGGCTGACGCCGGACGAGGAAGCGGCGCTGGTCGCATTTATGAAGACGTTGACGGACAACTACCCGGCCTTTGGGAACGATCCGAATGTCCCGCCCGGCACGCCCTCGCCGTTCGTGAGCACGCCGTTTCCGCCGTTTCCGTGACTCCTCATTGTAGGAGTCGAGGTGACGAGACTCTAACCTCCGTCCGCGAGAAGGCCGTCTGAACTTCCGAAATTCGCCAATGACGACGGCGACAAACTTGGGTCCGTCCTCCCCGAGTCAGCTCAAGAGGCGACGCACGCGCCTCGCGCGGAAAAGGTTGGAGCCTCCTGACGTCGGCTCCTCCAAGCGAGAGTCATCGTCTTGTAGGAGTCGAGGTGACGAGACCCTAACGTCCTTCCGCGAGTTGGCCGCCCGAACTTCCGAAATTCGCCAATGCCGACGGAGACAAGCTTGGGTCCACCCTCCCCGAGTCGACGCACGCTTCTCGCACGGAAAAGGTTAGAGCCTCCTAACGTCGGCTCCTACAGGATACCGCCGCTCCCTACTTCTTCACCGGGCGCCAGCGGAGGGTGCGCAGCGCGCCGGCGGATTGCCAGGTGGCGAAACCGAGCGGGACGTTTTCTTCGATCTCGCCGGAGCGCATGGAGATTTTGTGATCCTTGGTTTCGAGGTTCACCTCCTGCACGTCGTCGAGCCAGGCTTCGATGCGGCCCGGCGTCACGCGCACGCGGATGCGATACCAGCGGTTGTTGTCGAACTTGATGAACTTCGAGGTCTCGTTTTCGGAAGCGTCCGCGCCATCAATGCTCGAAATGCCGAACACCGCGCCGCCCCAACCGCCGACGACCAGCGTGCAGTGCGTCTTGTCGTAGGGGAAGGTCAGCGAGCCGAAGAAATCGCTGCCGTTGAGCTTCATCGCCTCGTAAGCGATCTCGAAATTCATCACCGGCGGTTTGTTCGTGAACGTGATGCCCGTGAGCGCCGAGCCGGCATCGAGGAAGATTTGGCTCTTTTCCACCCGCACGTCGCCGTGTCCGGCGAACTCGGTGACGCGCCAGCCGGTGAGGGTCTTGCCATCGAAGAGCGGGAGCCAGTCAGCACCGGCAGCGGCGGCGGCGGCGGGAGCGGCGGCGGCGGAAGTCGTGGGCAGGCCAAGTGCTTCACGCAGGGCGGCGGCGACTTTTACCGCGAGGTAGTCGGAGCCGGACTTGGTGAAATGGACGTTGGCCGGAATCTGGACCTCCGCGAGCTTGGCGGCGGCGTGGGTGAACAGGTCGTTGGTGGGGATTTTGTTTTCCTCCATCACGCGGCGGGCGATGGCGTTGTAGGCGAGCACGTCAGCCGGTTTGCGCGGCGGGTTGAGCTTGGCATCGGGCACGGGCGTGGTGCTGCACCAGATCAGTTTCGCACCGGTGGCTTTCATCTGGGCGACCAGCGTGCGGAGATTTTTCTCGTACTCGTCCGGCGGGATTTGTTGCTTGCCGGTGTCCATGTACTTCAGGTCATGCAGGCCCCAGTTGAAGTGGATGACATCCCATTTCCCGGTGCCGAGCCATTTGGTGAGATTGGCCACGCCGCTGCTCGTCGGCCCGCCGTTGGTGAGGATGCGATGGACGTTGGCCTTGCCCGCCATCTGTTCGCGCACGGGCACGGTGTAGCCGATCGAGATGGAATCGCCGATGAGCAGGACGCGCGGGAGCTTCGGATCGTCGGTGATGACCGCCATCGCGGGGTCGGGCTTCGCGGCTTTGGGCGCGGCTTTGGCGGCGGGCTTTTTGTCGGGCGTCTGCGCGGCGAGAAATGGCGGGGCGATGAGACCGGCGGCGACGAGAAGGGCGAGGAGGAGATTTTTCATGGCAATCAGTTTGGGCAACGGCGGTGTTTATCGTGACTGGACAGGGGAATTGCAACCGGCGTTTGAGCGGGGGCGGGAGCAACGGGCGTAGTTCCGGTTTTTGCACGCGGTCTGGCTCTCGCGCCGCGCCGTGGGGCAGGCGTCCTTGCCTGCCGGTTCACGGGGCATCCCTGCCCCGTGTTTCCACGCGGAGACCAGGCCGGTGCCGGAAGTTGGGAACGGGCGGCAGGATGCCGCCCGAACCGGCAGGCTGGAAGCCTGCCCCACAGCAACGCGGACTTGCGGGCGGGCCGCCCGCGCTCCTGATCAGCCCGCGCATGCCGTCGCGCTGGCAGGAATCGGCGCGAACTCATCGGCGTGATAGGAGCTGCGCACGAGCGGGCCGCTGGCGACGTGCGCGAAGCCCATCTGCTCGGCGACGCGACGGTACTCGGCGAACTTGTCGGGCGTGACGTATTCCACCACGGGCAGGTGTTTCAGCGTGGGTTGCAGATACTGGCCGAGCGTGAGGAGGTCGCAGTGGACGCCGCGCAGGTCCGCCATGGCGGTGAAGAGTTCGGCCTCGGTTTCGCCGAGGCCGAGCATGAGGCCGGACTTGGTGAATACGGCGTCGCCGCGTTTGGCTTTCACTTTGCCCAGCACGCTCAGGGAGCGGTCGTAGGTGGCGCGCGAGCGGACGCTCGGGGTGAGTCGGCGGACGGTCTCGAGGTTGTGATTGAAGATGTGCGGCTCGGCGGCGAGCACGGTGTCGAGGGACAGTTCGCGGTCGAGGAAATCGGGGACGAGCACCTCGATGACGATGCCGGGATTGGCGGCGCGCACGGCGGTGATGGTCTGGCGAAAATGTTCCGCGCCACCGTCGGCCAGATCATCGCGGGCGACGGCGGTGATGACGACGTGCTTTAGCTGGAGGCGGCGGGTGGCCTCGGCGACGCGTTGGGGTTCGTCGGCTTCGAGGGCGAGGGGCTTGGCGGTGGCGACGGCGCAGAAGCCGCAGGCGCGGGTGCAGCGATCGCCGGCGATCATGAAGGTGGCGGTGCCGCGGCTCCAGCATTCCCAGTGGTTGGGGCACTTGGCGCTTTCGCAGACGGTGTGGAGCTGGAGGTCGGCGAGGAGATTGCGCGTGGCGATGAAGCTGCTCGACGTGGGCAGTTTCAACCGCAGCCACTCAGGCAGGCGGGCGCGGGGCTTGGACTCGATGCTGGCGGTGCTCATGTGCGAAAAACTCGCCGGCCGATGGGGCCAGCGGGCGGCAACCGAAACGGGCTTCGTCCGCGCGCGCAACTCATTTCGCGGCGCCGCTTCTGTGCGCCGCGGCTCACTTCTTTCCGCCCGTCAGATCCTCCCAGAATTCTTCGAGTTCCTCCGGCCCGAAATCGGCGAGAATCTCGCCATCGATCTCGATGACGGGGGCGCGGGTCTGGCCGGAGAGTTCCTTCATTTCGCTGAACGCCTTGGCGTCGTGCGAGACGTTGATGGTGGCGTATTTGAGGTCGTGCTCGGCGAGCCATTCCTCGGCGGCGTCGCACCAGCCGCAGCCGGTTTTGACAAAGAGACGGATGTTCTGGGGTTTCATAGGGCTGCGATAAATTCCTCCGCTGTTATTCCGGCGGTCCGAATCAAGCTGCGCAAGGTGCCTTTGGCGACTTCCTTGTGATCGGGTACTGACAGCGTGGCGATTTCGCCGTCCTTCACCAACACGATGTGGCTGCCGCGTTGCCGGGCGACTGCCCAGCCGAGTTGGCCAAACGCCCGGACGACCTTGCGTCCGCTCAATACCGGGAGGGCGGGCATTAGACGAGGACTTCCACCTGCTGGGTTTCGATGGTGAGCGGCAGGCCGCGCTCGGCGCGCACCTCGAGGCACAGCGCGATGGCTTCCTTGATGTTTTTCAAGGCGTCGGCTTTGGATTTGCCCTGGCTCACGCAGCCGGGAATGGAGGGGCATTCGGCAATCCAGATGCCGTCCTCATCTCGGTCCAAGGTCACGGAAAGTTTCATGGGCAAGGTGTAGCGGACGCTACTCGGCGGTGCAAGCGCGCGACCACATCGGCGAACGGAACGGTCGGTTCAGTGCGCCGCTCGGCAATGGCGGCCCAGTCCTGCAAGTCCTCCTGCAGCGCCCGGTACTCGGCGATGGGCAGGATGACGGCGATGCGCTTGCCGCTTTTGTCGGTGATGAATTGGGTGGGCATAGGCGTGCAGTGGTTAGGAGGAAAATTCCCGCGAGACCACAGTCACTCCGTGATGAACGTGTCCGCGTGCTCGTAGCCGGGCGCGCAGCAGCAGAGGAGACGGAGGGTTTCGGGGCCGGTGTTCCAGAGCTTGTGTTTGCGGCCGGGCGGGATGGCGATGGCGTCGCCGGCGCGGATGTCGCGCGTCTCGGTGTCGAGGCGCATCCGGCCCGTGCCGTGGGTGATGTAGTAAATCTCCTCGGTGCGCGCGTGATAGTGTTCGAGGGTGCTGCCGCCGACGGGGACGCGGGCCTCGGCGAGGCTTTGGTTGCGGATGGCGGAATTGCGTGAGGCGAGGAGTTCGCGGATTTCCGAGCCGTCCTTGGTGGTGAACGGCGGGGTGGCGTCGAGGTGCGTAATGTCCATGCGCGGGCGGTTGTAGCGGGGGCGGGGGGGGAGATGCAATGGGGGCGTGTGGTAGCGCTCTACGCGTCGTGGTAGGGCCGCGCTGCGCGCGGCCCTGACCTTTCCCCGTTTCGCGCGCACGGGGATTGCAAAGCCCGTCGTTGCGGGTGATCGCGGGGGGTGGGGGAAAAGTTAGGGACGCGCGCAGCGCGTCCCTACCATGACGACGCGGCTCAGGCGGGGATGCCGTAGAGCTTGATCTTGTTGTAGAGGGTCTGGCGGCCGATGCCGAGGCGGCGGGCGGTTTCGAGTTTGTTGCCGCCGGTTTCCTGGAGCATCTGGAGGATGGTGCTGCGTTCGACGCCTTCGATGAGGGTGAGGCCGGCGTGCAGGCTGTCGGTGGTTTTCTCGGTGATGGAGAGGTCGGGGAGGTCCACCTCGGTGCCTTCGCACATGAGGACGGCGCGTTGCACTTCGTTCTGGAGCTGACGGACGTTGCCGGGCCAGTCGAAGTTGCGCAGGCGCTGGCCGGCGGCGGTGGTGAAGCCGCGCAGGACGCGTCCCGCCTGGGCGGCGTAGCGTTTCAGGAACGCGTTGGCCATCGGGAGAATGTCGTCGCGGCGGTCGCGGAGCGAGGGGAGCGCGATGGTGATGGCGCTGATGCGGTAGAAGAGGTCCTCGCGCAGTTTGCCGTCGCGGATGGCTTCGTCGGTCTTGCGATTGGTGGCGGCGATGATGCGGCAGTTGGTCTTGAAACTGACGCGGCCACCGACCGGGCGGACTTCTTTTTCCTGGAGCACGCGGAGCAGTTTGCTCTGCGTGTCGATGGGCATTTCGGAAAGTTCGTCGAGCATCAGGGTGCCGCCCTCGGCTTGGCGGAAGAGGCCGTCGCGGTCGCCGGTGGAGCCGGTGAAGGAGCCTTTCATCGAGCCGAAGAGTTCGCTCTCGATCAACTCGCGGGGCAGGGCGGCGCAGTTGATTTTGATGATCGGTCCCTTGGCGCGCGGGCTGAGGCCGTGGATGAGGTCGGAGATGACTTCCTTGCCGGTGCCGCTCTCGCCGGTGATGAGCACGGAGACGTCGCTGGGGGCGATGCGCTCGACATGGCGGAGGACCTGGCGCATGGCGGCGCTGTGGAAGACGGGGGAGTTGACGCCGCTCATGTTGGAGATCGAGCGGCGCAGGCCGTCGGCCTCTTCCTTCAGGCGCTTGTGTTCGAGGGCGCGCTCGACGGCGAGGAGGACGGCCTTGGTATCAAAGGGCTTTTTCTGAAAATCATACGCGCCGAGCTTGGTGGCGCTGACGGCGGCGTCGATGGACGCGTGGCCGGTGAGGACGATGACTTCGGTGCCGGGCCAGTTGCGTTTGAGGGGCTGGATGAGTTCGAGACCGTCGGCGTCGGGGAGCTTGAGGTCGAGGAGGACGATGTCGGGCTGGTCCTCGTCGAACTGCGCGCGAAAGTCCGCGCCGGTGGCGGCTTCGCTTACGGTGTGACCAGCCCTCGTAAGAAAGGTGGCGAGCAGGAGGCGGATGTCCGCCTCGTCATCAACGACCAGAATTTTTGCACTCATCGAGCGGGGTCCATCCCGATTTCGCACGCTTCAATGAAGCCGCGAAACATGTCCTTAAACCGTGGGTGTCGGTCGAACAGGCGTTCGGGGTGGAACTGAACGGCGAGCAGGTACGGCAACCAGCCGATGGTCTCGGGCTTCAACTCCAGGGCCTCGATCACGCCGTCGGGGCTGGTTCCGGTGACGAGCAGCGGCTCGGCAACCCGGCCCACGGCCTGATGGTGTGAACTGTTGACTGACATAGTCATGTCATCGGCATATCTGGCGAGAATTGAACCGGGTTTCACCGCGACGGCGTGGACGAGTTCGTTCTTGGCGTCGCTGCGCTGGTGGCGGAGGGCGCCGGGAACTTGCAGGGGAATGTCGGCGATCAGGGTGCCGCCGAGGGCGACGTTGAGGACTTGGTGGCCGCGGCAGATGGCGAAGAGGGGCTTCTGTTGCGCGAAGAGTTGTTTGATGAGCTCGAGTTCAAGGAGATCGCGCTCGGGGGAGACGAGGGTAATGGTTTTGCGGATTTCCGCGGGAAGATTCGGATCGTAGAGGTCGGGGTGCAGGTCGTCGCCGCCGGTGAGGCAGACGCCGTCACAGCGCGCGACGGCGGCGGCGATGGCCGCTTTGTCGGTGAGGCAGGGGAGGATCAGGGGCAGTCCGCCGGCGGCGAGGATGGCTTCGGGGTAGCGGTCGGAGAGGCTGATCGAGCGGTCGGCGAACTCGGTGCCGCGGGCTTGGGTGCTGGGGGAAACGAGGATGAGGGGAGGAGTTTTCATGGGGAGATATGATTGGAAATCATGGGTGCGGACCGGGGCTGTGAACCGGCGAACGCGCGGGGGAACGTTCAACGTTCAACTTTGAACTTTCAACGTTCAACGGGGGGAGCGCTGGAGCTTTTTTCGGTGGAGCGCGGGGTGAATGCCGCAGAGACTTCCGCAGGGCAGGGGGGAGCGGGCAAATCCGGCGGCCCCTTTGTGTTTCACGCTTCTGCGGCGTGAACGCCGCGCTCCCGGTCCGCCTACCAACGTACCGCCCATTCGCTGCCCCCCATGATTCTGCCTCTAATGATTCTGAGCATTCCCGGTCCCGCCCCCCGCCTCGCGAGCGCCCACCGCAAAACAGAATGGGGATTGGAACAAAATCATTAGAGGCAGAATCATGGGGAAGATTTTGCGGGGCACTCCCGGTCGCCACCGGGACTTTCCGCCAACGCCCCCCCCTGCGCAGTTCCAGTACGATGGCCCCATGCTGCGCCGTTGCGGCGCTTCCGGGTCCGCCTCCTCACGTCGGCGGCTACACGGTTACTCGAACTTGGCGTCGGGGAAGCGCTCGCGGATTTGTTTGGCGACGAACAGGGGCTCCTCGGGGCGCAGGAGCATGCGCTGGGCTTTGCGGCGGACGGCGTCGAGGAGTTCGAGCCAGTCTTCGAGGGGCGGTTTGTCGATGCGCTGCCATTCCTCGAAGCGGCGTTCGCGGGCGTAAAAAATCCAGCGCTTGCCGACGTGCTGGGCGTACACGTCCAGCTTGGTGCCTTCCTCTGTCGTGCGGGTCCAACCGATTTCAGCTTTGGCCATGATGCGGGGTTAATCTGGGAGATCGACGGAGGCGACGGCCATTGCGGCGATGCCTTCTTCGCGGCCGATGAAGCCGAGGTGTTCGTTGGTGGTGGCCTTGATGCCGACCTTCGCCGGGGTGAGGCCGAGGGCGAAGGCGATGTTTTCCTGCATCGCGGCGGCGTGCGGGCGGAGCTTGGGCTGCTGGGCGATGATGGTCGCATCGACGTTGATGATGCGGCCGTGGCGCAGGCGGACCTGATGGGCGGCTTCCTCGAGGAAGATGCGGCTGGGCGCGCCTTTCCAGCGCGGGTCGGTGTTGGGAAAAAACTCGCCGATGTCGCTTTCGCCGATGGCCCCGAGGACGGCGTCGCAGATGGCGTGCATGAGGGCGTCGGCGTCGGAGTGGCCGTCGAGGCCCTTGTCGTGGGGGATGGTGACGCCGCCGAGGACGAGGGGGCGTCCGGCGACCAGTTGGTGAACATCGTAACCAATTCCTACATGAACCATGCGGCGGAGTGTAGGGGCGGGGCGGGGAAGCTCAAAGGATAAAGCTCGAAGCTCCAGAAAAGCTCAAAGCATAAAGCTCAAAGCTCAAGGGAAGGGCCAAGGAACAAGGTGAAATCTACTCGGGGATCGTGGGAGACATGCCACCAGCCGGTCGTGCAGATGCAACGACCGGGCACCTTCGCGCTGGATGACGCCGGGCATTACTTCGCTCACTGACAATTCGCCGTGGCGTCCTCTTGGCGCTTGGCGCTTGGTTCTTCCCTTGAGCTTTGAGCTTTATGCTTTGAGCATCCCGCCCCTCCCCGGCGGCAACTGTGCGACGCACGGGTGACGGCTCGCGGGGCCAGCGTTACTCCCTCGCGAAAAGTCTCAACTTCCCGCCGGTCGCTTCCGATGAAGGAGAGTGAAGGTTTCTCGACGTTCGCCGAGTTGCACAGTCGCCGCGGGGCCTTGGGGCGCCGCGCGCCGCCATGCCATCGGGGTCCGGGGGGCGGGGCGGGATCAGCTCCGGCTGGTTATGCCGTCGCCGGACGCCAGTTTCCAGCGGCCCGGCGGAATCACCGTTATCACTGCATGAATCACCGTTTTTCTCCCCAGCGCCGAATCCTGCTCGTGGAAGACAATCAGGACAACGCCGACCTGGTGCTGGATCTCCTCGACGAGGAATTCGTGGTCGAGTGGTACGCCGATCCCGCGCTGGCGCTCGGGCGGTTGCAGCATGCCACGGATTCGCTGCCGGATTTGCTGCTGCTGGATATTTCGCTGCCGGGCATGGACGGCATCACGCTGTTGCGGGAAATCCGCCGCAGCGGAGCGGCGGCCGCCGCGGTGCCGGCCATCGCACTGACGGCGCACGCGATGCGCAGCCACCGGGTGGAATTGCTGGCGGCGGGCTTCAACGAGTATCTGAGCAAGCCGATCACCGATGAAAATTTGTTCCGTACCACGATCCACCGGTTCCTGCCCGAGTTTGCCTGAGCCATGAACGACCATCCTTCCCCTGATCGCTTCAAGGTGCAGACCTCGATGGTCGTGATCTTCACGATCTTGTTCGCGCTCCTGCTGGGCCTGGTCTTTCTCCCGGTCCGCGATGAAAACGAACTGCTGCGAAACATCCTCGAGGCGACGCTGATTGTTTTGATCCTGAGCCTGGTGGTGGTGATCAACCGCCGAACGACCCGGCGATTGAAAGAGCTGGCGGAGGTGGCACATGAGATTGGCCGGGGCCAATACGCGGCCCGCGCGGAGATCACGCACCGCGATTCGATCAGCGCCCTGGCGCGTTCCATCAATGTGATGGCGGACAAGATTCAGACCTCGTTTCGCGAGGTCGAACAGTCGCACGTGGAAGTGCAGGCCTCGAAGGAAGCGCTGGCGGCGCAGAACGAGCAGCTCGCGACGGCGTTTGCGCGGCAGGCGAAATTCGGCGAGTTCCTGTCGGGCCTGGCCTCCATCGACATCAACACGCTGGCGAACAAGGCGCTCGGCCACATCATGACGGCGGCCGGGGCGCAGGTGGGCGCGTTTTTCATGATGGAAGCGGGCGGGCAGGGGCTGGCCTGCCTGAGCGCGGAAGGCGTGGATGCGCGGGTTGTGGAGCAGATCAGCCGCGACGGCAGCATGAGCGGTCTGCCGGGGGAAGCGGTGCGGCGGCACAAGTGGGTGTTCGTCGAGGGCGTCGAGAGCGCGGCGCTGCCCGCGGTGAATCTGGGCGTGGCCACGGCGCGGTTGACCTGTGTTTATGCGGTCCCGGTGCTGTTCCGCGACAAGCCGCTCGGCGTCGTGGTGCTCGCGGGTTTCAAACGGCCGGACGCGGCCACGGTGGACTTCGTGAGCAACCATGTGGACGCGCTGGCCAACGGGCTGAACAACGCGCTCAGCTACAAAGACCTCAACCGCCAGTCGCTGCTGCTCGAGACGGCCAACCAGGACCTCATCAAGGCCGACAAGCTGCGCAGCGAGTTCGTCGCCAACATGAGCCACGAGCTGCGCACGCCGCTCAATTCGATCATCGGCTTCTCCGGCATCCTCCTCAAAAACAAGGCGCAGACGCTCGCGGAGGGCGACCTCAAGCGGGTCGAGAAAATCAACCGCAACGGCAAACATCTGCTGTGTCTCATCAACGACATTCTCGATCTCTCGAAGATCGAGGCCGGGCGCATGGACCTGAACATCGCCCCCGCCCAAGCCGGGGCGATCCTGCGCGAGGTGATCGATCTGCTGCACCCGCAGGCCGAGGCGAAGAATCTGGCGCTGGTGATCGAGCTGCCCGACCGGGATTTTGTGTTGGAAACGGACGATCAGAAATTGCGCCAAGTGCTGATCAACCTGGCGGGCAACGCGATCAAGTTCACCCAGCAGGGCAGTGTGACGCTCGGTTTGGAGGCCGATGCGGCGGCGGGCCGCGTGATTTTCCGGGTCACGGACACGGGCATTGGCATTCCGCAGGACAAACAGGAAACGGTCTTCGAGGCGTTCCGGCAGGCCGACAACAGCACGACGCGCGAATACGGCGGCACGGGGCTGGGGCTGACCATTTCGCGGTCGCTCGTGAAGCTGTTGGGCGGGGAACTCACCGTCGAGAGCGCGCCTGGGCGGGGCAGCACGTTCCGCGTTTCGCTGCCGCTGCGCGGGCCGACGACAACCGGCGACAACAAGGCGCTGTCGGTGCGGGAGCAGTTTGCCGAGGCGCAGAATCCGGCCGTGACCGGCGCGGCCGCCGCCGCTGCTTCGTCAGTGCCCGTGGCTTTGCCCGGCGGCACGACCAGTGCGACCAATGCGACCGGGGCGGATAATTTGCTCGGCGAATATCGCGCCGCGATGGCGCGCTCGATGTTGGTGAAGCCTGGCTCGAAGGTGCTGATCGTGGACGACGACGCGGACGCGCGCGATTTGATCTCGCAGTATGTGCATGATCTCGGGGCGCAGACGGTGCTGTGCGGCGAACCCAAGATGGCCGCCCGCATGGCGATGGAACACCGGCCCGACCTGATCACGCTGGACCTGATGATGCCGGGTAAGAGCGGCTGGGACGTGCTGGCGGAACTGAAGGCCGAGCCGTTGTTGCGCGAGATTCCGGTGGTGATCGTGAGCATCGTGGCCGACCGGAAAAAGGCCGTGTCGCTGGGCGCGGTGGACGCGTTGAGCAAGCCGATTTTGCGGCACGAATTCCAAGCCTGCATCGAGCGCAATTTCCATCCCGAGGCCTGGCGCTCGGGCCGCGTGCTCGTGGTGGAGGATGACCCGGACACGCAGCAACTGCTGCGCGACTGGCTCACGTCGCAGGTGGGGGAAATCCGCGTGGCGGCCAATGGCAAGGAGGCGCTGGCGGTGTTGCAGAACTACCGCCCCGACCTCGTGTTCCTCGATTTGCTAATGCCGGTGATGGACGGGCAGACGTTCCTGTGCCACCTGCGCCAGGATGAACGGTTTGGGCAGTTGCCGGTGATTGTGATCACCGCCAAGTCGCTGTCCCCGGTGGAACAAAAACGATTGGAGAGCCAGGTCGCCCGCGTGTTGATCAAGGGCGATTTGATTTCCGCCTGAAAATAATTTTGTGGAAAACCGAGACGCAGATTCAAACCTCAAGCCGGCCGTCGAGAGTGAAATCCTCGCCACGCCGGTGCTCATCGTGGACGACATCCAGGACAATCTCGACCTGCTGGACGAGATGCTGACCGAGGAAGGCCACGGGTGTGTCGTGCAGGCGCGCTCGGGCCAGGAGGCGTTGGCGGCGCTCGAGGCGCGTGCGGACATCGGCCTGGTGCTCCTCGATTTGATGATGCCGGTGATGGATGGCTACGAGACCTGTCGGCGCATCAGCGGAAATTCCAAGACCTCGCACATTCCGATCATCGTCGTCACCGGCGGGGCCGTGCGCCGGGATGCCGCGCTGCTGAAGAGTTTTGCGGCGGGCGCGATGGACTTCATTCCCAAGCCGGTGAACGAGGTCGAGCTGTTCGGCCGCGTGCGCTCGGCATTGAGCCTGTACCACGAGCGGATGCGGCTGCGCGCGCGGACGCGGGCCTTGGCGGAAAGCCAGCAGCGTTACGAGTTGGCGATCAACGGCGTCAATGACGGCATCTGGGACATGAATCTCAGCACCCACCAGATATTCCTGTCCCACACCTGGAAGGAGATGCTCGGGTACCTGGACGACGAACTGCCCAGCCAGATGGGCATGTGGGAAAGCCTGGTGCATCCCGACGACCGGGCGAAAATGCTGGCCGCCATCCAGGAGCACTGGGAGGGCAAGACGCCGTTCTTCAGTTCCGAGCACCGCATCTGCACCAAGTCTGGCACCTACAAATGGGTTTATACCCGCGGCCGGGCGCTGCGCGACGAACACGGCAAGGTGCAACGGATGGCCGGCTCGACGACGGATATTTCCGCACGGAAAAATCTAGAACTGCAACTGCGCCAGGCGCAGCAGATGGAGAGCATCGGCCGCCTGTCCACCGGCATCGCCCACGATTTCAACAACCTGCTCACCATCATTCTCGGCAATGCCAGCCTGGGCAGAATGAACCTCCCGGCCGGCGCGCTCGCGGGCGAAAATCTGGCGAAGATAGAACGCGCGTCGCTGCAGGCGGCCGAGTTTTGCAAGCAGTTGCTGACCTACTCGGGCCACGGTCGCCTGACGATCCTGAACCTGGATCTGAACACGCTGGTGGCGCAGATCACCGAGCTGTTGCGCACCTCGATCAGCAAAAAGGTGGAGCTTCGTTTTGAACTGTCGCCCGAGCCGCTGCTGGTCGAGGTCGATCCAGCGCAAATCCAGCAGGTGCTGATGAACCTCGTGCTCAACGCCGCCGAGGCGATCGCTGACCACGTCGGCGTCATCACGCTCAAAACCGCGCTGGTGCAGACGGGCGAGCACGACCTTGCCGAGGCCGTGCTGTCACCGCAGTTGCCGTGGGCGGATTATGTCGTGTTCGAGGTGGCGGACACGGGCTGCGGCATGAGCCATGAGGTTCAGGAAAAGATTTTCGAGCCGTTTTTCACCACCAAGTTCACGGGGCGCGGCCTTGGTTTGTCCACCGCCCTTGGCGTCGTCTGCAGCCACAAAGGCGCGGTGAAAGTGAACAGCACCATTGGCCAGGGGACAACCTTCCGCGTGTATCTGCCCAAATCCCGTCAGGAACCGGTCGCGCCGCCCGCCGACTCATACACCGCCCGGCTGCTGCGCGGCAGCGGGACGGTCTTGGTCGTCGATGACGAGCCGGGCGTCCGGGAAGTGACCAAGGGCTTCTTGAATAAGATCGGCTTCGACGTGCTGCTCGCGCAGGACGGCGTGGCGGGTGTCGAAGTCTTTCAGGCGAACGCCGACCGAATCGTGGCCGTGGTGATGGACCTGAGCATGCCGAACATGAACGGCCCCGAGGCGTGCGATCACATGCGCGCGATCCGCGCCGACCTGCCCATCCTGCTCTCCAGCGGGTACAGCGAAGACGAATCCATGCACCGCTACGGCGACCGCGGCATCTCGGGCTTTCTGCAAAAGCCCTACATGTGTGAAGTCCTTGAAAACAAGCTGCGCGATGTGATTCCGCATCTGCTGGTGGAAGTGGCGGCGTAGCTGCAAGCCCGAGGGCAGCGCGACCGGTCCCCGGGCGCAGCGCGTTAAGAGCAAAGGGAACGGGGGGAAACTCCGACTACCTCCGTCGTGCGTTCGCGCTGCGGGTAGGGACCGCCCACTCTCCGAAATCCTCGCGCCCAGGGAGAATTTCGCCGTGGCTGCCGCAGCGAGCGGCCCATCAGAAAACTGCCGACGACGCCGGCCCTCGTCCCGGAGGGACACCGCCGGAAATTAGCCGGGGGCAAACCCGCGCCAGCGGGCGCCGCCCCCGGACGCCGCGCCGAATGGCCATGCCCCGGAGGGGCATCGAAGAAGGTTTTTGTCGGAGACCGTCCCCCAGCGTTTCCGCCTCCGCGCGGCACTCCTCAGCCGTAACTATGCAATCACCGCGAGAGGAGCGCGGCCTTCAGGCCGCAGAGACGTCCAGCCGCAGCGAGCGCGCCAAACACCCCGACATCCTCCACCGCCCACTCTTTGGTGTGTCGGCAATGACCGTCTTGAAATTCTCCGGCCCTTTGCCAGCCGCACGTTTCTGCGGCCTCAAGTCCGCGCTCCTACTGCGATGTTCGGCTCCGGTCGGGCAGCCAGAGTTGGACCAAAGCCATACCCGCCGGCGGCCAGTTAGCCGGACCCATTTCTTCGATGCCCCTCCGGGGCATGGAGCCACTCGAGGTGGTTTCCGGGGGCGGCGTCCGCTGCCGCAGACTTGCCCCCGGCTAATCTCCTCCGGTGTCCCTCCGGGACGGAAAACGCGCGGTCACGCGTGGAAGAAAAACCAACTGCGCGGGTATTGTGTTCCCAACTCCTTCGATTGCCGCTCGGCCAGCCGGCCTCCACCACGCCCTTGTGTGCGAACATTCCTCCGCCCCGCAATCTCCTCCTCAAATCTGAAAATCCAGCCGCGGCGCGGTCTTGTCGGATTTGCTCAGCACGCGCATGTCCAAGCCGTCGTAAATCACCAGGGAATTCGCCGCCACGCTTTCCATGATGAACACGTTGCCGCCAATCGTGCTACCGCGCCCGATGACCGTTTCGCCGCCCAGAATCGTGGCCCCCGGATAAATCGTCACCTGATCCTCGATCGTCGGATGCCGCTTCTTCCCCTTGAGCTGCTGGCCGCCGGAGGTCGAGCGCGCGCCCAGCGTGACGCCGTGATAGAGCTTCACATGATTGCCGATGATGCACGTTTCCCCGATCACCGTCCCGGTGCAGTGATCGACAAAAAAGTGCGAGCCGATCTCCGCCCCCGGATGAATGTCCATGCCGGTGCGGCTGTGCGCCCACTCGGTCATGATGCGCGGGATCAGCGGCACCTTCCGCAAGTGCAATTCATGCGCGAGCCGCTGCACCGCGATGGCCTCGATGAACGGATACGCCACGATCACCTCGTCCTTGCTCAACGCCGCCGGATCGCCGTCGAACGCCGCCGCGGCATCCGTCTGGAGCAGACCGCGGATGCAGGGCAGGTTGGATAAGAATTCCAGCGTCAACTGGCGCGCATACGTCCCGTGATCTTCGCGCGGCACCTCGGCCGGCGGAGCGTAGGCGAGGCTCTTGGCGATCTCCTCTTCCAGCCGCCCCAGCACCGCATCCATCAACGTCGCCGTCTCCACCCGCACCTCGGAAAGCTGCACCGGGCGTTCATCAAAAAAGCCCGGAAACAACAGCCGCAACAGGTCCACCGTGATCCCGGTGATGGCGCTCTTCGAGGGCAGATTCTTTCCGTCCAGATGGTTGATCCCGCCCACGCGGGCATACGACTCGAGGAGTTGGTCGGTGAGTTGGGTGACAGTGACGTTCACGCGCGGAGTATTTGGGTGTAGCGGGCGAAACGCAAGCGACGGGCCATTGCTGGAAAAACTCCAAGGCCAAAGCTCAAAGCTCAAGGGAAGGGCGAAGGGCCAGGTGGAAGCCCAGCCCGCGCCCAGCGCAGACGGGGTGTTCATTTCATCGGCGAACAGTGCCACGCGCGGCGGGTGAAAAAGGCGGTTGGGGTATTTTCCCGAAATGCCGATAGCCAAGGCAAGGGTTGCGGCAGCCGGACCGTCGTCGTCGCCAGACCCGACGAATGTGAATTTGAGTTTGTGGCCTGCCAGCTATGGTTGAAACCTCCGAACTGGACCAATACTTGACCGTCGCGCATCCCAGCAAACGCTGGATTCGCGACCGCGTCGCCGATCTGTTGTAGTCGGAAAAGGTGGTGCCCTCCTTCTCCGCCGCGGCGGTGCGCCTGGCCGAGGCGGCGCGCAACGAGAACACCGGGATGGATGAAATCGCCCGGATCATTGCGATGGACGCCGGCCTGGCGACGCGGTGCATTCAGGTTGCCAGCACCGGGCGTTTTGGCGGGCGCAAGATTCTCCACATTGATCAGGCCCTCCTGATGATCGGCCTCGTCGAGGTGCGGCGCATCGCCTTCTCCGTCGGCGTGATGGACCGCTTCACGCACATGCGGATCAAGATGGATTGGAACCGCTTCTGGCTGCACAACATCCTGGTCGCGCGCCTGACGCACAAAGTCGCCGGGGCCTTTCGCGAAACCTGCGGCCTCGAATATCTCGCCGGCCTGCTCCACGACATCGGCAAGCTGATCTTCGAGAATTATTTTCCGCGCGAGTTCGAGATGATCATTTTGCGCGCGATGGAACGGCGCTGCGGGCACATCCAATTGGAAACCGACTTGCTGGGACTGGGGCATCCGCAGGTCGGCGCGGCCATCTGCGACCGGCTGCACCTGCACGGGCAGTTGCTGCGCGCCATCTGGTATCACCACGACCCGATGAATCCCCGCCACACCAGGGATCCCGGCGGCGACGGCGGATTTCTGGCGGCCTGCATTTCGGTGGCCGATGCCCTGGCGAACATGGCCAAGGTGAACATCGACGGCGCGCGGGAGATCGACCGGGCGTTCGAGGACCTGCCCGAATGGGCGTTCCTCAACACCTTCGACATGCCGCACGGGCTGGAACTCGATCTCGCCTCGGAAATCCAAAGCGCCGAGCAGGATCTGCACGCGTTCAATGGCGGCGGCTGACGCGGGCCAATCGGCGCCCCCAGAATAACCGTCGGAGGCGAGGGGTTGCTCGACCGATCGCGCGCGGTGCGGCCGGAGCTGGTGAACCGAGGTCGGGGTACCGCAGGCGTCCGGCCTGCGAGTTCGGGCGGCGTCTCGCCGCCCGTAGCAACTCGGGGCGAGACGCCCCCAGAACTCGCAGGCGAGACGCCTGCGGTACCCTGGCCTTTTTACCCCGGAGCAGCGCCGCACCCTTCCATGCGCCGCGCAGTGACGCGCCGATCGGCACCGTCGATGCCCCCGTTTGTTTTTCGATTACCGCTCGCGCCCGCCGCGCCGCAATGCTGGCCGCATGAAAAACGACCTCGCCAGCACCGCCCAATCCCCCGAGAACTTCGCCATGCCCGCCGCCGCCAACCCGCCCCCGGCCACCACCGCCGCGCCCCAGCGCGTTCGTCTCCCGCTTTGGCTCAAGCTCGCCTACACGGCCTTCATGGCCGTGCTGGTGCCGGTGTACTGGAAAAATTACGGCCCCACCAACTTCCTCTATTTTTGCGACGTCGCGCTGTTCGTCACCCTCGCCGCCGTGTGGACCGAGAACGCCCTCCTCGCCAGCGCCGCCGCCGTCGGCATCGTGCTCCCGCAAATGCTCTGGTGCGCCGATTTCGCCGCCGGCCTGCTCGGCTTCAAGCTCACCGGCATGACCGCCTACATGTTCGACACGAAGCGCCCGCTTTTTCTCCGCGGCCTCTCCCTCTTCCACGGCTGGCTGCCGTTCCTCCTGCTCTTCCTGGTCAAACGCCTCGGCTACGACCGCCGCGCCCTGCCCGTGTGGACCGTGACCGCGTGGGTGCTGCTCCTGATTTGTTTCAATTTCCTCCCCGCCGCCGGGGCCGCCCTCGCCAACGCCAAAGTCCCCGTCAACGTGAACTACGTCTGGGGCATGAGCGACGACGCGCCGCAAACCTGGATGCCCACCTATGCCTGGCTCGCCCTCCTCTTCACCGGCCTGCCCCTCTTGATCTTCCTGCCCACCCACAGTCTTCTGAAAACAGCTTTCTCCCGGCACAACCGCCCACACTGAAAACTAAGATCGGGAAACCGCTCGAAAACAGAGGTCTCCAATGGTTCGGCGGACAAAAAAATCGGGCTGCTAAATTCATCGCTAAGATGCCTCCTTGAGCCGGTAGCAACGCTTTGCCCCGTTCCCATCGGCGGTGAGGAAACCCGCGGGCCCGGACCATTTTTTCAAATAGCGTGACGCCTCCACCTGCGCCGTTGGCGATTCGCCCAGCCCCAGCAATTCCCGGACTTCCCGGTTCGAGATGCTCGGGTGGTCGTGCAGATATTCCCGCACCATTTCGGCGTAGCGGATCGGATTCAGTCCACGCGTTTTCGTATTGGCCGCTTTACCCAGCAGTTCCCGAGCGATGCCTTTCGTGAGATGGAAAGTAGCCGAACGGGTGTGCGACTTCCGCTCCAAAAGCCCCAGGCCGGAAGGGCCCAAATCGTCCAACAACCGCCGCGCTTCATCCGAATCCACCCTCAACAACCGCGCCGCCTCGTCGGCATCCATGTAGGGGTGTTCGCGCAGATGCGAGAGCACGAGCAGCGTGTCCAATCCGATGTCCCGGCCCTCCTGATTCAATCGCGACACCAGCCCGGCCATCGCCGTGTCGCACCCGGTGTTGAAAAGCCGCAGCGTCACCCGATGCCCGTCGGATTCGGGACGCGGCGCGGGTTTGCCGAGACTGAGCGCCTGCACCCACATGCGACGTCGGCCCATGCCTGCCGCCTCGACCAGTCGCAGCCGCACCAGCGCATCTGCCAGCGTGCGGTTGCGTGCGACCGGCTCGTGCCGGAGAAAATTTTCCACCGTGATGCCACCGACGAATCCGCCGGGACTGGTCACCACCACCTCGCGCGGCGTGTGCCGGATCAGCACCTCGCCGGGATCGGCATAGTCGCGGTGCGTCAGTGCGTTCAGCACGGCCTCGCGCACGGAATCCAACGGGAAAGCCGGCACGCGCAATTTGAAGAGTCCGACCGACAATTCCTCCTCGGGATTGGCCGGGCCGCTAAACGTCTGCTCGATCCGCTCCAGCGCCAGCAGCAGGCCGACGCGCCACTGGTCGTTGCGCGCCGCCGCCGTGTCGCTCGGCTGATGCACATAATGCACCTGCGCCTGCGGACAATGCGCCGCGATCACTTCCGGCTGCCGGAACAACAGCAGCCCCGTGTGCGGCACCTGCCCGGCGCGTATCGCACCCAAGCCTTTCAGAAAATCCGCATCATTTGCCCGCAGTAAATCTGACTCTGGGTTTTTGCCCCGCAAGATCGCCCGCGCCCGTCCCATCTCCACGGGATCGAGATCGGCCAGCCGCACGCCATGCGCCGGTTGCCCGCTCCAATCCAGAGCGCCGGATGCGATGCGCCCCCGTTGAAACGACGCGTGATCCAGCGGCATGCAGTTCTTCCCGATGCGCTGTTTGAAAACGCCCTGCGCCGTGCCGTAGGGCGGATTCTCCCCGGCAGGCACCCGCACGAGCAGCAGCCGCCCCGTGCCTTCCGGCACCGCGAGTTCGCTGACCTCCACCGGCAGGTGCGGACGCGTCGCGTCGAAAATGCCACGCCGCCACACATCGAGGTCGTAGCCCTTGGCTCCGTGAATCGCCGTCGCGCGTCCGCGAGTCTTGTCGGCGACGCCGAAGACGATCACGCCTCCCTCCGCGTTGGCGAAACACACGGCATATTCCATCGCCACGCGCATATCCGCCCGCGCATCTATCCAGGGCTTGAACTCCAGATGCGGCGACTCCAAATCGTCCGCCACCACGCCTGACAAGCGGTCGAGCGTGGCGAGGATTTCTCCCGGAGCGCGGCTGTGTGCGCGGAGCACCAGCCGCAGCGGGTTGGGCGCAGGGGACGCTCCTGATTCCACCGGGTGCCTTCGCGGTTTCGGGGCCGCTGCGGCTGGTCCTCGGCGGACACAGCCGCGCTCCGTGGGTTGCGGCCCCGCCGCCCTGTGTTCATCGTTTCGCTGTGGTTTTCTCTCCCGTTACCACGGAATCGAAGCGGCTAAAAACTGAGGGTCATCTCAGTTTCGGGCGTGGACTGATCGCTGGGTCCCGACCGATCTCGGTCCGGTCTCACGAGTTTGGCTGTGGCCTCCTAAATTATCTCGCGATGAGTTCGCGGACGACTTGGGCGCCGGTGACGGGGGCGTCGGTGAGGGAGTCGGGGCGGCCGTGGTGTTCGGCGGTGAGCTGGGTGTGATCGAGGCCGAGTTGGTGGAGGAGGGTGGCGTGGAGGTCGGAGACGCTCACGCGGTTCACGGTGGCTTTGTAGCCGAACTCATCGGTCTCGCCGTAGGTCTGGCCGCCGCGGAAGCCGCCGCCGGCCAGGAGCAGGCTGAAGGCGTGTTTGTTGTGGTCGCGGCCGGTGCCATTTTGCGAGACGGGCAGGCGGCCGAATTCGCCGGCCCACAGGACGATGGTGCTGTCGAGCAGGCCGCGGGCGTGCAGATCCTTGAGCAGGCCCGCGGAGGGGAGATCGGTCTGGTGGCACATTTTCTCGGTATCGCGCTGCATGTTGTTGTGCGTGTCCCAGACTTGTCCTTGCTGATCGGGATAGACCTGCACGAAGCGCACGCCGGATTCGACGAGGCGGCGGGCGAGCAGGCAGCGGGTGCCGTAGCCGGCGGTGGCCGTGTCGTCGAGGCCGTAAAGGGCGCGCGTGGCGGGGCTTTCGTTCGCGAGATCAAGCGCGGTGGTGGCGGAGGTTTGCATCCGGGCGGCGAGTTCGTAGTTGCCGATGCGGGCCTCGAGTTCGGATTCGCGGGGGAATGACCGGCGATGCTGCTGGTTCAGGGTCGCGAGAAAATCGAGGTCGTCGCGGCGGGCTTCGGCGCTGATGTGGGCGGGCGGGCGCAGGTTCGGCACGGGCACGCCGCGCGAACTGAACTCGGTGCCGCCGTGGGCTGCAGAGAGCCAGCCGGGCGACCACGCGAGCGAGCCGGCGGTGTCGTAGCCGGCGGGATCGCGGAGGACGACGTAGGTGGGCAGGTTCCGGTTGCCCGTGCCGAGGCCGTAGCTGATCCACGCTCCGATGGTGGGACGGCCCATCGTGAAGTGGCCGGTGTTCAGCATCACGGTGCCTTCGGTGTGGTTGTCGTGGCCGGTGTGCATCGAGCGCACGAGGCACAACTGGTCGGCGAGGCCGCCGAGATTGGGCAGCAGTTCGGAGAGCTCCATGCCGCATTGGCCGTAGTGACGGAAAGGGAACGGGCAGGCGATCAGTTGGTCGGTGTTGCCGGGGAGAAACTTGTCGATGGCGATGGGCGTTTTCTGGCCGTCACGTTTTTGCAGCTCGGGTTTGCGGTCGAACAAATCCATCTGGCCCGGCCCACCGCTCTGGAACAGGAGGATGATCGCCTTTGCTTTTGCGGGGAAGTGCGGCGCGCCGGTTGTGCGGCCCGCGGAGTGGAACAGTGAGGTGAGCGCGAGGCCGCCGAGACCGAGGCCGGTGCGGTGGAGCATGGCGCGGCGGGAGAGCGGGGGCGTAGCCGCCGACCTGAGGAGGCGGATCGAGCGTGGTGCGAGGGCCTCCGCCTCCTCACGTCGGCGGCTACGGGGGTTATTCCACATACAGGAATTCGTTGGTGCAAAGCAGCATTTGGCAAAGGTGCGACAGGGCGCGGACCGCTGCGTCGTCGGCGGGAAGGTCGGCGTAGCGGCGGGCGTGGCGATCCAGCAACGCGGCGGCGGCGGTGGCTTCGGCGGCGCTCGGTGCGCGACACAGGGCGAGGCGGAAGGCGAAGGCGAGGCGGTCGGCGGACGAACCATTCAGCGCCAGCACGCGCCGGGCGAAGGCGTCGGCGGCTTCGAGCACGGCCGGATCGTTCAGCAACGCCAGCGCCTGCGGCACCACGACGGAGCTTTGGCGGCCGGTGCAGTTGGTGGCGACCAATGGCTGATCGAAGGCGGACAGGAGCGACAGATTGAAATTCCGGCGGGCGTAGAGGTAGAGGCTGCGGCGGCGCGGGCCGTCGGGGTCCGCTTGATTTTTGGCAATGGCGACGGTGCCGTCGGGCCGGCCTTCCAGCGGAACGAACGGACCGCCGACGCGGCGGTCGAGACGCCCGGCGACTGTGAGGATGGCGTCGCGCACGGCCTCGGATTCCAGCCGTCGCAGGCGCGTGTGCCAGAGCAGGGTGTTGTCGGGATCAATGTTTACGGCCTGGGTGGCGAGTTCCGGCGTGGCGTGCGCGGCTTGTCGATACGCGGTGGAGTTCACGATCAGGCGATGCATGGCCTTGAATTTCCAGCCGCCGCGAACGAACTCGGCGGCGAGAAACTCGAGCAGTTCCGGATGCGTCGGCGGTGCTCCTGAGAGACCGAGATTGCCCGGCGTGGCGACGATCCCGCGGCCGAAGTGATGATGCCAGAGGCGGTTCATCTGCACGCGGGCGATGAGCGCTGCGGAGCGGCTGCCGGGCGCGGTGAGTGCCTGCGCGAGCGCCAAGCGTCGCGGTCCGTCGGGCAGCGGGGCGGAGCCGGCGAGCACCGCGGGCAGGCCGGGCGTGACCTCGGCTCCGGGCAGTTCGTAGTTGCCCTGCTTGAACAGAAATGTCGGCGGCGGCTCGGCGACATCCCAGATTGCCTGGAGTTTTTCGATCTCACGTCGGCGGGCGCGCAGCGCGGCTTTCTCTTGTTCCAGCGTCGCGTCGGCCTGGCGTTCCTCGGGGGTGAGCGCGGCGGTCACTTCTTCGTCGGTGACGCGGGTCATTGGGGCCGTGGTTTCGATCAGGTTTTTTTGTTCGGCGGTGCGCTTGTCGGCGGCGAGTGCCTGGGCGGCCTTGAGCGCGGCGGCGATGTCGGCGGGCAAGGCGGCGAGCTTGGCCGCGGCGAGCCGCTGGCGGTGTGGCGTGCGAATTTTTCCCTGCCGACCGCCGAGTTCGTTCATCTGTTTGTCGAGATCGGCGTTGAAAGGCTTCATCGTTTCCACCTCGGCGGGCGTGGACGCGACGACGTGGCGGAACTGCGGCTGGGTCCATTGCGCGGGGTTGTATGCAGGCGTGAGGAAGGCGAGGAGACGGAAATAGTCGCGTTGCGTGACGGGGTCGTATTTGTGGTCGTGGCAGCGGGCGCATTGCACGGTGAGGCCGAGCACGTTGCTCGTGAGAATCTCGACGGTGTCGTACAAAACTTGGTGCCGCTCGAGCGGACGGTTGCGCTCGTAGTTGTTGGTGCCGTCCACGGCCGTGCGGAGAAAGCCGGTGGCGATGAGCCATTCCTTCTGCTCGGCGGTGAGGGGCACCGGTTGAAACTGGTCGGGGTTTTTCTCGCGGTCGGTGTTCTGTCCGCACTTGTCGCGCCGCCACGCGAAGCGTTGGTCGCCGGCGAGTTGTTCCAACAGGAAGCGGTCGAACGGCTGGTCCGCGTTCAGCGAGCGGACGACGTAATCGCGATACCGCCACATGCCGACGCGGACCTTGCCGCCATTGACATCGTTGTCGGTGCCGATGGTGTCGGCGTAACCGGCCGCATCGAGCCAGTGCCGGCCCCAGCGCTCGCCGTAGTGCGACGAGGCGAGGAGACGATCGACCATTTTCTCGTAGGCGTCCGGCGCCGGGTCGGCGAGGAAGGCGGTGAGTTCCTCAGGGCCGGGCGGCAGGCCGGTGAGATCAAAGAACAACCGGCGCAGCAACACCGCCCGCGCGGCGTCGGGGGCGAGGGTCAAACCCTTCGTCTCGAGCCGGGCCAGCACAAAAACATCGACGGAGGTGCGGACGCGGGCGGTGGATTTCACGACGGGAACGGGCGGCGCGACGAGCGGACGGAACGCCCAGTGGTCGCCGCGGGGTGGCGCGTTTCCGGCGAGGGCGGGCTTTGCAGCGGACTCCGGGACAGCCGCTTTCGATGCCACGGTCGGGGCCAGCAGCAGCGCGGCGAGCAAGCAGGGGATTGCGGATGGAAACGGGCGGCGGGCAGGTCGCATTTTATGACGCGTCGCGGTTTCGGGGGCGCTTGGGCGTTGGGTGCATTGCGCGCGGAGCATCTTCCGTCGCCGCCGCGCGGCAATGTTTTTTCCGAGCACGACGCAACCGGGGGAGCATCTCCGTTTCGTGCAGACGATCGGGCGTCCTCGCCTGGCGGGTGGGGCAGGCATCCTTGCCTGCCAGTTCACGGGGCATTCCAGCCCCGGGTTTCCGATGCTGCCGTGATTTGTCGGCCAAGGAAACGGGCGGCAGAGCTGTGTACCGCACCCGGTTGGTTGGACACCGGCCCAGGGTGAGAAGGCGATTGTTCCACGAATGCGTCCGAACACCCTTCTCCGGAAAACGGACCGCGGCTGTGTCGCAGACCAGCCGCAGCAGTGCGACCAGCCTCGTTTGCGCCCGATGCACTGTGGCTTTCCGACCTGCTGCGACTGGTCGCGGACGACAGCGCCGCGCTCCGGCACCAACGCCCGGGAAAGTGCGAATGCAGAAGTCCTAACCCGTAACAATGCAGTGAGGGTGCGAGGAGCGCGGCCTTCAGGCCGCAGAAGCGTGCGTCCTGTCGATGGCGAGCGAATTTTCCGAACCGTGTTATTGAACTCACCCAATGGTGAGCGGGAGGACGCGTTTGGACTGTATGATGCGGTCGCTGCGGGCGGACGTTTCTGCGGCCTGAAGGCCGCACTCCGGTCGCCCTCACTGAATCGCTACGGCTAAGAATGAAGTCCAGCCGGTTGGCCTTCTTCCTTCAAAATTCCTCCTTCAGCCGTTCCACGCCGTCCGTCAGGGCACAGGCGATGCCGTGCTTCTCCAGCATCACGGCGATGGCTTGCGCGATGTCGAAGATCGGGCCGCCCCTAGCCTCCACTCACTCCGCCGACGGTAACAGCGGCACGTCCAACTCTTTCAGGAACACATTGTGCTTCGCCGTCGCCGCCTTGATAGCGGCTTCGATTTCCACCAAGCGCGCATGGGCCGCCCCCAGGTCGATCCCCTCCTCCCCCACCGCCGTGCTGATGTAGCGGGAGATGTTCAGGTTGAAGTCGTTCTTTTCGATCTCCTCCATCTCCACGCGGCGGGA
>CAMAUZ010000040.1 GCA_945861535.1 Akkermansia muciniphila | reverse complement strand
GACAGCATTCTGGCAAGCAAAAACTGAAAGCAAAGACGCAGAAAAACTGGCGAAAAGTTCAAATCGCTCACACCCTGATGTCAACGCACTCCGCTGCGGACCAATGCGTTACGACAGGCACCTATCACAACATCCGGATGCTACTGGTTGCACCTGGCCCACGCTCGAAGCGGCCGTCAGCGAAGGCGAGCCGCCGCGACGCCTCCAGCGGATGATTGGTTTCTACAATCTCACCTGGGCCGGCGGTGCGGCGGTCGGATTCTTCGCGGGCGGCGCGCTGATCGAGGCGCTCGGTCCGCGCAGCATCTTCTTTCTGCCGGCGGGACTGCACGCCTTGCAACTCGTGCTCACTTACACGCTCCCGCTCGACATCACCCACGCCACGCTGCCCGGCACGGAACCGCCGGTGCCCGCCCTCACGGACGCGGCGAACCTATCCACGCTGCCACCGCTCACCCCGCGACCCATCGCGGGGACGCGGGCCTTTCTGCGATTGGCGTGGTTCGCCAATCCCTTCGCCTACATTGCCATCAACAGCATCCTGCCCGTGATGCCGAGCCTGGCGCGCAAACTCGAGTTGTCACCGATGCTCGCCGGATTCTTCTGTTCAATCTGGCTCTTCGCGCGGCTGGCGGCGTTTCTCGTGCTGTGGTTGTGGCCGGGCTGGCATTACCGGCGGGGTTGGTTCTTCGGTGCTTACGGGATGGTAATGGTGAGCTATCTGACCATTCTGCTGTCCACCCATCCGTCCGTGCTGGTCGTCGCGCAACTCGCCTTCGGACTGGGCCTCGGCCTGCTCTACTATTCCTCACTCTTCTACTCGATGGATGTCGGTGACACCAAGGGCGTGCATGGCGGCTTCCACGAAGCGGCGATCGGCATTGGTATCTTCGGCGGTCCGGCGGTGGGCGCCGCCGCGCTGCACTTCCTACCCGGAGTGCGCGATGGCGCGGCATGGACCGTAAGCGGCGTGTTGCTGCTGGGCTTGATCGGCAGCCTCCTCATCGCTCGCCGGAGCTTCGGCGCCATCGGGCGAGTTATTTCCTGACAATGGAGTTTTAACCACGGATAGACACGGATGACACGGATCAGAACCGATAGCCGCAAGTTGACGGCCCCGGCCCCCGCTCGAATACTCGGCTGATGAATCCCAGCCGACCATCCTCCCGATTCCATCTCCTCTCTGCCCGCGTGCGGACGCTGCTTGGTCTCGCGTGGGTCGCATCCGCGCTGCCACTGGTTTCGTCGCCCTCGGCCCAAGAAACCAAGCTACCGCCGCCAGTCCGCCTCGAAACCGGTGTCAGTGGACACATTCACCCGGCCTTGTGCATCACCACCAACGGCACGCTGGTCGCCGTGTTTTGCAAAAGCGAATTCAAGCCCTACCTCCTCACCCGCTCAACCGATGGCGGACGGACGTGGGCCAAACCGACTCTCTTCCCGCACACGATCCAGACTTCGGTCTATCCCGGATCGCTCACCACCCTTGCAGACGGAAGGCTCGTCCACGCGTGGAATGTCTGGTTCCCGCTCGGGGCCAAGGACAAGTCACGCCACGTCGCCTTCTCGATCAGCAGCGATGACGGCCTGACATGGAGCGCGCCGACGAACCTGAACAAGCACGCCGACCCGAAGATTCACAGCGTCATCCGCCATCCCCTCGTCGAGCTGTCGCCCACCGCGTGGCTCCTGCCATTGGCGGACCGCACCGTGCTCTACAATCCCAAGACCGGCGAGGGAACCGCCTTTGCCGACGGCACCAGTCACGGCCTCGTGCCCATCGTCCGTACCGCGGCGGGAACGTTGGTGAGCGGCAAAGGTCGGCGCTCGACCGATGGCGGGAAGTCTTGGCAGGAAAGCAAACCCTTCCCCGATGTCGCCACCCAAGGCTGGCGGCATGAAATGATTACGCTGCGGAACGGCTGGCTGCTCGCCTCGCAAATCATCGGCCCCGGCGTCGGCGGAAATCGCATCGAGTTCGTGCTCTCACGCGACGACGGCAAAACCTGGGACCTCGACCACCCCGTGCCACTCTACGATCCGTCCCGCCCCATCGGCGGCCGCGCCTGCCCGCGCACGGTCGAGCTAGACGCTCAGACTCTCGGGACCATCTTCTACGACACGGATGAAAAGCAGGCGGGTGGCTCGGGGGTTTTCTTCCGGACCATGCCGGTAGGGAATTTGAAGCGGTGATGGTCTTGTGAGGAGAGTCGATTAGTCCGGCCTTGAAGCAGTTGGGGCAGGGAGGCAAATTCACCGCATGAAGAATGGCTCGACGACGATTTCCCCGGCCGCTCGCGTGGAGCTGGGCACCTACCTCGTGGCGGACCCGGCGATCTGCCACGGCAAACCTACCTTCAAAGGCACCCGCATCATGATGTGGCAGGTGCTCGACGAACTGGCCCACGGCATGACTCCCGACGAGATCGTCGCAGCGTGGGGCGGCAAGGTCTCCCGCGCCGCCATTGCTGAGAGCGTGCTGCTGGCGCGCGAGTCGTTGCTCGATGAACGGGGGCGGCTCCGCCATCGGGAGGAAGCCCTCGCCGCGGCATGAACGTGCTGGATGAAAACATCCGGCGGGACCAAGGCCTCCAGTTGCGCCGCTGGCGCGTGCCCTTCCGCTTCCTGATCGAGGAAATCGCACCGTCCGGCACCAAGGACCCGGAAATCATCCCCCTGCTGCACCGGCGCACCGGTGTTGCTTTCTTCACCCACGATCAGGATTTCTTCCGCCACGACCTGGTGCATTCCGCCTACGCCTGGTTTGGCTGGACCTGTTCGACGGCGACGCAGCGCAATTCATCCGCCGCTTCCTCCGGCATCCTCGCTTCGACACCATTGCCAAACGCCTGGGCGTGGTCGCCCGGGTCCATGCGACCGGGATTCAATTCTGGACGCAAGGTGAGCGACAAACCCAGCAGACAGAGTGGGAGTCGTAAGGTCTCGATCATTGGTAAGGGCAGTCAGTTACCGGCGGCGAATCCCTGCTCGACTGGCGGCCATAGGCGGAACGGTTCGTGTTTAGCAACGAAGTCCGCGCTGGCGGCGGCGCCGCCTACGCATGATTCGTGTCACATAAATGCCGTTCAATCAGCCGGCCGACCTTCACGAGTTCAAATCAAGCACAGTCGTGAATTGACCGGCCAGATTCTGTCACCTACAACTCGCCCATGATTAGTGAGGTCATGGACAAGAACGTGGTGACGATCCCTGCGACCTTGGCGTCCGGGCACGGCATCAAGCCGGGCAGCCGTCTGGATTGGCAGGAAACCGCGCAGCCCGACACCTTCACGGTGAAGCTGCTTCCCGACTACGCCGCGCTGGCCGCGAGCTTGCTGGGGGCGGGCCGGCAGCACTTGCGGCCCGGCGCTGACCCGCAGGCCGAACTCGCGCGGGAGCGTGAAGACGCGGAACGCCAGGTCAGCCTGTGATCACCCACGTTCTCGACACCTCCGCCCTGCTGGCGCACTACCTGCGTGAACCGGGTGCCGGGGACGTGAACGTGATTCTGGCCCGCGGGCCGGAAGAGACCGGCATCTCCCTGATCACGGTGGTGGAGTTGCGCGGACGTTTGACCGAGTTGGTCGCTGACACCACGGAAGCGGAGCGTGCTTTCAAGCTCTACACGGAAACGCTCACCACCACGGTGCCCTTCACCCGAGAGACCGCCGAGGCCGCCATGGAGCTGCGCTCGGCCACCCGCCCACGACTGCCACTGGTGGATGCGTTGATCGCCGCCAGCGCCAGACAGCACGGCGCAATTCTCGTCCACCGCGATTCACACATGGCCGGGATACCCACAACCTTGGTGAACCAGAAGGTGCTACCGCCCAAGCCGGCAACTTAGAAAATGCCGTTGAAACCACGACGGACATCAAAGGACAAGAACCTCGGAAAATGACCCGCTCCGTCTCGCGGGCGAGGTTCCTTGGCGGTTTCCGATGCAGTCGGGACTCGGGCCTCCCGCCCGCTCAGCGCGACCAAACCACGACGGGGCGCGCTTTGCGCGGCGTGCAGAAATGGGCACTGCATGAGGAACCGAAACTCCCGGTCTCGCCCACCATTTCCGACCTCCGTACGCCGTGAGCGGAGGGGACGCCCGCGCTCCGAGAGTCCCGCAGGGACGACCGAAAATAGCCCAGCACTTCAGTGCTGGGTTGGCGACCGGTGAACCAGAAAGTCCCGTCAGGGACGACAGAGGCGGGGACGGCGCACGATTTCTTTCGTCCCTGACGGGACTTGGCATCGGCCCCGACGCAGACCCAGCACTCAAGTGCTGGGCTATTCTCGGTCGTCCCTGCGGAACTGCGGCGAGTCACACTCACATTGTGGCAAGCAACTAAGATACGGACGCGGCAACCATCTGGCGGGCAATCAGCAAGTCTATCTCCGCCGTGTGGTCTTCGTAATAGGCCAGGCACCCATAGACTTGCGCGCGGGTGACACCGGGAAAGGAGCGGGTGACTGAGTCCACCGTTTCGCCGTGTTGGAGCAAACCAATCACGTCATGCACTCCGATGCGCGTGTCCTCGATGCGCGGATGTCCCCCACGGATACCGGGAGTAGTCACGAGATAGCGATAGGCGGTGGCGGTTGTCATGGCGGCAGGCTACCGGGTGGCGCGATGCGCTGCGACTGTCACCGGTCGCGGCGGTCGGGGTCTTCGGAGTTGATTGGGTGATGCCCCGGCACGGTTTGGCGCCATCGCCAATCGGAGTTCTGCTCGAAGCTCAGGGGAGTGAGGCAGCCGCTGGTGCTGGCGGTGAGGATTAGCAGGGGTAGGAGGCGACGGAGTCGCATGGCGGAGTTAGTCGAGAGTCTTCACAGCGGTTGGACTTGGAGTCCCGCGAGTCGAGCCAGTTTGGTTTGCCGGATGTCGAAGGTGCAAAATGTGGTTGTACCCCAAACTAAAGTGGTCGCCACATGCAGAATATCCAAGCTTCGACTGCCGACAGTTTCGCTGTAATCCCGAACCAAAGTCTCCGCCCTACCGACCACTTCCGTCCATGGCTCCGGCCTTGATATCAGCAACCCCGTCGCCAGATCACGCTGAACCTCCTGCCAGGCCGCGTGCGCTTCGGACGGAGTCAGTCGTTGCTGAAACACGGCGAGCGCGAGCGCGTTCCGAAGTTCGACTCGCTGCAAGCCCGTGATATCAAGGGGAGTGGGATTTGCCTCCCGCTAAGCATCGGCTTGGGGGGGAATTCGCGTCGGTCCCATACAGCGAGAACAGGACACTGGTATCGGTGTAGATGCTCACCAGCGTTCTTGTTCGCGTCCCAGCAGCACCATGTTGGGCAGCACCTTGTCCCCGAAGATGCTTCGCCTGCGAGCCGCGTAGTCAGGCAGGCGGACAGGTGCCGGCGGCGGCGTGTCAGTGACGATTTGCTGGCCCAGATAGGTCTGCAACCATTGGGCAACCGCGTGGGCATCCTGGAGCGGGAGTCCCTTTAATGCGGTCTCGATTTCAGCGGCGGTGCTCATGGCGAAACGCTACTCGGGCGGCGGGGTTTTCCAACGCAATTTCTCGCCAAAAGGGGCGCAGCTTGACACTGCCCCTGCGGAACGCTGGTCCTGGGTTTGGAGTTCCGCATTTATGCGGCCCGATTGCTTGAACCCGCCGATCCGCCTAAAGGCGGGACTCCAAACGGGGGCAGGCAAGGACGACAGCGGCGTCGGCGCGACGTTTCTGGCGTCCCTGCCGGGACTTGGTGCGCCACCACCGCGGACCCAGCACTGAAGTGCTGGGCTATTGTCTTTCGCCCGCTGGGCTGGGGCTGGGAACCAGAGGGGGTGCAAGAAACTGAGCTGCGCCCAAGAGTCACCCTCACGCCAAAATATCCTTCACCACCGTTGCCTCCTCGGCACCGGTGATTTTTTGGTCGAGGCCCTGGTATTTGAAGGTGAGGCGGCGGTGGTCGAGGCCGAGGGTGTGGAGGATGGTGGCGTTGAGGTCGCGGATGTGGACGGGGTTTTCGGTGATGTTGTAGCTAAAGTCGTCGGTTTTTCCGTACTCGAAGCCGGCCTTGATGCCGCCGCCGGCGAGCCAGGTGGTGAAGCTGCGCCCGTGATGGTCGCGGCCGTAGGTGGTCTCGGTGAGTTTGCCCTGGCCGTAGATGGTGCGGCCGAATTCGCCGCCGCAGACGACGAGGGTGTCGTCGAGCAGACCGCGGGCTTTGAGGTCGCGGAGGAGGCCGGCGCAGGGCTGGTCGATGTCCTGGCATTGGGCGCGCAGTTTGTCGGGCAGGCTGCTGTGCTGATCCCAGCCGCGGTGGAAGAGCTGGATGAAGCGGACGCCGCGCTCGGCCATGCGGCGGGCGAGGATGCAGTTGTGCGCAAAGCTGCCGGGGCGCCTGGCGTCGGGGCCGTAGAGGTCGAGGACGTGTTCGGGTTCGGAGGCGAGATCGACGAGGTCGGGGACGGCGGTCTGCATGCGGAAGGCCATCTCGTATTGGGCGATGCGGGCCTGGGTCTCGGGGTCGCCGAAGCGGTCGCTGGTGTCGCGGTTGAGCGCGCCGAGGACGTCGAGTTGTTCGCGGCGGGCGTCGCGGTCGAGGCCGCTGGGATTCGAGAGATAGAGAACGGGGTCGCCGGAACTGCGAAGCTGGACGCCCTGGTGGCGCGAGGGGAGGAAGCCGCTGCCCCACAGGCGCGCGAACAGGGCCTGTTTCTGGCCGCCGCCCTCGGAGATCATAACGACGAAGGAGGGCAGGTTCTCGTTTTCCGAGCCGAGTCCGTAGCTGAGCCACGCACCCATGCTGGCCCTGCCGGGCTGTTGCGCGCCGGTGGTGATGTAGGTCATGGCCGGGTCATGATTGATGGCCTCGGTGTTGACGGCTTTGAGCAGGGTGATGTCGTCGATGATCGAGGCGGTGTGGGGAAGGATGTCGGCGTTGACCCAGGTGCCGTTTTTGCCGAATTGCTTGAACTCAAACAGGGGTGCGACGCAGGGGAAACTCTTCTGGCCGCTGGTCATGCCGGTGACGCGCTGGGTGCCGCGGATGGAGTCGGGCAGTTCGGTGCCATGGTATTTTCGCAGGCTGGGTTTGTAGTCGAACATGTCGATGTGCGACGGGCCGCCGGCGAGGAAGAGATAGATGACGCGGCGAGCTTTCGGACGGAAGTGGTGGCTCAGCGGCGAAGGAGCGGCGAAGGCGCGGGGATTCAACAGACTAGTCAGGGCGGCGGCGCCGAGGGCGGTGCCGGAATGGGTGAGGAAGGTGCGGCGGGAGGCAAGCATGGGAGGGAAGATAGAGTAGAGAAAAGAGAAGAGAGAGGATAGATGGGGAATGCGGGTAGTGTTTAGTGACTAGAGGATAGGTACGGAGACATTGCGAACGATGAGTTATCGAGCAGGGATCGGTTAGTGGGTAAGGAGTTGTGGGTCACGGCCAGTTACTAATTACTAAGCACTAACTGCTTTTTCAGTTCCGGACCAGGAACTCGTCGAGATTAAGCACCGTGCTCGCGACCACTGTCCATGCGGCGTGCTCGGGGGCGGGGAGCGTGGAGTCGCGGGGGCTGTCACCGATTTTCAGGAGGGCTTCGGCTTTCGTGGGATCGGCGGCGAAGCGGGTGAGTTGGGCGGAGGCGAGCTGGGTGAGGAGGTCGGTTTCCCTGGCGGTGGCGGGACGGCTGAGGGCTGTCTGGATGGCGAAGGCGATGCGGATGGCGGGCTGGCTGCCGCCTTCCTTGAGAATGCGCTGGGCGAAGGCGCGCGAGGCCTCGACGAATTGCGGGTCGTTGAGCGTGACGAGCGCCTGCAGCGGCGTGTTGGTGCGCGGGCGGCGGCCGGTGCATTTCTCGCGGGTGGGCGCGTCAAAGATGACCATGCCGGGATGCGGGGCGGAGCGTTTCCAATAAATATACATCGAGCGCCGGTAGAGTTTTTCGCCGCGGTCCTGCACGAATTTCGAGAGGCCGGCGTCCTTGGCGACTTCTTCCCAGAGGCCGAGCGGCTGATAGGGGCGCACGCCGGGGCCGCCGATTTTGTCGGCGAGCAGGCCGGCGACGAAGAGGGCGTTGTCGCGGATGAATTCGCCCTGAAGCCGGAAGCGCGGGCCGTGGGCGAGGAGGAAATTCTCCGGGTCGCGTTCGCGCAGGAGCGGCGTGACGCGCGAGGACTGGCGATAGGTCGCGCTGGTGACGAGCTGCTTGAGGGCGCGTTTCACGTCCCAGCCGGTTTTCACGAAATCCACGGCGAGCCAGTCGAGCATGGCTTGGTGCGTGGGGAGGTCGCCCTGCGTGCCGAAGTCTTCGGTGGTGCGGACGAGTCCCTCGCCGAAGCAGATTTGCCAGAGGCGATTGACGGCGACGCGCGACGTGAGGGAATGGTCGGGCTGCACGAGCCAGCGCGCGAGGCCGAGGCGGTTGGCGGGGGCGTCCGCAGGCAGCGGACGCAGCGCGGCGGGGATGCCGGGCTTGATCACGGCGTCTTGGAGCGGCTGATCGTACTGGCCGCGCTTGAGCACAAAGGTCGTGCGCATCTGGGCCTCGGGCAGGTCTTCCATGACCATGGTGCTGCTGGTGAGGGTCTCGAGTTTGCGTTCGGCGGCGAGGAGTTTCACATGCTCGGCGAGGAGCGCGGGCGCGTTGGTATTGTCTCCCTGATGAAGATAGTGCGCGGCGAGAAAATCGCGCTGCGCGGGGCTGAGTTCCTTTTCGGGAACGAGCAGCGTGCCGGGCAGCGGATGGGCGGCGGCGCGGACTTCGCCGGGCGTGAGCGCGCGGCGGTAGATCGCGAGTTCATCAATCTCGCCCTTGAACCTGATCGCGTCGGAGCGGCCGCCGATGCGGAAGGGCGTGGCGTTGGCGATGGAACCGCCAAGCGTGTCGCGTTCGACGACGTTCTCCTGCAACTGGCCGTTGACGTAAATTCTCACGCCCGCGGCCTTCGAGGAGCCGTTGTAGGTCACGACGACGTGGTGCCAGTCCTTCGGCTTGAGTTCCTCCTTCGCGCACACTTTCAACCCGCTCTCCGGCCAGCGATGGATGAGGTGGATGCCGGGGCGGCGGTTGTCGAGGCCGAAGTCCCAACCTTGAAAATTCTGCGCGTGATTCAGGCGCGCGAACACCGGCGCGGTCGGGCTGTTGGTCGTGACCTTGAACCAGCCGGCGAAGGAGAAGGCCTGCGTGCGCTCGAGCTCCGGACCGCGCGGGAAGACGGCGACGGTGGCGCCATTCAGATTCACGCCGGACGTGCTGTGGCGGGCGCTGCGCTCGAAGCGGCCCTCGGCGAAGAGGCCGGTGAGGCCGTCGAGACTGCTGGTCGCGGTGCGGCGGGCATCCATGCTGAGCGGGAAAAAGTGCGCGGGCACGGCGGGCGTGGTGAGTTCGATGTCCTCGGAAACGAGCACGGGCGATTGCTGCGCGAGCCAGTCGCGGAAGGGCTGGCTGGCGGCGGTCTGCGCGCGGAGTTCGGTGAATCTGGCGAGCGCCTCGTCGCTGGCGACGCGGGCGGCCTGGCGCTTGTTGTCGGCCTCGGGATCGGGGATTTCGAGCTTGGGTTCGGCGTTGCCCTGGCGCGTCTGCATGCCGGTGTCCTTGGTGTTATTGAAGTAGGCGTAGAACTGATAGTACTCCTTCTGCGTGATGGGATCGTATTTGTGATCGTGGCACTGGGCGCATTCGAGGCTGAGACCGAGCCAGGTCGAGGAGGTGGTCTTTACGCGGTCCACGACGTAATCGACGCGGGCCTCCTCGGGGAAGACGCCGCCCTCGTCGGTGGTGGCGTGATTGCGGTTGAAGCCCGACGCGATCTTCTGATCAAGCGTGGCGTCGGGGACGAGGTCGCCAGCAATTTGATCCATCGTGAATTGATCGAACGGGAGGTTGCGGTTGTAAGCGCGGATGACCCAGTCGCGCCAACCCCACATGTCGCGCGGACCGTCGGCGTGATACACGCTGGAATCGCCGTAGCGCGCGAGGTCCATCCAAGCGAGCGCCATGCGTTCGCCGTAATGCGGCGAGGTCAGGAGCCGATCGACGAGCTTTTCATAAGCGTCGGCGCTGGCGTCGTGAAGGAAGGCATCGACCTCGGCGAGCGTTGGGAGCGTTCCGGTGAGATCGAGCGTGACACGCCGGATCAGGGTGGCGCGGTCGGCGGCGGGCGCGGGCTGGAGGCCCTCCTTGAGCAAGCGGGCGTGGATAAAACGATCGACAGGATTTTTGTTCCATGCGGGGTCGGCGATGGCGGGCAGCGGCGCCTGAAGCGGCGCCTCGAAGGCCCAGTGGGAGGAATACGGCGCGCCGGCTTGCAGCCACTCGCGGAGCGTGGCGATTTCCCGCGGCGTGAGTTGCTTGGTAATCGGCGACTCGGGCGGCGGCATCTGGAGATCCGGATCGGTCGTGAGGAGGCGCTTGTAGAATTCACTCTCCAGCGCGTGGCCGGGCTTGATGATTTTCGCGACGCTGTCGGCGGTATCGAGGCGGAGCTTGCCCTTGCGCGCGGCCTCGTCGGGGCCGTGGCAGTGCATGCACTTGTCGGAAAGAATGGGGCGGACCTCGCGGTTGAAATCCGGGGCCGGATTGGCCCCGCGCACCACGGGCGCGGAGACGAAAACCGCCACGGTCAGGAGGAAACTCAAAAATCGCATCGCGCTACCAGACTGTGGGGTCCGGTGGTGAATTCGTTATTGCACCGGGGGGCGAGGGAGAGGGTGATTGGGCGGGTGAAATGCGGGGCCGAGATCGCCGAATTGGGGGAGCACACGCGCCCTCGCGTGTCGCTGGCTGCGCCCTCGCAGCCAGCGTCGGGGCGCGCACACACGTCGCAGGAACTCCGCGCGCTCTCGTGCCACGCCGGCTTTCCGCGAGGGCGCGGAAAACGGCACCCGGGGGCGGGTGCGCTCCCCGGCCGGGAATCAGCGCGGGAACGCGGGTAGAGCACCGGCCTTCTCCTGCTTTTCTTTCTCAGCCGCTTTCGCCGCCTCTTCCTTGTCACGGGCCACGGCTTCGGCTTCGCGGGCGATTTCCACGAGGGTTTCGAGCGCGGCCACGCGCACCCAGGGGCGATGTTGCAGATCGTCCCGCAGGCGGCGGATTTGGCCCAGATCGGCCGGTTCGAGTTTCCGGCGGGGCAGGGTGAAGATCGCGAACAGGCGTGCTCGGCTGTCGAGGTGTTCGAGGTGCTGGAGGAGCAGGCGGGTGTCTGGCACAGAGTCAACCACGGTTAATTTACGGAGGCTGGCAAGGCAGGCTACCGGAACGGCCTCTTTCAAAATGGAGAGCCGACCTTCCTTCATCTGCTGCCGTGCGGCATGTACCAGCGCTTGAACGCACTCCCTTCGTTTCGCTGACTCCATCCGTTTGGCGAAGGCTCCCAGCGCCGACGCGGCAGCGCGTTTGACGGCCGCATTGTTGTCCTTGATCGCCACCAGCAGCGCGTCCGTGAACGCTCCCACCTGCTCGCCCGCCAGCTTCTCCCCCAGCCCGCCCAGCGCCGAAGCGGCGGCGCTGTTGACGTCCGAAGCGTTGTCGTTGATCGCCACCAGCAGCGCGTCCGTGACCGCTCCCACCCGCTCGCCCGGCAGCTTCTCCCCGAGCCGGACCAGCGCCGAAGCGGCGGCGCTTTTGACGGCCGAATGGTTGTCCTTGATCGCCACCAGCAGCGCGTCCGTGACCGCTCCCACCCGCTCCCCCGGCAGCTTCTCCCCAAGCCCGCCCAGCGCCGCCGCCGCGGCGCGTTTGACGGCCGAATCGTTGTCCTTGAGCGCCGCCAGCAGCGCGTCCGTGAGCGCTCCCACCCGCTCGCCCGGCAGCTTCTCCCCGAGCCGGCTCATCGCCTCCGCCGCGGTGCGTTTGACGGCCGAATCGTTGTCCTTGAGCGCCGCCACCAGCGCGTCCGTTACCGCGCCCACCCGCTCCCCCGGCAGCTTCGCCCCGAGCCTAACCAGCGCAGACGCGGCGGCGCTTTTGACCTTCCAATCGTTGTCCTTGAGCGCCGCCACCAGCGCCTCCGTGACCGCTCCTACACGCTTGCCCGCCAGCTTCTCCCCCAGCCCGCCCAGCGCATACGCGGCGGCGCTTTTGACGTCCGCCTCGTTGCCCTTGAGCGCCCCCAGCAGCGCGTCAGTGACAGCTCCCACCTGCTCGCCCGCCAGCTTCTCCCCCAGCCCCCCCAGCGCCGACGCGGCGGCGCGTTTGACGTCCGCATCGTTGTCCTTGAGCGCCCCCAGCAGCGCGTCCGTGAACGCTCCCACCCGCTCGCCCGCCAGCTTCTCCCCCAGCCCGCCCAGCGCATACGCGGCGGCGCTTTTGACGGCCGCCTGGTTGTCCTTGAGCGCCGCCAGCAGCGCGTCCCTGAGCGCTTCCACCCGCTCGCCCGCCAGCTTCTCCCCCAGCCGGACCAGCGCCGAAGCGGCGGCGCGTTTGACGTCCGCCTCGTTGTCCTTGAGCGCCCCCAGCAGCGCATCCGTGACCGCTCCCACACGCTCCCCCGCCAGCTTCTCCCCCAGCCGGACCAGCGCCGATGCGGCGGCGCTTCTGACGAACGCCTCGTTGTCCTTGAGCGCCCCCCGCAGCGCGTCCGTGACCGCTCCCACACGCTCGTCCGCCAGCTTCTCCCCCAGCCGGACCAGCGCCGACGCGGCGGCGCTTCTGACGAACGCCTCGTTGTCCTTGAGCGCCCCCAGCAGCGCGTCCGTGACCGCTCCCACACGCTTCCCCGCCAGCTTCTCCCCCAGCCCGCCCAGCACATATGCGGCGGCGTCTTTGACGGCCGCCTCGTTGTCCTTGAGCGCCCCCAGCAGCGCGTCCGTGACCGCTCCCGCACGTTCGCCAGCCAACTTCTCCCCCAGCCGGACAAGCGCCGACGCGGCGGCGCGTTTGACGGCCGCCTCGTTGGCCTTGAGCGTCGCCAGCAGCGCGTCCGTGACCGCTCCCAGGCGCTCGCCCGGCAACTTCTCCCCGAGCTGCCCCAGCGCCTCCGCGGCGGCGATATTTACCTCCGCCTCGTTATCCTTGAGCGCCGCCAGCAGCGCGTCCGTGACCGCTCCCGCCCGCTCGCCCGCCAGCTTCTCCCCTAGCCGGCCCAGCGCCGACGCGGCGGCGCGTTTCGCGGCGGGATCACCAATGCGGAGCAGGGTGAAGACGTAGTCGAACGCCTTCGTATCGGCGGCGGCGAAAAGGGAAATGTCGGGATCCGCGACGGCGTCTTGGCTGACCGTGGTGACGACTCTGGCCAGTTCTTCATCTTTGCCCGAGGCGACCGCGGCGGCGATGGCGTCGAGGCGGGTGGCGAACAGGAGGCGGATTTTGGCGAGCGGGTGGAGGTGATTCTCGATCGTTCCCCAATCAGAAATCGCATGAGGAACGTTGAAGTCAAAATTCGTCACCCCACCAGCCAGCAGCAGGTCGCGGGTGAAGCCGGTGGAGATCTTTAACGGGGCGACGTGCTTCAACTGGCGGGTGATGACCAGTTCGTCCGGCCGGTCCGTGCCGCCAAGTTCGGCCGTGTAGGTGTGGTACTGAATCCAAACCCAGGATGAGATTACGCCGAATCCACCGGCTAGCAGGGCGATGACCACGGCCGTGAGAAACACCTTGATGGACTTGCTAGCGCGCGCCACCCGGTCCTCTTCTTTCTGGCTCGCGACGAGAAATTCGTCCTCGATTTTAGCCAGTTGGTCCCGGTGTTTCGCGGCCCATTCGCGGGCGATGGCGAGGCGTCCGCTGGAATAGAGAAACTCGGGATGTCGGCGTTTGTCTTCCCACTCCTTCGCCGCCTCGGTGAGGCGGCGGTGGGTGCGGAGGCCGGAGCGGTCGGCATCAATCCATTTTCGCAGGCGGGACCAGGAGCGAATCAGGGCTTCGTGCGCGACTTCGACAAAGGCCGGAGACGCGGAGTGGAGATTGTGTTTCGCATCGGAGGCCGCCGGGGCGTCGCTTTTTTGCCCATCCCCGCCCTCGGTGACGATGAGGCGGTTGTCTTCGTGGGAGAGCGTGGCGATGAGTTTCGCGACAACCACCGGGTTGCCGGACGAGGTCAACTCCGCGAGCGGCACGCGGCGTTTGGTGTCCTCCGCGCCTTCGCCGGGGTGGACCTGGCGGAGGAAGAGATGTTCGCAGAGCTTCTGTTGCTCGGGAGTGAGGTCGTCAAAGATTTTGTTGGCGTGTTTTTCGAGAGCACCAGAAAGCCCGCCCATCGTTCGGTAGGCGTCGTGGGTAAGCTGCCGACCGTTGACGCGTTCCCGCCAGAGCGCCGCCAGCGCATGCTGGAGCAGCGGGAGAGCACCGGGTTGCCCGAGGACATCCGCGATGAGCTTGTCCACAAGGCCGGGGTCGAAGTCCGCTCCCGCCCGGTAGGCGGGGACTTCGATGGCCTGACGGAGTTCGGCCTCGCTCATGGGGCCGACGAGGAACTGGTGCTGATCCATGACGCGGGCCAGTTCCTCGAACGCGGCGACCTGCGGGTAGAAGTCCGCGCGCATGGCGAGGACGACGATGACCGGTCCGCCGCGTTCGCGAGCAGCATAGAGGAGCGCCGCGAGGAACGGGCCGCGCAGCCCGGCCTTGTCGCATTCCGTGAAGATTTCCTCGAACTGATCCACGAACAGGAACACGCGCCGGGGCGGTGAGGAATCGGGGACAAGCTGCCTGGCGGCGCGATGGAGGGCGGCAGGGTTGGTGGCCAATTCCTTCAGGTGGGTGGCAACGGAAGCGAGGTGCGGGCTGCCGGCGGCGGCTTTGAGAAATTCGATTTCCAGGCTTTCGAGCGGGTTCGCTCCCGGTCGCAGCGGCGGGACGAAGAGCCAGTTGTCGCTGCCTTCGATCGCGCCTTGCTTGAGCGCTGCATAAAGGCCGGCGCGGGCGAGACTGGACTTGCCGCTGCCGGACGCGCCGAGGATGGCGACAAAGCGCGGGGCTTCGCTGCCGGCGCGGAGGGGCTTGCGGACGTCGTCCACCAGCCATTCGGTGACGGCCTCGCGTCCGAAGAAGAGGTGGGCGTCGCCGATGTCGAAGTATTTCAGGCCGCGGTAGGGGCAGGTGGCGAGGGCGGCACGGTTGTCGGTGGGCGGGCCGATGGGCTTGCCGCGAATGCCGGCGAGGAGGCGCTGGAAGGCGTCAGGGTCGTCGAGATTGTGGCGGAATTCGACCCAGGTGTTGGCCACGAGGAAGGTGGGCAGGCTGCTGCGCTGACCGCGTTCCGCACCCGGCAGCAGCACCGGAATGACCGCGAACTTGCTGCCCCGTTCCGAGACCTGACGGCTGATGAGCGCGCGCATCTCGGCGTTCTGCCACGGGCCGATGACGCCACTCTGTGGATCGCCCCGGCCGATGAAGATCACGCAACCGGTGCAACCCTTGATCGCCTCTTCGAGTTCCTCCTGCCACGGCTGGCCCGGGATAAGATTCCACTTGTCGAGCCACGGATCGATGTCGGCCTCCTGGCCCAGCCGTAAGGCCAACGATTCGACCGCGGGTTTATCCGCGCTGTTATGCGAGAGGAAGATTTTGATCTTCGTGCTCACGGCGTGGCGTTGGCGGTGCTGCCGTTGGTGAGGCCGCACCGCTGATTGAAGAGCTTGGTGAACTGCCCGCCGAGCGGGATTCCCGGAACCGCAGTCCCGTTGTGCTGATAGCCCGCCGATGCGCCCGCGCCCAGAAACGGCAGGCACTTGCCTTCCCGGATGGCGCGGAAAATCAGTGGCAGGTGGTCGGCCATGAGTCGCGAGCTAGGCAATCATGCGCGGCGGGGACACGGCGCGCAGGGGGGTGAGGCGGGTGAATCCACACCGGTGTTCGTACTCGAAACGGCGGGGGTGCGCAAGCGGGGAACCGTGTCGCAAACCCGCAGCGGTGCATCGCGAAGTGGTTGGTGAAGGACAATGCGCGGGGGGGGGGGGGGCGCGCAAGCGCGGAGGGAGCTTGGCATTTAATCCGCTGCAGCGTAGGGCGGTCCGGGCGGGTGCGAATGGGGTGCGACGTTCGGGTGGTGAAGCGGCGTGGACGTCGCGCGCACGCTCCGTGCCGATCGGTGGCGACGCCCCGCAAAAAAAAACGCACGCCGGCGCACTTTTTTGAAACGGCTTGACTCAAGGATGTTAGAAATATAGAGCCACAGCGTCACCGACCGAGAAAAGCCCGGCTGGGGCCTCGTTTTGTCGTTCATGGAAGAAGTTCTAAGGTTTATGCGCCAAACAAAAATCAAAGTCCCTGCGTTGCTCCTGTTTCTTGTTGCCACCTTTGCCGCCAGCCCCCTCTTCGCGGGCGAGGCGGACATCAAAATCCCGGACCTCGGTTCCGTGGCGTTTGATCTGTTTGGCTCGCGGGTGACGGGCATCGCGCTGATGTACTTCGGCCTCGTCGTGTGTGCGCTGGGCGTCGGGTACGGCTGGATGCAGTACGTGCAGACCAAGAATCTGCCGGTGCATGCTTCGATGGCGGCGGTGTCGCAAATCATCTGGGAGACGTGCAAGACCTACCTGTTTCAGCAGGGCAAATTCCTCGCCGCGCTGTGGGTGCTGATCGCCATCTGCATGACCTACTACTTCGGCGTGCTGTCGCACAATTCGGCGGGCAACGTGATCGTGATCCTGCTCGCGTCGGTGCTCGGCATTCTCGGCAGCTACGGCGTCGCGTGGTTCGGCATCCGCATCAACACGGTCGCCAACAGCCGCGCGGCCTTCTCCGCGCTGCAAGGGAACCCGCTCGCCACGCTGCTGATTCCGCTGAAGTCCGGCATGAGCGTCGGTCTGCTGCTCGTCGCGACCGAACTGTTCTTCATGATCTGCATCCTCACGTTTCTGCCGAAGGAACTGGCCGGTCCGTGCTTCATCGGCTTCGCGATTGGCGAATCGCTCGGCGCCTCGGCGTTGCGCATCTGCGGCGGTATTTTCACGAAGATCGCCGACATCGGCGCCGACCTCATGAAGATCGTTTTCAACCTCCCCGAAGATGATCCCCGCAATCCCGGCGTCATCGCCGACTGCACCGGCGACAACGCCGGCGACTCGGTCGGGCCGACGGCCGACGGCTTCGAAACCTACGGCGTCACGGGCGTTGCGCTCATCGCGTTCCTCGCGCTGGCGCTCGCCGCCACCGCGCCGCTCTGCGCCACGCTCATTGTGTGGCTCTTCGCGATGCGCATCCTGATGGTGATCACCTCGCTGGTGAGCTACTGGATCAACGACGCCGTCGCGCACGCCGTCTGGGGCAAATCGAAGGACTTCAACCTCGAGCATCCGCTGACGAACCTGGTCTGGATCACCTCCATCGTCTCCATCCTCGTCACCTACGCCGCGAGTTATGTGCTGCTGGCCAAGCTCCCCGGCCAGCCCGGTCTGTGGTGGGTGCTCTCGACGATCATCTCGATTGGCACCATCGCCGGCGCGCTGATCCCGGAGTTCACGAAAATCTTCACCTCGACCGAATGTCGGCATGTGAAGGAAGTCGTCACGTCCTCCCGCCAGGGTGGCGCGTCGCTCAACATTCTGTCCGGTCTCGTCGCGGGCAACTTCTCCGCGTTCTGGACCGGCCTGTGCATTCTGCTGCTGATGTTCGGCGCTTACTACTTCTCAGGGCAGCCCGCGGTGCAGGCGATGATGCCCGAGCAGTTCCGTTTCGCTGCGCCGATCTTCGCGTTCGGTCTGGTGGCGTTCGGCTTCCTCGGGATGGGGCCGGTGACCATCGCGGTCGATTCGTTCGGCCCGGTGACGGACAACGCGCAGTCCGTTTACGAGTTGTCGCAGATCGAGGGGAAAAAGGGCATCTCCGCCGAGATCGAGAAGGACTTCGGCTTCAAGCCCGATTTCGCGGGGGCCAAGCATCAGCTCGAAAAAGGCGACGGCGCGGGCAACACCTTCAAAGCCACGGCCAAGCCCGTGCTCATCGGCACGGCGGTGGTCGGCGCGACCACGATGGTGTTCGGCATCATCATGATGTTGCAGGCGCACTACCAGGCGATCGACGCGAAGTTCAACGTGCTCGAGCGCCTCTCGCTCGTGCATCCTGAGGCGCTCATGGGGTTGCTCATGGGTGGCGCGGTGATCTATTGGTTCACGGGGGCGAGCACGCAGGCGGTCGTCACGGGCGCTTACCGCGCGGTGGTGTACATCAAGGACAACATGAAGCTCGACGCCGCGACGGCCACCATTGAGGCCTCGAAGGAGGTCGTGAAAATCTGCACGCAATACGCGCAGAAGGGCATGATCAACATCTTCATCGTGATCTTCTGCTTCTCGCTCGCACTGGCGTTTTTCGATCCGTTCTTCTTCATCGGCTACCTCATCGGCATGGCGTTCTTCGGGCTCTTCCAAGCCATCTTCATGGCCAATGCGGGCGGCGCGTGGGACAACGCCAAGAAGATCGTCGAGGTCGATCTCAAGATGAAAAACACCCCGCTGCACGCCGCGACCGTCGTGGGCGACACCGTGGGCGATCCGTTCAAGGACACGTCGTCCGTCTCGCTCAATCCGGTGATCAAGTTCACCACGCTCTTCGGTTTGCTGGCCGTCGAGATCGCCGTCGAGATGAAGGACAAGGGGACCAAGACCGGCATCGGCGTGTTCTTCTTTATCGTCGCGCTGATCTTTGTGTACCGGTCCTTCTACGGCATGCGCATCCCCGAGGATTCGGCGCGGAAGTGAGGGCCGCTCAGGAGCGCAGGCGGGTGGATAATCGTCATGAGCCTCCGTCGTAGCCGCCGACGTGAGGAGGCGGATCGGGCGCTGGGCGGGGCCGTCCGCCTCCTCACGTCGGCGGCTACAAGGCTTTCGCCCCCAATGCGCCGGAGCGCCGAGCATCGCTCGGCTCGAACGGCCCGCACTCGGTCAGGCCGAGCAATGCTCGGCGCTCCGGCGCGCTTCTGGCGCGCTCTTCACCCGCACTTCGCCGCTGCACCATGCCCAGCAAAGACGACATCCTGATCGAGGAGCAGTTCGCGCAAACGCGGATGAAGGCCGGGACCTTCCGGCGCTTGATGAGCTACGTGCGGCCGTATCGGCGGCTGTTCATCGTGAACCTCGTCTTCACGGTGCTCGCGACCATCTCGCAGTTGCTCGGGCCGAAATTCATCCAGCTCGGCATCGACCGGCATCTCACGCACATCGCCAGCGCCGAAACGGCGGCGCGCGGCATCCTCATTATCAGCGCGGTTTACCTGGCGAATCTGGTGGTCGGCTGGCTGCTCACGGTCATCCAGGTCAAGAGCGCCATCGCGGTGGGGCAGGGGGCGATGAACGATTTGCGGCTCGGTGTCTTCGAGCACATCCAGCAGCTTTCCCTCAGCTACTTCGACAAGACGCACCAGGGCCGCATCCTCAACCGCGCGGGCAACGACATTGATTCGCTCGACCGCATCCTGACGTGGGGCGTGAACTCGTTGCTCGCCAGCGCACTCACGCTCGTGGGCGTGGTCGCGCTCATGCTGCAATACGACTGGCGGCTGTGCCTGGCCGTCAGCCTCGTGCTGCCACCGCTGGCGTGGGCCACGATGCTGTTCCAAAAGCGCGGCATGGTCGCCTACCGCCGGATGCGCGAGCAGGGATCGCTGCTCACCGCGGCCATCGCTGAGAACATCACGGGCGTCCGCGTCGTGCAGGCGTTCGCACGCGAGCAGGCGAACCTTGGGCGCTTCCGGGAAATCCACGAGGGCTACGGCCAGCGCTTCCTGGTGGCGGCGAAAATTTTTCACACCTACATGCCGTTCGTCGCGCTGATGTCCGGGCTGGGCACGGTGATCATCCTTGGCTACGGCGGTTCGCTCGTGTTGCAGCGCGAGATCACCGTCGGCGAACTCGCGGCCTTCGTGCTTTACCTCGGCATGTTCTTCGGTCCCATCCAGTCCATGGGCGATCTCTACAATGCGCTGCTGTCCACCGCCGCCAGCGCGGAACGCATCTTCCAACTGCTCGACACCCAGCCGCAGGTGTGCGACCGCGCCGGGGCCGAGGCGCTGCCGCCCATCCGCGGGCACATCATTTTCGAGGACGTGTGGTTTCGCTACGACAGCACGCCGCCGGATGCGTGGGTCCTCAAGCACATCCATTTCGAGGCCCGCCCCGGCGAAACTGTCGCGCTCGTGGGTGCGACCGGCTCGGGCAAATCGAGCATCGTGAGCCTGCTCATGCGCTTCTACGAACCGCAGCGCGGACGGGTGACGTTCGATGGCGCGGACCTGCAGGCGGCGACGCTTGATTCGCTGCACCGGCAGGTGGGCATCGTGACGCAGGACAATTTCCTCTTCACCGGCACGCTGATGGAAAATCTGAAATTCGGCCGCGCCGACGCGACCGACGACGAGGTGCGCGAGGCCGCGCGTACGCTCGGCACGCACGAACTGATTGAGCGATTGGAGAAAGGCTACGACACGAAAATCTCCGAGCGCGGCGGCAATCTCAGCGCCGGCGAACGCCAGCTCGTGTGCTTCACCCGCGCGATGGTCGCGCGCCCGCGCCTGCTCATCCTCGACGAGGCGACGAGCGCGGTGGACCCGCAGACCGAGCGCATCATCCAGCACGCGCTCGAGAAACTCTTCGAGCGGCGCACCTGCTTCGTCGTGGCGCACCGACTGTCCACCGTCCGGCATGCGCATCGCATTCTGGTGCTGAGCCACGGCGAGATCATCGAGCAGGGGACGCACGATGAGTTGCTCGCCCGCGGTGGCGCGTATGCGCGGCTGCATGAGGAGTTTGTGCGGAAGTGAGAATGGCAGGGAGCGCAATGTTGCACCGGAGCCTGGCGGCTGTGGGGCGGGCTTCCAGCCTGCCGGTTCGGGCGGCATCCTGCCGCCCGTTTCCAAGTCTCCCGCAGGTTCGTCGGCGCAGCGGCACACGGGGCAGGGATGCCCCGTGAACCGTCAGGCAAGGATGCCTGACCCACAGCGCCCGCGCTTGCCACGCCGTGCGCGCGAAACTACAAACCCGCCATGAATTTTTCGGAAGCCAAGGCCCGCCACGCCGAACTGGTCGAGCAAATCCGCCGCCACGATCACGCCTACTACGTGCTCGCGAAGCCGACCGTGAGCGATTTCGAGTACGATCAACTCCTTCGCCAACTTCAAGAGCTTGAACGGCATCACCCAGAACTTGTTACCGCCGAGTCCCCGACCCAGCGGGTGGGCGGAGCACCCTCCGAGGGATTTGCGCGAATCACACACCTTCAGCCGATGCTTTCGCTCGAAAAGATCGACGCCGCTGAACAACCCGACGAAAAAGCCGAGCCAGACTGGTTTCGACGAAGTTGCGCTCAGGATGAGAATACGTTGAACAAGCTGCTGGAGTTTGACGCGAGCATGCGGCGGCAGCTCGGTCGCGATGACGTGGAGTATCTCATGGAACCCAAGGTGGACGGGGTTTCCATCAGTGTACACTACCGAGATGGGAAGCTCGTCTTGGGCGCAACCCGCGGCGATGGCGTGCAAGGCGACGACATCACCGCGAATCTGCGCACCATTCGCGCGATTCCACTCGAACTCGACGTGAAAAACCCTCCGCGCCTTCTCGAAGTGCGTGGCGAGGCCTACATCGCGACAGAGGATTTTGCTGCGTTGAACCGAAAACTCGTGGCGGACGGACTGAAATCTTTTCCCAACGCCAGGAACGCCACCGCAGGAACCCTCAAGCAACTCGATCCCAAACTGGTTGCCAGCCGCCCTATAAGTGCGGTTTTTTATGCCGTCGGGGCGTGCGACGGCATCTCATTCCCTACCCACGCTGAGATGCTGGAAGCTTTCGCCCGCTTCGGTCTTCCAACCCAAAAGCACTGGTGGCTCTGCAAAGACATTCACGAAGCCATCAAGCGGTACCGGGAGGAGGTCGTATGCAATTACGACGAGCGCCACGATCTGCGAAGCCGCGTGAACTACGACATAGACGGCATTGTGCTCAAGCTGAACCACACTGCGGACTGGGCGCGCATCCCGTCAAAAACCCGCGCCCCCGGTTACGCCATCGTACACAAGCCAATCCCGTGGATTACACCCGCAGAGACGGTGCTCAAATCCATTACCGTCCAGGTCGGACGAACCGGTGTCCTTACGCCGGTGGCGGAACTCGAACCAATCTTTGTGCAAGGCTCGACCGTTTCCCGGGCCACATTGCACAACGAGGACGAGATCAGGAGAAAAGACATACGGATTGGCGACACCGTGGTGATTCGCAAAGCGGGCATGGTCATTCCGGAGGTTGTCGAGGTGGTAAAATCAAAACGTCCATCGCACACCTGCGAGTTCAGTCTTTACGCCCACATAAATGGCAAATGCCCGGCGTGTGGCGGACCCATTGCAAAGGAAAAACTCCGGAACCGGACGGCGGGAGATGTCAGCATTGATGGTAAGCACGAAGAACAGGCGGGTGGGAAAGTCGATGACCTTGACACCCTCGCTGGAGCCGGGACTGCCGATGAAGTCGCATGGCGCTGCCAGAATATTGCAGGCTGCCCGGCACAGATCACGCGCCGGGTCGAATACTTTGCCAACCGCAAGGCGCTCGACATCGAGTCCTTGGGCGGGATCGTCGCAGAAAAGCTGGTTGAACGCGGCTTGATAAAGGAACCCCTTGATCTTTTCGACCTGCCTGAAACCAAACTGGCCACCCTCAATCTCGGTTCAGACGACGAACCGCGGGTGTTCGGCGCAAAGAACGCGGCCAAAGTGAAGGAGGCGTTGGAACGTGCCCGCTCCCTTCCGTTGCATCGGTGGCTTCTGGCCCTGGCCATTCCTGAGATCGGAGAACAAACCGCCTATGAACTGGCGGGCTTCTTTCCTGACTTCACAACGCTGATGGAATCGAGCCTGCTTCGCGACGCTGCCGAGCTGGGAACGGCACGGCAGGAATTCGACAACAACAGGATTGAAAAGGACGACAAGCTGATTTCACCAACTGAAAAGCAGTCACGGCGCCAGCGGCAGGCGAAGGCGAAGGAAATTGCCAATCCAATCGGCCAGCGTTTGATCCAAGCAGGCTTCGCTGAGGCATGCGAAAAACCTTGGCAAGCCAAAACCTTGATCGGTCCCTCAGCGGCCAGCGCCATTGTTGACTGGGCGGCAAGCGACTATGGGCGCAAGTGTCTGCGGCGAATGCAGGAACTTGGCATCCGGCCGCGCGGCAAAACCGATGGAGGAACCGCCCAGCCCGCCGCGCCAAGTCGACCGTTGGCCGGAAAAACTTTCGTCCTCACAGGGACGTTGAGTACCCTGTCGCGCTCGGACGCTGGAAACCTCATCCGGCAAGCCGGTGGCAACGTAACCGGCTCCGTTAGCAAAAATACGGACTTTGTCGTCGCCGGGGAAAGCGCCGGTTCGAAACTCGACAAAGCGCGAGAACTTGGCGTCACCGTGCTGAGCGAAGACCAATTCCGCATCTTGCTTGGCATCCAGGCGTCCGCAGTGCCAGGCGGGCAACAAGTGCTCCTCTGATTCAACCCAAAATGAAAACGTACATCCTCAAGCCGGCCAAAGACGAACACGGACGTTTAATTCGAGTCCCCATGGGGCGGTTTGAAAACAACGTCTCGAAAGCCATCGATCAGCTCTCTGGGATTTGTGCCGGAATTCTTGCCGACGGTGAGGTCTCGGAATTGGAGGCGAAGTTTTTCGCCGAACGAGTCCGAGGAATTACGCTCCAAGTACCGGTCTGGCCGCTAACGGAGATTTGCGGGGAAGTCGATAGAATCGATGCCAGCGGCCGGTGGGGCGATTCGGAGCGCGAGCAACTCAAAATGATCATGGAGAAAATCTGTGGGTTCAAAACCACTCCCGACTCGGGCGGAACTTGTTCTAGTACTCTCGCTTTGGATTCGCCTCCGCCTGATCCCGTTGTTTTTCCAGGGAGGAACTTCAACATAACAGGCCGATTCGCCTTTGGGAGCCGTATCAGCGTTCAGGACGCCATTCGTGAGCGCGGTGGAACTGCCTCGGATTCTCCGCCAACGACCCAATCGCATTATCTGGTGATCGGGACTTACGCCACTCGCGATTGGGTCACCGCCAACTATGGGCGAAAAATCGAACGCGCAGTGAGGCTTCGCAAGAACGGCAGCGGTATCGCCATCATATCCGAAGAACACTGGAGAAAATTTCTCACATGATTGTTTTCCCGCTCGCTCGCTCTCCGTTCATTGCGATTGAATTGCCGATGGCGTCAGTGCCGATCGAGGCGCTCGGCGGCAAGGCCAGCGGCAGCGTGAGCAAGAAGACCGACTACGTGCTGGCGGGCGCGGACGCGGGGTCGAAGCTCGAGAAGGCGCGGACGCTCGGCGTGCGGGTGATCGACGAGGTGGAGTTTCAGCGGCTGTGTGGTAGTTAGCCGCGCGCACGGCTGGCGCGCGGCGATTCGACGGAGGGAAAATCGCGGCCGCCGCAGCGCGCAGCGGCCGCCATCCGAATTCGCAACGGGTTCGGCGCGTCGGGATTCGCCCCTCAGGCTGGCGGCGGAAGCGGCGGTCGTTGGTGCGTAAAGATTCGCCGAGGTATCCCTTGACGGGCTGCGGCGCAAAACCAATATTCTCGCCTCTTTCGTGTGGCTTCGGGGGCTTCCCTGTCGAAATCGTATGTCAAAATTGAACAAGACCAAATCTGCCGACCAAGTGCCGGCCAAAAAATCGGCCAAGGCCGTTGTGGCGGAGCACGCCCATCGCGCCCATCATGGCCGTCAGGAACGCGGGGCTGAACCGGTCAAAACCGCAACTCACGCCGCGCCTGCGATCAGCGATGAGGAACCCGTGGACGCTCCCAAGAAACGCAAGGCCGGTCGGAAACCCAAAGTCCCCGCCGGCCCGCAAATCGAGGTGCCGCGGGATCAGGCGCTTACCGTCGGCACGGACCCGATCAAAACCACGTCCGGCGTGGATTTGACCGAGAAGATCAAGGAACTGGTCCGGCTCGCCCAGGAGCAGGGCTACCTGACTTACACCGACATCAACGACGCCCTCCCGGAGAACGTCGTGACGGCGGAGGATCTCGACGAGATTTACAGCAAGCTGCGCAATCTCGAGGTCGAGATCGTCGATCAGGCCGAGGTGGACCGCGTCAAGCAGCCCGAGCCGGAGGAGGAGGAGGACAAGACCCGCCTCGACATTCTCGACGACCCCGTCCGGATGTACCTCAAGCAGATGGGCCAGGTCCCGCTGCTCACGCGCGAGCAGGAGGTCGAGATTTCCAAGCGCATCGAGGACGCGGAAAACGAAGTCAAGCGGATCATCTACAGCTTCGGTTTCACCGGCAAAGAGCACATCGCGCTGGCCGAGAAACTGGTGTCCGAGCCGCCCAAGGAGCGCTTCGACCGCGTGATCGCGGACAAAAAAATCGAGGGCCGCGAAAGCCACCTGCGCATCCTGCGCAAGCTGGTCAAGGAAGTGCGCTCGATCGATCAGACCGTCGATGAAAAATATGCCGAGTGGATCGGCGCGGCGTCGGCGACCAAGCGCGAGAAGGCGGGCGAGGATTTCCGCAAGGCCGACGCCCGGCTGCAAAAGGGCTTCCCGAAGTTCTACTACAAACAAAAGGTCATCGAGGAAATGTCCCTCGTGGCCGAGAACATCTTCGACAAGATCCAGGTCAGCCTCCGCGCGATTGCGGAGCAGGAGCACCTCCGCAAGTCAGCGCAGCAGCAGATGATCATCCAGTCCGAACAGCGGAAGATCAAAGCGCTCGAGGAGTTTGTCCGCATGGACTCCACGCATTATCTGGAGGCGTATCAAAGCCTGAAGCATTTCACCAAGAAGGCGCTCCAGGCCAAGACCGAGATGGTCGAGGCCAACCTGCGGCTCGTCATTTCCATCGCCAAGAAATACACCAACCGCGGCCTGTCGTTCCTCGATCTCATCCAGGAAGGCAACATGGGCCTGATGAAGGCGGTCGAGAAATTCGAGTATCGCCGCGGCTACAAGTTCTCGACCTACGCGACGTGGTGGATTCGGCAGGCGATCACCCGCTCGATCGCCGATCAGGCGCGGACGATCCGCATCCCCGTCCACATGATCGAGACGATCAACAAGCTGATGCGCGTGCAGAAGCAGTTGATCCAGGACTTCGGCCGCGAGGCCACGCCGGAGGAAATCGCCGACGAAATGCAGATGCCGGTCGAGCGCGTGCGCGCCGTGCTCAAGATGGCGCAGCAGCCGATCTCGTTGCAGTCGCCCGTGGGCGACAGTGAGGACACGAACTTCGGCGACTTCATCGAGGATAAGTCGGCGGAGAATCCGTCCGAAATGACCAGCTACATGCTGCTCAAGGACAAGCTGGGCGACGTGCTCGAGAGCCTCACGGACCGTGAGCGCAAGGTGCTCGAACTGCGCTTCGGATTGGGCGACGGCTACTCGCGCACGCTCGAGGAAGTGGGCAAGCAGTTCAAAGTCACCCGCGAACGTATCCGCCAGATCGAGGCCAAGGCGCTGCGCAAAATGCGGCATCCGACGCGCCTGCGGCAGTTGCAGGGGTTTCTGGAAAACGAGGCCGTGGTGGCCTGATCGCTCACGCCAGCAGGCGCTGGACAGTTTCTTCAAAGCCCTTCCATCGGAAGGGCTTTTTTATTGCCGCGAACGGCCCGGGTGGACGCGCGGCGGCGGCGTAGCGCAGGCTTCCAAGCCTGCTGTGTCGCCGATTTCCAAATCGGCGGCGTGCGGCGAGTGCGAGCGCGTTCTGCCGACCGGGCGGTTCGCGGGTTTGGAAACCCGCGATACAGCAGGTTTGGAAACCTGCGCTACATCGGGGCGGTGCCGACCGCATTCTCACGCCAGCAGGCGCTGGACAGTTTCGGCAAAGCCCTTCCACCGGAAGGGCTTTTTTATTGCCGCGAACGGACCGGACGGTCGCGCGGCGGCGGCGTAGCGCAGGCATCCAAGCCTGCTGTGTCGCCGATTTCCAAATCGGCGGCGTGTGAAGATTACGAACGCGTTCTGCCGACCGGACAGCTCGCGGGTTTGGAAACTCGCGATACAGCAGGTTTGGAAACCTGCGCTACATCGGGGCGGTGCCGACCGCGCTCTTACGCCAGCAGGCGCTGGACGGTTTCGGCAAAGCCCTTCCATCGGAAGGGCTTTTTTATTGCCGCGAACGGGCCGGATGGGTGCGCGGTGGCACCGGGTTCCGCGCCGAGCGTGAGCAGAATGATGGGCAGGTTCGGCTGGCTTTCGCGAAGGCGCGCAACGAAATCAAGGCCGGTGATGCCGGGCAGTTGCTCCTCCAGCACCGCCAAGGCGAGGCTCGGCGCGTGCCGGGCCACGAGCTTCGCAGCCTGCGTGGCGTCGGGCACCTGGTGAACGATGTATTCGGCCGCTTGCAACCGGCTCCGCAGACTTTCTTGCAGCACTTCCTCGCAGCCAACGAGCAGTACGCGATTGCGCCGGGCGGGCGCGGATTGCGCCGGATCGTGCGATTGCGCGGCGTCGTTTTTTTCAGCCGCCTCGCGCTGCGGGAGGCCGTTGAACCACACGGTCACGGTCGTGCCGGCATCCGGCTGGCTGGCGATCACGACCTGGCCGCCGTGCATCCGCGCCGTGCTGTGAACGGCGGTGAGACCGAGCCCCAGCGCCGTGCCGCGCGGGCCGGTGCTGAAAAGTGGATCGAGCGCGCGGGCGGCGACTTCCGGCGTCATGCCGCCGCCGTCATCGGCGACGGTGAGGACGAAGGCCGTTCCTGGCGCGAGGCCCAACTGCGCGGCGACTGCCTCTGGCGGCGTCTCCTGCGCCAGCCGCACCGTGAGCGTGCCGCCGCTCGGCATCGCCAGGCGGGCGTTGGCGAGGAGCGCCTGGAAGGCCGTCTGCCACTGCGCCGGTTCGGCGTAGAGCACGCACGGCGCGAGGTCGCGCGACACGGTGATGGGGATCATCGGCGGCAGTTGCGCCTGCCACTGGTCGAGCAACTCCGCGAACAACCGACCCAGGTCGATCTCTTTCGGCGCGAAACGGCGCTCGGGGCGGACCGCCGTCATGATCGAGTCCAGAAGCGCCTCGGTCTTGCGCCCCGAGCGCTCGATGGCACCGGAATATTGCGCGGCCGGACTCCCCGCGCCGCCCGCCTCTTGGATCAGCGTTGCGTAGCCGAGAATGGGCGTGAGGAAGTTGTTGAAATCATGCGCGAGCTTCGAGGTCAGCGCCTTCATCGCCTGCAGGCGCAGTTCGCGGGCGCGCAATTCTGGATCGCCGGGCAGCGGCGGGACACGGGTGAGGCTCATCGCGGGAAAGCTGCCGTGCTAGCGGAGCGCCGCCGTGCGGGCGGCCTTGGAGACGGCGACCGCGGGGCCGGACTTGATCGCCGGAAGCGCGCGCTGAATCTCCGCCCACAGCACTTCAAGCGAATCCACCTTGCTGACCAACGCGAAGGCGCCCTTGTCGCGCGCCAGTCGCGCCAGTTCCGACTCGGCGCCCACGCCCGAGTACACGATCACCGGCAGACGGGGATTGACCGCCAGCAGCGTCGGCAACAACCCCAGCCCGTATTCGCCGCCGAGGTCGGCGTCGAGAATGACGAGATCGAAAGCCTGGCCGGAATGCTGGCGGTGAACTTCGGCGGACGAATTCGCGGAGGTCACAGCGAAGCCCCGTTTCGCGAGGAATGTCTTGAGGGCGCGGCAGATGATCGCTTCATCATCAATGACGAGGGCGTGAAGTTTCATGGGCGGAGTGAGTATTGGTTTCGGCCCGCGATTGCAAGGCGCACGCCCGACGGGGATGGAACTCTAGTCATCCATAGGATGTCGGCGGATTGGGGGAAAAGCTCAAAGGGAAAAGCTCAAAGCTCAAGGGAAGCACAAGAACAGGCGGAACGGCGGACCTTTGACGGCGGGAGAATAACTGACGCGTGCGCACTGCTGGCTCCGGTTCCGCGGGTGCCAATGCCGCCCTCTCATTAGCACCCGGCTTCAGCCGGGTGTTAGGGAGCGAACGGCCCACGCCCGCTGCAGCGGTTTCCCGCGCGCTCGGGGAAAAACCGTTAAAACGGTTTGCCAGATGCCCGCCCACCCACACCCGGCTGAAGCCGGGTGCTAATGAGAGGGGAGGGGGATCGAACCCGAAGCCCCGTGAGATTTCGGGATCATGCGTTGCCCCCTCGGCGAACAGGTCCGGGTGCCTGTCACTCAGGAGGGTTCAAGTCTCAACCTCCAAGGCGATGGGGCAAGTGGTTTGACCAGCGGAGCGGGTTTCGGGACAAGTGTCTGGGAACCCACGCCGCGCTCGGTTCTTGGCCCTTGGTCGTTCCCTTGAGCTTTGAGCTTTATTCTTTGGGCTTTTCGCCAACCTCCGCCCGCGCCAAAAGCCTCGGGAGGCACGGGATTCGTCCGCCCACCGCTTTCCGTTTTGACATCCCCGCCCGCCGCCCCCGACACTCCGCGCGCATCACCATTCGCCGACACCTCATGCCCACTCCCGCCATCCAAACCACCGTCGTCGGCAGCTACCCGCTCCCCGCGTGGCTCGCCGCGTTTCCGTCCACGCCGAACTTGCGCGACGCCATCCTGGTCGTACTCAAGACGCAGGAACTGGCCGGCATTGATGTCATCGCTGACGGCGAATTGTCGCGCTTCAACGTCAGCCATCCCGAGACCAACGGGATGATCGAGTATTTCATCCGCCCGTTGTCCGGCATCGACGCCCGCCTCACGCGCGAGGATGTCGTCGCCTTTCGCCGCCAGCCGGGGATGGGCTTTCGCACGCAGCCTGCGGGGGCCGTGCGCGGGCCGATTTCCGAAGGCACGCTCGACCTGACCGGCGCGTGGAATTTTGTGAAAGGGCTGACCACCCGGCCGTTGAAATTCACCGTCACCTCGCCCTACATGCTGGCCAAGACGCTCCTCAACACCCACTACCGCAGCCTGCGCGACCTCACCCACGCCCTCGCCGAAGCCCTCCGCCTGCAGGTCGCCGAGATCGACGCGCCCGTGATCCAGATCGACGAAGCCAATCTCCCCGGCCATCCCGAGGACGCTGCGTGGGCGCACGAGCCGATCAACCGCGTCCTCAGCGCCGTGCGCGGGCAAAAGGCCGTCCACCTCTGCTTCGGCAACTACGGCGGGCAAAGCATCCAGCGCGGCTACTGGCGCAGCCTCATCCCCTTTCTCAACGCCCTCGAGGTCGATCACTACGTCCTCGAATTCGCCCGCCGCGGCTACGACGAGCTCGACGCCTTCCAGGAGATGCGCCCTGAAATCGCCCTCGGCATCGGCGTCATCGACATCAAGGACAACGAAGTCGAAACCACCGACACCGTCGCCCAGCGCATCGAGCACGCCGTGAAAATCCTCGGGGCTGAACGCGTGAAATGGGTCCACCCCGACTGCGGTTTCTGGATGCTCCCCCGCACCGTGGCCGACCGCAAAATGGCCGCGCTCGTGGCGGGGCGGGATCGGTTTCTGGGGAGATGAAGGAGTTGTCAGCCGGCGTCGAGTGCCGCCGGTGACGCGGCGGCTCAGTGTTTCGGTTGGCGCTCGCCCCGGGGCTGGCGATGAAGCGGTCGTTTTCGCGCACCGCCATTATCGGTGGTCTCCCACCCTCCTCGGGGAGGCTGAATGGAAGCGGACGCCTGGGCCGGGCTTGCTGCGGTTGGTCTGCGACACTGGCGCGCTCCGGGGATTTCGCATCGTGGTCGCACACGCCTGGTGTGTGACTCGGTGAAGCGGCGTGAATGCCGCGCGCGGGGTCACTGGGCAAGACGTGTGGAACCGGAGTTCGGTTGCAGAACGCGCCGTGGGGAGGTTTGGGCGGGCCGCTCGCGGCGGGAGGTTAGAGTCTCGTTACCTCGACTCTTACAAGGCGCGGGCCGCGGGCTTCAGGCCGAGGTGCTGAAGGAGGGTGGGGGTGATGATTTCGGCGCAACCGGCGGCGTTGGGGTGGATGCCGTCGGGGACGAGTTTCAGGTATTCGGCTTCGCTTTTTTTCAGGACGGCCTGCCAGGCGGGCGCGTGGTCGATGAGGCGGAGGGAGTGTTCCTTGGCGACGTCGCGATAGACTTGCTCGTAGTCGGTGATTTTGGGGCGGCGTTCGAGATGCACGCCGATGGGGGGATTCATGACCATGAGGATGATTTCGCACTGCGGCAGCGCGGCGCGGATGCGGGTGATCATGGTTTCGAGGTTCTGGCGGGAGACGGCGGGGGGCATGGCGTAGGGGAGGTAGGCGTCGTTGATGGAGAATTCGATGAGGACGGCGTCGGGCTTTTTGGCGAGGACGCGGGCGTCGAGGTTTTTGACGCCCCAGTCGGACCACATCGCGCCCTGGCCGCTGTTGAGGACGGTGGCGAGTTTCGGGAACTGGGCGTCGAGGGCCTGTTGCAGTTGCTTCACCCACGCGCCGCCGGCGGTGAGGCTGGTGCCGTAGGTGACGAGGGTTTGCGGGCGTTTGGCTGCAAGGGCGGTGATGAAGGCGGCGGGTTCAGCGGCGTGGGCGACGAGGGTGGTGAGCAGAAATAGCAGGAGTTTCATGGGGAAGGGGGGCGATGGCAGAAAAATAGGGGGACGGGAAGGCCGGCAAAAAAATTGGCGGCAGAAAGATGGGGACGGGGGAGCCGGCAGACAAAAGGGGACCCGGAATTTCGGTTCTCTTTTTCTGCCCCTATTTTTCTGCCGGCTCGGGGGCGGGGCTTATTTCAACCCGCTTTCGACGAGTTTTTTGAAGTCGGCGGCGGCGGCCTGGGTGACGGGGATGGGGCCGGTGAGTTTGACGAAGACGGAGCCGGCTTCGCCTTCCACGACGGCGCCGAGGAGGGCGTAGTCTTTCAGGAGTTTGGCCGCGCCGCCGGGAGGTCCGCTTTTGTAGGTGCCCTGGGCTTGGACGTAGGTGACTTTGGTTTTGCCGATGGTGGTTTCCTCGGTCTTGGCCTTGAGCTCTTCGCGCGGCTCGGCGAACTGGCCGAACCAGCGGTTCACGTTGGCCTGCGTGCCACCGGCGCCGCCTGCGCCGAAGTAGAAAAAGACGACCTCGGCGCCCTCGGGGAATTTCGCGTCGGGCACCTTGAGCTGCGCGGCGCGCATGGAGGAGGCGGGTTCCTGCGTTTCCCACTTCGCGGGTTTGGTGAAGGTGAATTCGCTGACTTTGAATTTCGCGGCGTCGGCGGCGGGCGCGGTGCCGGGGTGCAGGGTGGCGAGGGCGAGCAGGGTGAGGAGGAGTTTTTTCATGGGGTGTTGGATTGCTGAGTTGTTTTCAGGTTGTACTAAACCGGGGTCATGCAGTGGGACCGTTGTTGGTGGACCACCGGGAAAGGATGAACACAGCGCGGCGAGGGCGCAACTAAAGCGGAGCGCGGCGGGGCGCAGGCGGTCGAGCGGGGAGGAGGTGACGGATAGTACAGCCGCCGTCGGGTTGCGGGGCGTGCGGACGCAGGGGGCGGCCGAATTTGGCAGGGGAATTTGGGGCAGGGGAATGGGAGGTGTGACGGCGGGCTGAATTGGCGGTCCATGAAAATCTTTGCAGCGCGTCATTGGGAAGCGGTCTTGGTGTGGTTTTCGCCGCGGCGCTTTTGGAAGGGGGTGCTTTTGACGATCTCGGTCACGAGCGCGGCGAAGCGGAAGTCGCCTTGCTCGACGCCCTTGGTGATCTGCTCAAGGGCGCATTTGTCGTAGTGTTCAAGGCCGCGGCCGAGGGCGTAGGTGAGGAGTTTCTCGGCGAGGCAGCGGATGAAGTCTTCGCGTTTTTGTTTTATCAGGATCGCGCGCAGCTCGGCGGGGGAGGCGAATTTTTCGCCGGAGACGAGTTCGCCAGTGGGATCAATCGCGGCGCCGCCGTCCTTGTCGCGCCACGCGCCGACGCCGTCGAAATTCTCGAAGCCGAAGCCGATGGGGTCCATGCGGGCGTGGCAGGAGGAGCACACGGGGTTGTCGCGGTGCTGCTCCATTTTTTGGCGGAGCGTGCCGGTGAGCTGCTTCTGATCGGCGAGTTCGGGCACGTCCGGCGGGGGCGGCGGCGGCGGCGTGCCGAGGAGGTTTTCGAGCACCCATTTGCCGCGTTTGACCGGCGAGGTGCGGGTGGGATTCGAGGTGAGGGTGAGGATGCTGCCGTGGGTGAGGAGGCCGCCGCGGGGCGTGCCTTTGAGCGAGACGCGGACGAACTCGTCGCCGGTGACGCCGGGGAAGCCGTAGTGTTTGGCGAGGCGCTGGTTGAGGAAGGTGAAATCGCCGTCGATGAAATCGAGGACGCTGCGGTTTTCGCGGAGGATGGTTTCCACGAAGAGGGTGGTCTCGCGCACCATCGCGTGGCGCAGGGTGTCGTCGAAGGTGGGGAAAAGTTTCGCGTCGGGCGCGAGGAGTTTGAGGTTGCGCAGTTGCAGCCATTGGCCGGCGAAGTTCTCGACGAGCGCGGCGGACTTGGGGTCGAGCAACATGCGTTTGACCTGCGCGTCGAGCTGCGCGCGCAACTGACCCTTGCCGGCGAGCGCCAAGAGTTCGTCGTCGGGCAGGCTGCTCCAGAGGAAATAGGAGAGGCGCGAGGCGAGGGCGAATTCATTGACGGGATGAATGGCCGTGGGGTTGTTCGGCTCGGGCTGGATTTCCCCGCGGAAGAGGAAGTGCGGCGAGACGAGCACGGCCTGCAACGCGAGCTGGATGGATTGATCGAAGGATTCCTGACCGCGGTCAGCGAGCGCGAACAAGGTCATCAGGCGGTCGAGTTCTTCGGCGGTTATGGGGCGGCGGTAGGCGCGCAGGGCGAAGGTGCCGATGATTTCGCGGGCCGCGGCCGTTTTGGTTTCGGGCGTGGGCTGGCGGAACATGATGCGCTGGTAGGCCTCGGAGCGCTGCGGAGCTTGGGGCGGATCGGGGGCGGGGCCGGCGACCTCGAGGTACTCGATGATGAGATTGCGGTCGCGCCGCTCGGGGTTGGGTTCCTTGGGGTCTTTGTAGTTGTTGATGAAGGCGGCGGCGAAGGTTTTGTCGCCGGCGGGGAGCTTGAGCCTGACGTGATAAATCTCCGGCGCGCGCTCGACGGCGGTCACGTCGAAGGTTTTGACGACCTTGCCATCGAGGCGGAATTCCATGCGCGCCGGCTCGGTGCCGGCCTGCTGGCCGAAGGCTTTGGCGCGCAGGGTGTATTCGCCCGCGGTGGGAAATTTCGCCGGCGTGCTGATCTCGCCCTCGGTGTTGAGCGCGCGGCCGGAGTCGCCGTAGGGCCCGCCGGTGGCGGTCGAGGGGAGCTTGGCGGCGGCGATGCGTTTGGACGGGCCGCGGTTGGTGGTGGCGGGGGCGAAGGCGGCGCGCAAAATCTTGTCGGCGGCGGCGGCGTATTTCTCGAACAGGATGGGCGAGAGCGAGAGGACGTCGCCGATGTTGTCGAAGCCGTAGCCGGAATCGTCGGCGGGGAAATCATCGGCGGGCTGGAACTTCACGCCGACGAGGTCGCGGATGGTGTGGTTGTATTCGGCGCGGTTGAGGCGGCGGATGGTGACGCGGCCGGGGTCGGGATTGGCGCAGTCGGTGTCGTAGATTTCGCCCTCGATCCAGGCGGTGAGGAAGTCGCGTTCAGCCGGTGTGGGCTGGGGTTTGCCGGTTGGCGGCATCTCGCGGCTGCGGAGGTTCGCCATCACTTTTTCCCACGTCTTGCGATCTTTGCTGACGGACGCGGCGTCCTTGAAAACCTGGAGCGTCAGGTCGCCCTTTTGTTTCGCGTCGCCGTGACAATCGTAGCAATAGCGGGCGAGGATGGGTTTGACCTGCGTCTCGAAGGCGGCCGCGCCACCGGTGCGTTCGGCGGTCTTGGCCTTGCGCGCGGCGTCGGCGGACAAACGGTTTTTGAAACCGAATCCGACAATCAACAGCGCCGCCACGGCGGCGACGCTGGCGCTGGCGACGAGCACTGGCGACGAGCACTGGCGACGGCCGTTGGCGGGCGGGCGCTCGCCAGGCCGGGGGCGGGGGCGGAGGCGCGGCGAAGGGGTCGTAGCGGATCGGAGCCGGGGGCAGGGGCACGCGTGAAGTCGGCTCGCCCTCGGAGACCGCGGCGATGGCGGCCTCGTCGGGGATGGTCAGGTACGCTCCGCAGGTGGGGCAGGGGATTTGCATCCCCACCGCTTCGTCTTCGGCTTGAAGCCGCTGACCGCAACTGGAGCAATTGAACTTCACGCAGGGAACTTAATCCGTTTTCAAGACGCGCGCGAAGGTACGATGGTTGCAACTTTCGTCAACGCAATGCGGGAGGGGGAAGGCTATTGGGGATCCGGGGTTGGTGAGAGGTCGCGACTGGGCAGGCGGAGCGTAGCCTTCACGCCGCAGAAGCGTGGAACTGGTCGGGGCGGGCAAGTTTCCAGATCGCCTTTTCCCGTTCGCCAAGGCGTGGGCGGTCGGAGGTGTTCGGGATGGAGCTTGTGCTGGCGGGGAGATGACGGCGGTTTGAATCCGGTAATGCCCTGTTCCCTTTTTACGCTTCTTTGCGTTCTTTGCGGCTATCTCTCCGGAGGCGATTGGCGGCGGCGCTCAGGGTTTCCAGTCGGGCGGAAGGTGGAGGGACCAGACTTCGTTGTTGAGGGGCGGGGACATGCCGCCGGCGATCCAGAGTTTGTCGCGGTGGACGAAGACCGAGTGTTCGTGGCGCTCTTTCCATTTGGTTTGGGTTTCGAGGCGCTGCCAGGTTTTGCCGTCTTGCGAGTGCCAGACGTCGTCCCAGTTTTTCGAAGGCTTGTTGGACCAGCCGCCGAGGAGCCATATCCGGTCGCGATAGACGGCGGCGGAAAACCAGAGGCGCGCGGACCAGGGTGCGGCGGCGGTTTCGCGGGTCCATTTCACGCCGTCGCTGGAGGACCAGACGTCGTTGGTGGCGTGGTAGGCGGGGACGTAGTTGCCGCCGCCGAAGACGTAGATTTTTTCGTTGAGCACGACGGCCTGGTGGTAGGCGCGCGGGGACCATTCGGCGGCGGGGGTTTCGAGTTTCCACGCTTTGCCGTCGGCGGAGGACCAGACGTCGTTCTTCAAACTCTTCTCGTCGCCGAAGTAGTAGTTCTCGGTGCCGCCGAGAATCCACATGCGTCCGCGAAATTCGACGATGCCGGCGGTGATGCGCGGGGACCAGCCGGCGTTGGTGGTGACTTGCTGCCAGTTCGCGCCGTCGGTCGAATTCCAGACTTGGGCGCTGGCGGAATGGCCGGGGAGACGGCCGTTGTACCAGCCGCCCATGATCCACATTTTGTCTTGGAAGGCGAGGTTCATGCAGAGGTCGCTGTGGATCCACGGGGCGTTGGTGGCGACGAGTTTCCAGGTGCGTCCGTCGGGCGAGGACCAGACGTCGCGCGGCGGCGCGGCGAAGGATTGGAACCAGCCGCCGCCGATCCAGAGCTGGTCGCGGAAGACCCATTCAGCCTGCGAATCACGGGCCTGCCACGGGGCCTTCTCGGTTTCACGCACCCAGTCGGGGGCGGGTGGGTTTTGGGCGGCGGCGGGCGATGGGAGGAATGAGGCGAGGCTGAGGAGCAGGAGGAGGGTGGGGGTTTTCATGGGGTGGTCTTTGTGATGCATGCAGCTTAGTCACCTGACCGGTTGGCTCAATCTCTGATTTGGTCGGCGCGTTTTTCGCGGGGCATCGCCGGGGACTCGCGGGCGGGCGTCCGGGGGAGCGCCGATTTCCCAATCGGCGCGTCGGTGCGGGTGGGCTGGCGGGGCGTGCCGAACTGGAGTTCGGCGCTCCGGGGCAGGGACAGGTCAGGGCCGGACGGCAGGCCGGCCCTGCCGGGTGGACTTGCGGGCGGGCCGGCCGCGCTCCGTGCGCAGGTGCGTGGCGATTCAACGGCGGAGGCGGTAGAAAGCGCGGGGGAAGGCGCTGGTGGGCAGCGGGAAGGTGTTTTCTGTGGCGAGTTGTTGGATGCCTTGATGGACGGGGGTCCAGAGGTAGAGGTCGTCGGAGGCTTCGAGGATGACGGCGGTGTCGAGGTTGTCCCAGCGGAGGGTGAGGGGGTTGCCAGCGGTGGGAGTGACATGGGCGAGATTGGGTTGCGGGGCGCTGGCAGGGGGCCGGTTGGCGGGGTTAAGCGGGTCGGTGCCGGCGTTGTGTTCCTGGAAATTGAGGAAGCCGTCGGCGTCGGAATCGGCGGCGGGATTGGTGAGGCCGGTGAGGTTTTCCCACGCATCGGCCAGGCCGTTGGCATTGCGGTCGATGAGGGGCTGCGGCTGCACGGGCGGCAGGGTGCCGAGGGCATAGGCCGCGCTGGTGATCGGTCCCTGGCCGGGGTGGTCGTTGCCGTAGTAATAATTGAAGGCGTAGGCGCGGACGGTGCTGGAAGTGGTGAGGGTGATTTTCAGCGGCGGGGCGGCGGATCTCTCGTAAGTGTAATGCGCCTGCCAGGCACCGCCATTGATCGAGTAGTAGAGGACTCCGGCGGCGGCGTTGACGGATTTCAGGAAAACTTCCAGTGGCGCGCCGGAATAGGTTCCGGGGGACGGAGTGAAGCGGACGCGGGGCAGCGAGGCGACGCTGGTGCTGGTGTTGGCGAGGAGGACAATGGAACTGGCGGCATCCAACTGGCTCGGGAGCGTGTGCGTGGTGTTGGGCGGCACGGCGAGGTTGTTCACGCTGCTGTTGCGGAGGCCGGTGGTGGTGCCGCTGTCGCTGAGGGCGGTGACGCTGGCGTTGCCGGCGTTGAGCGCGGCGGAGAGGGTCCAGTCTTTCACCCGCCGACGTTGCAGTTCGGTGGCGTCGGTGGCGACGAAGGGTTCGCCGCGGAAGGCGAGGAGATTGGAGTAGAGCGGGGTTTTGGGCGCGAGCGGGATGGTGCCGGTGGCGGTGCGAACGTAGTGGGTGCCGTTCCAACTCATGCGGTCGTAGGCGGGCAGGCCGTTGCGGGTACCGAGGAAAACCGTGCTGCCGTTGGCGGAGGGCAGGACGGCTTCGAGGTCGAGGCCGTTGAGATTCACCGCCTCGAGCAGCACGGGGGCGTTGGTGCCGGAGAAGTCGTAGAGGCTCGCGTCGGCGGGGGCGTCGCTCCAGACGATGAGGAGGCGGGTGACGAGTTCCTCGAGCACGCAGACCTGCCGGATGGGGCGCGGCATTGTGAAGGCGGGACCGCTGACCACGGTGATGCCGGGCAGGGCGACGTTGTTGACCCAATCGACATCGGTGACGCGCGCGGTGCGCAACCCGGGCGCGGAGGGCTGCCAGAAGAGCATGGTGGTGGAGCGGTAGTTGACGCTGATCGGGCCGGTGTCGTAGCGGAAGGAACCGGCGGTGAATTTGGTGTTCGCCGGCAGGCCGGTGATTTCACCGACGAGGTTGGCCGGGTGCGTGGGGTTCTCGAAAACTTGGAAGCGCGAGCCGGGGCCGGAGGCGTCGTCGGTGAGAATGCCGAAAGTGGGGGTGATGAAGGGATGGCCGTAGAGCGGAGTGGCGTCGCGGGGGTTGGTTCCCGGTTCGATGGCCCACAGGGTTTCGGGACCAGGCTCGAGCTGCGTGCCGGTGAGTTGCGGGCGCGCTCCCGGCGGGGTGCGGTAGCCGGTGATCAGGCGCGTGAGGCCGCCATTCGCGGGATCGAGGCCGCAGACGGTTTGTGGTTCCGGACTGGGGAGATCCACGGCGGGCGGCAGGCTGCTGCCGTCGAGGGGCACGGGCTGGGCGCGGTTGAAGGCTTTCGAGGACAGCACGAGGGACCAGGTCGAGGCGGAGAGAAAATGGCCGGCTGCGCCGGTTTCGATCTGCGTGAGGCCGGTGTCGGCGGCTTCGCTCCAGACAAACTCGGACTGCGCATTGACGGTGCCGATGCGGAAGGTGCCGGTCGCGCGGTCCACGAGCACGAGGTCGGCGATGGTGTCGGCGTTGACGTCGAGGGTGAAGGCGAGCCAGGTGGCGGTGATGACGGTGGGTGGCGACTTCGACGGGAGCCGTTGGGCACGGCCGGGAGCAACGAGGCCGAGGAGCAGCGCGAGGGCGAGAGCGAGGCGGAAGAGCGTTTTCATGGCGGTGGATTCGCGGGGGTTCAGTCTGCCGGAATGGTCACGGTGCCGCAGTCCCAGACGAGGTTGATCTCGCCGTCGCGGCCGTAGCTGGCGAGGTAGTAGTGATAGGTCGCGCCGGCCGCGACGCTGTGGGTGTCCACGAGGTTGAGCCAGCACAGCGAGGTGCCGCCGGCATCGTAGGTGAGGGCCTTGATGAAGGGGTCGCGGAGGAGGGAAACATACGTGATCAGTCCGGTCGGCAACGAGGTGGTCACTTCCCGTTTCCAAGCGATGCCTTCGCGCAGGGGCGTGACCTGCACGAGTGCGCCCGCGCGGCCATCCGGCAGCAGCGTCTGGCGAAACAACACGCTGGGCAGCAGGCCGGGGAAAACATGGGTCGTGGGATCGGTGACCAAGTTGGGCGGCGGACTGGCCAGCGGTCCCGTGACCCGGTCGTAGGTGATGGGCGGATCGAGGCCGGTGACATCTTCGGCGCGGCGGTTGTTTTCCGGCACGGACGGCAGCACGCCGATGCGAATGCCGACGGGGTACAAGTTGGCGGCGCTCCAGCTCGAGATGGCGCTGCGGAAAAGATTGAACCCGGGCGCGGTGGTGGTGCTGGTGGGGAACGTGACGTCGGTCATCAGAAAGGCGCTGCCAAGCGGGTTGGCCACCACGGGCGGCAGGGGCCGCGCCGGCCACGGGACGAGCGGCTCGCCGACGGCGGGCGCGGGGGGAGTTTTCCAACTGAACTGCTGGGCCTTGCTGTCGGTGACGATCAATTCGCCGAAGCTGATGGCGGAGACAAACGCGAGATAGGTTTGATCGCGGGCGATTTGGAATACCGCCTCGTGCAACGGCAGGCCGGCGCCGGTGAGGGGCGGGAGATCGAAAGCGTAAAACACGGCGGCGTATTTTTTCTCCGACTCGCCCGCGAGGGTGTAGGCCAGGTTGAGCAGCGCGCCGCCGTTGATGGAGCCGTAGGACACGTTGGTCGTGCCCGCGGGCAGGAGCGGCGCGGCCTTGTTCGCGGTCGCACCCGCGCCCAGCGCCAGCAGCATGACGCGGAAGCGCTGCACGCCCGGCGTGGGGCAGAACCATTTCAGTTTCACCTGGTCCTGGCCGCCCGCGACGATGAACTCCGGCGGATTGAGCACCGGCGTGGCGGGCGCGGGCAGGAGCTGCACTTCGGCGAGAAATTTCAACGGGCTGGGATTGTGGTTCTGATCGAAGCACTGGCCGAAGTAACGCAGCCGCGCGCCATTCGGCGGCATGGCCTTGTCCTGCGCGATCACGCTGTCCACCGCGCCCTGCGTGAGATCCACGACCCCGCTTTTCACCAAGGCCAGCGGTCCGCCGTCGGCAGCGCGGAAGATGCGCCATTCCTTGGTGGTCGCGGGGAGGTTGAGGAAGACGGTGACGGGTTGGATTTCCAGCGCGTCCACGGGCCGGGCGTCGTGCGCGCACTGGCAATCGCCGCCCACGGGCAGTTTGGCGGCGCGGTATTGGAACAAGCCCTCGGGCACGATGAAGGGGAACACGACGGCGTGGTTCACCACCTGCGCGGTGGCAAAGGTGCTCCAGTTGGTCGCCGTGAGCAGGCGGAGCTGCAGGACCACGGTCTGGCCGTTGAGATTTTCGGCGGCGGCAAAGACGCCGCGCTTCACGCCGGGGCCGATCGTCGTCGTGCTCGTGAACGGCACGACCGTGGCCAGGTTCGCCACGGGTGCCGTCGAGTCGCTGGCAAACGCCGTCGCGGCAAAGCGCCCGGTCACGAACCGAAACTCATGCCACAGAGCGGCATTGAGCGCGGGGCGTTGGCGGTCGGCGTAGCCCAACGTCGATTGGCAGCCGTGCGCGTCGAGGGTCACGCAGGTGACGGCGACCCAGTCGGACTGGGCGTTGAGCAACGAGATTTCGTAGGTGAGTTCGTCGCCGTCGGCCGGAAAGGCGATCCACTGCGTGTCCCAGATGAGGCCGGCGGGCGGCGGGTCCCGCAGATCGCTGAAGGTGAAGCGGGCGGCCACGACGCTGCGATTGCGCCGGGTGCAGAGGGCGCGGATATGCGCGCGGCTGGCATCGGCGACGGCGGACACGCGCGGCGCGGTGGTCACAGGCAGCACGGCCTGGGTCACGAGCTTGTCGCAGTTGACATACACGCCGCCGGTCGGCGCGGCGGGGCCGGTGCGGTCGCGGAAAATGCCGAACGCTGGCGGGCTGGGGGCGCTTTGGACGAGTTCGTGGGGATTGGCGGGCACGCCGGGCGCGGCGGCGAACCAGTCCAACTGGGTGTCGTGCAGGGCGGTGATGGCGTACCACACGCTGCGGTCCGTGTTGCCGGCGGTGGGCGCCAGCCCGTTGTCGGTGAAGCGCAGATGGCCATCGGCGCCGGCCAGCCCCTCGGTGATGAAGGCGATGGGCGCGAGCGTTTTGAATTGCGCCGGATCTTCCAGCGTGGCGAGCGACGCGGGCATGCCGTCCGGCACCGGCCCGCGGTAGATGGCATAACGGCTGGTGGTGCGGTTCGCGACGCCGGCGGGCAGGGCATTGGTCTTCCAACGCAGCACGAGCTGGCGCTCGCCATTCGGGCCAACGGGCCGCTCCGTCACGGTCAGATTGCCGGGGACATCCGGGGGAATGGTGCGTTCAGCAATGCCCTCGCACAGCGGCGAGGGCGGGCCGACGCGGCCGAGCAGATCGACGGCGGCGACCCAATAACGACAGCGTTGTCCCGCGTTGAAGCCGGGCGCGCGCGGGCTGTTCGCCGCCTCGGTGAGCGGCGCAAGGCGGTGGGCATCGTCGGCGACGAAGAACGTGCGACGGTCGCCGGTGTCGAAGGAGAAATTGTCCACGGCGGCGTCCGCGAACAATTTGGCGATGGGCACCGGGGCGTCGTTGACGGGCTGCACCACGGTGGGATGGGAATTGATCCAGGCGGTGAGCTGGGCCGCGCTGGCGTTGAGGGCGAGACCGCCGGCATCTTCCAGCCGCACGCGATAAACGCGGAAGCCGAGCACATGCTGCTGCAGGCGGCGCAGCGCATCGGGCGCGGCCCAGCGCAGCTTGATGGTGAGATCGCCGGAGGGTTTCAAATCCGGCACCTGCACGATGCGGCCGGGCGACACGAGCGTGATCGCCTGGCCGGGGACGAGCGTGACGCGGCCCAGAACGCCCCCCGCCGCGCCGCTCACCCATTCACGGATTTCGAGGACCATCGGCCCCGCTCCGGGTGGCAGTATCCCGGCCCACGCGCGGCCCAGGGCCATGCGGAGGGCGGGATGTTGGGGCGCGAGGAGTTGCACGGCGCTGAGGGCGTCGGCGCTTTGCAGGGCGCGGCCGAGGACGGCGGACATTTTTACCGGCAGGGGTTTGGAGTCGAAGGTGGAGAGATTGGCGGCGAGGCCGTTGGTATTCGTGGAGCCGGCCCAGGATTTGCGGCGGAGGAGGTCGCGCAGGTTGCGATCCAGTTCGGCGTTGTCGGCACGGAGAGTGGCGGCGCGCGCGGCAAGCAGTGCGAGGGCGGGAACGTCGGCGGTGGGGCTGACGATGGCCTGGCGGGTGAAGGTGCCGGCGGGCGCGGTTTGCAAATACACGGCGAAGGCCTTGCCTTGGAGCGTGGCCGCGCCGGGGGATTGCCACACGACGTAGGCCCAGTTGCGGCCGTCGGTGCCGACGATGCTCGTGCCGGCGGTGATCACGGCGGCCTCGAGGTTCGGTTTCGCGGGCGCGGCGTGAACGCGACCGCCGGCCAACAGGAGCACGAGGCTGAGGAGCAGGAGGGAGGCGAAGGGACGCAAACGGGGACCGCAATTGGCGCTGGTTGAAACGTGCGCGTCTCGCGAGGAAGTCCGCCCGCCAACGGCGACAACGGCCCGAAGAAGGCACGGCAGCCAACCCGAATTTGAACCCCATTCGCCGAAACGGATTTGGCAAAGGAATGGAGGCAAAGGAATGGGGACGGGGAAACTTTTTGTCTTCATTCCTTTGCCTCCATTCCTTTGCCCAAAATTCCGCTGCCCCGCTCCTGCGCCTCCCTCGGCCCCGCTCCGCTTGCTGCCAACGTCCCCCCACCGTGTTCCGGGTACGCTGGCCCCATGCTGCGCCGTTGCGGCGCTCGGGTTCTCCTCACGTCGGCGGCAACGGCGCTTTCAGAATCCGTGTTCATCGGTGTCCATCCGTGGTTTTCCAATTCCCTTGTTGGAGTGCGGTTTTCATGGCGTTTGCGGGTGAGGCGGGTTCGGCGGAGTGGCGCTCAGAAGTCGAGGTCGAACTTCAGGGGTTTGTAGCCAAACGTCATGTTCAGCGATTTGCTCAGGGTGACCTCGAAGGGCGAGAGGCCGATGGTCACTTCGACATTGGCCACCCCGTTGCCGGAAATGCCGGTGGCGTTGGCCAGTTGCGCGGGCAGGTTGAGCGCGGATTCGCCGCTGCTGACCGCGGCCCCGATGAGGCTCAGGCGGGCGCTGATGTCCGCCACGCAGAGGAGTTCGCCGCTCACTCCGAGGTCGTTCCGCAGGCCGAGGATGGTGTGGTATTTCGGGCCGGGGAGATTGTTTTTGCGGAAGAAATAGAACGCGCCCAAGCCCGCGCCGGCCTTGAGGTTCAACATGCAGGAGGGCGGAATGCCGAGGAGTGCGTTGACGCTGATCGCGCCGTAGCCGAAGCCGTAGAAGCCATAGACGGGCAGCGGCGCCGGGCTTCCGTCGGGCGGAGTGGGCCGCAGGACGGTGTCGAAGCGCGCGTCGTTGAGCAACTCGGCGGCCTGCGCGTCCACCCGCAGCATCACGGTGTAAGGGTCGCAGGTGCGGCCGAAAAAGAGCGCGGCCTCGAGATCGTAGAGATCGGTTTTGCCAGCGCCTTTGCCGTAGAGATACGCGTCGCCGCCGCCGAAGCCGAAACCCAGCTCGGCCTGCTGTACCTTGATGATGCCGAAGAGCGCGCCATCGGGATTGGACAAGCCAAGGCGGCCGGCCAGCCCGTTGAGTTCGCCGGTGTCGGAGAAGGCGAACTTGGCCTCGATTTCAATCTTGGAGGGCTTCACCACGGTATCGGGCGGCACCGGCGTGCCGAGCGGGATCATCGTGCTGGCCCCGAGGGTGAGTTCCGCGGCGACGCCCGCGGCGACGCGGCAGGCGCTGGCGGGCGTGTCGCTGGTGAGATCGCGGAAGAGCACGTAGCCGTGGAGGTTGAAATCGGTCCCCGTCTTGATGGAGATGTCCGCGTCCAGCCGCAGCTCGTGCAGGGAGTCGCCGTTGATGCGCGCGTGGCCGTCGATCTTGCCAAACTGGAGGTCGCTCAGGGCGGGGAGGCCGGGCGGCCCGACGGGCGGGATGCCATCGCCCGCCGTCCCCTGCTGCATTTCGTTGATGCCGCCGAGCGCCTCGTCAAGGCCGGCGCGGAGCTGGTCGCGCGTCTCGGCGAGATGCACGCGCATGGCCTCGCCGAGCAGGCCGGCCTTCGCGTCGCCGAGGAAGTGCAACAGGATCGTGTCCGCGAGCTGGGCGTCGGTTTGCTCCGCCAACGGCAGGGCGGGCAGCATCGGCAGGGCCTGGTCGAGAATGGCGGTCCACGCGGGGGCATCGAGGCCGAGGTCGAGGGCGTTGATGCCGGTCTTGAGCTGGCCGATGCCGTCGTGAACGACGCTGAGGAGGCCGTAGCTTTTGTTGAGCATCTCCTTCACCTCGGGCGGGACGGCGGAGGAAGTGCCGCCACCCAGTTGGCTGGCGGCGGCGTTGGCGATCACCAGCACCGTGTTCAAATCGACCACGTAGCCGCGGAGCGTCACCGCAACGGCGTCGGCTTGGTTGATTTTGGCAAAGACCGATTCCTTCCAGCGGGTGGGGACGGCTGCGGGCGTGGTCGCAGAAACGCCGCTGAATTCCGCGACGAGCCGCGCGACCAGCGTGTCTTGGAACTGCTTGGCGGTGGCGTTGGGCGATTGCGAACGCACGAAGGCGATGGCGGAAATCACGGGCTGGCGCACCAGCTTTTCGGGTGTGTCGGCGAGGGCTTCCTCGAATTGCTGTAGCTGGCTGATCGCCGTGGTGAAGCCGGGAACCGCGGAAGTGATGGCGTCGAGCACGGCGCTGGCACCGAGGCCGTCGAGCGCACCGCCGAGGAGATCGGTGGCGCTGACGCTGGGCAGGTCGGGGCCGAGGGTGGCTTTGAATTTCAGATCGGCAGTGGTCGGCGTGAGCGAGCGCACGCGGCTCTTGACCTGCGCGACGACGAGATTCTGCGAGACCTCAGTGCCGGCGCGCATCTGCAACTGCCGCAGCGAAGAGTTCCACTCGAGCGGGAAATCGAAGTCGAGCAGGCCGAGCCAGTTTTTGCGGGCGTGCGGAAAATAGGCGCTGCCGAGGCGGTAGAAGGGCACGGCCACACCGGGCGTGCCTTCGTTGCGGGGATCAAAGCCGGCGAGCGTGAACGGCCCGAGGGCGTCGGGCGGTTGCATCAGATAGACAGCGGGCGCGCCTACGCCGCCCACGGGTGGGTCGGCGTGAAGCTGCACGGTGAGGTTCTCGAAGAACGGCACGTCCAGCGCACCGGCCACGCTCGCAAAACCGGTGTTGGCACTGCCGCCCGGCCATTTGCTCAGATACGCGCCGGTGACGGGGGTGAGGGAAAACTGGGAGGTTCCCGGGCCGCGCACCTTGAGGTTGCCGGGGACGCGCAGCCGGGAATCCAGGCCGGTGACGGCGTAGTTGTTGTCGGCGTCACCGCGGGCGAGGAGCGACCCGTCACCGCCGCGAAAACCGAGGACGCCGCGCAGTATTTCGTCGGTGGCGAGCGCCGGCAGCACGGCTTCCACGCCGAGCGCCAGAAAGCCGATGCTGGCGTCGCAGGGGTTGGGTTGTTTGAACTCCATGCTGAGCGGCGTGACGCTCGTTTTCCAGTGGCGCAGGAGCTTCGCGCCCTGATTGGGCGCGAGCACGCCGCGGTCGAGCGAGCCATCGCCGAACAGCCGCAGACCGGTGAAGGTGAGGGTGAAGCCCGCTGCTTTGGTCAGCTCGGGACCGCCGACGCTGAGGCCACCGTTGAGGAGCGAATCGCGGACGGCGTTGCCGAGGAACGCGAGTTTCACGCCCTGCAAATTCATCGCCATGCCGTACACCGTCAGGCTGAAATCCTGATCGGACTGGATCACGCCGGAGACGCCGCCGGGCCGCACGTAGAACTTCGCTTCCGCGCGCAGCGGATAGGCGGGCGTCGCGACGCCGCCCAGCACGGAGACGCCGACGAACGGGCCACCCGCGCCGGTCGCGCGCAGGTTCACGCCGGCGTAATCCAGCGCGCCGGCCTGGTAGGCGGCGGTCTGTGGCGGCTCCCAAGTCAGCGCGCCGGACGCGCTGCGACCGGCGAGATGAACGGCGGCGGTGCGGTTGGAGGCGGCGAGGCCGGTCTGCGCGGGATCGGGCTGGCCGGGAGCGGCGGGATTCCGCCAGGGGAGAAAATGGGACGGCAGCAGCAGGGTGCCGTTGGTGAAGCCGGCCAGCGCGTGGGTGTACGTCAGCGGCGAATTCTTCGCCACGCCCCAGGCAATTCCGCCGCCGGTGAAATTCACCGTCGCGGCCAGCGAGCCGTCGGGGCGGAAGTTCAGCACGTTGCCCGCTGGCGTCAGTGAGCGGCTCAGCTGGCTGACGGGGACGTTTGAACTGCACGCGATTTTATCCGGCTCGGGCGGGTGGTTGGGATTCCAGGTCAGGCTGCTCACGTCCGCGCCGGTCAGCGTGCTGGCGGCGCTGACCGTGTCATTTTGGATGACAAACTGCGCGGCCCCGACGTCCGGCGCGAAGGCGGCCACCGCCAGCCCGCGCGGGAAGTGCGTGAAATAGGCGCCCTGCTGAAACGTGAGCCGCAGGTAATCAATCGTGGCCGCGCCGTCCGCGCCGGTGCCGACGGTGAAGGGATCGCCGCTCACGGTGCGGGCGAGGCGGAAGACCTGATCGTTGCCCGCGTGCAGCAGCTTGTCCGCCGGCCAGTCGATCAGCGGCGGCACGGGCGGCACGGCGTTGGGATCGCCGAGAGCGTAGGCCTCGAGCGTGCCCAGTTCGAAGAAGGTTTCGTAGAGGCAGAGGCTGGGCGCGAAGGTGAATTTGCCGGTTTGAAAATTCACCGTGATCGACGGCACCTGAAACACCAGCGGCAGCCGTTCGAGGGCCACGTACAGCGGTGAACTCGTGAGCACCCATGGCTGCACCACGAGGTCCGCGTTCAACGGCAGCCCGCCGCCGCTGGCCAGCCACTTGGATTTGAGCCGCCGCGTGCCGGCCTGCGCGGTGTAGCTCATCCCAAGCGGGAACTGCACTTCAAACGTGCCCGCGCTCGCGCCGAGCGTGCCGAGCGTGAGGCCAGAGCGTTTGACCGGAATGCCGTTGACCACCGCGGTGTCGCTGGCGGGGCCGGTCACAGGCACCGGAGTCGGGCCGGTGAATTGCGCGTCCCCGTTGAGCAAGATTTTCACCGGCAACGCGCCGCTGAAGGTGTGGCTGGCGTGCCCCGGCAGCAGGCCGTGGCCGGCGGGAAGGTTCAACGTGCCGGCCGCGTGGGCGGCGGGATCCGTCGTCGGGCCGAGCGTGGTGAGCGGATCGCCGGTGAGCTGGTCGAAGGTGGTGACGAAATTGGCGAACCGCAGCGTGCTGGTGAGCGCGAGCCAGTTCGCCGGCGCGGTGCTGCGCGTGCTGTCGAGGGTGAAGAGCGCCTCGCCCGGATGGCCGGCTTCGACGCGCAGTTCGTAGGCGCGCAGCGGGTCGATGACCGCCCAGTTCTGCGGAACGACGTCGATATTTGCCGTGAACAGGGTCTCGACCGGCGTGCGGGGCGTGGCTTCGGCGAAGCCCGCCAGCGTGGCGGCGGCCACGCCGGTGGTCGTGACGAGCGGGACATCTTGGTTGGCGGAGAGATCGCGCAGGGTCCAGCGCAGCGGGATGGTGACGCTCGTGCTGGCGGGAGCGGCGGCGAGATAGGCATCGTACCGCCGTGCCTTGCCGCCGATCACGCAGCGGAAAAAACCCTGCCCGGCCGCGCTGCGGATGATGTGCTGGCTGTTCAACGCCGCGGTGGTGAGGCGCACGTTCACGTTGGGCGAAATGTCCGCGCTGTTCGTGCTCGGGAAGTGCCAGACGGTGCCGCCGCCGGACTGGGTGAAGGTCCCGAGCGGCGTCCACCCGCCGCCGGACTGGCGCTCGACCGTCACTCGGAGGCGGAAGACATCGCCGGGAAGCAGGCGCGCGGCGGGCTTCAGCGTGGTGGAAAAAGTTTTGGTGCCACTCCACGAACTGCTGGGCGGGAGGATGGTGACGATGGGGAAGGAAACGCCGGTCGTGACTTCTTCAAACGTGTCGGTGCCGCCGGTGGATTTGTTCAAGAGGCGCGGGACGTCGTTTTGATCGATCAGGTTGAACCGCGCGCGCAACGTGGCGCTGTCGAAGCCGGGACCGGCGTCCGACTGCGTGTTGAGGGTGATCGATATCGTGAGATGATCGCGGGCGGAGTCGGAGGCGATCACGTCGGAGGTCGTGGGAATGCCGTCGAGCGTGTTGAGCGACACCGTGACGGCTGCATGCCCCGTCCCGCTTAGGATCAGACACAGGAAAGCCGCGAGAGGGAGGAGCATTCGAAGCGTCAGGGGCACGGGGCCAACGTCGGTGTGCCCATGCCATGCTGGCAAGCTAAATCACGACAGCGAGAAAAAGCCCTGTGTTTCGCGCTGTTTTTCGGTGAAGCAGATTCGGTTTTGGCTTGGGAAAAGCCCGCGCCGCGTCCCGGAGTGCGCCCGTCCTCGGGCGCAGAAAGGTGGAGCGCAGGGAGACGCTGGCCGATCCCAAACCTCCCGTGCGTGCGGACGTCGCTGCGGCCGGGGACGGCCGCTCTCCGGGGCGGACGCGCGCGGCGGAGACGGGCCGGAGTGCGCCCGTCCTCGGGCGCAGCAAGGTGGAACGCTGGGAGCCGGGTGTAGCTGCTGACGTGAGGAGGCGGATTCCCGAGACCGTCCGTGGGGCCCGCCTCGTCACCTCGGCGGCTACGAGGCGAGGGACGACGGGCGAAGGATGAAAAAAACCGTGGCGACGGTGGAGCCGAGCGGGGTTGCTGACGGTGGGGATTTTCTGGTGTGCTGCCATGTGAACGGGCGGGGGGGAGGCATGCGGGTACACGGCGCAGGGTGAAACTTGGCATTGGAACGGATTTCACCGTGGCGCGCCGCTCGCGGCGTTTACGCCGTTTCAGCGTCCGCTCACCGCACCGCATTCGCACCCGCAATCGTGCCGTCGCCTCACGCTGAAGCGGCAAAAATGCCGCGCTCCGGAATTCTCGCGCGCCGCGAGGATTTCTCCGGGAGCGCGGCTGTGCGGGCGGAGCACCAGCCGCGGCAGGTCGGCCGCACCGGAAGCTCCTGATTTCCACGGGTGCCCACGTCGTTTCGGGGCTGCGGCTTCGCCGCTCTGTGTTCCTCGGGGGCGCAGTGGATCTCTCATCGGACTCCACTGCACAGCTACGGCTCAACCGAGCAACTCCGGCAGATTCCCGGTGCTGTGGCTAAACTTCTCCACTGGCACGGCGGCTTTGATCCGTGGGTCGATCCCCGCGAGATTGGTCGTGAGCTTGCCACCCATGGAATGCCCGTGCGCACCGATGCGCGTCGCGTCCACTTCCGGCTGCTGTTCGAGAAAGGTGATGGCGCGGCGGGCGGCCATCAGCACCAGAAACCAGTTGCTGTTCCGCGGCGATTCCACCGCGTCGAGCGTGTATTCGTCCGGCGCGAGCGAGCCGGCGAAATGGTTCGCCTTGTTGCGCTGCGGCGGATGCGTGGCGTCGAGTTTTCCCCAGTCAGTCTGCGGCCCATCGTAAGTCACCGGCGCGCCGCCGAAGTTCAGTTTGTTCCCGCCCCAGTTGAGCGAAATGCCCGCATACCTGCGCTTGGCATAAGTCACCACGCTGTTGAGCGAAGCCGACTGCCCGCCGCCGTGCAGCTCGACGAGGGCCGGGAGTTTTGTCCCGCCCTTCGGAAACGCATAGAACGCGGCGACCCGCGCCGGCGCGCCTTTGAAAACGCCGACCTGATAGCGGATCAGCCGGCAAACCACGCCCTCCTGTTCCCACGCCTTGAGGATTTCGATTTCGAGCGGTTCCCTGCGCGGATCGAAATCGGCCCAGAGTTCCGCCAGCGTCTGCGGGATGCCCGCGGCGTGGGTGGGAAACTCCAACAGCGGCAGTGCCAGAGCGGTTCCCGTGGTGCGGAGAAAGTGACGGCGGGTAAGGGTATTGAAGGTCATGGCTTGGAGGCGTCGCGGTTGTCTCGGATTATAAGTTGAACGGTGGGCGTCTGCTGCTCGCGCCGCGCCCGGTCGCAGGATGGAACAGTGTGATGCTCAACGCGCGGATTCTGCGACCTTTAATTGCGCCCGTGGTGCCGCGCAGTCGTCCTCCTTCCCGCCGCCTCTTGTAGGAGTTGAGCCGCTCATTGAACCGTCGGGTATTTTCAAATCTTGAGGTGGCCTTGGCGGGGCAAAGGATGGAGAGAGATGTACGGATTTACCTGAATCCGGCGAAAAACCCGGTTGCCGCATTTGGAGTCAAGGCGGCCTAGCCTTGACTCCAAATGCGGCAAGCGAAGACGTTCAATGAACAGGGCGCGTTCTGATGCGCTTTGCCTTGATTCCAATTACGGGGGGAGCAGAGTCGCCGTTGCCGCCGCCTGCGTAACGATGCCGCTTTGCCTTGATTCCAATTACGGGGGGAGCAGAGTCGCCTCGCCCAATGCATTCGTTCTCACCATGCTTTGCCTTGATTCCAATTACGGGGGGAGCAGAGTTCGCTGCGTAAAGACAGACTGGTGCTCTCAGCTTTGCCTTGATTCCAATTACGGGGGGAGCAGAGTAGATAGGCGTCCACGTCCTTCGTTGAGTGGGCTTTGCCTTGATTCCAATTACGGGGGGAGCAGAGTGGCGGCGGCGTCGTGGGCGACGATGGTCGTGCTTTGCCTTGATTCCAATTACGGGGGGAGCAGAGTTCGCCCGATTCCCTTGAACTTGAGAAGAGGGCTTTGCCTTGATTCCAATTACGGGGGGAGCAGAGTTCGCTGCGTAAAGACAGACTGGTGCTCTCAGCTTTGCCTTGATTCCAATTACGGGGGGAGCAGAGTTAGGCGTGCCGGAAGGTGAAAGGCCAGTGGCTTTGCCTTGATTCCAATTACGGGGGGAGCAGAGTGGGTCCGAATTTGTCGCGGGCGATAGCGATGCTTTGCCTTGATTCCACTTACGGGGGGAGCAGAGTACGCGGCCGGCGGACAATGCGCCCGACGACGCTTTGCCTTGATTCCAATTACGGGGGGAGCAGAGTGAGCGCGGTGGCGAAGTCTTTGAGGCAGTTGCTTTGCCTTGATTCCAATTACGGGGGGAGCAGAGTCACCCGCAGCACCTCGCGCCACATCGCCACGCTTTGCCTTGATTCCAATTACGGGGGGAGCAGAGTTGAACCTGTATTCTCTCAATCGTTGGTAGTGCTTTGCCTTGATTCCAATTACGGGGGGAGCAGAGTCGCCACGTCGCGGAGGTAGGCGATGGCGTCGCTTTGCCTTGATTCCAATTACGGGGGGAGCAGAGTGCGCGAGCGTTTCAGGGTGATGTCGCCCTCGCTTTGCCTTGATTCCAATTACGGGGGGAGCAGAGTTGGTCAACGCTTGGCAAACATCCGGCTGGCGCTTTGCCTTGATTCCAATTACGGGGGGAGCAGAGTGCTTTTCAGGGTGGTGTTGAGCAAGCCCCAGCTTTGCCTTGATTCCAATTACGGGGGGAGCAGAGTCGACCATCTACGCGCTGACATGGAAGGCTTGCTTTGCCTTGATTCCAATTACGGGGGGAGCAGAGTGGAGGAATGGGAGGACCGCACCAGCCAGCAGCTTTGCCTTGATTCCAATTACGGGGGGAGCAGAGTACGCGGCCGGCGGACAATGCGCCCGACGACGCTTTGCCTTGATTCCAATTACGGGGGGAGCAGAGTCAAATCTGAAAATAGTGCTTGCATCGTTACGCTTTGCCTTGATTCCAATTACGGGGGGAGCAGAGTCACTGGCCAGAAGTGCCTGACTCTGCGCCCCTTGGGGCAATAATGGAGGTATTTACCAGAGCTGGATTTGCTCGGGTAAATCCTCCGCTTCCTCCTCTTCGGCGGGTGAGCCATGGATCACGAAGGAGCGTTCCCATTGGGCGCGGGTCACAAAAATGGCGCGGACGCTCCCTTCCGGGGGAAGATTTTTCTTCACATGATCGAGATGCGTTTCCTGGCGGGCGAAGGTGACGCAGGCGCGGGCATAGACGCTGAACTGGATCATTTGGAAGCCGTCATCCAAGAGGAACTGGCGAAAGTCGGTGGCGGCCTTGCGCTGTTTCTTGGATTTTACCGGCAGATCGAACGCGACGAGCAGCCAACCCATTTTGAATTTCTCCGTGTCCATGTGCGGTAGCAGCGGATGGGGAATGGTGGCTGGCGAATGCGATGCCTCCCTTCCTGCAACCCCATCCCCTATGCTCTATCCGCTATCTTCGACCTCCCAATCCCCGTCCCGCCGCCAAGGTTTGTAAAACTTGCCGTTGTGTTCCAGGACGGCGCGCCGGAAGCCGCGCACCACGCCCTCGATCACGCCCTGAATATCGAGGGTGAAGTTCATATATTCCACGCGTTCCAACGGAAACCCCGTGACCCAGCGCCGATACTCCTTTGTCACGGTCCAGTCCTTCGGCTCCGGGTGTTGCTTGACCCATTGGCACACGCGCCAGTCCACGCACGGGCGAAACGGCTCCATGAGATCGTAGGCCAGCGGCGTGGCGCGTTCGCGGGGGGCGTGTGAGATGCCCCACGTCGGGTCGAGGCCGACGCCGAAAAGCTTCTGGAGGACGGTGGAAAGGAGCACGGCGTAACCATAGTTGAGCAAATCGTTCAATCCGCCCCCCTCGCGGGTTCGGGTAAAGTTATCCCCGGTCGGGCCGCGTTGCGCCGCGGGTCCACCTTCCGGCGGCATTGGGGCAGGCGATGGTACCCCGCCGACGTGGTCCGGCGCTCGCATCGTATCGCTGGCTGACGGGGAGAGGTTGGGGACGTGCGGCAACGCATCCCTACCAGAGGCGGCGGTGACCGTGCCGAAGATTTGCCAGAAGGCCTTCGCGCAGATGGCTTCCTTGTGTGGCTTCCGGCCCTGCGCCGTGGCGCGGAAGGCGGCTAGCCGCGAGTCATCCGGGGCCAGTTGTTCGGCCAGGGCGAGTTGATTGGCGCATTTGGCATCAATGGTCCGCTGCCAGAGGCGGGTGATGGTCTTTTCGGGCAGGGTCAGCAGGGCGCGGGACAGCAGCGTATCCGTCGAACGGTTGGCCGGCAGGACCAGCGACACGGGTTTGAACGATTCGCAGATGATGAGCGCCACCCCGTGCTTCGCCGCCTGCAAGAACAGCTCGCTGTGAATCTGCGCGGACCAGCTCGTGATGATGATGCTCGCCACGTCCTCCATCGGCAGCTTCTTCTCACCCTCTGCCGACTTGCAGGTGAGCTGCCCATCGCGACAGCTCAAGGAGCAGTTCGCCGCATCAATGCTGACAATGTGGTAGGACACGGCGTCGCAGGTCCAAGGGTTTAGGTTTCAGTGTTCAGGAGGAAGGTCGGCGTTCGCCTGAACGCCTGAACCCTTCCCCCTGAACTCTCGTTCCGATTATGGCATCACCACCTGTGTCACCGCGCTGTCCGTGCTGCCGGTGCTGTTGGTCGCGCGGGCCTTGAAGCTCACCGTCTTCCCGGCGGCTCCCGCCACCGTCACGGTCTGTCCGGCGAGGTTCAGTACGGCCTCGTGCGTGAAGTCCGCGTCCACCGTCTCGATCTTCCACACCAGCTTGAACGACGTGGCGTGGTCGCCCCCGCCGGGGACGTACGAGAGCACCACCTGGGTGGGTGGGTTGACGACCGCCGTGTTGATTTCCAACGCGGACGGCGGCGGCGTCTGGCCCCCCGTGTCGATTTGCGCGAGCGCCGCCTGTTCCGCCGAACCATCGGCAAATTCGCCTTCCCACGCGGCATACCAGCGCTTGTTGTTCCGGTCCACCTTCCCGGCCAGCGCGCGGAGCAACTCCCGCTTTTGCGTCAGCTTCCCGCGCTCGTTCTCGATGTTTTGCAGCAACGTGTTCTGGCTTGTCAACGCGGTGTCCAGCGCGGCCACCAGCGTGCCGCCCACGTTGAAGGCGGGCAGCGGCGGCACGGCCGCCGCGCGCTGGGTGTTGACCCGGTTCCACAGGCTGATGGTCCGCCGCGTGCGCGCGGCCACGGTGTCCGGCGTATCCGGGTTGATGTTCCGCAGGTCCGCGATCTCCGCGTGCAGGGGGTCCGCCGGGGCGAGGTCGCCCTCCAGTTTGCGCGGGAAACGGACACACAGTTGCTCCATCAGGCGGAGGTTTGTGTCGCGCGCGTCGCGGGCCACGTCCACCGTGTCCTGCTGCACGTCGCGCTCGTTGGCCTTGGTCTGCAACGCCGCGGTGTCCGTGGTATGGCTGGCCAGCGTCACCTCGCCGACCGTCAAAGCCGGGGCGAACGTGGTCCACACGCCGATGGTCTGCTGGCCCCGGTGATAGATGTCTTCCCAGTATTCGCTCATAGGTTTTGCTTCCTTTCTGTGGTGCAGCCGGCGGACACCCCACCCGGCCCGCCCCACTCAGGGCGACCCGTCAAACCGGCCCCTCGCCGTTGCAGTGCTGGCGTTTCACCAGCGGGTTAAGTGCGCGAAGGAACCGATGAATGGATGGTTTACGGGGCTGCGGGAGAAGTAGTAATAAAAATGAGGGGCGTAAGCAATGGGATTTTTGCCTGGCTCGTACCATCGGGTGTGACTAAAAGCGGGTGCGAGGCGCGACGGCTGGCAGCGAATCGCCGCCGCGGCTCTATGGAGTGCGGTGGCAAGTCGGACGCGACACCGCTTTCGGACACCCCGCCCGTGCGAAAGCGGTGTCGCGTCCGACTTGCCACCGCACTCCAAAATTCCCGACAGCACCGCCACCCGCTCACCCACTTTCAATCGCACCTCGTAAAATCCCGCGACCCACTCCTGCGGAGCGCCAATCTCCAACCCGGTGTGGGCCGGCTATGAACGGGCAGATGGAAGTCAACGCCAACCCGCGAAGGCGTACGAGCAATGTTCGACGTTCCAGAACCGGTTCGGCTTTGGCGATGGCACGTCAGCATTGCCGCGTTTTTGCACCCGCGCGTTAAATCTCTCCGCCAGAGGCGACCGGGAACTCGCCGGGGCCGAGACCAGCACTCCGTTGCCAGACTCCGAAGTCTTCGCCTGCATCTTCCAGGGCGGCGGCCGCAATTCCGAAGACCTGGTGCCCGTTCCCGACGCTGGATGACGGGGAAAAAGGCTTGGGTGACGCCCACAAAGTCATCGGAGACGAGGAAGAAGTCTTCATAGGGCACCGGGAAGTCTCTGGTGTGACACAAAAACCTTCCGGTGAGACAAAAAGTTCGTCGGGTGAGACACAAAATGTCATCGGTGGCACAGAAACAGGATCCGGTGGCACACAAAGGTTGTGAGCAGACGAACTTGGCGTGAGTGAAGAACGGCGTTCCAGCCCACGGGACATAGCTGGTAGGGCGGGGTGTCCTCACCCCGCCGTCGGCTACCCGGAGGCTACGGGTTTTCGGCGGCGCGCTGGGGACAGACGCGCCCTACCCGACGTTGGCGATCGGGGCGGAGCTGGTTTGGGCCACGCCACAGAGGGAGGATTTGAGGATTTCGAGTCCTCCTTTTACTATGGTTGCAAAAGAGGCATTTATTTTATGCCCTTCGGTCTTGTTTTGAAGCCTGACAACGTCGGTAAAGCCCACATCCACGGCAACTCCCCCAGAATTGTTCTTAACCGAGAAAACGGTCCAAATACCTTTGTACGTACCTTGGCTGACTCGGATGAGCTGGCCGTTGCGCAGCACACGCACGGGCTTCCCCTCATTCTTCTCCTTCAACTCCGCAATCCGGTGCCAGACCTTGTGCCACGGGATGATGACGAACTTGTCCTCCGGGTTCGGGGCGTGGTCGAGGATCGCGACGCCGAAGTTGTCCGCGATGACGCGCACGCCCTTCATCGGTGTCAGCTTGCCGGGGCTGTCATGCGGCTCGAGGCCAACGACTTTGCCCACGACTTCATCGGTTTCCTTCACGGAGAGTTTGCCGGTCTTGGCGTCGCGCGTTCGCTGGCGGAGATAGACGCGGCCTTTTTCTACCTTCACCACGCCGCGGGTGTTCTCCTCGGCCTTCATGCCGCTCATGTCCGCCGGGATGTGCTGCACCACGCGCTTCTCGGCGAGGCGGGCGGCAATCTGGTTCTTGAGTTCGGGGGACAGCTCCTTGAAGTGCGGCTTGTCCTCCCGGTCGAACTCGTAGAAGCCGGTGGCGTGGAGGAGCTGCTTCTGCTGCGCGTTGGGCGAGCGGACCACCATCGCCTCCCACAGCGCGCCATTGTTCGGGAAGGAATGCGCGGCGAGCGCGAGCACGCAGGCGTCGAGGGCATGGTGCAGATGGGTGAGGCTGCGGATGTCGGTCTTGGTTTTGGGGTCGCCGTGTTCATCGAGAATCTGCGGGGCGGCTTGGGCGAGGCAACCGAGGACGCGCCAGCCTTTGCGCACCGCGCCCGTGACCGCGCCAGGGAGGGAGATGATGCGGGGGAGCGTAATCGGCGGCGTGGTAGGGACGTGCAGCAGCGCTTCACTACCGGACGTGAAGAATCCCTGAATCACCTGCGCGCCGAGGCGGACAAGCTGCGAGGTGACGGTGAGGTCGCGCGGGGTGAAGCCTTTGTCCTCATAGCTGGGGAGGAGCAGGAGTTCCTTGCGCTTCTTCTTGCGGCGCTTGTCATCGTCGTGGCCTTTCCATGACTCCAAGGCTTCCACGCTTTGTTTGAACCGCGTGAGCGTGACGAGCGAGAGGTTCGCCAATCCCTCGACGGGCTTCCCCTCGAACTCCTGGATGAACTGATAGGCCGTGCGCTGGCCTTTCATCCGGTTGACTTCCGAGAAGGTGATGACGAGGGAATCCAGTCCGTCGGCGGGACGCTGCGAGCGCGGAATGACGTGGTCCTTGTCCACCTTGCGCGTGATGAGATCGAAGGCGTCGTAGGGTTGGCCGGTGTAGGGACAGGTCCACCCGAGGTCGTCGGCAATGCGGGCCTTGCGAATGAGGCCGGCGGTCATGGTTACGTCTTTGCCCTCGAAGGCTTCTTCGAGCTTGGCGGAGACGTGCTTGTGATTGCTCAGGCGCAGGCCGAGGTCTTGGGCGATGGCCTTGGCCGTCTTGCCTGACATCTCGCGCAGGTCGCGGTTGACCTCGATGGTGACTTGCGCGACGCGAGCCTTGTCCCCGTTGGCGAAGGCGGGGTCCGCCACTAGGTCGCGGAGGAGTCGCTGGAGAATCAGCAGGCGATGGCGGACAAGGTGGTTGTTGGTCTGGTCGTCGAGGCTGCGCAGCAATTGCTTGGCGCGCATTTGCTCGGTGACGAAGAGGCAGCCGCCTTCCTCCTTGGGATGCTTGCCCGCCATGACTTCGACGTGGGCTTGTTGGAGCAGGTGCCGGGCAAACGCGGCGCGCCCGGAGAGGCGCTCAATCTTCAACGGCTCCTTGAGCAGGGACTCGCGGGTGAGCTGGCCTTGCTTGCGAGTTTTCTTGGTATTGCCCGAGTCGAGCAGGCGTTGCACCTCGGCGTCGAAGGCATCCACCGACTCGCCGAGTTGCACGGCTTGAGCGCGGAGCTTTTCCAAGGTGAGCATCTTGCTGCGCCGCCATTGGCCACGGGCGCGCTTCTGGATGCGAGCTGGCAGCAGGGGCCAGAGCGTCTTGAGCTTGTCGGAGGTGACAAGCTTTTGCGCGGGGTCCAGCAGCAAGGCGTCCTTGGCGTCCGGGTGCATAAGCATCGTATCGAGATTGTCCCGCGCGGAACCGGTGAGATCGCGGACGGCCTTCTTGAGTTCACCCGGAGTGAGCGAGCCTTGGGCGCGCATGAGGATGTCGAGCTTCGTGCGCTCCTCTGCCGTCAAGGGTCGCAGATCACGGTCGCCCATTTTGCCGACGCGGATGTTCGCAAGCTGCATCGCCCAACGGAAACGAAAGAACTCGGGGCAGTTGCGGGAGGGAACTTTCTGCCCGGTGACGGGGCATTTGGAAATGATGCGGTTGTCGAAGCGCGGCACGAGCTGGCCGAAGAGCAAGCCGCCTTGGAAACGCTTGGGGAGTTTGATGTCAGGGCAGGGGATGGCCTGCCAGTTGTCAAACAGGGCTTGCTCGAACTGGCTGTCCACCTTGGGCAGCTTGCCGAAGTGAGCTTGCAGGACGCGGCGCACCTCGGCCTCGACGCCCTCGCGTGGAAAGGCAGCATTGAGTCCTTTGAAGCGTATGGCCGAGGCTTGCTTGGCACCGAGCGGATCGAGATTGAGATGCTGACAAAAGGTTTCTGCCATGGTGGTCGTGGCAAACTTCTCCATCAGGCTCCGCGCGTTTTGCTCCTTTTCAGAATCTTCCTTGGCGGCCTCGCTGTCGGCTTCGGCGGCGCTCCAGCGTTTGTTGCCATCATAGCCGCGGTTGTGGGCATACCAGCGGAGCACGTCCCACAGTTCCGGCCAGGTCAGCAGATGTTTCGCATCGCCTTTACTGGCGAGGACCCGCGCGGCGAGCAGCCACGGTGCGGAGTGGCCGCCGGCCTGAGTGTGCTTTGACTTCAATTGCTCCGCGCCCATGACCCCGAGGTGGGCGAGCAGTTTCTCCAGACGCTCAATGCGTTGGCGCGTGGCCCGTGCATGCCGACGCTGTCGCCGGAACAACCGGCGTTTGCTGGCGAGGCAATCGTCGGCTCCGAAGGTCACGACACCGCAACCGAGCAAGTTGAGGGTTGAGGCTTGAGAGTTTGGGGTGGTTTGCAGCACGGCCCAGCCGAGGGAGCTGTGCCCGACATCGAAGGCTAGTTCGATGTCGGCTGATTCTCCCTTCAATTTCTGCAAAGCGCGTACGGCAATTTTTGTTGCTTCTTCTGCTGAAAGCCCGCTGCCGCCTTCTACTTTTGGTGACATCAAGTTTTTGACCATGAGGTCGTAAATGTTGGAGCTGCCGGAGATTTGTTCCTTGTCGTTCATGGAATGAACGGGCAGTTTCCGGACGTCTAAATTGGAATCAAGACAAAGTTAGAGGCGCAAACCGTTCTTTCTCCGCGCCATGCGTGGACACCGGTTCAAAAGCGTTTCTAAAACGGAAACCGGCGGGGATCATCTTCCCGCCGGTTTTCTTTTTTCATGGCAAGCTCGCCAATCGAATGGACCGTTCCGGAGAGTTACCACGCTGGCCTTGCTCAAAGGCGTGGCGACTTCAGATCGGACGCGCTGCATTCCACGAGTAAACCACCTTCCCCATCACATCGCGGTGCTCGAAGAGGATGCGGCTCTGCGCGCCCTCGCGCCGCAGGGTGACGGCGAGGAAGCCGCCGCGGACGCGGTGGAATTGGTGAATCTTCGGGTCGTGGCCGGGCGAGCCGCTCGCGTGCTCATCGCTCGCCGGGCCGGCGCTGAATTCGTGGACGCCCGTCGCGGGATGCACCGAGTGGTATTGCCAGTGGCGGTCGCCGCAGATGACGAAGAAATTGTCCGGCACGTGGGCCTTCAGCCACGCGCGGAGTTCGTCGCCCTCGTGGGTGAAGCCTTCGTTGGCGTGGTTGTCCCGCTTGTTTTTCCGGTCGGGACCGACCAGCGGCGTGGGCGAGACGAGCACTTTCCACCTCGCGTTGCTCTCCTTCACGGTGCGCTTGAACCACGCCTTCTGCTCCGCACCCCAGATAGTTTTTTCCGGGCCGTCGGGTGATTTGTTCTTCGAGCGAAAATCGCGGCCGTCGGTGAACCACACTTGCAGGTCGCGGCCCCAGCGGACGGTGCGGTAGCTCGGGCCGTCGTGGTTCATCGGCGCCTGTTGCTGAAAAATTTTCTGTCCCTGCGCAAAGGTGAACTCACCCATCGTCGCGCCTGGCCCTGAGTCGTTGCTGAGAGTGTCGTGATCGTCCTTCAGCCAGTAGGTCGAGTGGTTCCGATTGAACTCAATCAATCGCGGCAGGCTGAACATTCGTTCCCAATGATAGCGCGCGAGCCGCTCCGTCACCGCGACCGGTTCATCGTTGTCGTAGTAAACGAGATCGCCGGTGAGGCAGGTGAACTGCGGTTTGAACTCGCCCATCGCGGGATAAATGGGGTGCCCGTCGGGATGGCCGCGGTCGGGGTAGCCCTGGCAGGTCATCACGCAGAAGCGGAGGTTGCCCGGCGCAGCGGGCGCCGGTGCCGTTTCGAACCTCCCGCGAAACGCCGTCTCCTTCGCGGCACCGGGGAGCTCGCTCGCGTAATGATACACCGTCCCGGGCTGCAGTCCGCCCAGCTTGAAGTGGCAGGTGAAGTCATTCTCCGCCGCCGCCACCGCAATCTCCGTCACCTTCGCATCGCTCAAATCCTCGCGGGTGCCGTAGCGCAACTGCACACGCCCTCGCGCACCGGGACACGCCCCTTCGAGTTGCTCCACCGGCACATTCACCTTCGATTCCGACTTGCCCCGCTTCGCCTCGTCCTTCGCGCGCTTGGGAATGACCACGCCGCTGTGGTTGCGCGTCGGCGCAGCCGTGAGCCGGGCCCAGACGATGGCCGTTGTGTCGGTCACCTCACCCGCGCGCGTGCCCATCGCCTGAAACGGCCCCGCGGCTTGCGCGGCTTCGCTGGCGCGAGTGTCGATGAGAACCCCGGCCACGGCGGCTGACGAACCGGCGACAAACGCGCGTCGCGTGATGGCTTTTTGCGTGTGTTTCATGGTGACTTTAGCTGCTCGGAGGCTAGGCGGAGGACCGTGGCGGGGCAAGCGCCTCACCTCTCCTTTCGTCGGTTCGTAATATCCGCCCTTGCCAGATGACGGAGGCCAGCATATTTCTTCCAGCGGCCATGAAACTAATGCCCTTGCGCCAGCGACCGGCTTCTGCGCCAGCGACCGGCTTCTGCGCCAGCGACTGGCGGCTTTACCCTGATCGAACTCCTCGTCGTCATTGCCATCATTGGGATTCTCGCGGCGATGCTCCTGCCCGCTTTGAGCAAGGCGAAAGCAAAGGCCAAGCGGACGCACTGTCTCTCCAATCAGAAGCAGGTGGCGCTTGCCGTCATGATGTATGCATCCGATCAGGACGAGCGGATGCCCCCTCAGGGTGCCAGCCAGGTTAACTTCTTTGCGACGACAACGACGCCCAATATCCTGGGAGTGCTCCAACCCACCCTCGGCACCAATGGTAAGGCCTTCACCTGCATCGCTTCGCGGTTGGAATATCAGGATCCGGTAAACGCGGCCGATGCCAACAACGACACCATTTACATGGGCAATGCAGTGGTGATGAGCGCGCTCAATTTGACACGTCGCACCAGCAGTGTGCCCAATCCCAGCCGCATCATCGCCCTCCAGGAGAGTTCCGCGCGCACGCAGGTCGCGTGGCTCCGTCCTTCCGTTGTTAGCGTCGCAAATCCTCGCATTTATACGAACTGGCATCTGACTCGGGATCCGAACTTCTACCCGGGGGCAGCCTATCCGTATTGGGAATGGTATTCGTCGAACCACGAGGGTGGCGGCAACCTCATTTTCATGGATGGACACGTCGAATGGCGGCACCACACCAAGCTCACCAGCGGTGACTTTGGCTTGCTGAACGCCGCCGGGCAAGACACCGACACCGTGGCGGCTGCCTGGACCGCTCCCTACACCGCTTCCTTCTAGCCTCCGCAGGGGCTAACCGACGATGAACAGCATGTTTACCCGAGGCGGGTTGGGGTTGATTTTGTTCGCGCTGGTAGTGGTGCAAGGTTGTCGCCGCCAGCCAGTTACCCCGCAGTCCGAACTGGCTGCCGAGGCCCCCAAAGCCGAGGAATCCCAACCGTCGGCAACCACCAAGCAACCCGTCGCCGCGACGCCCACTGTCAGCCCACAGCAGCCGGCTCCCGACCAACTTCCCACCGCGCCGAATAATTCATCCCTTCGCCTGCCGATCCACCAGGAGTTGACCGGGGCGATTCACCTTTACCAGATGGACAAGCAGAAGCTGCCGGCGGATTTCGATGCGTTGGTCAAAGCGAAATACCTCAAGGCCATGCCCAAACCGCCGCCGGGAAAGCGCTTCGCCCTGGATCGCAACCGAATGCAGGTGGTCATCACGGATTGAGCGTGCTGGCGGTCAGTGTCCAACCGGCAGCTCCATTGGGGGGGGGGCGAGGCCGGTGAAGTTTGCGGGAACGATTAGCCGACGGGTGCGACGGCGGCTTGGCAGGCGCGGTGACAGGTCAGCGAGTACGGGGTCAGTGCTTGTCAATGGATACTCGCACCGGAACCGCATTCAAATCGCCTTCTCGTAAATCTTCTGAAACACCTTGTTCGCGCCTTCGCCCGCGCGGTTCGGATCGCAGAGAGTGAAGCCGTCGGGGCCGAAGTGGGCGGTGACGGCCGCGCCTTTGCCTTCGGCCAAGTATTTGCAGTTCAGGTCGCGCACCTTCGCCGCGGCGGTCACGATGGCGCAGGTGAGGCCGGCTTCCTCGGCGGTCGGATACAGGATCGCCACGACGGCGCGGGTTTCATCCGTGATCGGCAGCTTTCATTCGCCGGCGACCACCCGGTTGCTTCCCCTTTTCCTGCCCTGCTGAAGACCAAAGCGTGGGGGCCTTTGCGGCGGGTGGCTACTTGGGTGCGGCCATTTTCTTGAGCGGCGACAGCAGATCGGGCTTTTTGTGAAGCAGCGCCACTTCCTCGACCGTGAGTGACCTGTCGAACAATGCGAACTCGTCGAGCAGACCGATGTAATTGATCGAGACATAGATGCCGGCCTTCTCGATGTCCCAGCCCATCGCGATGGCCCGGTCTCTCACTTCGCCGATGAGTTTGCCGTCGATGTAAAGCGCCGTCACGGCGTCGGGCTTGCCGGTATCGAGATTCTTGAACGTGAGCGCGACATGGTGCCAATCGGCGGATTTCCAGCCGATGCCGGGCACGCGAACCATCGGCGCATTGGGGTCGTTCTCGCCGATGCCCTTCTGTCCTTCGGGAATCATCGGGAAGGCGCCATGCCGCAGGTCGCGCGGCCTGGCGTCGTTGAAGTCGAACCACAGTCCGCCGTTGTTCGCGCCCTTCTGCGTGATCTGGACCGGGTCACAAAACTTCGCCTTGATGAGTTTGTCGGAGTCGGTCTTGCACCACATCGAGACCGAGCCACTCCAGCCGTCCTTCTTGAACGCGATGTTCTCCTTCGCCGGGTAGAAGATGCGGCCGTTCTTCGCCAGCACGTCCACCGCCTCAAGCGCGCCGGCCGCGATGCCCTTCGTCTTCGCGATGGTGAAGACCTTCTGGTCGACGCCTTTCTCGAAGACGAACTGCCCCTTCTCGGTTGGGTGGTTGAAGCGAGTGTCGGGCGTGCGTTGTCCGACGCCGACGTCGGCTTTCAGGCTCTCGTCGAAGCTCGCATAAAACGTGACGGCTTTGCGTATCTCGCTTTCGTCGGCACTGCAGGTGCCGAGCATTAGCCCCACGGTTCCGAGGGCCAAGAGACAGCGGCAGCGGGAGAAGATTCGGTTTGTCATGGTGCTTCCTGTAGGGTGTGAAAAAGAGCGGGTTTTTCGTTTGCGGCCCGCTTACGCGGACACCATCTCTCAATCCTAACGTTACCTTTTGATTGCTTCGGAGCGCAGAACCTCATGGTGCCTGTTCGTCTTTCTGTGTGATGCCGTCGTATTAAGGCAACTCCCGGAAAATACTCTCCTCCACTAGCCCGACGCGCCAGCTTTGAAGTTGCGCATTTGGCATCTACGTAGCGGAATTCGCCAGAATTCCGTCGTTCAAGTCGCGCCAGGAACGGAAAAGGGGTCAGGAACGAATGGCACTGCATCATGATATCAAAGGAGTTACGGCAATCGACAAAGATGAAGGCGGCTCACGCACTTTCAAACTCCCGCAATTCACGGCACCCGGAATTTGTGCCATTCCGGCAGACTGACGTAAATCATTGGAACATAAGGAACCGTGCCATTCGTGTCCGGAACCATTTTACTCCCGGAGCGACGATCTACTCGGAAACGGTTCCTGACACCCTTTCCGCTGCGATTCGCCGCACCAGAATCGACTTTCGCTGCTCCCCGTTGTCGGGCCATTGGAAGTTCGAGTACACGATCAGAAAGCTTCGTTCATCCAGCGGCAGCAGGCGGGTGTAGCCGCAGGAATGATCGCCCGCGACGAGCGGCAGCATCGGCGACCAGATTCGCGCCGCAGTGTCCTGAGCTACGGCCAGTTGAACACCCGGGCGGCCAAACGAAGCCACGACAACTCCGTTCTTCAATCGCAGTGTCTGTGGCATGACGCCGAACTTGAACAGCTCGCGAGTCGGCTCCCACGTTCGTCCACCGTCGCGGGAATAGGTCGCGAGTAACGGGCGTTGGCGGTGGTCGGTGGTGCGGATCAAGCACGCCAAGTCGCCGTTTTCCGTGGCCACGAGACTCGGCTCGCCCATCATGGCGTTGCCCGTGGGGTCGTGGGCGATCAGTCCGAGCCGCTGCCATTTTCGGCCGTTGTCGTCGGAGACCATGCACCATGCGGCGTAATTCTTCGGCCAGGAACCATCGGGCAGCCGATAGCCGAGGTGATAGCTCGCGTAGAAGAGCCGCTCGCCGATCCGCACCAAGGCGTTGTCGAGGTACGGCCGCGAGAAGACGTAGTCGCTTTTGCGAGTTCGCACGAGCGCGTCAGTCGTGTCCCATTCGATTTCTTCACGCTGCCAGGCTTGCTGTTCCGATCGCCATCGCAACGCCGGAATTCGACCGACGAATTCACCGACTCGCGGCGGACAGTCGCCCAACCGATACAGCAATACCTCGCCGTAGACGTTGAACTTGGTGGCCGGCTCCGGAAGCTGCAGTTTTTCGCGGTTGATCGATAGCCCCGGTGACATGGGCACGCAAAGGAATTCGCCCTTGCCAACCGGCGACACCACGGAATGCGAGATCGCCAACCGCGAATCGTCGGGTTGGGCCTTCGTCCACGAGCGGCCTTGATCCGACGAGACGAAGACCGGACCGGGACGGCCGTACTCGTCGTCCCGATCCGCCGAGGCGTTGTACGTCAGCCACAACCGCCCATCCGGGAGTCGCGACAAAGCCGGAAACTGATGCTGTCCCCACCGCCGCTCGCCCGGCGCCGAGAGCGAAACGACCACCGGCGGCGACATGGTGACCGAGACGTTGCCTAATCGAACACGCGTCAGGTCGTTGGCCGGTGCGTCCGCGCCGACAACAAGCTCGCTCGTTCCCAGCACGAAAAGCCATAGCGCTAAAAGTTGAGCCGGCGCACTGCAAAGTCGGGGTTGGTTCATGGTCAAGTCCTGGCAGCCAGTTGAAATACTCATCTTTTGAAGTCCCGCCCCCTATTTTCATTGGGGATTTCACACGAGTTATTAGCTGGAAGCGAGTATTTCAACAGGCTGCTAGGGTGTAGCGGGGTGAGTCGTGGTACATTCTTCAAAAGGTGCTTAGTTGTCTTCCTGTGTGATGCCGCCGTTTCAACGTCCCGGCACATACAACGTCACGTCGTCGAGCAAGAGTTCCGCGCCGCGCGGCAATAGCCAGTGTAACTCGTCAACACGGTCGCCCAGCTTCGGCCCCTTGAAATCGACCGTCGCCTCGCCCCACGTGTCATGCTTGAGATCCTGCACATCGACGACGTGCTCGGTCTGGGCCGTGCGATTGACGAGCACGGCTCGCAACGAGTTCGCACCGGTCAGGCGATAGCGGAAGGTGAGCTGAGTCGCGTCACCCATGGCGCGTTCGCCGCGCAGTTGCAGGCGAATCCAAGGGAAGCCTCGCTCGGCGTTGTCCACCGACTTGGCCGCCCGCCAGAAGTAGCCCTTGTCCGGCAGCAAGTCGAAGTTGCCCAACCAGTGTTTGCCGGCCACGCCGGTGTCGAACGTCGCGGTGAAGTGGATGTGTTTTGGGAACGGCCGTTTCTCGCCCGGTGCGGCCGCATCGAACAAGAGCACATCGTCGATGAGCAGCTCGGCCGTCGGCTCGGCGTAGAACTGGATGTCATCGATGCGCTCGTGTTCCGACAGCGGGCCGCCGGTGCCGTCCGGACGACGCGTCGCCGTCATGTCCACCGTTCCCGATTCCCAGCGCCCCTGCGGCAGTCCGGTCAGGTAAAGCTGCCGATGATAGCCGTTCGAGAGGCTGTAGATTTGCACGCACAGCCGATCCGTCCCCTTGAGGAAGTAGCGGAAACTTAAGCGTGGGTTCTTGCCCATGGGCGGACCGGGGACGGGGTTGAAGATGACGGCGGTGTGCATGGCCTTCGGGTTGCCCAGCAGATCGTCGTAGTCGTGGGTCAGCGTCCCTCGGCACACGCGACGGCTGCCCGGCGGAGTGTTCTTGGTCTCGTTCTTGCCGCTCATCCACCAGAAGCGTTCGAGGTCGTTTTCATAATCCTCCGCGACGTGCACGCGATTGGGAAAACCGCCGGCCGCGATCAGCTTCGACGGCTGCTTCGCGGGCGAGACACACGAGGCCATGCGGTCCACATACCACTTGAGGAAGTCGCCAGCGCGGACGGACGTCGCGACCCGGGCGTTCGGCTTCCCCTTGGTGACGCGGGTGACGCCTTCCTTGTCGATCTCGATCGCGAGATCCTCGAACGACGCGAAGCGATCATCCAGGCACAGGGCGACCGCGAGCACAGCGGCGAGGCCGGGATGCTTCTCGTCGCCGAGTTGGTGCAGCGTCTCGAGTTGCAGGGAGAGCGTGGTCACAGGCGCAAAGACTCGGCGCAGGCCATCGTCGTCGAGCAGGAGTTTGGCGGTGACTTCGCGCGGCACAACGACAAGCGGCACGCCGGAGGCGAAGACGGTGCGCGCGGCGTCGATGTCGGCGCGGAGGTTGGCCTCGGGCGCAGGCTCCTGGATGGAGCCGCCCACCACGACGATGCGTTTGATCCACGCCTTGCTGTCGGGCTTGTCGGCGATGAGGCGGGCAATGTTGGTGAGCGGCCCGGCGGCGACGATCGTGATCTTGCCCGGTTGCGCCTTGAGCCGGTTGTAAAGGAATTCGACCGCTGACTCCTTGGTCGGGCGGGTGGTGCGATTGAAAAGGACGTCGGGATGGTAGTAGTAGCGATAT